>JBCCBM010000043.1:0-1897 GCA_039034015.1 Pseudomonadota bacterium | reverse complement strand
TGGCGTTACCGCGAGAGGCGCGCCAAGAGCGCGGTTGCGCGGGTGAGGTGCGGGCGGTCGATCATTTCGCCGTCCAGCGAGAGGACGCCGGCGTCGGGCGCGGCCGCGAAGGCGTCGACAGTGGCCTTCGCCTGGTGGACACCGGTGTGAGCGCCCTATCGGCCGCGAACTTCTTGATCTGATGGCGTTACCGCGAGAGGCGCGCCAAGAGCGCGGTTGCGCGGGTGAGGTGCGGGCGGTCGATCATTTCGCCGTCCAGCGAGAGGACGCCGGCGTCGGGCGCGGCCGCGAAGGCGTCGACAATGGCCTTCGCTTTGGCCACCGCCTCGGCTGAGGGGGTGAAGGCGGCGTTGATGGTGGCCACCTGGCGTGGGTGGATCGCCAGTTTGCCGAAAAAGCCGTCTGCTGCGGCCATGTCCGCCTCGGCTTTGAGGCCGGCATCATCGTCAAGGACGGTGTGCACGGTGTCGATGGGCGCGCAGGCGGCCGAGTGGGCACCAGCAAGGCAAAGGTTGCGCGCAAGGGCAAAGGGGGGGGCAATCGCCCCGTCGGCGCCGCGGGTGCGGGTGGCATGAAGGGCGGCCGACAGGTCCTCCATGCCCCAGGCCATCGCAATCAACCGCGCCGACGCGCCGGCATAGGTGCCAAGGCCAAAGAGCGAGCCGGCGGTCTCGGTGGCAATGGCGAGGATTTTTGTGGCGCCGTCGGGCGCGTTCGCCTGCGCCTCGTGGACGCTGAGCTGCGCGGCAAGCGCGCCCACATCACGCCCCGCCTCCGACTTTGGCAACACGATGATGTCGGGTTTTGCGGGCATGACGGCGGCAAGGTCGTCCTCAAGCCCCTCGCCAAAGGCGTTGACGCGCACCGCCACCGGCCGTGTGCGGCCCAGAAGACGCTCGGCGACAAGGGCGCGGGCGGCGGGCTTTTGGCCGGGCGCCACGCTGTCCTCAAGGTCGAGGATTACGATGTCGGCCTCGCTCGCCAATCCTTTGTCGATCTTGCGAGCGCTGTCGCCGGGGACGAAGAGCCAGGAGCGCATCATGGCCGTGTCTTCATCATGGCGGTGCGGATGGTGATCGCGACCACCTCGCCCTTTTGGTTGGTGCCGGTGTGTTCCAGCTCCACAAGGCCGACATCCGGGCGGGATTTGGAGGGGCGCTTTGAGAGGATTTTTGTGGTCGCGTAGAGGCTGTCGCCGTTGAACATCGGTTTGGGGAAGCGCGTGTCGCGCATGCCAAGATTGGCAACTGTGGTGCCGAGTGTGGTGTCGCCGACGGTGATGCCGATTAGAAGGCCCAGCGTGAGGAGGGAGTTCACGATGGGCTCGCCCCATTCGGTGTTTTTCTCGCACCAGTGGCGGTCAAGGTGGAGGGGCTGCGGGTTCATGGTGAGGCAGGAGAACTGGATGTTGTCCGCCTCGGTGATGGTGCGGGAGAGGGCGTGTGAGATCACGGCGCCCACCTCAAAATCCTCGTAGTAAAGGCCAGGCATTTGGCGCCTTTCACGGTTGCTCGGTCGGGGGCCAAGGGCGCAAATGCGGGGCGAGCGTGTCGACCTGGGCGCCCACGAATGCGGCCGCTGCGGCGTTGCCCGTGGTTTGCCGTCGCCTGACCACCCGCCGAGCCCGCTTGCGCCGAACGACGCGGCGACGCTGCCGCTTTGCCCCCAGCGTTGGCGGGGCGGCGCGCTCCGCCTCTGTCGGTTTCGGCAGCGGGGGCAGCGGACCTTCACCATCCGCCGCGGCACTGAACGGGAGGAGGAACCCCAAAAGCATGGCGGGCAGCGCCCACTTCAAAAAAGCTGGCATCTTGAAACTCCAATGAAGTCGTCGAGTATGGCTCAATAGGTGAATTGCTCGGCCAAGATGCGCTCGTCCCACGAATGGTCGGGGTCGAAC
>JBCCBM010000042.1:0-5037 GCA_039034015.1 Pseudomonadota bacterium | reverse complement strand
GCGCCATGGCCGGCATGCGCCGCGACTGCCCCAACTGCGGCGCGCACCACTTTCCCCGCACCGACCCCGTGGTCATCATGCTGGCGGTGGATGGGGAGCGCTGCCTTTTGGGTCGGCAGAAACGGTTCGTCTCCGGCGTCTACTCGTGCCTTGCCGGCTTCATGGAGCCGGGGGAGACGGTGGAGGCCGCCGTCCGCCGCGAGATCTATGAGGAGGCCGGCGTCACCGCGAGCGCTGTGCTTTACCACGCGAGCCAGCCTTGGCCGTTCCCCGCATCGTTGATGATCGGCTGCTTTGCCAAGGCCGAGACCACCGACATCAACCCCCAAGACGCGGAGCTGGAGGACGTGCGCTGGTTCGACCGGGCCGACCTGTTGCCGATGCTGGAGCGCACCCACCCCACCTATGGCGCGCCCCCGGCGGTGGCGATCGCCCACCACCTGTTGCGCGCCTATGCGTTGGAGGGCGTCTGAGGCGTTTTTGGGCGCAAAACGGCGTTGGCCTCAGGCTCGCGGATTGAGGCGCGATAGGGCGAGGCGGGGTAAGTCCCCAAGACGCGAAACTCGGCGCAGAAGAACCGCAGCTCTTCGAAGGCGAGCGCCACGTTGGGCTCATCCGCGTGGCCCTCAACGTCGGCGTAAAAGAGGGTCGCAAAGAACTTTCCGCCCAGCTGGTAGCTTTCCAGCTTGACGATGTTGACGCCATTCGTCGCAAACCCGCCCATCGCCTTATAAAGTGAGGCCGGCACGTTTCTGACCCGGAACAAGAATGAGGTCATGGCCGGCTGGCCGACGGGGATCGGCTGAGGCTCTGCCGCCATGATCACAAAGCGTGTGGTGTTGTGGGTCTCGTCCTCAATGTCGGCGGCGAGGATCTCAAGCCCATAAATCTCGGCGGCGAGGGTGGAGGCGATGGCCGCGCGCGTCGGGTCGCCGGTCTCGGCCACCATGCGGGCCGAGCCTGCCGTGTCCGCCGCCACCACGGGCGTGATGCCAATACGGCGCAGGCGCTGGCGGCACTGGCCAAGGGCCTGCACGTGGCTGTGGACGGTGGCAATCTCACCGATCGTTGCCCCCGGCAGCGCCAACAGCTGGTGGCGCACGGGCAAAAAGTGCTCACCCACAAAGTGCACGGCGGCGGAGGGGAGGAGGGTGTGAATGTCAGCGACCCGCCCCGCCACCGAATTCTCGATGGGGATCATCGCGTAGGTGGCGGTGCCATTTTCGACGGCTGCGAAACAGTCTTCAAACGTTGCGCAGGCAACCGCGTCAGCCTCGGGAAAGGCCCGGGTGACGGCGATGTGCGAGTTTGCGCCAGGTTCACCCTGGAAGACGACTTTGATGGCCGTCATGGCGCGCCGGCGGGCGAGAAGGAATGCCCCACAAGGCGCGGCATTCTCGCGCAGATCGCGGTTGGCGCGGCGGCTGGTTTAGCTTTAGACAAGGTCAAGGTCCCAAGGTGGCTGGCGTGCGCCCGTGTCCCATTCTCAAGCGGGCCTTGGCAGCGCTATGGGTTGCTTCGGCCGGCCGATGCGGCACATAGCGTAAAGAATGCATGCGGAGAAAGGGTCGTCGCACCCGCGACGCGATGAAGGAATGATGCACGGATGAGCGCATACGAAATTAACAAGTTCGTCGGAGCGATCCTGGCGGCGCTGGTCTTTGTGATGGGCCTTAGCGTTCTCTCTGACATCATCTTCACCGAAGAGCCGCTCGATGAGCCGGCCTATGCCATCGTGATCCCCGAGGCGCAGACCGAGGTGGCTGCAGAGGAACCGGCGGAGACCCCGTTCTCCGTGCTCCTTGCGAGCGCCGATGCGTCGTCCGGCAAGCGGGCCGCCGCCATCTGCAGCGCGTGCCACGCCTTTGAGGCGGAGGAGAACAAGCTTGGCCCGCACCTTGTGAACATCGTCGGGCGCGACATCGCGAGCGTCGACGGGTTCGGCTATTCGTCCGCCCTCGCCGGCCACGGGGACGGCAAGCAGTGGAGCTATGACGAGCTCAACGGCTTTCTGGAAAATCCCGGCGGCTGGGTGCCCGGCACCTCCATGGGCTACGCGGGCATCAAAGACGACGCGCAGCGCGCTGACGTGATTGCCTATTTGGTCTCCGTGTCGCCCGACGCGCCGCCCCTGCCCGAACCCCCGGCCGGCGCAGTGGACGTGGCCGCCGTTGACACCGCGGACACAGCGACCGACGCCGCGCCCGCCGCCATCGAAGAGGCGCCCGCCGCCGCCCCCGCCGAAGAGGCCCCGGCCGAAGAGGCCGCCGCGCCAGCGGCCCCCGCCGAAGAAGCGCCGGCCGAAGAAACTGCCGCGGTCGAGCCCGCCCCGGCCGCCGCCGAGCCCGCCCCCCCCGAGGCCGAAACCGCGGCGAGCGGGGCCGACCCCTTCACCCAGCTGGTCGCGAGCGCGGACCCCGCCGCCGGTGAAGCGGCCGCCGCCCTTTGCATGGCCTGCCACTCCGTCCAAGAAGGCGGCCCGCACATGCTCGGCCCCAACCTTCACGGGGTGTTCGGCGCCGACATCGCCGCAAAGTCCGACTTTGGCTACAGCGGCGCCCTGGAGGCCTATGGCGAGGCGGAAGGCGCCTGGACCATCGACACCCTGAACGCCTTCCTCATCGCGCCGATGGAAACGGTGGCGGGCACCCGCATGGCGTTCGGCGGCGTGAAGGATGATGCCGAACGCGCGGCGATCATCGCGTGGCTGCACGCCCTGTCGCCCAACGCCGGCCCGCTTGTCCCCGCGCCACCGGCCGCAGAGCCCATCGCGCTCACCCCTGACGCTGCGCCCGAGGCCCCCGCAGCGGACGAAGCGCCCACCGAAGCCACCGCCGACGAAGCGGCCGACGATGCAACCGCCGACGAGGCCGCGGTGGAGGAGCCCGCGCCGGCCGACGACACGGCCGCAGCCGCAGATGAGGCCGCCCCGCAGGAAGATGCCTCGGCCGCCCCGTCCGAGGATGTGCCCGCACGGGCCGCGTCCAACGTCACCATCGAGCCGGCGCAAGAGGCCCGCATCGAGATCGTCGACCCGGTGCGCGAAAACTAACCGCCAGCCCCCCGCAGGCATTACGGCGATCGCCCTTCGTCGGCCGGCCACCCGCGCGTGGGCCGGCCGATCGCGTTTTCAGCCCGCGAGGGACGCTGCCGCCAATCGCCGGCCGCCGAACCACGCTATAGTCACGCCATGCAGGACTTTGCCCATCTCCTCGATCGGCTGAGCTACGAGCCGCGGCGCAACGGCAAGCTTGCGCTGCTGGAAGCCTACTTCCGCCAAACCCCCGATCCCGAGCGCGGCTATGCCCTCGCCGCCATCACGGACGCGCTCACCTTCCAAAACGCAAAACCCGGCATGATCCGCGCCCTCATCGCCGAGCGCACCGACCCGGTCCTCTTCTCCCTCTCCCGCGACTATGTGGGTGACCTTTCGGAGACCGTTGCGCTCCTCTGGCCAAAGCGCCCGCCGGGTGAGGGCCTGATGGGCCACAACCATCCACCCACCGGCCCGCTCTTGTCCGAGGTTGTCACCCAGCTTGCCACCATGGGAAAGGCGAGCCTGCCGGGCCAACTTGCCGATTGGCTCGACACCCTCGACGAGACGGGCCGCTGGGCGCTCCTCAAACTCATCACCGGGGCGCTGCGGGTGGGGGTCAGCGCGCGTCTTGCCAAAACCGCGGTCGCCCGCCTCGGCCCTGTCCCCGCCGACGCGGTGGAGGAGGTGTGGCACGGCCTCCTGCCGCCCTACGAGACCCTGTTTGCGTGGCTGGAAGGCCGCGGCGAGGCGCCCGCCGCCGATGACCCCGCGCCGTTCCGCCCGCCCATGCTCGCCACCCCCACCGACCTTGACGAGCTCACCAAAAGCTACCAACCCGCCGACTATGCCGCCGAGTGGAAGTGGGACGGCATCCGCATTCAAATTGCCGCCGGCGACGACGATGCCGGCCGCCTCGTCGTCCGCCTCTATTCCCGCGCCGGGGAGGACATTTCCGCAGCCTTCCCGGACGTGTGCGACGCCGTCACCTTCCGCGGCGCCCTCGACGGCGAGCTCCTGATCGTGAAGGGCGGCCTCATCCAACCCTTCAACGTCCTGCAACAGCGCCTCAACCGCAAAACGGTGACCGCCGCGCTCCTGCGCCAATACCCGCCCCACGTGCGCCTTTACGACATCCTCGCCGCCGGCACCCGCGACATGCGCCCCGCGCCCTACGCCGAGCGCCGCGCCGCCTTGGAGGCGTTGGCGGGCGGGCTGCCGCCCCTCTTCAGCGTCTCCCCAAAGGTCGCGTTTCAAACGTGGGACGACATTGCCCGCGCCAGAAAGGACCCCCAAAGCGCAGGCGCCGGCGAAGACGCCCCGGCCGTCGAAGGTCTGATGCTCAAACGCCTCGACAGCGCCTATGTCCCCGGCCGCCCAAAGGGCCCCTGGTTCAAGTGGAAGCGCGATCCCTTCCTGATTGACGCCGTGATGATGTACGCCCAACGCGGCTCCGGCAAACGGTCGTCCTTTTACTCCGACTACACATTCGGCGTCTGGACCGAGGCGCGCGAACTCGTCCCCGTCGGCAAGGCTTACTTTGGCTTCACGGACGAAGAGCTTGCCCAAATCGACAAGTTCGTCCGCAACCACACCGTCCACCGTTTTGGCCCCGTGCGCGAAGTCGTCCACGGCGAGGACGAGGGCCTGGTCCTCGAAATCGCCTTTGAGGGTCTCCAGCGCTCCACCCGCCACAAATCGGGCGTTGCGATGCGCTTCCCCCGCGTCTCGCGCCTACGCTGGGACAAACCCCCCGCCGAAGCCGACACCCTCAAAACCCTAAAACGCCTCCTCCGCGCCGACCGCATCCCCAAAAAACACCCCCGCGAAGAAAACCTGTCCTTCGACTTCTAACCGGTGTGGACTCTTGCGGTGTGGCGGGGGGATTCCGGCTGAACGGCGAATCAGATTCAAGACTGCTTTTGAGTGGAGTAGCAGTCATGGGTGTAACCGAGCGTCTGGTGTTGAGGGACGATCAGTGGACGCGGATTGAACCGCACATC
>JBCCBM010000041.1:0-8567 GCA_039034015.1 Pseudomonadota bacterium | reverse complement strand
GCTGGTTGCACGGACAAGAGCGGCAACGCTGTCCGGTGGGCGCCCTTTTCCCGCCGAAGGTGGCATGCGCACCTTTGCGCACCAAAGTTGGTGCTGCCGGCCGGTGGACAGCGTCCCGCGGCTTGCCCGTGGTGCCGCCACGCGCCGCACCACGCTCCTTGCCACCGGCCGGCGCTGGGCCATCGGGCGCTTTCGTGACGGCGTTACCCGCTCTAGATCCCGCCCCGGCCCACGCGCCCTTACGCCATGTCTTTCTCAAGGCGGGCGGCGACGCTGTCCAAAAAGCCTGTGGTGGACTCCCAGCCCTGATCGGCGCCCACCAGCAAGGCCAAGTCCTTGGTCATGTGGCCATCTTCGATGCAGCCGATGACCGCTTTCTCGAGCGTTGCGGCGAAGGCGGCAAGGTCGCCGTTGTCATCAAGCTTGGCGCGGTGGGCAAGGCCACGGGACCAGGCGAAGATCGACGCGGTGGAGTTCGTGCTCGTCGCCTCGCCCTTTTGGTGCTGGCGATAGTGGCGGGTCACCGTGCCGTGGGCAGCCTCGGCTTCCACAGTCTGCCCGTCCGGCGTCATCAGCACCGAGGTCATGAGGCCCAGCGAACCAAACCCCTGGGCGACCGTGTCGGACTGCACATCGCCGTCGTAGTTTTTGCAGGCCCACACGTAACCGCCCGACCACTTCATGGCCGCTGCGACCATGTCATCGATCAGGCGGTGCTCGTAAGTGATCTTTGCGGCTTTGAACTTGTCGGCAAACTCAGCGTCAAAGATCGCCTGAAAGATATCTTTGAACCGGCCATCATACTTCTTCATGATGGTGTTCTTCGTCGACAGATACACTGGGTAGCCGCGGTTGAGGCCGTAGTTCATCGACGCGCGGGCAAAGTCCTTGATGCTTTCGTCAAGATTATACATCGCCATTGCGACGCCCCCGCCCTTGAAGTCGTACACCTCGTGGGTTTGCGGCTCACCGTTTTCGGGCGTGAAGGTCAGCGTCAGCTTGCCGGGGCCGGGGACGACCATGTCGGTCGCGCGATACTGATCGCCAAACGCGTGCCGGCCGATGATGATTGGCTGCGTCCACCCAGGCACCAGGCGCGGGATGTTGCGGCAAATAATCGGCTCACGAAAGATCACGCCGCCCAAGATGTTGCGGATGGTGCCGTTGGGGGAGCGATACATCCGTTTGAGGTTGAACTCTTCAACCCGCGCTTCGTCCGGCGTAATCGTCGCGCATTTGACACCAACACCGTGGCGCTTGATGGCATTGGCCGCGTCGACCGTCACTTGATCATCGGTGGCATCGCGATGCTCAATGCCCAGATCATAGTATTCGAGGGTGAGGTCGAGGTAGGGGTGGATGAGCTTTGTCTTGATGTAATCCCAGATGATGCGGGTCATCTCGTCCCCGTCGAGCTCGACGACGGGGTTCGCGACTTTGATCTTTGCCATCCCTTGACCTTGTCCCAGCGGTGGTGTGCGCTCCTCGCGCGTGAGCCGCGGCTTAGCATGCCGGCTTGCCCCTCGCCAACGCCTCAGCGATGAACTCCCATGATCACAACACCGCCCGCAATCATCCTCGTGGAACCGCAGCTTGGCGAGAATATTGGCACCGCAGCGCGCGCCATGGCGAACTTTGGGGTGACGGATCTGCGCCTTGTCACCCCACGGGATGGGTGGCCCAATGAACGCGCGCGGGCCGCCTCATCCGGCGCCTCCCACGTGATTGAGGCGGCAAGAGTGTACGCGTCGCTAGACGATGCGGTGGCCGACCTTTCGTTCGTCATTGCCACCACCCGGCGCGACCGGGACATGACCAAGCGCGTGGCCGGCCCCGAGGCGGGCCTTCGCGAACTCCACACGGTGGCGCAGGCGGGCGGCGGCACCGGCATCTTGTTTGGGCGCGAGCGGTGGGGGCTCGAAAATGACGAGGTGGCGCGCGCCTCCATCATCGTGACCTTCCCTGTGGATCCGGCGTTTGCCTCGCTCAACATTGCCCAGTCGGTGCTCTTGATGGCCTATGAGTGGCGAAGGGTCGCCCACGGGGCGCAAGCGCTGCCCGAGGGGGAGCACCCGCCCGCAACCCGGGAGGAGGTGCTGGCGCTCTGGCAGCATCTGGCGGCGCTCCTCACCCCGTCCGGCTACTTTCGGCCGGAGGGGATGGCCGCAAAGATGGAGCGCAACCTCCTCCTCATCCTCTCCGATGCCGGCTGGGACAAGCAACAGGTCCGCACCCTTCGCGGCGTGCTCAATCACCTCGGACGGCGGCCAAACGGGCCCGCCGGCTGATTGTTTACGCCACAGGCATGGGGCTGGAGAGGCGCGCGCTCACCTTGCCCACATCATCAAAGCTCCCGGCCAAAAGGCCTGGGCCGGAGACGGTGGGTTTTGTGTGGGTGCCGGTGGTGATGAGGGCGCCGGCCGCAATTGTCTCGCCGCGGGCAAGCACAAAATCCACCAGGAACGAAAGGGCGATCAGCGGGCGGGGGCGCATCGCCTGGGGCAACGCGTCGAGCAGCGCTCCGTCGCCGAGGCGCAAGCTGACCGGGATGGCGTCCGCCTCGTGCAGGGCAGAGGGGTCAACCGGCGGCGTCACCACAAGGGCGCCGCACGAGTTCATGTCCGCCACAACCGACGTGACGGGCTGTGCAAGCTTGTCGGTGAAGCGCGTGTCGGCGATCTCTAGGCCGAGGCGCACCGACAGCACCTGCTCTTGAAGATCATCAATGGCCACGGGCTCGGTGATGGCGGAGCCAATTTCGAGCACGATCTCGGCCTCCACCTCCGGCCGGCGGAAGCGACCGGTGCCAAAGCGCGTCTCATCGGGCACGATCATGCCCGATAGGAGCGGCGACACCGTGGGCGCGGTGATCCCGGCGGCGGCCTGGACGGCCTCGGGCACCTGCGCCAACTTCCAGCCGACCACCGGGCGGGCAAGGCGCGCGCGCACCGCGTCTTGAAGGTCGTAGGCGGCTTCCATGGTGAGCGGCGCTGAGAGCGCATCCAGCGTCCGGCCGCCCTCAAAGGCGGCGGCAAGGCGATCCGCGTCGCTCATGGCAGGGTGTAGGCGGTTTTGACGGTGGTGAAGAACTCCGCCGCATACCGCCCCTGCTCGCGCGGGCCGTAGCTGGAGCCCTTGCGCCCCCCAAAGGGCGCGTGGGGGTCAACGCCCGCCGTCGGCAAATTCACCATCACCATCCCCGCTTCGGCATTGCGCTTGAAATCGCTCGCAAATTTGAGGCTCCCCGTGCAAATGCCGGCCGAGAGGCCAAAGTCGGTGTCGTTCGCGACCGCAAGCGCTTCGTCATAATCCTTGACGCGGATGACGCTGGCAACGGGGCCAAAAATCTCTTCTCGGTTGATGCGCATGGCGTTGTGCGTCTCGGTGAAGAGCGCCGGCTGCAGGTAAAAGCCGGGGGTTTGGCGGTTCAAGCGCTCACCGCCCCAGGCAAGGGTGGCGCCGTCCTCATCCCGGCCGATGGCAAGGTAACGCTCGTCCGTCGCAAGCTGCGCTTCGTCCACCACCGGGCCAATGTGGGTGCCCTCTTTTCGCGCGTCGTCCACCGTAAGGCCTTTCAGCGCCTCCACCATGGCGGCCACAAAGCGGTCGTGGATCCCCTCGGTCACGATGAGGCGGGAGGAGGCGGTGCAGCGCTGGCCGGTGGAGAAGAAGGCGCCGTTGACTGCGCAGTCGACCGCGGTGTCAAGGTCGGCATCGTCCAGCACGACGAGGGGGTTTTTGCCGCCCATCTCCAGCTGCACCTTTCGCATGTGCTGCGCGCAAGAGGCTGCCGCGTGGCGCCCCGTTGCGACTGAGCCCGTAAAACTCACCGCATTCACATCGCGGGACGACAAGATGGC
The DNA here is from genome assembly GCA_039034015.1 of Pseudomonadota bacterium. Taxonomy (GTDB): domain Bacteria; phylum Pseudomonadota; class Alphaproteobacteria; order Rhizobiales; family Amorphaceae; genus Acuticoccus. The sequence continues at coordinate 4,707 of JBCCBM010000041.1, read as the reverse complement.
CTCGCCCACCACCGAGCCGCGGCCCATCACAAGGTTCAAAACCCCGTCCGGCAGGCCGGCGCGGGCCAAAATGTCCACCAGCGCCCAGGCCGAGCCCGGCACGAGATCGGCCGGCTTAAAGACAATCGTGTTCCCATAGGCAAGCGCCGGCGCAATCTTCCATGCCGGGATTGCGATCGGAAAATTCCACGGCGTGATGATGCCGACAACGCCCACCGGCTCCCGCGTGATCTCAATCCCGACGCCGGGGCGGATGGAGGGCAGCGTTTCACCCTGGAGGCGCAAGGTCTCGCCGGCGAAGAAGTCAAAGATTTGGCCAGCGCGGGTTGCCTCGCCAATCCCTTCGGCAAGGGTCTTGCCCTCCTCGCGCGACAAGAGTTCGCCAAGCTCGGCCCGGCGCGCCATGATTTCTTGCGCGGCCTTTTGCAAAATCGCGTGGCGCTCGGCCGGGTTGGAGCGGGCAAAGGCGGGCGCGGCGGCCTTGGCGGCGGCAATCGCGGTGGCGGTCTGTGCGGCATCTGCCCGCGTGTAGCGGCCCACCAGATCGGTGGTGTCGGACGGGTTGATGTTGTCGGCCGCGTCGGGCCCTGCGGTCCACGCGCCGCCGATGAGGTTTTGGTGAAGGTCCATCGCTTTGCCCCGTGCTGCCGCGCTTTGGCTTAAGGCGCGCGGGGGCGCAACTCAACGGCTCCGAGTGGGGGCGATGGTGACGGTTGTTACCTGTCGGTATGGTTTTTCGGGCGTTGCGATCACATCGCCGAAGGCGGCATGGTTCACCGCATCCGGAAAGTCCTGCGCCTCCAGCGCGATGCCGGCGAGCGGGCCATAAATCACGCCCTCATGCCCCGCGACCGGAAAGGTGGGGAGAGCGCCGCCCGAAAACACCTGTAGGCCCGGCCGGTCCGTCTCCATGGTGAGCGCAAAGGTGTCGGTGGCAAGGGTCGCGGCGGGGGCGCCGGTGAGGCAAAAATTTGTGTCGATGAACGCGTTGCCGATCCGCCGGGCCTGCCGAAAGTCGAGCGCTGTGCCGGCAACGGGGGCAAAGGCGCCGGTTGGCACCGTTTGCGCATCCACCACCGTGGTGCGGTCGGCGGGGATCGTGAGCGTGTGGTCCGATCCATGGGCGCCGAGGCGGTAGTAGCTGTGCTGCGCAAGGGCAATGGGCGTTGGCCGATCGGGCACGGCCGTCATGTCGAAGGTGAGGCTGTGGCCGCGCAAAATGAACCGCAGCGTGACATCCACCGCGCCCGGATATCCCATCGCCCCATCCGGGCTGTGGAGGGTGAGGCGTGCCTCTCGCCCCTCCGCCTCAAGGGCAAAATTTTGGGTGCCAAACCCCTCGCGCCCGCCGTGGAGGTGGTGCGGCCCACGGTTGCGATCGAGCTGATAGTGCACCCCATCCAGCGCAAAACGCCCCTCGCGTATGCGGTTCGCAACCCGGCCCGCCACAATGCCGAGGGAGCCGATGTTGTCGCCATAGCGGGCAATGTCATCAAACCCGAGGGTGACGGACCGCTCCCGCCCCGCGCCATCGGGCAGTCGCCAGTCCCGCAGGATCGCGCCGTGGGACAAGAGGCTCACCCAAACGGGGCCATCGGAGAGCACCGCCTCGTCCACCTTCCGGCCGGCAATGGTGCCAACGCCGCGTTTGATCACCGCGACGCGTCCGCCTTGGTGCGCGACAAATCACCGATAAACCCATCGCTGCAAAAGCTGCCGCCTTGGAAGACGTCGCCCACAGGATCCTCGGCCTCCGGCGCTTCAAGGACGGCGGCCTCATGGTCGGCGGCGCGGTGTTTGGGCCGGTAGCCGAGCGCCTCCGCGGCCGCGTTGTCCCACCAGCTGCGCGCATTGTCCGATACGCCGTAGACAAGGGCGTTGTGGACATCAGGGTGGGTGAGGCCGATGGTGACGAGGGCCGCCAAGTCCTCCGGGTGTTGCCAGATGGCAAGGCGCCGTCGGTCAAGGGGTTTTGGCGCAATGTTCCCGATGCGGATTGCCATGACGCGCAGGCCAAACTTGTCGGCATAAAGCGCGCACAACGCCTCGCCGAAGGCTTTTGAGACCCCGTAAAGACTGTCCGGCCGCACCCGCGCATTTTGGTCAATGGTTCGCGCGCGTGGGTAAAACCCGACCGCGTGGTTGGACGATGCGAACACAACCCGCGGCACTTTCGCCGTGCGGCAGGCCTCCAAAAGCCCGTAAAGCCCCTGGATGTTGGCAGCGTTCACGGTGTCCCAGCCGGCCTCCACCGATTGTCCGCCAAGGTGGAGCACGCCCGCCGCGCCCTCGAGCAGCGCTGCCATTTGCGCCTGATCGGCAAGGTCGGCTGCCACGAATGTTTCGCCGGCCACGGCGGGTTCACGCAGCGCGTCACGATCGGTGAGCCGCAGCGCGAACGCCTCGCGCAAGTACGGGCGCACCATGGAAGCCACCTGGCCCGCAGCCCCGGTGATGACGAGGGTGTCTTTCATGACCTCGGTCTGATCGCGTTTGCGACGGCCTGTCAAACTCGGCCAGGCCCGTGCCGCTCATTTTGGGGTTTTGGCGGCGTCCTCGTCGCCGGTCGGCATTGTTTCGTGCGGCACTTTGGTGGTGGCGCCTGGCCGGCGCAATGCCGTTCGACCGGGACCCGTGTCGGACAGAAACGAAAGAGACTTGGCCAACTGCGCGGCCGGTTTGGCGGTTATCTTTGGCGGGCAATGGTTCGACGGCGAGATGCGTCACTTCGAACGACACGCGGCAGCCGGTGGGCGCCTGCGGTGGGAGTGCGTCAGCGAACGGTTTTCGAGCCTTGCCGGTGCAGTGGGTCCAGGCCGATGCCGCAAGCGCGAACGCCGACTGGCATTGACTGACCCAGCCGGCTTTCACCTTCGGCTGCCCTTTGAGTGTGAGTTGCGGTGATATATGGGCCTGCCGCGGATCCGAGCCGATCGTGGGACCCCATATGCGGGTGTCTCTCTCGGATCGTTGGCGCGGTGGTTCCACCTGATGATCCGTCGCCGACGGCCGCGTTGGGGCCGCGCCTGCAGCAACCGAGCGCTTTGCCCCGCCCGCGCTGTTCACTTGCAAGCCTCGCCGGGGATTGGTCCGCGTGCGGGCTGGGGAGCGCTCCGCGCGCGCGTTCGGCCTTCGGTGTGGGCCGCTCCAAAGAGCACCAACATGGATGTCTCGCCGCATTCGCCGAGCCAGCGGCGCTGAGCCAGCGGCCGCGCCGTGAGCACACGGCGTCCATCTGTCACGACGCAACGCGCTGATGGCGGAAGCTCTGGTGCGTTCGACGCAGTACCTTGGCCTTCTCCGCCGGCGCAATGGTTCACGTCTCATCGTCAGAGATTGCAACTCACGAGACTGCTGCGCGCCGCCGTCTCGAGCGTCAGCGGGTGTGGCGCTTCCGGTTGGTTACGCGCCGAGCGCGACCCGTTGGTTCGAGTATTCGTGTTGGTCAAGCGGCTTTTTCGGTCCTTGGGCGGCCATCGCGGAGGAGAGCGTTTGCGAGGATGAGAAGCTTCCTCGCTAGTGTCATCCGCGATCAGCTCGAGCCATAGCCGCTGTGGCTGAGGTACTTTGCGCACCCTTTGGACGGAACTGCGTAAAGTGCGCGAGCAAGGGCATCGCACAGGTCGTTGTAGGTGCGCGGTGCAGCGCTTTTGACGATGCCCTTCAGCTTTGCAAAGAGCATCTCGATCGGGTTGAGGTCGGGCGAGTAGGGCGGCAGGAAGCGCAGCGTCGCCCCCGCGGCGATCACTTCGCGGGCCTCAGCGTTCTTGTGGATGCTGAGGTTGTCGCAGATGACGATGTCGCCAGGCCGCAGGGTCGGCACAAGGGCGTCTTCGATCCAAGCCGCAAACGTTGGCCCGTTCATGGCACGATTGAACAGCATCGGCGCGTCAATGCGATCGGAACGCAGGCCAGCAACAAACGTGTTGTTGTGCCAGTGGCCGTGCGGAACCTTGCCGAAACAGGGCGTGCCTCTTGGGGGGCGACCCGACCGACGGGTCATCTTGGTGTCAAAGCCGCTTTCGTCGATGATGACAAGCTGCTCGGGGACGAGGGCGCCTATTCCCCCGCGCCCGTCGGTTCGGGCTTGGCGCACATCGGCGCGGTCGCGCTCCTTCGCGACCAACGCCTTTTTTTTGCGCGTCAAACCATGTCGCTTCAGAAGCCGGCTGACGGCGTCCTCTCCGGTCCGCACGCCCTCTTGCGGCAAGCTCGGCCACGATCTCGCGCAGGAAAATATCGGCTTTGACATCCACCATCGCCAGGATGACCCCTTTATGGGCTTCCAGAATGTGCGATCGCCGGTCACCACCAACGCCAAGCGGTTCGGCCCGTCGCTGCGTGTTCCAGATCTTCGCCCAACGGGTGGCAGTTGGGCGCGACACGCGCAACTGCCGTCCAGCTGCGCTTGCCGAAAACCCCTCCATCAAGAGCGCCACAAATCGGCCGCGAAGATCACTTGAATACGCTCGTGCCATCCATGCCGACCTCTTTCCGGCCATCAGCATGAATCAGAAAAAACGATTCGTGGGAATCCCTGGCGACTCAACCTGGACACGATCGACTCTAGGGTCGGGGCTCAATCAGCACCACCATTTGATCGCGATGGCGAGTGCGACGGCGGAAGCGAATGTGGTGCTCAGTTTGTCGTATCGCGTTGATATTCTGCGCCAATCCTTAAGGCGGCTGATCGTGCGTTCGATGCTG
>JBCCBM010000040.1:0-9642 GCA_039034015.1 Pseudomonadota bacterium | reverse complement strand
GCGACCGAAGCTTTCGATCGCTGTATTGCCGCTCGGACAGCGTGCGTGGTCGTGGCGCTCCCGTGGAGTATTTGGCCCACAGTGCGTCCCTCTCTTCCGGTGTTGGGATCCTACCACCACACTCCGGGACGAAACACCTAGTCCACCACCACGGCCGCTCCGCCGGCCACCACGCGGCCTGCTGCCCCCACCCGCTGCAGAACACGGAAGCCATCATCTGTGCGCGTCTCCAAGCTGTTGCCGGCGCGCAGTCCCTCCCCAAGCACGCGGATAACTGATGGCGCGTTGGCAAATTTGGTGTGCGCGGCCCTGTCCCGGTCGGACACCTCGGACAAGTCGATGACGATGACCCCGAGGTCGGTGAGATCCTCCACATCAGCAGCGCCCACCCGGCCGCCGCGCGCGAGCGAGCCCGACAGCGCGAGTGCACGGTCGTCCGATGCGGTCAGGATATAGATCGGAATGTCTGTGGTCGGCAGCACATCCAGTTGCTTGCGAAACAAATCCAGGTCGATATCGGGCGCGGCAAGAACAACGTTCTTCACCCGGAAGCCCTCCGGCGGCCGGCCGTTGCCCTCCAGCACGGCCTGGCGCATGGCCTCCACCGTCACCAGCGTACCCATGGAATGTGCAAGCACGTTGAAGCCTTCGGCTCGGGACGTCGATAAGATGTTGCCGGTTTGCAAAAGCGCATCGCGGGCATGAAGCGCGCTGTTGAGGTCGTAGAGATAATCCAGAGTCCGCCCAGCGCTTGCCCAGCTGAACAACACAGGCACCCCTGGATAGTTGACATCGTGGGCAAACTGGGCGGTGCGCAAAATCGCCGAGGTTAGATCCGTGTTATACCCATGGACAAAGATGAGGACGTCTCGCTCGTCGGTGGGTTGGGCGGCAAGCGCGCGGTTCAGGCTCCCCACCAACGCGCTTGGCGAGGCGAACACTGTGGGGGGCAAGAGCGCAAACTCTGTGTCCGGGTTTGGCACGCTGGACTTTGGCCGCTCGATCTGGCCGGGCTGATGATTGGGCGGGATCGACACGCTGACTTTAGCGAAACTGAGGTCAGTGCCGCGCTCGCCCGAAAACAGGAGGTTGGCGTCCTCAAGGGGCGCGCGCGTTGTGGCCACGAACACGTCCACCACCGTGGCGCCGCGTGCGGTGAGTGTGGCGGCATCCTCATCCACTCGCCCGATGATGTCTTGTGGCGCGGACGCGCAGCCTGCGACAAACACGATCAGAAGGGCAGCGATCATGCGCATGGCACACTCCCCGGGGGATATGGCGGCGCCTCATGAAAGTATGAGCGCCATTGCCAACGCAGCGTTTCAGCGTCGCGCGCTCACGAACAGGACAAGATCGGCTCTTTGCGTCGTGTTTTGTCCGCGATGCACATAACTGTGTCACTGTGACAATTGTCCAACAGTGATGCGCTCCTTCTCCAAAGAATCTTGCCTGTTGTTTGAGAAAACGGGCGGTCACTGTGGAACGCCCTGCTGATCTTGGGTTGCGGAGCAACTTTGAGGGGGCGCTACAAAGACCGGAAGGGATACATCGTAAGCACGAAACATCTGCATGCCTTTGTGAGGCTCGCATTATGTGATTATTTCCGAGCTCGATTGGCGTAATTGATTTCAATATCAGCAGCTGAGCCGATCAAGTGCGAAGCTCATCAGAATCTCTCAAAAACGGTCACTTTTGAGGTTGGTGCCAATGCGGTTTTCGCGCCGCGTGTCTGCAGACATTCTGCGACAACGGCCGATAACGGCAGCCGTATCAGGTGTCAGCACCGGTCCTGCCGCGACCTCGTCACTTGTCGAGCGGCAAGAGTTCCGAGTTGCGGTGCGCCAGCTCCCACGTGTCGTCCTTGCGATGCCAGATGTTCACGAAGCGCAGGTCGACGAGGTACGGTTCCTCGCCGATCATGCCGCCAACCGGCCCGTTGCCGTAGGTGACAATCACGTTCCCGAAGTCGCGGAATTCCATGGTCGGCGTGTCGGCGCGCGTGACCGTCACGGCCTTCGAGGCGACGAGCGCGATGAAGTCGTCTGCGCCATAGGTCGTGCCCGAACCGTGTTGGTAGGCAAAGTTTTTGGCGAAGATCGCTTCTATTGCTTCGCCGCCCGCGTCGAGGAACGCCTGATAGAACTGCGCTTTCATCATCCTGACGTCCTCGATCTCCGCCGGGCCGGCGAGGGCGGGTCCGACGAAAGCGACGGCAAGAAGGGAGACGGCGGCGTTGAGGGTGGCGTTCGGCATGGGAGCCTCCTATTTGTCCGATCGACCAAAAACGGTTTATGGTCGATCGAACAATAACCAAGGAGCGGTATGGGAAGGCCACGCTCATTCGATGGGGCCGCCGTCGCGAGGGACGTCCGGGATGCGTTCTGGCGCCGGGGCTACACGGCGAACTCGATCCGCGATCTTGCATCGGCCGCCGGGATCAAGACCGGCAGTCTTCACGCTTCATTCGGCACAAAGGACCGCCTCTTTGGGCTTGCCTTGGACGCCTATGATCCGGTCTTCACCTCCGCCTTCGAGGTCGAAGATCACGGGCGCGACCGGCTGATGCGATATGTCGAATTGCTCCACGATCGGGTGGCGACGGGTGATGGACCGCGGGGGTGCCTCATCGTGGCGGCCGCCAGCGAGATTGACGACCATACGGATGAGAACCGCTTGGCCATCCTCGATCGAGTGGAGCGGATCCGCAAATTCGTTGCCGAACGGCTGGACGAGGATCCTGAGGACGCCCCTCCCCACCTTGCAGACACGATTTTCGGCCTTGTCCTCGCGCTGCTGACCGCCGCCCGCTATGGGGCTGCACCGGACGTCCTGCGCAACATCCGAGACGGCGCTCGCGCGCTGCTTTACGGCTAACCTAGATTTCAACTCTTGCAGTGTACTACGGAAAACGCAGATGAGAGGTAATTCGGCCGTTCGATCAAAGCTGTTCTTGAGCTCACCCCAGCTTCGCCAGCAGCGCTTGGACCGCTGGAGTAAAGCGGGACCACACGAGACTGAACCGCACGTCGAAACGAGGGTTTTTGGGGCAGGCGAACAATGCCCGGATGGCTGAAACCTGAGGCAAGTGGCGCTGCGCCCAGCGCAGCGCCGGCGGACACCATCGTGAAGAGTTGCGCCATCTCATCAACGTCGATGGCGAAGTCGGGCGCGACCCCGTGCGTGGTGAGGTGCGCGAAACCGCGCGTAGATCAGCGGGTGGCTGCGGCGGTCGGGAAGAATGAGCGGGACAGTTCCAAGCTGTGACGGCGCGATGGTGTCAAACGCCGCGAAGGGGTGCCCGGTGGCAACGAGCCCATCGAGCGGCTCTTTGAAGAGGGGCTGGCGGTGCAATCCCGGCGGCACGCACTCCTTGTAAGCGACCGCCGCATCCAGCGTTCCCTCGATCGGGCTCGTCCCCAGCGCGCGTTCGTTGGCGGAGATCATCGTGACCGTCGCGCTGGGGTTGGCGGCACGAAAGTCTGCCACGCGTTGGCCCACGACCGGATGCACAGAGCCAATCATCCCCCCAAGCGAGAGCCGCTCAATGCCGTCACCCACACCGGTTTGAGCGGCGCGGACCGCTGTCTCAACGTTTCGGAGCGCCTCGCGCGCAGACCCCAAGAATGCGTGGCCCGCCCGGGTCAATTCCACCTTGCGGGCCGCGCGACCGAAGTGGCACTCCTCCGCGAGCACGCAGAACGTCCTGGGGTGCTTGAGGTCCGGCGACCGATGTCAAAGTCGCAATAATTGTTTCCAAGATCCTCTATTCGCCAATCATAGCAAAACGACCATCATCGTCACAACACAAAGGAAGAATCCCCGTGTTGGACCTTCTGGTGGCGCTGCTCATCATCGCGTTTGCGACGCTTGGGTTGAGGGCTGGACCTCAGCCCAGAAAGCGAAGCGTTCTCACCTTCACTGCGTCGGCGGGCGTGTTCGCTGCGGCCTATAAGCTTCTTCCGCAAACAGAGCTGGCGGCGGGTGCGCCTGTCTCTGACTTGATGATTGCCCTCCTGACGGCGTTTGCGGTGGTGTTTGCCATTCGTGCGCTTGTGGGTCTCATCTCAAAGCGGCAGGCGAGGCCGACTGATGATCGAACCTCAACCGGGGCGCGGTCGGGCCTTCTCCACGGCGCCCTGGTCGCGCTGAAGGTCGTCGCCGTTGTGGCCCTCGACAAATGGCCGGCGGACGGCATCAACGCCAGCGTCGCCTCACCGGCGTACGCGGATGCCGCCGACGGGTCCGCTGCGACACGGCTTGCAGACTTGGCGCCTCACCCAATGTCAAACATCGCGCCGGAACGCCCGCCTTGCCCCGTGGCTTGGACGGTTGTGCCGCAGGCGCCGTCGAGCGGCACCATGCGCCTTTTCACCGGCACGGCTCGCGCGGGCGAGCGCGCCCCTCTCGCCTTCGAAGTTACCGGCACGATTGTGCGCATCAAAGTGCGGGTCGGCGAACAGGTGCGCCGCGGAGAGCGCGCTTGCGCGGGCAAAGGATGCCCTCGGCGACGCGCGCCTTGCCGCCATTGGCGTCACACCGCAGACAGTTGCGGCCACCTTGCAAGCCCACAACGTCATCTGGCCAAGGCGGCGAAATTGATCTCGGCGCCCACGCCCTCGTGATCGCGCCAACCGGCGACGACAGCTCCCTGGAGGGGGTTGGCGAAACGCTCATCCCCATCGCGCGAGGCCAAATGGTGCCGCTGCGGGACATTGCCGACGTTAAACGGGTCGCCATGACCTCGCCGCCCGAGCGCGCCTACGCGAACGGCGAGGCCGCCGTCGTGCTCGCCGTCTGCATGATGGACGGCACGCGCGTCCTGGAGTTCGGGCCGTGCGTTCTGTCCCGAACTGACGAGCTCTCCGACGGCCTGCCGGTCGGCGCTGAGCTCACAACGGTCACCAACCAAGCCGAGCAGGTCGGGCGCGCGGTCTTCGGCGTCACCATCAACGTGGGCCAGACGCTGCTCCTCGTTTGCGGGATCGTGATCCTGCTTCTGGGACTTCGCGCGGGGCTGATCGTTGGCGCGCTGATGCCGGCGGGGATGCTCGCCACAATCGCGCTCTTTGGCCTCTTTGGCGTGTCGCTGGAGCGGATGAGCCTTGCAACACTCATTATCGCGCTCGGCATCTTCGTCGACAACGGCATGGTGGTGACGGAGGATTTTAAACGCCGGCTCGGAGCGGGCGTGAGCAGGAAAGATGCCGCTGAAGGGGTCGGGCAAGACCTTGCCTTCCCGCTGCTCGCCTCCACGCTGGTCACTCTTCTGGCGCTCCTGCCCCTCATGCTGGCGCCCTCCGATGCGGGCGAATACACCCGCTCCATCCCTATTGTCGTTGCGATTTCGCTCTCAATCTCTTGGATGATGGCGATGACGTTCACGCCGATTTTGTACTCCGGCGTCCTCGAAACACCCGCGCCTGACGCCCCCGTCCACTCGCGCAAGGGCCTTCGATCCAATCAAAAGCGTTTACCGAGCGCTTTTGACGCACGCGCTTGCCAACCGCGGCATCGTCCTTGTGGCGACCGCAGCATCGCTCGCGCTCGGAATTGCCGGCATTGCGACGGCGCCGAAAAAGTTCTGGCCGGACTCGGACCGGGCGCAGATCCTCGCCGACATCGACTTGCCCGCAGGGGTCACCGCCGATCGGACCAACGAGGCTATTCAGGACCTTGTTGGCACAATCGAAAACGAAGGGTTCGACTGGCTGGACAATCACGTGGCTCATGTGGGCTTTGGTGGCCCGCGCTTCTGCCCTCCCTGACCCCGGTGGATCCAGCGCCCAACCGCGCCTTCATGGTTCTGAACGTCACTGCCGCGGACACCATCGACCGCGCCATCGACGAATTGCGCACCCTGGTGGAGGGGCGCTTCCCCGAAATCCAATCCAGCATCGGGCGCATGTTCCTCGGCCCGGCCGATAGAGATGTCATCGATGTGGAGCTATCGGGCCCGGACGCCGACTATCTCTAGAACGCGGCCAGGCAGGTCGAGGCGCTGCTCGCGTCCGTCCCCGGCGCCGACGACATCGCCCGCGGCTGGGAGAACCGCGTGCCCCACCTGGTCGCTGAAGTGGACCAGGCCCGTGCCCGCGATGCTGGTGTCTCGTCTGCCGTCATTGCCGAAGCGCTCACGCGCACGGTGTCCAGCGTTCCGGTGACAGAGTTTCGTGAGGGCGACGACACCATCCCCATCACGCTGCGCGGTGAGGACGCGGTGCGGTCCGACCCGGTGGTCCGCGAAACGCCCCCCATTGCATCCGCAAACGGCGGCACCGTGCCCCTATCACAAGTGGCAAGCATCACGGTGGTCAATCGATTTGCCCGCATCGAGCGCCAGGATTTCACACGGGCAATCACCGTGGAGGGGAAATCGTCCGTGATGGCGGCAGGGAATATTGCTGCGCACATTTCTCAAGGTCTTGCAACGATCGCGGCCTCGCTGCCGCCAGGGCATGCTGTTCAGGTCGTTGGGGTGTTTCAGGACTCTGCGGAGAGTCGATCTTCGCTCGCCGTCAACTTTCCCCTCTGCTTTGGGCGCATCGCACTTCTTTTCGTCACGCAGTTCAACTCCAATCGCCGCGCGTTGATCTTGGGCCTCATCATGCCGCTTGTGATCACCGGTGTGGCATTGGGCTTGCGCGTCATGGGCGCAAACTTTGGCTTCATGCTCATCGTGGGGATCCTCGCCCTCTTCGGCATCATCTTCAACAACGCCATCGTCCTGCTCGACCGCATTGATTTGGAGCGGAAGGCGGGCGCCGAGGGGGTGGACGCGATCGTCGACGCGTGCGCGCAACGTCTGCGGCCGACTACGATGACCGTCATCACAACCGTCCTTGGCTTGTTGCCGCTACTGATCGCCCGCGATCCGCTGTTCTTTGGCTTCGCGTCGGTGGTCGCGTCTGGCCTCGTGGTCGGTTCCATCCTCACGCTGGGTGTCTTGCCGATCCTTTATTCCCTCCTGATTGAAACAGAGGAAAGACGCGCGAACGAGGAAAGCAAATCTGCGCCTTCGGAAGTTTTACCCCCCCCAATCCCAGAGCTCTTAGCGCCTATGGCCTCCAAGAAAACAGTGAAAATGTGCGGTGAGAGTTCATTTTTTTGCTAGATACATCTATCAAAAAGTAAAATTATAATTCGGTTTTGGGTATTGGGCGGTTGGCTTGACACTTCAAACGTGGATCCAACTCGCCCGATATGCCGCAAGCACAGGTGCGCCCCGTCGCCACTACTCGATCGTCATGGCGTTAAGCTGCCCGTCGAGCATCATTGGGAGAAGGAGCCGGTCGCCATCAGCGGCTATGTCCGCGATCCCAGGGGCAAGGCTGTGGCGCGCGATGAGGGCGCCGTTCTCGTCGAGCGCCATCAGGGTGCCCGCCACCCAGTCGCTGACAAAAAGGGCAGCGCCGGCCCGTGCAAGGCCGTCAAGATTGCCAAGCTCCACTGCAAGCGTTGCCACCGTCCGGCCCTCCAGCGACACCGCGTGGAGCGAACCGGGGGTTTCGGTCGCAAAATCATCGCGCAGGCCCTTGCCCCACCCGCCGACGAGGAGCCGATCGCCGTCGAGAAGCAGGCCGTTCGGATGGTCGATCACCCCCGCCTCGAGCCACACGTCGAGGGCACCCTCCGCATAGCGCCAGATCTTGCCGGTCATAAGGTCGCTCACATAGGCCGTCTCGCCGTCGGAGGTGAGGTCGTTGAGGAACAGCGCACCCGGCGCGTTGAGGGAGCGCAGGAGCTGGCCCGTGGCAAGGTCGATTTGGTGAAGCCGCGTGAGATCGGCGACGAGCAGCGTCTCTGCCACAACCGCCATCCCCTTGGGGGCATCAAGCCCGGTGACCCAGGCCGGATCAATGAGCGCCCCGTCCCGCGAGACGAGGGCAAGCCGCCCGTTGCCATCCGCAGCGCCCGGATGGCCCCCGATCACACTGACCACGATGCGATCGCGCGCCGCGTCCACCAGGGCGGATTCGGGCATATCGAACGGGCCGGCGCTCCAAACCTCCTCGGCGGGGGCGGAGGTCGCGGCCAGGAATGTCGGTAGGAGGGCGGTGAAGAGGCGCATCAGATGCATGGGAGGCTCCGGTTCAAGGTTCGACCAGAGGATCATTCAGCGTTTTTACCCGCGCATCACTTCGCAAAGGAGGATCACAAAATGATACGAACTTGCCTTGGTTGGGATCACCGCGAGGCCAATAATGCGCGCTGAGATGTTCGACACCTTGAAGACCGCCCTCAAAGCGCGCGGCATGACCTACGCTGACCTTGCCCGAGCGCTCGGCACGTCCGAGCCAACCATCAAGCGCCTCTTTGCGGCCCGTGATGCGAAGCTGAGCCGCATCGTTGCCATCTGTGAGGTGCTTGGTGTGCCGTTTGAAGACATTGTCGCCCAGGCCGAGCGGGCCGATGTCCCGCCCATGCGCCTGGACCGCCGGGTCGAGGCAGGCCTTGCAAGGCGGCCAGCGCTCTTCCACCTCTTCGTGCTGTTGCGGGAGGGGTTGAGCCCCGCCAAAGCCGCCACTGCACTCAACCTTGATGACGGCACGTCGTTCCGCATGGCCCTTGCGCTGGAGCGGCTTGGGCTTGCGGAGGTGGGCCCGGTGGCGGCATCCGGCTCACCCATCGCGGGCCCATCGCGTTCGACCCCGAAGGCCCGCTCCACGCCATGCTGAAAGCGCTCAACGTGCGCTTTGTCGCCGACACATTCTCCGAAGCGCCGACAGACATCTCTGGCTTTGCGACCCTATCGCGGCAGGTCTCAAAGCGGACCGCCCGCGAGGTCGCGGACGAGTTGCACGCCCTGTCACGCCGCCTCGCTGAGGCCGCCCGGCGCGACCAGGCCACCCTGCCACCCGAAGAGCTTGAGGCCCGCAAGCTCGTCACCGCGTGGGGCGCGGTTTCCTATGAGGCGCTCACCTCTGACGTTGATCGGTGACCGTCCGGAGCGGTCAATCAGACGGTCTCGATGGCGCCGGTGATGAGGGCGGTCACCTCCTCGGGGTTTGTCTCAGTGATGGGCTTGTTGGCGACGACGGTCGCGTGAACCGGCCCATGGAAGCGATCACCAAGCCTGCCTGGGATAACCCTCGCCGTGGTCCAGCTGCCGCCAGCCACCATGGTCACCGTCCCTGGCCTCGCGCAACGCCTCTTTGCCGTTAATGCGATGGGGGCGGCCGGTGCTTTGATCGTTCACCGCGGTGCCCTCTTTCTGAGCTTCGTTCTGAAGGCGCTTTGGGCGATGCTCGATCCAGCCCTGCGGCGCCAGGCGAGCCTTGCGCTGTGTCGTCGGCGGTTTAGGGGCTGCCACGGTTGGAGAGGTGCGGGAGCCCAGACGGCACGGGCGGTCCCGAACCGTGTCTCGGCTGCATCCAGCATCATTTCGCGCACGTCCGAGCCGCTGATCGCGGCACCGGACACCGCCGTGGACGCGATAACCTCGCGGTCAAAGGCGTCGATGACGAAGGGTATGGGCACGATCGCCACACCAGCAGGCGAACTTTAGAGTATCCGTCTTTGGTCAAGCGGATTTTGGCGCCCATGGGCGGCCGTCGCGCAGGAGGGCGTTGGCGAGGATGAGAAGTTTCCTCATCAGGGCAGTGAGCGCCACCTTCGGTGGCTTCCCGGCACTGATGAGGCGTT
>JBCCBM010000039.1:0-14237 GCA_039034015.1 Pseudomonadota bacterium | reverse complement strand
ACGCAAGGCCATACGTGTCATCAGCCGAGAGAACGCGTGCCATGCACCCCTTTCTCAGAGCCTACAACACTACGCGGCCTCACTCTGCTCTCGCCGATCAAACACCGTGGCGCAGACTGAATAATCTTCTTGGAAACGACATCTAGCGGATGAACTGATCCACGTAGTCCGCGCCGAGGCCCACGGTTTCATAGTGCTCGCGGCACATCTCTATCTTTGTGAAAACGTCCTCGTAGCCGATCGTTTTGCCGAACGGGTCGACGTAGAGCATCACGCCGTTGACCTGAAAATAGGTGATCATCTCGGTCACATCGTCGGGCACCACCAGGGTGTGGGTCTCACCGGGCGGCTCAAACACATAGCCGCCCTCTTCGGCCACCCAGTCATGCTCCAGGTAGTACCAGCGGCCCTTCAGCACGAAGCCGTGGACCCCTTGCGGGTGCCGGTGGCGGGACAGGACGCCCGACTTTCGCACCCGCAACAGGTTCATCCAATAGCCCTGGCTGCGGTTGAGGCAGAGCGGCCGAAAGTCGACATTCGGCGCTTGGGGGACCCAGACCCGCGGGTCGTCCGGAACCGCTTTGGGCACCACAATCTCGGCGAGCGCGTCCTTGGGAAAGGGCAGCTGGTAGGGCGTTTTGGTTTCGGTATCGACGTCTTTGAGCGTCATCACTCCCTCACATTGCGCTGTAACCGCCGTCGGCGGTGTAGATGGCCCCAGTCACGAATTTGGCCTCCTTGGATAGCAGGAAGGCAACCACCTGTCCCACCTCCTCCGCCGTGCCCCATCGGCCAAGGGGGGTGCGGCCCAAGATGGGCGTGTTGCGCGCCGCATCCTCCCGCAGCGCGGTGGTCATCTCGGTGGCGATCCACCCCGGGGCGACAGCATTGACGCGGATGCCATCCCGCGCCCACCGCCCAGCAAGCGACTTTGTGAGCTGCGCCACACCGCCCTTTGACGCGGCATAGGCCGGCACCAAGGGCCCGCCAAAAAGGCTCAGCATGGAGGCCGTGTTCACAATCGCCCCTTCGCTCTCCGCCAACAGCGGGTGCGCGGCAAGGCATGTGCGCATGGTGCCGGTGAGGTTCACCGCGATCACCTTTTCAAACACCTCGATGTCATATTCTGCGCCCCGGGCGAGGATCCCCGCGCAATTGACGAGCCCGTCAAGCCGCGTGCGCGCCTCAAACGTTTGCGCCACCGCGGCCCCATCGGTGACATCGAGGACGGCCGTCTCAAGGTTCTCTTCTACCGGGCACTCTGCCACTTCCGCCGCGCTGACGCCGGTTGCGAGCACGTGCCACCCCCGGCCCAGCAGCGTTTGCGTCACGCCAAGCCCAATCCCGCGTGTTCCCCCGACGACGACCGCGTGCTGCATGGCAGATGCCCATGTTGTACCTCCGCTCAGAATCGTTGAGCCGCCCGTGAAGTGCAAGCGCGCACAGGCGGCGCGGGATTGCCCAATCGCGCAAAGGCCCATTGCAATTGGGCGCCGCGCCGTCTAGATCACAGCGCTCAAGAGGCGCCGGTAGCTCAGCTGGATAGAGCACCAGACTACGAATCTGGGGGTCGGGGGTTCGAATCCTCCCCGGCGCGCCATAAGATCAGAGACTTAGACGTTCCCGACCTAGCCCTTACATTGTTTGGGTAACGCATGGGGTAACGTTACCCTTGAGGCTCAGGCCGCCGGTCAGAGTGATAGAGAAGCCCAACGGTTACTTCAGCATCGCGCGCCGCCTCCGGCGTGTGGTCCGCGGCTTTCAGCTCTTGCAGCACATTGTCGAGGAGTTCCTCCGTTTCGGCACGGCTGATGACACCCTTCCGCTCAAGGGCGCGCAATACGTTTCGCAGTGCCAATGTCACACCGTACGCCGAACTCTGTTGATCGAAAATCGAAGCCATTGTTGTCCTCTAGCTAGCTGCTCGACCCCTCAATTCGCCTCAGAAGTATGGTTCGGCGGCATAACAAGTCCATCGAGCCGGCAACACGTGACGGCCCCTCCGGCATCCCGGGCGGAGGGGCCTTGCTGCTTTCGCACTCTACGGGGCGCAGCCAGACCCAGCGTCGCGAGGTGAACAATGGAAGTTCCTCCACGCCATGACGGGGTTTTGGGACACTCACCGTCTTGTCTGGTTCCTTCGCTAATGACGGTCAGCAGGCGGCACCCGCCCTGTCTCAGAAGCGCCGCTTCGTCACCGCAGCCAACATGGTGCCGTCGTCGATGAGGGGGTTGGAACTGCCCTTGGTGTCGACCGTCGCAGGGGAATTCGGGGGTGTCGCCAGCGCCCGGATCATGTCTTTGATGTCGTCTTCAACCTCACGACCAAGACGCTCCAACGCCATGTCGATGGTCAGCTCGCCTTTCAAAATCTTCTCGGCCGCCTTTCGCATTCGGCGCCTGTAAAGACCGCGGTTCTCCCGCATAGTGAAGCGCATGAACGGTCTTTCGGGAACATGGCCCCGCGCACTGCCGAACTCGTTGATGATGGCTTCTTCGGCATGGGCACCCATGATGCCGACCTTCATTCGGGCCACCGCCGCTTTCGGGGCCTTTAAGGTTTTGTGACGCTTCCGTACGACTTTCACTGAAGGCATTATGCTTTCTCCCAATCGATAAACTTCATCGCCGGCGCCGCATCGATGCCGGCTTCTTTCGCCCTTGCCAGGGCCTCCACCATCGTCGCCGCCGCCCGTGCACGGCCGCCGGCATCGAAGGCTTGAAGCGGCCTCATGACGTCCAAGCTGACAGGGACGCCCAGCTTTTCCGTCGCTTCCTCCCCAACCAGCGCGGCAATGGGCTGGAGCATCCATTGTGCGAGGTGGCGTTGGCCCTCACGGATGAGCGGCCCCGTCGTCATCGGGTTCAGCATCCCGGGGAGGACACCGAACGCCATGGCGATGCTGTCGCGTGCCGCCGCAAGGGTTGTGAGCGCCTCCGCTTTTGACAGGTCAGGTGAAGTGGTTGTGGGGCGCCAGTCCACCTGTGGGGCAGGACCACCCGCCGCGCTCACCTGGACGCTCTCGCGCATAAGCACGCGACCACGACGGCCCCGGAAATCGCGCCCCAGCGTCTGAAGATCGTGTTCTGCCGTCTCCGGCATCGGCACAATCTGCGAGCCCAACGGCGCCTCGGCGAACACCTCGCCAAGCGCTTCCTCCACCGCCGACAACATCGCGGCCGTCAGCGACGCGCGCCGCAAAGGTGACGTACCGACCCAGGGCATTGTTGCGGACGATCCGATGACGATGTGCAGCACCTCGCCGGCGAGAACGTTGCGATGCTCGCCACCGCCGGTGTCGGGCAGGGCGCACCGATAGGCGCGTGGGCGCCCGCCGCGGGTGCTGACGTCCCATTCGTGCGCGATGACGAGGCCGTCGTCCTCGATCACGAACAGCGCCTCACCGCGAAGGGCGAGGGACCGGGCCATCAGGGCAAGGTTCCGGCGGGACAAAAGATCAGTCCCGTTCACGTCCGCCATAGACAAGCCGGCTTCCCACAGGCTGACGCAGGCTTGGACTGTGGCCGTCAGCTCGGCGGTGCCGGACTGCCCGGTGATGTAGGCGTCTCGAGCCGCGAGGATTTGGGCGGTGTAGGTGCCGCTCGCCCGCTTCTCTACGGACGGCTCGGCGCGTCGCTGCCAGGGCCACCTCATCGCGGCTTCCTCCAAGGTTTTAAAAGATCGCCCGCACCGCATAGGTGCAGCGCGCGTGACGCGGCCTTCGGTTCAATCTCGGCTTCGACGTCACCGACGGAATAGGATCGCAACCCCGCCGGCGCTTGTGCTGCGAACGCGACAAGGCGGGCGATGGCCTCCGTCACCGCTGCCGGTGGAGCGCTGTCATCGCCGACGGTCGCCGCGACTCGGAACGTGCCGCAGGGCAGTTCCAGGCCGCCCAGGGGCGCCAGCGTCGAGCCGGCCGCCACCCAACCCTCGCCGTTCCAGCGTTCGGCCGTGAAGGACGTCGCCGGACGAAGGGGCGGCGTCCACTCGCCGGGGCCTTCGACGATCCACACAACTTCGCGTTCGGACCAGCGATGCGACACCCACGCTTCCATGCGCTGCCACGCCCAGGCGGGTTCGGGCCATGCCGCCGGCACGCCCTCCACCTGTGAAACTGTGAGGGCACCCATCACCGCCACCTTGCGCTTGAATGAATTCTGCGGACGGGCACGATCAGGCCGGCGCGGGCTTCTTCGACCGCGGCTTCCTCGTAGGCCGGCCGCGTCACGACGCTCAGCTCGTACAGAAGCGCAGCCGTGATCGTCCGAATGATCGCCCGGTGCATCCCGCGCTCGGGATCATGCGGCTCGTCCTCCAGCGTCTCAGGCTCGGCAACGGCGCGCTTTGGCGGTAGCCGGAAGCCGGGTGACAGGCCCACAGCCAGGCCGCTTTGCAGGAGGGCGAGGGCATCGCGGACATAGCCGACGTCTTCCAGCGCCGGGGCAATCGTCGCCTCAATCGTCACCGCGTCGTCGCCGTCGCGGATGTCGAGTGTGCCCGTCCCGCGCGATGCCAGCGGCCGGTTGAAGTCGTGGCCGATCAGAAGATGAACGTCCTCGTCCGGCCGATCGATGCGGTAGCCGAACGATCGGGACGCGAACCGCTCTTTGCGCGGCCGGCCAGTGCGTCCGCCATCGCTGAGGACGGCCATCTTGTTATACGGGAACCGGCCACGGAGGCGTGTGCCCCCGCGAGCCGAGCGGCGCACCTCAAGGTCGCCGCAATGAAGTGCGCCGCTCTCCATCACCGAACCCCGGTGAGAATACGCAGTTGCGAGGACCGCGGAATTGTCACGTCCATGGTCGTGATCGCCGTAATCCGAAGGCCGCCGGACTGTGCGTCCGAGTATGGGTCCCTGATGACATCCAAGGCGCCCCACATGCCCACATAGGCCGGGGGGAGCCCGCCAGCGTCCGTCGTGAGGAGCGCCGTCGATTCCGCGGGGTCCCCCGCCGGCGCCGCAAGCGCATTCGTTGTCATCACGATGGGCCCCAACTTCGACGACAGCCGGTCCCACTCCGAAATCGAGATCCCCGAAATCAGGTCGTCGGTGGCGTCCCAGACCTCGGGGCGGATCATGAGCCGGACGCCGTTCGGGCCGGTCACGGCGTTATCGATCATGAAGCTGACCAGCGCCGTTCGCAGCGCGCTCCAGGAGAGTGTGGCGTCAAGCTCGGTGCTGCTGATGTTGTAGTCCGAGACACCCGCACCCGCGATGATGCCAAGTGGCTGCCCGTTCGCCCCGGTGCCGAGGAAGGTTGCCCGGTCCACTTCAATGCGGATGGCGTTTGCCATGTCCCGCCGCACCGCGCTCTCCAGACCATCGCCGGATTGCTTCAGCGCCCGCCGGCTGATCCGCATCTGAACGCCGAGATTGTTTTCAGGCTTCAGCGACCGCTCGGTCGTGGTGAAGGCCGCCGGGCCGCCAACGTTGGCAAGCTCGCCGTCTGCCCATGCGGCCGTGGCCCCCGCTGTCGCCACCGGGTATTCGATTGCGCCAGTGCCGACGTTGACGGTGCGAACACCCATTTGCGAGGCGACACTGTTGGCGAAGAGCCTGTCCGCCGTCGGCATGGTGCGGATCGGATCAGGGACGCCCGCCGCCACCGTCTCGCCGGCGCGTTGCTCCAGCGCTTCGATCGGTACCGGCACGCCGCGATATCCACCGCGAGACCGCAGCTCCGTCACCACCTCGCCAGTGGCGCCATCGAGCGTGCGCCCTTCGTCGAGGGCAAGGACCACCTGGCGAAGCTCGAACCGGCCAACCAGCCCTTGCCAGTCGCGATCTTCGCGGGTTTCCAGCTCCGCGCCCGCCTCCCGCCGCTCGTCATCCTCCGCAATCAGCGCCGCACGATAACGCGCCTCGTTGGTCCGATACTCCCCGTCCATCGTCTCCATGGAGCGGGTTTCATCGTCGGTCGGCGCATCTTTTGCCGCCAGCTCGGCAAGCGCTTGCCGGATTTCCGACTGACGCTTTTGGATTTTCACAGACTGTAGCATTACAAGTCCTCTTTCAGTAATTTTGCCCATTCAAGGCGTTGTGGGTTTGGTTGTGACTTGCCTTGTTCCAGGCACGTCTTTCGCGAATGGCATGGTGTGCAAAGCGCCTGAAGATTTTCAGGCTCCCATGACAGTTCAGGATGGGTGCGGACGGGCTTGATGTGGTCCACCTCAAGCCGGCCCCGCGCGCCGCACTGGACGCACGCAAAGCCATCGCGCCGCAAAATCTGCCAGCGCAGCCGCTTCCATCGGCGGGTGCGGGTGACGGGGTCCGAGTGCCTCATAGCCACACCGCCTTGCGCGCCGGGCGAGCATTCCGCGCCTTGATCCGCGCGCCCTCAGCAACAGCCAGAACGCTGGCGGCGACGGCATCAATCCGGCCGTTCGATCGGGCTTTGGCCAGTTTGAGATTGTCGGCGGGATCACGCAGCACGACGGCATCGGCCATCGCTGATCGCATGAGGAGCGACGGGGCGGACAACACCTCGCCATCAAAGGCCGCGCGGCGGAAGCGCTCGCAATCCTCACCGCCGTCCTTAAACCCCATACCGCGCCAGACGATCGGGGCGCGCACCCCCGCCCGGTCCATCGCCTCGCCCAACTCAGCTTGCTTGAACCGATCCGCCGTGATGGCGGCAATGGGCGCCCCATCCACATGGCGCATGACGGCAGCGAGCCATGGCGCCACCGGCACCGTCGCATCTCCCAGAGTCGACAGTTCGCCGCGCTCCTGCATCTCCGCGTAGCGGCCGGACACCCCGTCCCGCTGTCCCCGATCCAGAAGGCCGGGCCGCGAGGGGAACCATCCCAGCGCTTCCATGCGCCCCGTCGCGGGCCAGTAGAACGACGCTGCCGACATAGACGCCGACCCGCCAAGATCGATCCCGACGACGCATTGTCCCTCACGCGCCGGCAGCTCCGACGCTTCGCACGACAGCCATTCGTCGACCGTCAGAAGAACGTCGCGGGCCTCACCGGACACCCGTTCATTGCGGTGGTAAAGTCTGAAGGCCGAAAGCGCCGATCCGCCGCGTTTGATGGCACGGCGTGCCTGCGCCTCCAGCCATGGTAGGTTCGCACCAATCCCGGCCTTTGCGCCGGGATTTGCAACCAGAAGGCTTTCGCGATCGTCCGCCGGCAAGCCGGGGGCGGGACGGTGCTCCTGGACGTATACGCCGTCCTGCGGTTCATCCAGCCATCGTGAGAACGGGTGCGCATCGTCAGCGGCACTTGTGCTGATAATCAGCGCACGGCCGCCACGCTTGCCCAAACCCGTCAGAAGCGCGTGCTCCAACGCATCGCCCTTATCGAGCGCCCAGTGGCCGCGTTCATCCATGATGCAAAGCGTCGGGCTTGTGCCCAACGCGGACTTGCCATCCGCCGCGAGGACGCGGATTTCGTGTTCGTTGTCCAGGGTGATGGACAGGATCGGCGAGCGCCGGAACTGCAACCGCGCCTGCACGTCTTCCGGCAGAAAACGCGCCATGCCCTCAATGAACTGGTAAATCACCCGCCCTTGATCGCGCGTCCTGGCCCCGATCAGGATTTCGCGGCGGGGCTGATCGTCCCACACGCCGAGGAGAGCCCCGAGGGCGATGCCGGACGACAGCGCCGATTTGCCGTTGCCCCTGCCCACACTGAGGCAGGCGACGTTCACGTCGTCGTCCAATGCCCCATCGATAAAAGTGCCTTGATAGGACGGCAACTTCCACAGCTGGCCCGCCTTGGGGCCTTCAGGAACCCGCAAGGATTTCATGTGGCGGCGCGCAAGAGTGGATGCCTTCGCCATCAGCGCGCCCCCACCTTGGATTTTCTCCTTTGGAGAAAATCGATGCCGTAGCGAGAAAGAATGTCTCCCCCCGCGGCATGTCCCCCCCAGGCGCCGCCGACCATTGGGACCAGCTCGAGTGGGTGGCGGGTGGCAGGTTGAGGCGCGTCTTCCGCTATCCCTCTCATGCGTGTGCGCGCACGCGTGGGGCCTGTAAGGGGAATAATCCGCCACCAAGCGCCACCCGCCACCCGACGCGTCAGCTCATGCGTCATCGGGGAATGCCTCCGCGCGGTTGATGCTGACGCCTTCCCACGCCCTCAAACCCTTCGACTTCTTCACCTGCCTCAGGCCGTGGCGGCGCAATCGCGGGGCAAACGCCTTGGCGGTGCCGGGGTCTTCACCGTTCGATCGCGCGTAGTGCGACCAGCTCTCGAACAACGCTGACGCTGTCTCCCAATGGTGTGATGCCCCCACCTCCACGGTGCACGCATCGGCCAACCACTGTGCCGTCAGGTCCTGCTCGCTGAAGTACTCAGCCGTCGCCGCCTTCACGCGGGCGGGGCGCTCCAACCCGCCTCGTTGCCAAGCCACCGCACCGTCCACCATCCAACGCAAGATGGCTGGCCACTCCGCCACCAGCTTTGCCTCAAGCTCACGATCGGGGTTTGCCGGCTGCACCGTGAAGGGGACGATGTTGAACCGGCGCTTGGCCGCCTCATCGACGTTGGCGAGCGCCGGTGCGTGATTGCCAACAATGGTGAGTTTGAACTGTGGGGTGAAGGTGAAAGGGTCACACCGCATGAAGTTGGCAGTGATCGGATCACCACCTGTCATTTGCTTGATGCGCGCTTCGGCCCACGCTCGCCCCTCCTCCGTCTCGGAGGCGGTAACCAGCCGTGCCCCTCTCAGCATCGCGACGAAAGTGAGGTGTTGGCTCGACTTCGTCGCTGTGAACGTGTCCATCGCCGCCGTAGCGGCGTAGTTGCCCATGATCCGGCTGACAGTGTTCAGAAACACGCTCTTGCCGTTGCCGCCGGGGCCGTAAAGGAAGATCAGGGCGTGTTCGCGCGTGTCGCCGGTCAGGCAATAGCCGCACCAGCGCTTCAGGAACTCTACCATCCCGTCGTCAGAGCCTGTTGCCTCTTTGAGAAACGACAGCCACTGTGGGCAGTCGGCCCGTTCCGACGGCGCGACGGCCGCGTGTTTCGTGATGCCCTTGATCGGATCGGCGGGGACCAGCTTCCCCGTCCGCAGGTCCACCATGCCGCCCGGCACGCCCAACAGAAACCGGTCGCCGTCCCACGCGTTTTGCGTAACGGCATGGGCGCGGTCGGTTCGCGCCAGCCGCTCGACGCCACCGGCGAACGATGCCTTCCGAACAATCGCGTTGATCTTCGAATCGGCGCCGTCGCCGAGCTCGCGGGCGATGTCGCGGCACCACCCGAACGCAAGGCCGGTGCCGTCCTGCCGCCAGTGATCGCCCGTCCATTCGAACCAAGCACCGGCGTCGTGATCGTACCGCAAGCTATCGCCGAACCGCGCCGTGAAGGCGAGGGCGACGCCGTCCTCGGTTAGGTCCGCGCCACCCCCCAGAAGAAAGAAGATCGTCCCGATCCCGACGCGGCCGTTCGGCTGCGCTGTGTCCCACACCCGTTCAGGGTCGCCGTTCTCGACGGGGCCGTCGTAGCGATAGCTGAACTCGACGAAGTCGCCGCGGATGGCGTCACCGAACGAGGTCTTCAGCGCAAGCGCCAGCTTCACCCACTGATCGCGATCAAGGACGTTCTCGGTTTCCTCAAGACGTCGACGGACCCGCGCAAGATCGTTTGGGTTAACGATCTTTGGCTTCGCTTTAGGCGCCGCGTCGTAGTCATCGGCGAGACACGCCTTCAACCACGACGGCGCTGGCGCGGGTTCGTCATCTGTCTCGAAATAGTAGATCCCGCCTTCGGCCTCGGAAGGCTCCAACATGACGTACCCGTCATGCTTTGCGTCGACGCCATTGCAAGGCTTACTGTACGCCTCGCCCGCACCCGCGGCAAAGAAGTAGTGCGTCCCGCCGCGCGCCGACCTCTGAACAAGGGTGTCGGGAACTTCGACACCCTTCGCAAACGCCGGCCACGCACAATCGGGCTTATAGCTGTCGACGTCGGCAACAACGATACCCGACGCAGCGCATCCAAGGCCGATGTTGGCGTCGGGCCACCGGGTCCACCACGCGATGATTTGCGCGGTGTCGTCTGTCGCAAACTTGTATCCGCCTTCGCCTTTCGGTCGCCTCGGCAGACCGACGTGGGGTATCTTCAAGCCTGGGGCGCAGGGAAAGACATGCCACCCTCGCGCCGCATACCCCAACGCCGCCTCGCCCTTCGGCGAAAGCGGCAGCACCGACCGCTCGGCTCCGTTGAGGCGCGCCGCCACGTTCACTTGGCAAACACCACGTGATTGTAAGGACGCGGATGCGACAAGTGCTCGCCACACCAGTCGCGGTCACCAATGACAATAGGCCACCGCGTCACGACCTCACCATCGACGGCGATGTCTTTTGGCAGCGCCCTGCGACAACGCCCGCGAGGCCCGTCGACTTCATCGAAGTATCGGCAGGTGCCGCAGCGCCGTTCTTCGGAGGCGCTCATTCCCCCGCCTCCATAAGAGGGGGCGTGCAGACCGCCGGCGGCGTGTCCAGCTCTCGTGTCTCCTCGAGCATGGTCTGGATACGATCAAAGTTGATCTGCAAGTCATCGATGACTTGGTGGGCAATCGAACGCTCTCGATTGTCAACGAAGTCCATGCCGCTGATCGCGAGCCAAAGTGCGGCGAGCCGATCCCGAAACCGGTCCATCTCATCAAGCGTGGCGATGTTAGCGGTTGCCTCGCCGCGACGGAGAGTTTTCGCGCCGCTCACGCAGCCACCTGCGCATCTTCCCAGGCGGTGAGCTCTAGCGGCTTCCAGAAATTTTGGCCGTTAAGTTTGATGGGTGGAGGAAACTGGCCGAGCCGAACCCAGCGATAGATCGTGTCATAGCTACGGTTGTAGCGACGAGCGACTTCGCTGATTGGCAGATACCCTTCCGGGTTTACTTCGAGTGTCCGCACCTTGCTGTGCCCCCGTTGAATGCAGGGACACATCTGATTGAAGCGGCTTATTGCGTCATGGTACGTTTTGTGAGCGCGGTTGAAGGAGATCCTCAGAACGCAGATCTGCCCGCTCAATCCGCTGTTTGATCGCTGGCCAATCTCTTGGCACCAATCCCTCACCGTAGTGAGCGCAAATAGCGCCGATCAAAGGGGACGTCGCCAGTCGAATAAACCGACTGTAATCGTTGGTAGGCTGGCCTTGTTCAGACGAGTTCGGTTTCTGCTCCTTACCCGTCGTCTGATACCAAACTATCGCAGCCACGGTGAGGAAACGATTTAACACCTCGCCGGCATCGTGTTTGCTAATGGGCTTAATCGTCCCACTGTTCCCGCGCGCGAAGTCATAGGCAGCTTTCTCGCGCCCGTGTTTGCGCTCATACAGACGATCACGGCGCAGCGACCTTCCAGTGTGCTCCCCGCGCTCCAGGTCGCGCATCGCCTCTACCAACTCACACCGCATCTCGAAGATGGCTCGATGCCGAAGGGCGAAGTGAGCGTTTTCCCCGGCCGGCTTGGTGGAGTTGCTTCCCAACAACCGGTGCAACTCAACCTGCTCGTCTGCGGTGTAGTCTGGCTTTTCTGTCACGAGCCGAGGCCTTCCAAATGGGCCGCCCACGCTTCGAACGCCGCTCGCTTCTCATCAGCGAACTCATGGCGCTGGTACACGCCGACGACGCCGCCGAAGGAACCGGACACATGGTTCAAGCACCGCTCCACGACATGAAGGGCAATGCCGAGCTCGGCACACTTCGTTGCGAAAGTCCGGCGTAGATCATGCAGGCGCCACGGCGGCATGTCCGGCGCCACCATCCCCACCGCCGCGTCCAGACGCGCCTTGATCTTGCTATGACCGCTGATCGGTGTCCGACCGGTCGTCGTGAACACGAAGTCGCCGTGTGTCGGCAGTCCTGCTATGGTTGTGCCGGCGACAGGCGCAAGTGGGACGACGTGAGCGCGGCCGTTCTTTGTTCTCCCGGCCGGCAGACGCCATTCCGAACCGACAAGCTCCTCCCACCGCATTCCGGCGACCTCATCGCGGCGCTGCCCTGTCAGGACGAGGATCTGTGCGAATTCGCGGTTGGGGGAGGGGAGGCGCAGCATGGCCGCCCAAACCGCCGCAAGCTCCGCGTCGTTGAGGACGCGATCGCGCGACAACTCCTTGACGGGCGCGCCGATGCCGGCAGCGGGTGACGCGTCGACTATGCTGCGCTCCACCGCCCACGAGAAAAGCTTGCGGACGGCCGCGAGAACGCGATTGGCGCCGGCACCCATTCCACCTTCCGCAAGGCCGTCAACCAACGCCACAACGTCCCGCCGCGTGATCCGACGGACGTCCCGGCCGCGCCACCGCGGCGTTACGTGAAGCTTGAACGCGCGCGCGTACTCTGTCGCCGTCGACTGGCGCACCTTTTGCGCGCAGTACGTCGCGAGAAAACGCTCGGCGACGTGCTGCCACTCGAATGTGTCGTCTCTTTTCGCGATCTTCTCGGCGCCAGGATCGCGCCCCTCTGCCACGCTGATTAGTGTCTCGCGTGCCAGGCGTCGGGCATCGGCGAGCCGAATTGCGGGATACCGACCCAAGGTCGCCTTGCGCGTGCGTGAACCATTTCGATAGCGCACCGCCCAAGACTTCGCGCCTGATGGCTGAACAATCAGATAAAGCCCCGCGAGCAATCCATCGGGGATCTCGCGTCGCTTATCCGCCGCCCTGGCGGACTCAACCGCACGGTCCGTCAGCCTCGTTGTCATACGTTACCCCAAGTTGCCCGGGGACTATGGGGTAACAGAATGAGGGTGCAAGGGTGTGCAGTGGTTTGCCCCGGAGCAAAGAGCCGTAGGCGTATAAATAATTGTTTTAATTCGATTTTATGAGGAGTTTTGTGCGGTTTCTTACAGCGCTCTACAGCGCTGGGCACTCGACTACGAATCTGGGGGTCGGGGGTTCGAATCCTCCCCGGCGCGCCAACCAAATCAAGCGCAAAACCCCCACCTTGAAGCTTGCTACAATCGGCGGGCGAGCACGAGTTTGAGGGGCTTTGATTTTGCGTTGCGGTGAAAGCGCTCACACCGCTCGACGTGTTCGTTTCGGTGGGCGGTTGCCCGCCTCACCGTTGCGGCATGGCTCCGGTCACGTCCCCACTCCTCGATCATGTCGTGGCCTCCGGGCGACATCAGCTCTCAGACGCGGCGTCAACCGGCAAACCAGCGGCCATAATGCGCCTTGGAGAAGGCGCTTGGTCGATCAACGGTCTTGGTCGCCGCGTTCGTGAACCTGCCGCACTCCGCGTGGTCTATGACGCGGTGGTGGACCATCGCAATTGCCGCAAAGTGGAGTTGGAGTTCCCCCGGTTTTGTGGACGGTTGCGGGCAAGATGACGCTAGCATTTCGAGGGCACTCATTTCGTCGTCGGTGGGCGAAAGATATCCCAGGGCTGAACGCTGGCGGCCGGGATTGTGCCAGCCCTCGATGAACGCGAAGATGGCCACTCGGGCCTCTGTCTTGGCCCTGGACTTATGCCGGTCCAGCAGCGCGCATTCGAGGTTGGCAAAGGCGGACTGAACGAAGGGCCGGGCCATTGTGGCCGTCGACACCGCCAGGAAGCCAAGGGCGATGGGCCGGTCCAGAACGTGCTAAAAACCGTCTGCGATGAGAGGCATGCCGGAGCGAAGCTGTTCTTCCAAAATGTCGCCCAGCGCGACAGGGGCCGGGAGAGGACGACCAGGACGACCCCCGCCGCAAGCCCGCCGATGAACGAAGCGCCGATGGAAAGGCCGAGCGCGCGCTCCGCCCCGCTGCGGTTCGCCGTCGGGTAGCCGTCAAAGGTCGTCATGACGGAGGGGGTGCCCGGCATCGTCAGCAGTGTAACGTTGATGAGGCCGCTCGACACCGATGCCACGCAAATGGCAACCATCAGGACGAGGGCGCGGGTGGATTCCATGAAAAACGTGAGCGGAATCGACAGCGCAATCAACATGCCGCCCGTCAGCCCCGGCACCGCGCCCATGAAGATGCCAAGGCTCGTCCCCAGCAGCACGAAGAAGAACGGCCACGGGGTGGCAATCTAGGCGAACGCGTTAAGAAGATCGCTAAGAGTATCCGTCTTTGGTCAAGCGGATTTTGGCGCCCATGGGCGGCCGTCGCGCAGGAGGGCGTTGGCGAGGATGAGAAGTTTCCTCATCAGCGCAGTGAGCGCCACCTTCGGTGGCTTCCCGGCACTGATGAGGCGTTTGTAGACAGCCTTGAGGTCGGGGCTGAAGCGGGCGGCAACGAGGGCGGGCATGTAAAGCGCGTGGCGCAGATGGCTTCGACCGCCGCGGATCATT
>JBCCBM010000038.1:0-15068 GCA_039034015.1 Pseudomonadota bacterium | reverse complement strand
GCTCGCCACCACGGGATCATTCTCAATGAGCTCTACGCCGGCAAACTCGTTTGGAATCGCGTGCGGATGGTGAAGGATCCGGATACCGGCCGACGGATCTCAAGACCCAATCCACCCAGTGAGTGGAAGCGAGCCGAAGTCCAGCACCTCGCGATCATAGATCGCTCGCTTTTTGACGAGGCTCAAGAGCGGAAGCACGCCCGTAGCATCACGGCTCCGCAGAAGCAGCGCAAGTCCAAGTATCTGCTGTCGGGGCTCTTGAAATGCGGTCTGTGCGGCGGCGGCATCGTGGTCAAAGATCGTGACCACGGCCGCGTCCGGATCCACTGCTCTACGATGCGGGAGGCTGGGTCGTGCAAGAACCGTCGCGTCCTCTACATGGACGAGGTAGAGAAAGCGGTGCTTTCTGGCTTAAAGACCCACCTGAAGGCACCGCACCTTCTCAGAGAGTTCGCCGATGCTTACCAGACTGAGCGGCAGCGTCTTGCTGGTGAGAAGCGCCGTCGCCGGGGCCGGCTCCAGACCCGTGTCGGTGAAATCAAGCGGCTCCTCGATCGAGCGTGGGACGACTACGCGGCGGAGCGCATGCCGACTGACATTATCGGTGCGCGGATGAAGGAGCTCAGCGCCGAGCAAAAGGCCGTGGAAGCGGAACTCGCGTCTGAGCCCGCAGCAGAGAAAGTGATTGGCCTCCATCCGGGCGCTCTTAGGCAATATGAGCGGTGCGTCAGCGACCTAGCCACCGTCTTCGGAGGTGGGATCACCGAAAACAATGCCGAAGCTGCCGAGAAGCTCAGAAAACTGATCGCGCGTGTCACGCTTATTCCCGATTCAGACGGCTTGAGGATCGAACTGCAAGGTCATCTCGCGCGGCTGCTCGATGCGCCGGAACTTTTCCCGAACATGCGCATCGCTTCGTCGGGGGGTACGGTGGTAGCGGAGGAGGGACTCGAACCCCCGACACGCGGATTATGATTCCGCTGCTCTAACCAACTGAGCTACTCCGCCAACGAGGCGTGGTATTCGGCCGGGGGCGGCCGGATGTCAAGATGGGACGCGATACGTCAAAAGCGTGATGAGCGAGGCGGGCGGGAGCTCTTGGCGATGCTCAAGATCGAGCCCAGGAACACTGAGAAGAGCGTCAATGGGCAGTGAGGGGTTCCAGCCGAGGCGCTTGGCAAAAGGCGTCATGGCCGCATCGCTCACCCGCCAAATGCCGCGTTCGGCCTTAAAATGGCTCGCCACCAAGACTGTGCCGCCAGGGCGCACCACGCGGCCAAGCTCGGCCGCAACACGAACCGCGTCGGGGACGGCGGTGATGGTGAACATGCACACCGCGCCGTCGAAGGTGTTGTCGGGGAAGGCGAGGGACATCAAGTCCATCTCGATGATGCCCTCGACCGTTGCGTCAAGACCGGTGCGCGCCCGGGCAATCTTGAGCATGTCGTGGGACAGGTCGACACCCACGACCGACACGTTGGAGCCGTAAAGCGGGAGCGCGGAGCCGGAGCCGACGCCCGCCTCCAGGAAGCGGCCGCCGATCGCGTTGACGCGGGCCGCGGCAATCTTGCGGGCCGGCACCGTGGGGGTCGCGATCAGCTCATAGACCGGTGCCCAGCGGGCATAGGCTTGACGAACGTCGGCACCCTCAACGGTGCGGCTTCCCGATTTGGCCATGAAAACTCCGGAAGGTTTTTAAGCGAGAGCCGGGGCGCTTTGGCGCGCCACCGTTGCCCGGATAAAGCCGCCGCCAAGGACCTGGGCGCCTGGCTGATCGTCGGCGTAAAGGACGCACGCTTGGCCGGGGGCAACGCCATCTTCCCCCTCGGAAAGCTCCACAAGAACCTCGCCGCCCAATACGCGCAGTGTCCCGGGGCGGGGCGGGCGCGTGGAGCGCACACGGGCATAAACCGGCACTGCGGCGCCCTCCACGAGGGGCGCAGCGCCCAACCAATTCATATCGCGCAGGCGCACGGTCTTTGTCTTGAGCGCCTCGCGGGGGCCAACGATGATCCGGTCGGCGGCGGCATCAATTTCGATCACGAACAGCGGCTCGCCCACCGCAAGCTTGAGGCCCCGGCGCTGGCCGACCGTGTAGTGGATGATGCCATCGTGGCGGCCCAGCACGCGGCCGTCCACGTGGACGATGTCGCCCGGGCGGCGGGCGTTGGGCCGCAGCTTTTCGACAATGTTCGCGTACCGGCCATCGGGCACAAAGCAGATGTCCTGGCTGTCGGCCTTGTCGGCAACGATGAGGCCCATGTTGCCCGCAAGCCGGCGCACGTCGTCCTTGGGGAGGCAGCCAAGGGGAAAGCGCACAAAGTCGAGCTGATCTTGTGTGGTCGCAAACAGGAAGTAGCTCTGGTCGCGGCGCTCGTCGACGGGGCGGAAGAGGCGGCGCACGCCGTCCACCGCGCGGGTCTGCGCGTAGTGCCCGGTGGCAAGGGCGGAGGCGCCAAGGGTGCGCGCAGCATCCAGAAGGTCGGTGAATTTGACCGTTTGGTTGCACGCAATGCACGGCACGGGGGTTTCGCCCCTTGCATAGGCGTCGGCAAAGGCGTCGATCACACCTTCGCGAAACCGGCTCTCATAATTCAAAACATAGTGAGGAATGCCGATTTTTTCGGCGACCAGCCGCGCGTCATGGATGTCGGACCCGGCGCAACAGGCGCCTTTTTTGCCCACCGCGGCGCCGTGGTCATAAAGCTGCAGGGTCATGCCGACGACGTCAAACCCCTCGGCCGCCAGAAGGCCGGCGACCACGGACGAATCGACCCCGCCGGACATGGCGACCACAATTCTATGGTCCTTAGCCGGTCCGTTAAGTTCTAGGCTGTTTGACGGCACTGCGCTCATGGCTCGTTAGCTAAGCAATCCTGTGGCGAACGGCAACGATGCTCGATTAGGGGGCTGTTAAGCCGCCCCCCCGTTTAACAGAGGGCGTCAAGAGTTTTCGTTGCGTATCGAGTGTGTGATGTCGGATTATCCACAACCCCGTTATCGCTATGTGATCGGCCCCGATGGGACGCCGCTCACGTTGGCAGATCTTCCCCCGCCCACCACCAAACGCTGGGTGATCCGCCGCAAGGCGGAGGTGGTGGCGGCCGTGCGCGGTGGCCTTTTGTCCATCGACGAGGCCTGCGAGCGGTACACCCTCACCATCGAGGAGTTCTTGAACTGGAACGCCCTCATCGACAAGCACGGTCTTGCGGGCCTGCGTGCCACAAAAGTGCAAAAATACCGCGCGAACGCCTGAAAGCGGGAAAACGTCGCGCGGGCTTGACCTAAAGCGTGGTGCGCGCCGAGCCGCGCACTGTCCCCGTGTCGGGGTCAAAGGTGCGGCGCGACAGGGTGATGGTGCGGCTTGCCACATCAATGTCGAGCAGGCCGTAGCCCGCGGGCGGGTGCTTTTGCCCGCCGGAGGAGGCCGACGGGACGCCAAGGATGGGCGCTGGCCGCCGCGCGGTCTCAAGGGTCGCGGTCGAAAATTCGTGGTTGTGCCCGTGCAAAATGAGATCCGGGCACCCTTCCGACAACACCTGCCGCACCGCCTCCACATCGCGAAGGCCCCGACGACCCTTCGCAAGCGCCCGGTCGGGCGGGTGGTGGATGAGCACGATTTTCATGGCATCATCGGCCCGGTCGAGGGCAACGGCCAGCGCCTCCCGCTGGCGCGCACCCACAGCGCCCGCCGCGCTCAAGGGGAGCGTGGCGATCGCGCTCGAGACGCCGATGAGGGCAATCCCCTCGCGCCGGTGCACGGTGGGGAAGGGGCCGCCCACATAGGCCCCCCAGGCCGCCACCGCCTTTTGGACGGCGCCCGGCACATACGCGTCATGGTTGCCGGGGATCGCGGTCACGCGCGCGGGCGGGCCAAGCCGCTCCAGGAAGGTGCGGGCGTTCTTAAATTCCTCATCGAGGGCAATGTTGGTGAGGTCGCCGGTCACCACGATGTGGTCGGGCGATTGGGCGGCAAGATCGGTGAGCAGCGCGGTCAAGACTTCGCCGGCCATCGCCCGGCCGCGGTTGCGCGCCCAGTTGATGGCGCCGAAAATGCGCTTGCTGGCAAGCGCCAGTGGCGGAATTCTCGGCAAAGGCCCCAAATGCGGATCGGACAGATGGGCAAGGCGAAAGCGGGGCACGGACCGTCTCCCTCAGGTCAGGCGTCGTGAAGGGCCGGCTCATGCGGCGGGTGATTTATCGCCTGCGCGCGCTGTGGCGGCCGCTCGTCACCTTTGGTGTGCGCCTCGTGGTGATCGACGGCAACAACCGCGTCCTCCTCGTACGCCACACCTATATGCCGGGGTGGCATTGTCCAGGCGGCGGCGTCGACCCTGGCGAGACCGCGCGGGAGGCTGCGCTGCGCGAAACGCGGGAGGAAACCGGCCTTTTCGTGCCCGATGCCACCTTCTTCGCGCTCTACTTCAACGAGGGGTTGGAGCGGCGGGACCATGTGGCCGTGTTTGTGGCCCGTCCGGCGCGCGTTGATGCGGCGGCGCTGCGTGTGGCCCGGGCCGAAATCGCAGAGGCCATCATGGCGCCGCTTGATGAGTTGCCGGAGGGCGTGTCGCGCTCCACCCGCGCGCGGCTTGATGAGATTGTGCACGGCGCGCCCCCGGCTGAGCGTTGGTGAGCCCTTTTCGCATCCGGCGCCCCGTTTGGGTGCCGCCACGATGCGCGCCCCTTTGAAAAACCGCCCTAACGCGATGCGAGGCGCGAGGCGGCAAACGCCACAATGTCATCCGGCGCGAGCCCCGCGCGGTGGGTGGGCGGCACGGCGGTCAATGTCCCGGGTGCCGCGTCCCGCGCGTCAGACATGTCGAGCTTGTGGTTCACGACCCGCGCGTAGGCCCGGCGGATTTTATAGGCGAGCGCGGGGTCGGCCTTGGCTGCCGCCTCAAGATGGTCGGTGACCTCCTTCACCAGCCCCATGCCCTTCTCCGCGGGGAGGGAGATCAGCGCAATGTCGCCGCCTGCCTCCAGCATCAGCCGCGCCGCCTCGGGGATGCCAAAACGGTCTTCGATCGCGTCCATGGTGAGATCATCGGAGACAACGAGGCCCGCATAACACAACGTTCCGCGCAATAGCCCCTCAATGGCGTTGGGCGAAAGGGAGGCGGGGCGATCATCGGGCCCGGTCACGCCGTCCAGCATCAAGTGGCCCATCATCACCATGTCGGCCTTGCCGTTCTCAATCATAGTTTGGAAGGGCAACAGCTCGTTGCGGGTCCATTTGCCGGACACATCCGTGACGCCAAGGTGGCTGTCACCGGTGGACGCGCCGTGGCCCGGAAAATGTTTCAGCGCCGTCGACAACCCCGCCTCCCGGTGCGCCTCCACAAAGCCGGTGGCATAGGTCACCACCGTTTGCGCCGTTTTGCCGTAGGCGCGGCCAAAGCGGGCAATCACCGGGTTGTCGGGGTTCACCGCAAGGTCGACCACCGGGCCAAAATTCACGGTGAAGCCCAGCGTTGCCAAATGTTCTGCCATGGCGCGGTAGGCGGCCTTGGCGGCAAGGGGCGTGCGGCTCGCCATATCCTTGGCGGTCGGGATTTTGGGCGCGCCCTCGCTCTCCTTGATGCGCGCCACAAAGCCGCCCTCCTGGTCCACCGCCACAAATGCGGGCAAGACCGGGTGCGCGTTCGAAAGGCGCGTGTTGATGGCGGCAATGTCATCCGCCGACTTCACGTTGTGGCGAAACGTGAGGACGCCGCCGATGGCCGAGCGCCGCAGCGCATCCGCGGCAAGGCCGACCCCGCGGGCGTTCTCCGTGTTGCCGCCGTAGCTCACCACCAAAAGCTGGCCAATCATCTGCCGCAGCGGCACCTCGCGCAGCGTGCGGGGGAGTTTGGCCCACAAGAGGTCTGGATCGTCGGCTTTGCAGGTGGTCTCGAAGGTGGCCGCAAGGGTCGGCCGCACCCGGGGGACAATCTGAAAATCGGGCGCGCGGAGGATGAGCCCGTCGATGGGCGGGCGGGGAATGCGCACTTGGCCCGTCGCCTCCACGGGCGCCAACGCCATTGTTGCGGCGCACAAAACGCCCACCCAGCGTGCGGTCGTCCCCATGGCCCGTCCTCCTTTGAGAGACATGCCTCAAACAATAACAGGTGTGGTTACCAAATTATGAATGGATGCCCGGGCCGGGCAGGAATGCACGACTGTGAGAAGCTTTATGCTTGAAGGATCGGCGCCAGCGGGACATTTTGCATCCGCATGGACGGGCACACCATCATCACCGGCGGGGGCACAGGCCTTGGCCACGCAGCGGCCGAAGCGCTGGCGCCAACCCACGCGCTGAGCCTCATCGGCCGGCGCCAAGCGGTGGTGGACGCGGCCGCCGCGCATCTGCCACGCGCCGTCGGCCTCTCCGCCGATGTGACCGACGAGCCGGCCCTCGCGCACGCTTTCGCAACGGCCAAGACGCAAAACGGCCCGGTGACCGGCCTTGTGGCCGCCGCAGGCATTGCCGCCACCGCCCCGCTGGAGCGAACCGACACGGCGTTCCTGCGCCGTCTTCTGGCCGTCAACGTGGAAGGGGTGCTCGCCACCATCCGCCTCGCGCTGCCTGACATGTTGGCCGCCGGAAACGGGCGCATTGTGGTGATTGCAAGCACGGCATCCCTCAAGGGCTACGCGTATGCGGGGGCGTATGCAGCGTCAAAGCACGCCGTCCTTGGCCTGGTGCGCTCCCTCGCGCTGGAGATGGCCACCAAGGGCATCACCGTGAACGCCGTATGCCCCGGCTTTGCCGACACAGAGATGACGGCCAAAAGCATCCAAAACATCGTCGAAAGCACGGGGCGGAGCGAATCGGACGCGCGCAACGTTCTTGCCAAAACCAACCCCATGGGCCGCCTCGTTGCGCCATCTGAGGTGGGGGACGCGGTGCGCTGGCTGTTTGGCCCCGGCGCATCGTCAATCACAGGCCAGGCAATTGCCGTTGCCGGTGGGGAGGTGATGTGATGGACCAGATTGTGGCGCCGCCGCCGCCAAGGTCGGAGAAAGACCGGGAGGAGACGGAGGCGCTGCGCCTGTGGCTCCGCCTGTTTGCCACCGCAAACACCGTGGAGGGCGAGCTCTCGCGTCGCCTCCGCCAAGATTTTGGCATGACCCTCCCGCGGTTCGACCTCATGGCCCAACTGGCGAAGGCCGACGACGCGCTGACGCTGGGCGACCTCTCGCGCCGCCTGATGGTCACCAACGGCAATGTCACCGGCCTTGTGGATCGCCTGGCCGACGACGGCCTCATCGAACGCCGTGTGCGCCAGACCGACCGCCGCAGCGCCACCGTGCGCCTCACCGACAAGGGCAAAACCCTGTTCGACGCGATGGCCAACGCCCACCGCGGCTGGATTTCCGACCTTTTCGGCGGCCTCTCGGCCGAGGCCCAGGCCGAGCTCTCGGCCCGCCTGCGCGAGGCCCGCACCAGCGTTATGGAGCGCACGTGAGCGACCGGTTTCACATTACCTTTCCCATCCGCGACTACACGCCAGAACATTTTCAGATGGCGGTCGATGGGAAGGTCGCCACCATCACGCTAAACCGGCCCGAGCGCAAAAACCCGCTGACCTTTGAAAGCTATGCGGAGCTGCGCGATCTCTTCATGGCGCTGCGGCATGATGACAGCGTGGCGGCCATCGTGCTCACCGGTGCGGGGGGCAACTTTTGCTCCGGCGGCGATGTCTTTGAAATCATTGAGCCGCTGCTCTCCCAAGACATGAAGGGCCTTCTCAAGTTTACCACCATGACCGGCGACACGGTGAAGGCAATGCGCGCCTGCCCACAGCCGATCATCGCCGCGGTGGACGGCATTTGCGTGGGCGCGGGCGCCATCCTTGCGATGGCATCGGACATGCGGCTTGGCACGGCCGGCGCAAAGGTCGCCTTCCTCTTTAACCGCGTTGGCCTTGCCGGGTGTGACATGGGCGCCTGCGCCATCCTCCCGCGGATTATCGGGCAGGGGCGGGCGTCCGAACTCTTGTTCACCGGCCGCTCCATGGATGGCGCGGAGGGGGAACGGGTGGGCTTTTTCAACCACCTTGTGGCGCCCGAGGCGCTGATGAGCGATGCGACGACGCTCGCGCGGCGCCTTGCCGATGGACCCACATTTGCCAACGCCATGACCAAGCGCATGCTGCATCTTGAATGGTCCATGGGCGTTGACGAGGCGATCGACCAAGAGGCGCTCACCCAGGCTATCTGCATGAAAACGAAGGACTATCACCGCGCCTTCAGGGCGTTTGCGGAAAAGTCCAAACCGGTGTTCGAGGGGGACTGATGGACGACCTTTCCGAAACCCTGTCCTGGCCGTTCTTTGAGCCGCGGCACCGGGCCTTTGCCGCCGCCGTCGCCGATTTTCGTGCGACGGCCGACCGCCTCACCGACCATCACGATGTGGACGCCTCCTGCCGCGCGCTGGTGGCGGGGCTCGGCAAAGCCGGCCTGTTGCGCGCCACCGTGCCGCTTGATGGCCCGCTTGACGTGCGCACACTTTGTCTTGCGCGGGAAATTTTGGCCGCCGCATCGGGCCTTGCCGATTTTGCCTTTGCCATGCAGGGGCTGGGCGCCGGCCCCATCTCCATCGCCGGCAATGACAAGCAGCGCGCCGCTTACCTTCCCGCCGTCGCGGCAGGCTTCAAAATCGCAGCCTTCGCCCTCACCGAGCCGCGCTCCGGCTCCGACGTTGCCGCCATTGAAACCCGCGCCGAACTGAACGGCGACAAGGTCGTCCTGAACGGCGAGAAAACCTGGATCTCCAACGGCGGCATTGCCGATTTTTACGTCGTCTTTGCCCGCACCGGCGAGGCGCCGGGGGCGAAGGGCCTCTCGGCCTTCATTGTGGATGCTGGCACGCCCGGCCTCACCATCGCTGAGCGGCTGGATGTGATGGCGCCGCACCCCCTGGCGCGCCTCACGTTCAAAAACTGCGTGGTGCCGCTGTCCGCCCGCGTTGGCGGGCCGGGCAAAGGTTTTGGGCTTGCCATGGCAACGCTTGACATTTTCCGCTCCACCGTCGGCGCGGCCGCGCTTGGCTTTGCGCGCGCGGCCCTTCGCGAAACCCTTGCCCGCGCCCACGATCGGCATCTCTTCGGCGCGCCGCTGGGCGATCTTCCCCTTGCCCAGGCGCAAATTGCCGAGATGGCGCTGGGCGTCGACGCCTCCGCCCTCCTGATCTATCGCGCGGCATGGACCAAGGATACCGGCGCCGAGCGGGTCACCCGCGAAGCCTCCATGGCAAAGCTCCACGCCACCGAGACCGCGCAGCAGGTGATTGACCGCGCCGTCCAACTCCATGGCGGTGACGGGGTGCGCACCGGCTCAAAGGTGGAAGAGCTTTACCGCGAGGTTCGCGCACTCAGGATCTACGAGGGCGCGTCAGAGGTCCAAAAGATCGTGATCGCCCGGGCAGCGCTCGCCGCAAGTCGCCCCGCGCCCCTGCGCGAGGCGGCCGAATGATCCCGTCCGGCCACACCGACACGTTCGCGCGGGACAATCTTCCCCCCGCCGATCAATGGCCAGTCTTTGAAAACCTCGAGGCGCTCGCCTACCCGGACCGGTTGAACGTTGCGGTGGAGCTCATCGATCGCCACGTGGCCGAGGGGCGGGGCGACAGGCTCGCCCTCATTGGCGAGGCCGGCACCCACACTTTTGCCGAGCTGAAACGGCTGGTCGACAAAATCGCCAACCACCTCGTCGCCAATGGTCTGGAGCCCGGCAACCGCGTTCTTCTGCGCTCGGCCAATTCGCCGATGATGGCGGCGGTCTATTTCGCGATTCTGAAGGCGGGCGGCATTGTGGTCGCCACGATGCCGCTGTTGCGGGCCAAAGAGCTTGCCGTTATCATTGATAAGGGCGCGATCGCCATGGCCGTGTGCGACGCGTCCCTCGCGCACGAGTTGGCCGGCGCCTGCGCGGGCCGCAGCGTCAAAACCCTGCACTTCGGCACGCCCGAGTGGGACGCGGCCCTCAACGCTGCCCCCGACACCTTTGCGCCTTGCGACACGGCGAGCGACGACGTCTGCCTCATCGGCTTCACCTCCGGCACCACAGGCGTCCCCAAGGGGACCATGCACTTCCACCGCGATATGCTCGCCATCTGCGATTGCTACGCCGCCGACTGCTTGCGCGCGGTGCCGGACGACCGGTTCATCGGCTCACCACCGCTTGCCTTCACGTTCGGCCTTGGCGGGCTTGTGCTGTTTCCCTGGCGCATTGGGGCGGCCGCCATCCTGGTGGAAAAGGTGGCGCCGGACGATTTGATGGCCGCCGTTGCCAAACACCGGGCAAGCGTGATGTTCACCGCGCCCACCGCCTACCGCGCGATGCTGCAAAAACGCGATGACCACGATCTATCATCGTTGCGCACCTGCGTGTCAGCGGGGGAGGCGCTCCCCAAGGCAACGTTCGACGCGTGGAAGGCGGCCACGGGCATCACCATCCTCGATGGCATCGGCGCGACGGAGATGCTGCACATCTTCATCGCCGCGCCCGAGGCGGCCGTGCGCCCCGGGGCGACGGGAAAGCCCGTGCGCCACTACCGCGCCAAGGTGATTGACGAGACCGGCAACGAATGCCCCGATGGCTCGCCAGGCCGCCTTGCCGTGCGCGGGCCCACCGGCTGTCGCTATCTCGCAGACCCCCGCCAGGCAGACTATGTGGCCGGCGGCTGGAACATCACCGGCGACACCTACATCCGCGATGGCGACGGCTACTTTTGGTATCAAGCCCGCTCCGACGACATGATCATCTCCGCCGGCTACAACATCGCCGGGCCCGAGGTTGAGGCGGGGCTTTTGACCCACCCGGCCGTTGCGGAAGCTGGCGTTGTGGCCGCGCCCGACCCCGACCGCGGGCAAATTGCAAAGGCGTACGTGGTGCTAAAACCTGGTGTGAGCGACGATGGCGCCCTCGTGCGCGCCCTCCAAGACCACGTGAAGGCCGAGCTTGCCCCTTACAAATACCCCCGCGCCGTGACGTTTGTGGACGCTCTCCCTCGCACAGAAACCGGCAAACTCCAGCGCTTTGCCCTGCGCGAACGGGCCAAGGCGGAGGCCGCCGCGTGAGCGACCTTGTCCGCGCCGTGCTCCCCGCGGGTTGGCCGGCGCCAAAGGGCTACGCCAATGGCGTCGTCACCACGGGTCCCTTGGTGCACGTCGGCGGCCAGGTGGGGTGGGACACGGCCGGCGTTTTCCCGCCGACGTTTTTGGGCCAGGTGGAGCAAACCCTCAAAAATGTGCTTGCGGTGGTGGAGGCGGCGGGCGGCGGCGCCCACACCATCGCAACCCTCACCTGGTATGTGACCGACATGGAGGCCTACCGCGGCTCCCTCAAAGACCTTGGGCCGGTCTACCGCAGCGTCATGGGCCGGAATTTTCCGGCGATGGCCCTGGTGCGGGTGGTGGAGCTTGTGGAGCGGGAGGCGATGGTTGAAATCCAGGCAACAGCCCTCGTCCCCGGCTGATCAGACGGCCGTTTCGATCGCCTGTTGCGCGCCAACCCCAAAAACGCGCTTGTAACGCGCAAGCTCCGCCGCTGGCCCCGTCGCCTTGCGCGGATTGTCGGAGAGTTTGACGGTGGGCCGGCCATTGGCCTTCACCGCCTTGCAGACCAGGCTGAAGGGGGCAAGCGCGTCGTTGGGCGTCAAACCGCGAAAATCATTGGTGAGCAGCGTGCCCCACCCGAACGACACGCGCACCGTGCCCGAAAACGCCTTGTGCAGCGCCTCGATGGCAGGAACATCCAGCCCGTCGGAAAAGATGACGCGCTTGGTGGACGGGTCCTCGCCCCGGCTTTCCCACCACTTGATTGCGGTGCGCGCGCCCTGAAAAGGGTCGCCCGAATCAATCCGCACCCCGGTCCAGCCCGCCAGCCAATCCGGCGCGTTATCCAGGAATTGGGCGGTTCCATAGGTGTCCGGCAGCACGATGCGAAGGTTGCCGTCATGCTCCTCATGCCAGTCGGCAAGAACGCGGTAGGGCGCGCGGGCGAGCGCCTCGTCCGTATCAGCAAGGGCGGCATAGACCATCGGCATTTCGTGGGCGTTGGTGCCAATCGCCTCCACCTCCCGGCGAAGGGCAATCAGACAATTGCTGGTGCCAGAAAACGCGGGTCCAAGCCCCTCAATCATCGCCTGAACGCACCAGTCTTGCCACAAGAACGAGTGCCTGCGCCGCGTCCCAAAGTCGGCAATGGAGAGATCGGGCAGGCTTTTGAGGCGCTCAATCTTTTCCCACAACCGGGTCATGGCGCGGGCATAAAGCACCTGAAGCTCGAACTTTTTCATGGTGTCGAGGACGGCGCGGGAGCGAAGCTCCATCAACACCGAGAGCGCCGGGATTTCCCACAGCATGACCTCCGGCCATTTGCCCTCAAAGGTGAGCTCATACTGATCGCCCCGCCGCTCCAGCCCGTAGGGCGGCAGGCGCAAGCCCTCAAACCATTCCATAAAATCGGCGCGAAACATTTGCCGCTTGCCATAAAACGTGTTGCCACGCAGCCAGGTGCTCTCCCCGCGGGAGAGGGACAGCGAGCGGATGTGGTCGAGCTGTTCGCGCAGCTCCCCCTCGTCGATCAGCTGGGCGAGCGGCGTGGTGGTGGATCGATTGATGAGCGAGAAGGTGACGACGGTGTCCGGCTGGTTTCGAAAAATCGACTGGCACATCAGGAGTTTATAAAAGTCGGTGTCGATCAACGAGCGGACGATCGGATCGATCTTCCACTTGTGGTTCCAGACCCGCTTCGCAATATCGATCATGGCCAAGCCTCCCTGGGGGCTTATAGGGGAGGGGCGGCGGCTTG
This sequence comes from Pseudomonadota bacterium, assembly GCA_039034015.1. Lineage (GTDB taxonomy): Bacteria > Pseudomonadota > Alphaproteobacteria > Rhizobiales > Amorphaceae > Acuticoccus. Next base: position 2,270 of record JBCCBM010000038.1, on the reverse strand, counting down.
TCGCGCTCGCCCCCCGCCCTGGATCGCAAGGGATGATGTCATGGCGGACAAACGGCTCATTCGCTTTCTTATCGGCCATGCGATTGTTGGCATGGCCTGCGGCGTCGGCTTCGTCGCCCTACTCCTGGGTATGAATGTGAACGGCCTGCGCGACCTCGTGTTGGCGAGCGACGTTGGCTTCCTCGCCGCGCTCATCATGGCCGTGTTTTTCGCCATCACCTTCGGCAGCGTCCAAACCGGCATCGCCCTGATGTTGCGCGGCCCAACCCCCGACGACCCGCCCCCTGGACGACTAAGCGGCAACCCGCGCAAAGCGGCCCCAGCCAAGCGACCCGATGACGGTGCCGCCCGTGCCGCAGGCCCCGATCGCAGCGGCTTTCGGCGGCCGGACGGGCTTTCGTGTCTGTCCCAGTCGCGACTGCGCGCGGCTTGCCAGCCCCGCTGTGGTGCCACCAGTCCGTGGACTGCGTCGGAGGCCCCAGCAGGGTCTCCCACGTGCTGGGCTCCAGGAGAGCCGCGGAGGAAAGGTGTCACCGTTCAAACGTCTCCCGCGAGCGCCTGCAATGGGGTGGGCGTTTAACAGACCCGACGTTTGGGTCCTGGCCTCACCGTCAGCGCGGGGGACGTGTTTCACCGTCCGCTCTCGCGCGCCGGCAGAACCGCAGAGACCACGGCTGGGTGAAGGAGCTGTTCATCGGCAGGCGCAAGAGAACGAAGCCTGCCGACATTTGATCACGATCCCGCTGGCCCATGTTTGCCCCGCCGATGGTGCGGACGCATGAGCTGCGCCACACACCCTGTGCACACCCTAAGCCCAGAGCCAGTCGGGCTCGGAAAGCCAGCACGCTCGCAAGAGGTGAAACGGGTCCATGACCAGTTCCGACAGAGAACCGAAAGCTCCGTCACAGGCTGAAAAAGCCGCCACTGGTGGGTTTGAGCATCACGCGCACAGCAATCCAAGCGGGCCGTCCACCGTGAGAGGAGCCACAGATTGCCGCGATCACGTGACGAGAGCAGGTTGCCCGTACAGGAGCCGCGACGACGCAATGCCAGTTCATCCGGGCGACGGAAGACCGACTGTTGTAAGCCGTCGGCCAAACCCAGGATGGCCTCAGCGAGAGCTGTCGGGGAACCCGAGCAGGCGAAGTCGCCCGGCCATCAGCCAAAGTCCGCGGCCGCCAGGGGCCAATCAATCTCATCACTCGGGCCGCGGAACCGCCTCCGCCGTTCAGGCGCCCGATCGTGGGAAAGAACCAATGCTGTCGCAGCCAACAGAGAGCGACGCGTAAATGTCCCACGGGTTTGGGCGTCAAGCTCGAAGCAAAACTGATCCGACAACAACTTGCGCGAACACGTTGAACGACGCACCAACCCGGTGGCCAGCACACGCATGTGCTCGGAAGGACAGCACTCCAACTAAAAGGGAACACATCGCTAAAACGCGATTTGTGCAGACCGCTGAGCGAAGAGAAAGAACATCGGTTTAGAGAAGGCTGAACGTCCTCGGCAGGCCTGGCGGCGACCTACTCTCCCGTGGCTTAAGCCAGAGTACCATCGGCGCTGCGGGTCTTAACGGCCGAGTTCGGAATGGGATCGGGTGTGGGCCCCGCGCAAAGGCCACCAGGCCGGCAGAGGACGTTCATTGTCGTGAAACTGGTCGTTAGCCGGCGGAGCCTGCAGCAATGGCGCTGAAGGCGAGGCCGACGATGAGGAATGGCAAACGCATCCGCTTCCGATCACGAAAGGCGAATGCGAGGGCCAGAAAGGTCACCGCGATTGCGATGGCCGAACTCATTTCCATTTCGAACTCCATGATGGGCATGGGTAAATGAGAGTGATCAAGCCGATCGAGCGATTAGTACAAGTAAGCTACGCGTGTCACCACGCTTCCACACCTTGCCTATCAACGTTGTCGTCTACAACGGCTCTCAAGGGAGAACTCGTTTCCAGGTGGGTTTCCCGCTTAGATGCTTTCAGCGGTTATCCCGTCCGTACGTAGCTACCCTGCAATGCGGCTGGCGCCACAACAGGTCCACAAGAGGTACGTCCACCCCGGTCCTCTCGTACTAGGGGCAGATCCTGTCAATTCTCCGACACCCACGGCAGATAGGGACCAAACTGTCTCACGACGTTCTGAACCCAGCTCACGTACCGCTTTACTTGGCGACCAGCCAAACCCTGGGGACCTGCTCCAGCCCCAGGATGCGATGAGCCGACATCGAGGTGCCAAACAACACCGTCGCTATGGACGCTTGGGTGTCATCAGCCTG
>JBCCBM010000037.1:0-20124 GCA_039034015.1 Pseudomonadota bacterium | reverse complement strand
CGGCGGCGCGGGCGCCGCGGCGGCCACAACGCGCGCCTCCGACCCGTCAGGCTGGGCGGCGGGCGTGCGGTCCACGGTGGTTTCGGTTTCGGGCATTAGTTCGGCCACGGTGGGCGGCTCTGGGGCGGGTTCTGGCGGCGCTTTTGGGGCCTCTGTGGCCCGCGGGGGTTCGGGGGTCACGGGGCGGACTGTGCCGGCGGCCGCGGACGGGGGCTCAACGCGCACAACGTCTTGGAGGCCAACAGTGTCAAAATCGCCAAGAGGGTTCGCCTCATTGGCATCGCCCGGGATGCGCGACACACCATCCGCCGGCGGGCGCGCCACGGGGGGGTCCGCGCCCAGCGTCTCCACATCCATGCCGGGGAGGGTCGGGTCGGCTGGGATCCCCTTTTTCGGGGCGTTGCCGTTCGGGTCATCGCTCATCGGGAAGCCGGTGCGTTGTGGGCGTGGAAATGGTCGTACACCTTTTTGGCCACGCTTTCAGAGATGCCGTCAACGGCTGTGAGATCATCAATCCCCGCCTTGGCCACCGCCTTCGCCGTCCCAAAGTGTTTTAAGAGCGCCCGTTTGCGCGCCGCCCCAATCCCCGAAATCTCGTCAAGCGGGTTGGCGGTGAAGGCCTTTTTGCGCTTGGCCCTGTGCGCGCCGATGGCAAACCGGTGCGCCTCATCCCTGAGCCGCTGGATGAAATAAAGCACCGGATCGCGCGGCGGCAGGCGAAACGGCTTCTTGCCCGGCACGTGAAACTCCTCCCGCCCCGCATCGCGATCGACGCCCTTGGCAACGCCCACCAGCGGCACGTCCTCAATCCCAAGCTCGGCCAGCACCCCGCGCGCCGCCGACAGCTGCCCCGCCCCGCCATCGATCAGCACAAGGTCGGGCCAAGGGCCGAGCGTGTCGTCCTCGCGAGCCTCGCGGGGGGCTTCCTTTAAGAGACGGGAGAAGCGGCGGGTCAGCACCTCGCGCATCATGCCAAAATCATCGCCAGGGGTGATCGTCGTCGATTTGATGTTGAACTTTCGATAGTGCGGCTTCGAAAAGCCTTCCGGGCCGGCGACAATCATCCCGCCCACCGCCTCGGTGCCCATGATGTGAGAGTTGTCATAAACCTCCACACGGCGGGGCGGTTCGGGAAGGTCGAAGGCAGCGGCCACCCCGGCGAGCAGCTTTGACTGGCTCTGCTTGTCCGACAGGCGGCGGGCGAGCGCTTCGCGCGCGTTGGTGAGCGCGTGGGTGACAAGCTCCCGCTTCGTCCCGCGCTGGGGAACGGCAACCTCCACCTTGCGCCCCGCCCGCTCCGAAAACGCTTCGGCGAGGAGCGCGCGCTCTGGCGGATCATGGCTCAGAAAAAGACATCTTGGGACGGGCTTGTCGTCATAAAACTGCGCCAGAAAGAGTTCCAGCACCTCTGGCGCATCAAGCCCCTCATCCCGCGGAAAGAAGGCGCGGTTGCCCCAGTTTTGCCCCGTGCGGAAGAAAAACACCTGGACGCACGTCTCCCCACCCTCCTGGTGGACGGCAAAGACGTCCGCCTCCTCAATGCCGGACGCATTGATCCCCTGGTGGCTGTCCACGTGGGAGAGGGAGGCGAGGCGATCGCGGATGATGGCGGCGCGTTCAAACTCCATGGCCTCGGCCGCGGCTTCCATCTCCGCGCCGAGCTTTTTGCGCACGCCTTGGGATTTGCCGGAGAGGAAGGCGCGCGCCTCATCCACCAGCTTGCCATAATCCTCCACCGAGATTTCGCCGGTGCAGGGCGCCGCGCAGCGCTTGATTTGCCATTGGAGGCAAGGCCGCGTGCGCGTCTCGTAGATGGAATCGGAGCAGGAGCGGATCAAAAACGCCTTCTGCAGCGCGTTGATCGTGCGGTCCACCGCGCCGGCGGACGCGAACGGGCCGAAATAGGCGCCCTTGCGCGAGTGAGCCCCGCGGTGCTTGAGCATCTGCGGCGCTTCATGGTCGCCGGTGAGCAAAATGTAGGGAAAGCTTTTGTCGTCCCGCAGCAGCACATTATAACGCGGGCGAAAGCGCTTGATGAGGTTTGCCTCAAGCAGAAGCGCCTCAGACTCGGTGTTGGTGGTGACAAACTCCATCGCCACCGTGCGGTTCACCATCGACATCAAGCGCGACGACAGACCCGTGGGGCGCGAATAGCTCACCACGCGCTTCTTCAAGTTGCGCGCCTTGCCGACGTAAAGAACGTCGCCCGCCTCATCCAACATGCGGTAAACGCCGGGGGCGTTCGGGAGCCGCTTGACGGTCTCGGCAATCAGCTCAAAGCCGGTGGACGGCGTCTCGGCCCGGCGAAAGCGCACCTCTGCGGGCGCACCATCGCGGGGGCCCTTTTCGGGGGCGTCTTTGATCCGGCTGTCTTCCATGAGACGCCTTATTTGGCGCATCGACGCCAGCGCCGCAATCGGCCCGGCTGTGGCTAAAGCTCCGAACCCTCAAGCTCCAACCGCAATCTGTCGCGACGCTCTCGCATCCGCGGCAAGTGCGGGTGGATGGTGAGCGCACGGTCCATCACTGCCAGCGCCTCAGGCTTCCTGTCCATGGCGCGCAAAATCATGGCAAGGCCCGCCAGCGCGCCAAAATGGCGCGGCTCCCGCTGGAGCACCTGCTCAATGTCGGCGATGGATTGGCCAAGGTTGCCGGCCAAAAAGTGCACTGTCGCGCGCCGGTTCCACCCTTCCGCAAATTCGGGCTCGAGGCGGATGACGCCATCCAAAAGGTCGAGCGCCTGGCCGTACTCCTTGGCGCGCATGCGAAGCGCCGCGCGCGTCATCAGAAAGTCGACAGTGTCGGAGCCCGATTGCGCCATCCGCCGCATGATGTGGCGGGCGATGCGGTTGGCGCGACGCTCATCGGTGGTGGCCGCAAGCCGGCCGAACATCACGTCAAGCCGCGCGGCCCGGCGTTCGTCCTCCGCGGGCCTTGCATCGGGCCGATCACCCTTTTGGGGGGGCGTCAGCGATTCGGCGGGGACGGCCGGTTGGGCGCCCGCAGGCGCCGCGACCGCGATGGCAAGGAGGAGCGCAACCACAACCTTTGTCATGGTGCGAGGATGACGTTGCCGCGCACACCCCGTCAACGCGGGGCAAGATTACAAAACCGTCAGCCCTGACGCGCTTTGTAGCGCGGCGCCTTCTTGTTGATGATGTAAACGCGGCCCTTGCGGCGGACGAGCTTGTTGTTGCGGTCGCGCGCCATCAGGGCTTTCAGCGAGTTTTTGACCTTCATTGTTCGCCCCAAAGCTGATGCCAAAGAAAAGGGCGCGGAGATCATCCGCGCCGGTTCTGCGACATAAGGCGCGCGATGCGCTGGCGTCAAGGTCAGAAGCAGCTGAGCGCGAAGCGAATGTTGCAGCTGCCCGCCTCTGCCGGTGATGCGGCCACCGCGCCGGCCACAAGGGCGATCACGAAGAGAGCAACCATGAAGCGCAGGGCAACGTTGGGGGAGGTCGTCATCGCAGTATCCTTCCAGGTGAAGCCAGCGCCTCTGTCCGGCGCCACTCTCACATAGGAATTGCCTAATCACGGCCCTGTGACCCACGTCACGGTTTTGACGCCACACCCGCCCGTTCGCCAAACACCTCCCCTCGCGTGATGCAACGCACGGCGGCCGCTTGCGCAAACCCATAGCTTCTGTCCATCAAGAGGCAGCCGACCGCGAGATTTCTTCCATGCAATTCTTCAACGAGACCGACGCCTTTATCTGGAACACACCGTTCGGTGGGCTGCCCGACAACACTTTTGGTGAAACCCAGGATTTCGCGAACCCCCTCGGCTTTGATGGTCTGGTCGAAGATACCGCCACCTTCGCCGAACCCATCCCGTGGGGCATGGTGATCGACCCCAACGAACTCTTCTTCATCAAGGAGGGGGACAATACCGCCAACACCATCACCGGTGACCACAACCGCGAGATCATCCGCGGCCACAAAGGCAACGACCACCTGTCGGGCAAAGGCAACAACGATCGCCTGTTCGGCGGGGATGGCAACGACACGCTGGACGGCGGCGATGGGGAAGACACCCTGTCCGGCGGGTGGGGCCAAGATCAGCTGACCGGTGGGTCCGACGCCGACATCTTCGTGTTCGAAGACGCCGATATGACGCGTGAGACGGCGCCAGACACCATCACCGACTTTCAACTCGGCGTCGATAAAATCGACCTTTCAGGCGCCTTCCGAGGCACGTCCAACCCGATCATCAACGCGGGCAGCGACCTCGACGGCGCCACCAACGGGATCAGCATCAACACGTTTGAAGGAAAGACCTACATCGACATCCACGTCTTTGCCGCAACAACACTGATCGGGATGGGTCAAACCATCCTGGATGGAGTCTATTCGCCGGTAAACCTTGCGGACGACATCATCCTTTAAGCGTCAGAAGCAAACACAACTGCCGCTAAAATCCATGCAGAAGGGCGAGCAGGCGTGGCTCGGCGTGGCAAGCGCCGCCGCGATCATGAAGGCGGCGGAGACGAGCACGAGGGTGAGGTGCGGCAAACGGCGGCGCATGGCAGATCCTCCAAATGCAAAGTGAGCGCTGATGATCAGCGCTCACTTCACATAGGAATTGGCTATAGCCGGCCGTGTGATCCAGATCACGCCGCCGCGTTCACCCGCAGCGGTTCGCCATCGGCCCCGTTCACCGGCAGCTCCACATTCACCTCCAGAAGCGAAACATCGTCGCCCCGGTCCATCGAGACGTTCACCTTGTCCCGCTCGATGGTCATGTGCTTGGCAATCACCGCCAAGATCTCCTCCCGCAGCGTGGCGAGGAGGTCGGCATTGCCGGTGGCCGCCCGCTCATGCGCGAGGATAATCTGCAAGCGTTCGCGCGCCACAGGCGCCGATCGCTTGCGGCGAAACATTTCCATCAAACTCATGCGGCCCTCTTCGCGAAGATTTTGCCGAACAGTGAACGCTTGTCCGTCGGGATCTCGACGGCAACATTTTCGCCCATGACGCGCTTGGCCGCGCCCTCATAGGCCTTCGCCGCAACGCTGGAGGGCGAGCCCACGGTCACCGGCATGCCAAGGTTGGACGCTTTCAAAACGTCCTGGCTTTCCGGCACCACAGCAATGAGGGGGATCGACAAGATTTCCAAAACGTCATCGACCTTCAGCATCTCGCCACGCTCGGCGCGCACAGGGTCATACCGGGTAAGAAGTAAATATTTCTCCACCCGCTCATCGTTCTCAGCCTTAAAGGTCTTGCTGTCGAGAAGGCCGATGATGCGATCACTGTCGCGCACGGACGAAACTTCTGGGTTCGTCACGACAATCGCCATATCCGCGTGGCGCATGGCAAGGGTGGCCCCCCGCTCAATCCCGGCCGGGCTGTCACACAGGATGTAGTCGAACCGCTCTTTCATCTCGGCAATCACCTTGCCGACGCCCTCTTCGGTGAGGGCATCCTTGTCGCGGGTTTGGCTTGCGGGCAAAAGGTGCAGCGTTTCCAGGCGCTTATCGCGGATGAGCGCTTGGTTGAGCTTGGCCTCACCGTTGATGACATTGATGAGGTCGAACACCACGCGCCGCTCGGCCCCCATCACGAGGTCAAGGTTGCGCAGGCCAACGTCAAAGTCGACGACGGCGACGTTGGCGCCCGTCTTGGCGAGGGCAGCGCCGAGCGCGGCGGTGGACGTTGTCTTGCCAACGCCCCCTTTGCCGGACGTGACAACCAGAACTTTCGCCATCTAGAATCCCTTTCCGTTGAAGGCGGCCATCTTGAGCGCGTCGCCATCCAGCCATGCGTGAACCGGCCGGCCCACCATGGCCGGATCGAGGTCCTCGCTCGTTTTGTAGAGCCCGTTGATCGCCATCAGCTCCGCATGGAGCGCGTTGGCAAAAATTCGTGCGCGCTTATCACCGTTGGAGCCAGCAATGGCCCGGCCACGCAGCGCGCCGTAAACGTGGATCGACCCCGCCGCCACAATTTCCGACCCCGAGGCGACGGGCCCAATCACCACCACATCGCCTTTGAGGTGCACGACCGACTGCCCCGACCGAACCGGCTCATCGAGGATCAGCGTCTCAGTGTCGGGCGCATCCATCGCCTCTTCCACCGCCGCAAGCGCTGCCTCGGCCGCAGCCCGGCTTTGCGCGCTCTCTTCCGGCTCGGGCGCAGGCGCCGGCTCCGCAGCGCTCGCCTCCGCAATGGCAGCGGCCGCCACCTGCGGGATCTCTTTGCCCCCCGACAAGATCGGCGGCAGCCCCCGCGCGTCGGCCCCAAGCTCCCCCGGCGCGCGCCCATCGAGCCCCATGATGATGATGTGCCGGCGTTTCAGCTCCGTCACCATATGCACCAGTTCTGGGCGGGACGCGGGCATTTGCGAAATGTCCACCACCACAGGTCGCCCGGCGAAAAAGCCCGGCGAGCGTTTGGCAAACTCATCAAAGTCCGTCAGCCACGCATCGATGGGCGGCGTTGGCGTCAGCACGAAGGCCATGAAGGAGCGGCCGGTGAACCGGACGGATTTTTGAGGGGGCGTCGTCTGTTGCACGAGGGTTAATCCGGTTCCGCGGGTGAGCCGAGTGAATGGGAACGCGGTGAAGTTTCGGTTAACGGCTGATTCGCGTCAGCCCCTTCCCGCCGGCGTCCACACTTTTGGCTGACCGCACGCGTCGCGGCGCTTAGGCGCACCGTCGGCAAGCGCGGTGGGCGCAGAGGCCAGGGACACGCATACCAGCCACGCGGCCTGGCTTGCGACGAGCCCGGAACGACGCGGAACCCACGCAAAGACAGACGGTCATGTGCCGAACGCCTGCCAAGGCTGAGGCGGCGCTCAAAGTTCGGCTGCGAACAAACTCAGCACTGCGCCAGCGTTTCTGCGCCACTTTGCCGAATTCTCGGAAGCGGATCCCGAAGCCGAGCACCCACAAGATCTACGGCCGGCTTTGATCCTCGCGGTCCTCGGCACCGCCGTCCTCTTCAATGACCGGCACGGCGTATTGTCCGCCGAGCCAGCGGTGGAGGTCCACATCCGCGCAGCGTTTTGAGCAAAAGGGGCGCATGGCAGGGATGGCGGGCTTGCCGCAGATGGGGCAGCGCTTTTGGCTCACAGCGTGCCCTCGCCGGGGTCGGTGGGCTTAAAACCGTTGCCGATCAGAAGCTGCTCGGTCTCGTAAAGCGGGAGACCCACCACCGCAGAGTAAGAGCCGACAAGCTGCGTGACGTAGGCACCAAAACGGCCTTGGATGGCGTAGCCGCCGGCCTTGCCCTCCCACTCGCCAGTGGCGAGATAGTCGGAAATCTCGTGGTCAGACAGGCGCTTCACCTTCACCCGCGTTTGGATCAGCTTTTCTCGGGTGCGGCCCCGGGCCATCAGCGCGACGGACGTATAAACCCGGTGCCCGCGGCCCGAGAGGTTGCGCAGGCATGCGTCGGCGACCTCAAAACTGTCAGCCTTTGGCAAGATGCGCCGGCCCAGCGCCACCACGGTGTCGGCCGCCAGCACAAAGGGCGTGTCGTCGGGCAGCGCATCGCGGGCGCGCTCCCAGGCGACCTCGGCCTTTTCGCGCGCCATGCGCTGGGCATAGGCCTCTGGCTTTTCTTTCTTGTTCGGCGTCTCGTCGATGTCGGCCGGCGACAGATGGTCCGGCGCGTGGCCGATCTGCTGCAACAGCTGAAGGCGCCGCGGAGAGCCGGACGCCAACACCAAAACCATCGAGCCGCGCTTGCGCGCCATCTTACTTGTAGCGATACGTGATGCGGCCCTTGGTCAAGTCATAGGGCGTCATCTCGACCAAAACCTTGTCGCCCGCCAGCACGCGAATGCGGTTCTTGCGCATCCGCCCCGCGGTGTGGGCAATGATTTCGTGGTCATTTTCCAGCTTGACCCGGAAGGTCGCGTTGGGGAGGAGCTCGGTCACCTGCCCCGGAAACTCCAAAACTTCTTCTTTCGCCATGTGGTCCTTTCAAACCCCGCCCGCCTCGACACCCCTTGTAAATGGGGAGAGCGCGCGCCCATTCCAACGCGTCAGGCCAGACGGCGTTTGACCTTCGTGTCCAACTGGTCGCGGCAGGACCGATAACTCTCCAAAACCTGCGCGCGAGACCCTTGCGTAACGGATGGATCGAGCGTTGGCCAGTATTCCACGTCAAATGCGGCGGTTCGCGCCAAATCCAGAACGTGGTGATGGGCCTCGGGCGCCAGCGTGATCACAAGGTCGAACCCTGTGTCGGCCAGCGCCTCGATGGTGCGCGGGCGACGGCGCGACAGGTCCAGCCCGCGCTCACGCATCACCTCCACCGCAAAGGGGTCCGCCTCGCCAATGTCCACCCCGGCCGAGCGGGAATAAATGCTCGGAAACGCGGCTCTCGCCAGCGCGGCTGCCATCGGAGAGCGGATCGCATTGTGCCGGCACACGAAAAGGACGGAGCCGGGCGCCATCCTCAGCCCTTAAAGTGCAGCGCGCAAATGAGCGTGAAGAGCCGCCGCGCCGTGTCATGGTCGACGGTGATTTTGCCGGAGAGCCGCTCGGCCAACAGGCGGGAGCCCTCGTCATGCACGCCGCGGCGGCCCATGTCGATGGCCTCGATCTGCGCGGGCGCGGCGGTCTTGATTGCGGAAAAATAGCTCTCGCAAATCAAAAAATAGTCCTTCACCACCTTGCGCAGCGGCGTCAGAGAAAAAATGTGCGTCACCAGCTGGACGCCGCCCTCGTCGGCAACGTCAAACACCAGGCGATTTTCGACAATGGCGAGGGTCAGCCGGTAGGGGCCGTCGACGGCGACGTTGTGGGGGGCAAAGGTGTTGTCCTCCAGCAGGTCGTAGACGGCGATGGCGCGCTCGTGCTCCACCTCCGGCGTGCCGCGCTCGATGGACGTTTCGTCGAGGGTGACGGCAATGAGGCGGTTCTCCCCCGAACGCACCGCCCCGCGCGCCTCATCGACCAACGGCATGTTTGGGCCGCATCGAAGCGCTCCACGCCGCGCCAAGGTCGGTGAGCCGCGCCTCCACGCACTCCACATCAAGTTTGAGCACACTGTCGCCCGAACACACGATCGAGACGGTGCCCGCCGGCGCTTCCGCCTCGTGAAACAGCACCGCCAAGATCGAGAGCACCGCATCGCGATCGCGCGCGGAAACACCCACCGACTGCACGCGCCGCACACGGTCAAAGTGCAAAACGGCGCGGCGGCGCTGGTCGCTTGCCCGGCGGCGGCCCCGCACCGTCTCCCACGAAAAGCGGTTCATGGGCACGATGAGCTGGCCAGAGGCGGCCGTCCACTTGATGTCGGCCACTTTGACCACAGCGTCCTGCACGTGGGCGGACAGGACCGAAAGATCCGCCTCATCGAGGGCGGCAAGCTTGAGCGGGCGAATGGCTGACATCGATGGCGTCCGGCTTCTGGAGGGCGGCCCCCGATCAGGCACAGGATTGACCGGAGAAAAACCGCCCGCTCTTCAAACGTGCGAGGCAATCTCGCGCGCCACACATAGCAGACGCGGCCCGCTTTGCGAGGGCCTCACATCGTCTGCTCGGGCGTGACCCGCACCGTCGTCGCGTGCCAGCCGGCCAGCGCATCGGGCACAACAACCTCGCCCCCCTCGCGCGCGCGGCGGCGGATGTAGGCGGCCACCTCCCCGCCCGGCATGGGCCGGCTGAAATAATAGCCCTGCAACATGTCAAAGCCGGAGGCGGCCGCAAACGCGCGCTGATCGTCCGTCTCGATGCCCTCTGCCACCACCAACAGCCGCATCGCCCGTGCCATGGCAACGATGGTGCGCAACACCGCCTGCACATCCTTGGAGCGCGGCGCATCACGCAGACACGACCGGTCCACCTTCACCGCATCGAACGGAAAGCGCCACAGGTGGCTGAGGCTTGAAAAGCCGGTGCCAAAGTCATCCATCGCAACTCTGACGCCAAGCTTCTTGAGCGCGTGAAGCGTTTGCGACGCATCGGCCGCATCGTCGATGAAGAGGCTCTCGGTGACCTCAAGCCCCAGCCGGTTGGCGGGAAAGCCCGAGAGGCGGAGCGCCAGAATCACTTCGTCCACCAACTCGGGGCGCACCTGCTGGGCCGAAAGGTTGACCGCAAGACGCATTGAGCCAGGCCACTCTGTGGCGGCGAGGCACGCCTGGGCGAGCACAAAGCGTCCGATCTCGGGCGCAAGCGCCATCTCTTCGGCAAGGGGGATGAATTCGGCGGGCGAAATCATCCCGCCCTCCCCGTCGGGCAAGCGCAAGAGCGCTTCAAAGCCGTTGAGGCGTCCGTCGCCCCTGTGCACCGGCTGGTAGTAGACCTCAAACGCCTGGTGGTCGATCGCATCGCGCATCAGCGCGGCCACCCGGTTGCGCCGTTCGATCTTGCGTTCCATCCCCGCGGTGAAGAGCACGCAGCGGTTGCGCCCTTGCCCCTTCGCCTCGTAAAGCGCCGCATCGGCAAGCCGTTGGATTCCCTCAAGGTCGGTGGTTTGGCCCGACGTCGCCGTGCCAACGCTCACCGAGGGGCGGACGGCAACGTCGTTGACCACGGAAATGCTGGAGGCGGCGGTCAACACCGTTTTGGCAAGCGTTTTGACGGCGGCCTCGTCCGCGGCGTTGCCTTGGATAAAGGCAAACTCGTCGCCGCCGATGCGGGCGTAGGTGTCGTGCGGACCCGCGGCTGCCCGGAGCGTGTCCACGATGGCGCACAGCAACGCGTCGCCCGTCGCATGGCCATGGGTGTCGTTGATGGCCTTGAAGCGGTCCAGATCCACAAGGTGCAGCGCGGTGAGCCGCCCGGCCGCCTCGTCGCGGCGGATTTGCGTCCCCAGCGCGTCCAAAAACCGGGTGCGGTTGGGCGCGTTGGTGAGCGGGTCGTGGAGGGCCATATGATCAATGCGCGTGGCGTGGGCGCGCAGGCGGATCAGCAAAAGCCCCGCAACGGCGAGCCCCGCAAGGGCCAGAACCGCAATCAGCGCAACCGGCGTCGCAATGGCCAGCAACCGCCGGGAGACCGCGGCGTGCGCCGCCTCCGTGTCGAGTTCGGCGCCCACCACACCGCGAATGCCGCTTGGCCCGCCGATGGGAAAGTAAATCATCGCAACGCGGCGCATCGTGCCGTCTGCCTCGATCCACTCCTTCTCGATGTTGATGAGCTGCCGTTCCCGCAGCGCGCGCCTTGCGTACTGCGCGCTTTCTCGCAGCGTGCGCACCGGGCGGAGCGAGGTGTGATACTGGCGGCGGATGTTGCCCTCAGCATCATAGATCTCAAACATTGAGAGGGCTTTCAGCTCCGTCGCAAGCGCAATCCGCTGTTCATCCGCCCGCGACAGCTGCGCTCGGCCGAAAATGCCGTTCATCAGCCGCGGGCGAGACAACAGCGCCGCGGTCCACTTGGCAACGTCAATGGCCGCATCGCTCGCAACATCGCGCTTCATGGACTGGTAGGAGCCCACGATCACAAGCGTTGCGGTGATCACGACAAAGGCGCCGGCGACACCATTGGCCACCAGCGCCCACCAAAGTGCTTTCGTCTTCCCGCCGCTGATTGACACACGACACTCCCACGCACGATGGGAGTGAAGCGGATGGTCCTGTTCTGGGGCTATTGCCCGAAAGCTAAGTCCCGATCAGGCGGCGAGCCTGGTGATTTGCGCGCCGCAGCGGGAGAGCTTTTGCTCCAGATGCTCAAATCCGCGGTCGAGGTGATAGATGCGGCTCACGTCCGTGTCCCCTTCCGCCGCAAGGCCGGCAATCACCAGGCTGACGGAGGCGCGAAGGTCGGTCGCCATCACCGGCGCGCCCTTCAGCGAGGGCACCCCCTCCACCGTCGCCGTCTGCCCGGACAGGGAGATTTTGGCACCAAGCCGCGCCAACTCCTGAACGTGCATAAACCGGTTTTCAAAAATCGTCTCGGTGATCCGGCTCGTGCCCTTGCCAGCCGTCATCAGCGCCATGAATTGCGCCTGGAGGTCGGTGGGGAAGCCCGGATAAGGCGCCGTGTCCGCCTCAATGGCATCAATCCCATGCCCGTTGCGGCGAATGCGAAGGCCCCGGTTGGTCACCGACACGTCAACGCCCGCCTCCTGGAGGAGCGCGATGGGCCGCGTCAGATGCTCGGGGTTTGCGCCATCCAGCGTGACGTCGCCGCCGGCCATCGCAACGGCGCAGGCATAGGTGCCCGCCTCAATCCGGTCCGGCAGCACCGTGTGCCGCGCACCGTAAAGCCGGGGCACACCGTCAATATAGATGGTGCGCGTGCCGGCCCCTTCGATTTTCGCGCCCATGGCATTGAGGCAAGCGGCAAGGTCCACAATCTCCGGCTCGCACGCGGCGCCTTCGATCACCGTTTCGCCCCGCGCAAGGGTGGCGGCCATCATGATGGTGTGCGTTGCGCCCACAGAGGGTTTGGCAAGCTGCACACGGTTGCCGATCAGCCCCGCCTTGGCGCTCGCCACCACATAGCCGCGGTCAATGTCGATCTCGGCGCCGAGCGCTTTCAGCCCCTCGATGAAAAAGTCCACCGGGCGCGTGCCGATTGCGCAGCCGCCGGGCAGTGAGACCCGCGCCTCGCCCATGCGCGCCAAAACCGGCCCGATCACCCAGAAGCTTGCCCGCATTTTGGAGACCAGCGCATAGGGCGCGCAGGTGTCGACAATCGCCCGCGCGCACAGCGACACCGTGTGACCCGCCAGCGGATCCTGCCCGTTGCGCTTGCCCTGGAACGACGTGTCGACGCCATGGTTCGCCAAAATGTCAAACAGCAAGCGCACGTCCGCGAGCCGAGGCACGTTTTGCAGCGTGAGCGTCTCATCGGTCAGCAAAGAGGCGATCATGAGCGGGAGCGCCGCATTCTTGGCGCCCGAGATGGGGATGGCCCCTTCAAGAGGGACGCCGCCAGTCACCCTGATCCGTTCCATCGCCCACCTCATACGCCACGCGTTCTTGTGCCACGGCCCGTTGGACAGCGGGACCGCATCACACAGCGCTAGCGGGCAAGGGGCCGATCAATCAAATGCGACCCATCGCGCCCCGCGCAGGCCCTTGGCCGCGGCGGCGCGAGTGCGGCAAAATTGTCACACAGCCTGGCTGAGCGGCGCCGGCGCGTTGGCGTTGTCCGGCGTCGGCGTCGCGGTCCCGTCGCGGTATCTCCCGATATAGTCGCCGATGGCGCCGAGCGGCATGGGCCGGCTGTAGAGAAAGCCTTGCACCTCGTCATACCCAGCGTCCCGGGCAAAGTTGGCGTGGGCATCGGTCTCAACCCCCTCCGCGGTGACGGTGAGCTTCATCGCGCCGCTCATGGCCGAGATGGTGCGCATCACCTCCGCCACGTTTTCGCTCTCATCGAGGGACATCATGCAGCTGCGGTCCACCTTCAACTTGTCGAAGGGGAAGGTCCAAAGGTGCTGGAGGCTGGAATAGCCGGTGCCGAAATCGTCCATCACAATGCGCGCGCCGAGCGCCTTCAGCCGGGTCAATTCCCGCCCCACAAGGGCCGGATCGGTGATGCAAAGGTTTTCGGTCACCTCAAGCTCCAGCCGGCGCGGGTCAAGACCCGAGCGGCGCAGCGCATCCTCCACGACGCCCACAATGTCGGACTGGAACTGTTGCGGCGACAGGTTCACCGACACGCGAAGGTGCGCCGGCCATTTCGTGGCCGCCTTCGTCGCCTCCCGCAACACCCAGGCCCCCAACACGGGCGTCACCGACATCTCTTCCGCCACGGGGACGAACTCGGCCGGCGAGACAAAGCCGCCACTCCCATCGGGCATGCGCAACAGCGCCTCAAAGGCGATAAGATCCCCAGTGGCCGCCTCGTGAAGCGGTTGATAGTATAGCTGAAACGTCTGTTTCTTCAGCGCATCCCGCACCATGGTGCGAAGCGCTGAGCGACGGCGAAACGCTTGGTCCATCCCGTCCTTGAACATCACAAACTGGTCGCGCCCCGCCTCCTTGGCATAATAGAGCGCGGCATCGGCGAGGCGCTGGAGCTCATCCTCATCGCCATTGGTGGCCACCGTCCCGCCGACGGATGTGGTGATGCTGAGCGGCGTTTCCCCCGCCACCTCAATCTGCCGCACCGCCTCAACGATGGTGCGCCCGGTCTGCTCGGCTTGCTCCTTCACCCGCACCCCGGGCTGCAAAATGGCAAACTCATCGCCGCCCAAGCGGGCAATGGTGCACCGTTTGTCGAGCCTGGCGGACAGGGTTGAGGCCACCGCCCGCAGCGCCGCATCGCCCACGTCATGGCCCATGAGGTCATTGATGGACTTGAACCGATCCACATCCAGCATGAAGAGGGCAACGCCATCGCCCGAGCGGCGCGCCACGCTCACCGCGTCCCGCAGCCGCTGGGCAAAGGCGGTGCGGTTGCAAAGCCCGGTCAGCGGGTCGTGGGTCGCCAAGTGCGCAATGCGCGCCTCATGCCGGCGCTGGCGTTGGAGCATGAGGGCCATCAGCGCCGTGCCCGTCAGCGCAAGAGCCGCGAGCAGCGCAAGGCCCGCCGTCGTCTGCCAAAAGGTGGACATCTCGCTGCGCCACACCGAGGTCTCGTCGAACGAGGCGTTCACCACGGCAACTGCAACGCCATCGCGGAAGATGGGCAAGAAGACGCTGACAAACGTTGTCCCATCCGCCGCATCGTGGAACGCAAGGTCCATCCGCGCAGACGGCTGCCCCGCAGCCAAGACGCGCCGCGCTTCCTCCCGCGCGGCGGGGTAGTCATCCACGTCGAAGATGATGGTGCCCTGGGCCGAGCGCACCAGCAGTCCGGCCTCGGTGTAAAGCCCATAGCCCACCAGGCGCGCCGCTTCGCTCACCCGGCGGACCCGCGCGCGTTCGGCCGCCGTCAGCCCATCGCCGGAGAGGATGCGGTCAACCTTGTCGATATGGGCAAGCGTGGAGCTATACCAGCTTTGCGCCTGATAAAGGGCGGCGTCCTTGGTCTGCGTGACGGCAGCGCGGTAGGCCAACATCGTCACCGTCACAAACACCGCCGCGACCAACACGCCCACGAAAATGTTGACGACGATGGTGCGGTCCAGAAGACCTTGGCGCGCAAGATGGGACATGAGAGGCAACACACTCCGGGACACTGTTCCCAGGTTGTCTCCCATCCGCCTTGCGCGGCGCTGTCAGCCCACCTTTTGGACAAAGCTGTCGAGCACGCGCTTGCGCCCCGCCTTGTCAAAATCCACGGTCAGCTTGTTGCCCTCCACCGCCGCCACATCCCCGTTGCCGAACTTTTGGTGAAAGACACGCGTGCCAACGCCATAGGCCGGCGCCCCGTCGGAGACCGACTTTGCCACAAGCTCGCCCTCGAGCACGGTGGGCAGCACGCGCTGGCGCCGCGGCACATCCTCCCGCCGCTGGGCACGGCCCCAGCCGGGCGTGTGGTAGCTCGACGAAAAGGTCTCCACCTGATCAAAGCGGGAGCCGCCATAGCCGCCAATCCCGCCATACCCCACATCCTCGCGGACCGAGACACTCTCCTCCGGCAACTCGTCAATGAAGCGCGAGGGGGCCGACGACTGCCACATCCCATGGACCCGCCGGTTGAGCGCGAACCACACAAACGCCTGTTTGCGCGCCCGGGTGAGGCCGACATAGGCGAGCCGCCGCTCCTCCTCGAGCCCCTGTTGGCCCGTTTCATCCAGCGCGCGCACGGAGGGGAACAGCCCCTCCTCCCAGCCGGGGAGGAACACAATGTCAAACTCAAGCCCCTTGGCGGCATGGAGCGTCATCAGGGTGACCGCATCGCTCCCCGCGTCCGACTGCGCATCGGTCACAAGGCTCACGTGTTCCAAAAAGGCGGGCAGCGTTTCAAACTCATCCATCGAGCGGATGAGCTCTTTGAGATTGTCGAGCCGGCCGGGGGCATCAGCCGAGCGATCGGCCTTTAGCATGTCGGTGTAGCCGGATTCCTCCAGGATGATTTCGGCAAGCTCGGTGTGGCGCGCGGTCTCAAGCTGGGTCCGCCAGCGGGCAAAGTTGCCCATCAGCGCCGTCAGCCCCTGGCGCGCCTTGCCCTTCAGTTCGTCGGTCTGGAGGAGCGCGTCGGCCGCCGCCATCATGGGCGTGCCGGCCGTGCGCGCCGCCTCCTGGATGGTGCGGATGCTCACCTGGCCGAGGCCCCGGGCGGGGACATTCACGATCCGCTCAAACGCCAGATCGTAGGCCGGCTGGGTCACGCAGCGAAAATAGGCCAGGGCATCGCGGATCTCTTTGCGCTCATAAAAGCGCGGGCCACCGATCACGCGGTAATTGGTGCCGGTGGTAACAAACCGATCCTCAAAGGCGCGCATTTGGGCGCTGGTGCGCACCAAAATTGCCTGCGCATTCAGCGCGGCCCCTTTTTTGTGCAGGCTCTCGATCTCTTCGTTGATCGCCCGCGCCTCTTCTTCCGAATCCCAAGCCGAAGCGACCGTCACGCGCGGATCATCCGGATCGTCAAACTCGGTGAAGAGGGTTTTGCCGAGCCGGCCCTCATTGTGGGCAATGAGGTGGCTCGCCGCATTCAAGATGTGCTGGGTGGAACGATAGTTCCGCTCAAGCCGCACCACCGTTGCGCCTGGGAAATCCGTCTCAAAGCGCAAGATGTTGTCCACCTCCGCCCCGCGCCAGCCGTAGATCGACTGGTCATCATCGCCCACCACACAAAGGTTTTTGTTGCCCTGGGCAAGGAGGCGCAGCCACAAATATTGCGCAACGTTGGTGTCTTGATACTCATCCACGAGCATGTAGCGGAACCGGTTTTGGTAATGCTCCAAAACGTCAGAATTGTTTTTGAAAAGGCGGATGGGTTCTAGCAGCAGATCGCCAAAGTCGGCCGCATTGAGCGCCTTCAACCGGTCGCGATAAAGCCCGTAGAGCGGCACGCCCTTGCCGGATGCGAACCAGGCGCCATCGTCGTGGGGCACCTCCTCCGGCGTCAAACCGCGGTTCTTCCAGCCATCGATGGCGCCCAAGAGCTGGCGGGCCGGCCAGCGCTTTTCGTCCACATTTTCGGCCTGGAGCACCTGCTTGGCGAGGCGAATCTGATCGTCGGTGTCGAGGATCGTAAAGCTCGGCTGGAGGCCCACAAGTTCCGCGTGGCGGCGCAAAATGCGCGTTCCGATGGAGTGGAAGGTGCCGAGCCACGGCATCCCCTCCGCCTGCCCGCCGACAAGCGCTGTGATGCGCTCTTTCATTTCCCGCGCGGCTTTGTTGGTGAAGGTGACCGACAAAAGCTCCGATGGGCGCGCTTTGCCGAGCGCCAAAATGTGGGCAATGCGCGTGGTGAGCACCCGCGTTTTGCCTGTGCCCGCACCCGCGAGCACCAGGACGGGCCCGTCCACCGCCTCCACCGCGCGCCGCTGTTCGGGGTTGAGACCGGCAAGATAATCCGGCATCGGCCGCGAGGCGGCGGCCGCGCGCTGGGCGATGGACACGCCTGTCATCGATTGCCGCGCTGTTTGTGCCATGGCTCACCCCCACACGCCGAACTAGAACAGATGTGCAACCTTGGCACGCACTCGGCAAGCGTTTCCCACTGATTTGCGCGCGGCGAACCGTCAAAAAAGGGAGCGAGCGGTCTGATGCAAAATCGCGTGGCGGCGGGCAAGGGCAGCCACATCGTCCATATAACCCCCGCCCAAAACGCCCGCGAGGGGGATGGCTCTGGCCTTCGCCATCGCAATCACCCGGCGGTCACGCTCAGCAAGGCCAGCATCGGTGAGGGCAAGGCGGCCGAGGCGATCGTCCCGGTGGGGGTCGACGCCGGCGTTGTAAAACACAATGTCCGCAGGCTGCGCGAAGGCCCACTCCAGCGCCGCGTCCAGCGCCTTCAAATACGCGCCATCCTCCATCCCATCCGGCAAGGGCACATCGTGGGAGGACGCGGCCTTGCGCACCGGATAGTTTGACGCACCGTGCAGCGAGACGGTGGTGACCGACGCGTCCCCTTCAAAAATGCGCGCTGTGCCATCGCCCTGGTGCACGTCACAGTCAAACACCAAGGCCGTGGCGATGGCGCCGTCCGCCTGCAGCGCGCGGATGGCAACCGCCACATCGTTGAAGACACAAAACCCCGCGCCCTGCTCGAACCGCGCGTGGTGGCTGCCGCCAGCCGTGTTGCATGCAAGGCCATGGGTGAGCGCAAGGCGCGCGGTGAGCGTGGTGCCCGCGCAGGCCGTGCGCGCGCGCATCGCCACCGATGGCGTCATCGGAAAGCCGATTTCGCGCGCAACGTTTCGCGGCACCTCTGCGGCGAAGACGGCCGCCACATAGGCGGCGTCATGGGCACGGGTGATCATGGGCGCATCGGCCGCCTCAGGCTCGTGAAAAGGGCCAAAGCCAAGGTCGCGCAGGTGGCGGGCGAGCGCGCCAAACTTTCCCATCGGGAAGCGATGGCCGGGCGGAAAAATGGCCTGGTAGCGCGGGTTGTGAACGACGGGCAGCACGGGATGAACCGTTCACTACGGGCCGCGCGCGCGCAAGCCACCGCGGGAGCGGCGCTTTCGCCCGCCCGCCCCAACCGATAAGGAGGCGCCGGCAGGAGAACCCATGGACACCCCACACGCTGTGCAACCGGTCGCCGTCTCGCTGCGATCGGTGATTGCGATCGCGCTGCCCATGACGTTCGCGCACCTTGCCACCCCGCTCATCGGCCTCACCGATGTGGCGGTGATCGGGCAGACGGGCTCGGCCGCGCTCATCGGCGCGGTTGCGCTGGGGGCGCTCCTCTTTGCGTTCATGGGCAGCTCGCTCAACTTTTTGCGCATGGGGACGACGGCGCTGGTGGCGCAGGCCCTTGGCGCGCGCGATCCGGCGGCCGAGCAAGCGGCCCTCCTGCGGGCCCTGGTGTTTGCGGCCGCGCTTGGGGCGATCATCCTCGCGCTTCAGGACCCGATCGCGACGCTGTTCTTGTTTGCGATGGACCCCAGCGAGGCGGTGGCGTCGGCGACGCGCCGCTACTGGACCGTCAGGGTCTGGGCGGTGCCGTTCATGCTCCTCAATTATGCGATGGTGGGGTGGCTTTTGGGCCTTGGGCGGGCGGGGACCGCGCTGTTGCTCCAGCTGCTTCTGAGCCTCGTCAACATTTTGGGCTCCGTTGCGCTCGGCCTGTGGCTCGACCTTGGCCTTTTTGGGATCGCGCTCGCCTCGGTGTTGGCGGAGGTGGTGCTCTTTATCGCCGGGATGAGCATCGTCGTCGCGCGGTTGCGGCGCGGGGCCCGCCCCTCATTGGGCGCGGTGTTCGAGCGGGCGGGGTTTTTGAAAAACCTCTCGGTGAACGGCGACATTATGGTGCGTTCGCTCATCTTGATGTGCGTTTTCAGCACCTTTTCGGCCGTTGGCGCGCGCTTTGGCGATCTGACGTTGGCGGCCAACGCGTTGCTCATGAACCTTTTTCTGCTCACCGCCCATGTGCTGGACGGGCTTGCGGCCGCGGCCGAGCAGCTCGGCGGCAAGGCGGTCGGCGCGCGGGGGCCTTTGGCCTTTCGCCGCACGGTCCGCCTCACGCTGGTGGTGGGCGTTTTTGTGGGCCTTGCCATTGGGGCGCTGTGGTTTCACGCGGGGCCCATCGTGTTGGGGTTTTTGACAACGGCTGAGGATGTGCGCGCGGAGGCGATGCAGTTTTTGATCTGGTCGGCGCTCATCCCGCTGCCGGGCGCCTTGGCGTTTGTGATGGACGGCATTTTCATTGGCGCCACGTGGACGCGCGCCCTTCGCAACATGATGGTTGCGTCGACGCTCGCCATTCTGGTGGCCTGGGCGGTCCTGATCCCGGCCTTTGGCAATCACGGGCTTTGGGCGGGGCTTGCACTGTGGCTCGCGCTGCGCGGGGCGACTCTGGCGGCGCTCCTCCCCAGCGAGATCGGCCGCACGTTCCCAACCGCCCGCTAACCCGGGCGGGCGGCTCGGAGAGCGGTAGCGCCGCAAAACCGCGCTCAAGCAGCCCGGAGGGCGGTAGCGCAGAAAAAACGCGCTCAAGTAGCCCGAAGGGCGGTAGCGCAGAAAAAACGCGCTCAAGCAGCCCGAAGGGCGGTAGCGCAGAAAAAACGCGCTCAAGCAGCCCGAAGGGCGGTAGCGCAGAAAAAACGCGCTCAAGCAGCCCGAAGGGCGGTAGCGCAACAAAGGATGGTGCGAGAGGGGGGACTCGAACCCCCAAGCCTTGCGGCGGACGATTTTGAGTCGTCTG
>JBCCBM010000036.1:0-23868 GCA_039034015.1 Pseudomonadota bacterium | reverse complement strand
TCACCGCCTATAATTACGCCCGACGACTGAAGACCCTCAGAGGCCTCACTCCCTACGAATTCATATGCCAAACCTGGACAAAACAGCCCGAACGGTTCACCTTCAATCCGCTCCAGCAAATGCCGGGACCAAACATCTAGGCGACGCCGGCGCGTCTCTCCCCAGAGATCGTCGCCGCCAGGACCATGCTTGAGCGCAGCCGCGAGCGCGTCGGCTTTGCCCCGGAAACGCCCGGCGCGGACAAAATCTACGGCACCGCCCCGTTTCTCGCCTGGTGGTGACGCGGGATGTGGAGCCGCACATTCCCATCCTCGATCGCAAGCGTCAGAGAGACGGCAAGATAACCCGTGATGCATTTCGATACGAGGCTGATAGCGACCGTACATCGGCCCGCAGGGTCATGGAATGGCCCTCATGGGCGTTCACGAGCCGACCGGCGTCACGCAGTACAAGGCGTCGATGACGGCCTGCCGGGACTGACCCCATCAAATCCAGTTGCACCGACGGCAAGCAGCGCGGTGTCACGCGTCTCTTCCATAAGGAGGTTCGCAAGAGAGTGCATGCCATCGCCGCTACGGAAGCCTTCGCCAAGTCTCGGAGGAAGCGACAGAAGACTGAAATGCTGTTTGCCCACCTCAAGCGACCAATAGGGTAAACTCGAGGTGTCGATCACACGCTCTGCGACGCCCCTCTTTCACCAGTATCGGTGATCTTCAGTCCGTTTCTGCGTGGTGTATGCGGCGCATGGCGCCACGAATCCATTCAGGCCTTGACTGAAAACGCTTTGAACCTTTGAGCGCGACCAAACTCCAACTCGGCCCATGACGATCGGCGCCCAACCGATCGATCGCTCGCCGCTCAAGGGGAGGTGCAAGCTACCCTTGCGCCTCTTCTCCGTGCCTGGAAAGGGTGGAAACACAATGTGACAAGCGCCACGAACACCACGCGATGTTCGACCCAAGCGAAGGACGTCTTCGGAAGCAATCGAACGTCGTTATGTCGTAAACGCATTGGGTTCACCCGCAGCACACGGCCAAACACCAAATCACGCGATGCCGACCGGGCGGACGCACGCACGAGGCCGGCCACCGAACCGGGTTCAATCCGGTGGCTCAACGTTGAGGGTTCGGCTTCGACAGCGGCGGTGCCTCACGTTCGGGCAATCCACAAAGTCAAGGGATGGCGCCATACACATGCGCACCTCCACCAGCATGCCGCCGCCGCAACGGATAAAGAGTTCTGGCTCGTCAAGCCCTTCGTTCGCGCGACGGAACGCGGCGCGCAAAACGTCGGGCCGCACCCGAATCTCGTCCCGAAGCGTTGCAAGGCCGGCCGGGATTGTCACCCGCTCATAGGCCTCCCGAACCGTGCCGAAATAGTCCTCCGGTGACAGGCCGCTGCATGTGCCGTGTTTGCGCCATTGGTGCCGGATCAGCCCCTCACTCGGCATGATGTCGAGCATCCCTCGCACCATCGCCCTTGATGGCCCGCGCCAGCGGGACCGGCAGCGGCTGGGCGCCCCATCTGCGGAGTTGGGCCAAAGACCATGAACAACAAAGCGATGGTCCGCATCCTCATCACACTGGCGTTCGCCCCGATCCGCGCCATCGCGATCGCAATAGGTCGGTGACCACGACAGCGCCAGCACGTAGTGATCCACGCTCTGCTGCGCGCTTGCACCGGCCGAGATTAAACCGGTCGCCAACACGCCCGCCCGGATGAGGCCAGCAATCAATGGACGCTCGCTGGGCGCGCAACGCGGCAACGCCCGTCGTAGACGCGCCACTTGTCGTATCCGTTGATGCAGACATAGACCGTCCAGGGAATGCCGACGAAGCCACCATCCTCCTCAATGAAGTAGTTTGCCGTTACATGATCGCCGTTGTCCAAGGTCACCGACGCCACGCAATAGCGACGAACCAGGGGGCTGGGGCTGAAAACGGTGTCCGACAGCTCTCGCACCGGGGAAAAGCCGTTGACCCGTGGCGCGCGATAGCTTGGCTCTGCGCGATTGGCAAAGCGGATGGCGGCCTTGACAACGGCCGGCGCATCGCACGCGGGGACTGTTTCATCCCCCGGGCAATCGGTGGGGTCGCCGAAAAGCCAAATGTTGTTGAACGTGCTGCATCGGCCAAAGAGTTTCTTCTTGGCGTGATGGCGGATGGGTTCAGAGTGCAGGTCCGCCGAGAGCGCGGGGAGCGGTGCGATCGCACCAAGTGCCAGCGCGCATGCGACGATGAGGCGACAAAGGTCCATGTCCGACGCTCCCGATCGTTGTTAACCATCACTTCGTCACAGACACCGGCGTCCTGATCAAGCGCGGCCAGGCGAAAGGCTGTGGGTCGTGCCCGCTCGGCCACAGACGTGGTCGATGTGTCGGGCGGACGCAATTGCACCGGCGCCCGGCTGCAATATCTGATGGGGAGATGATGCAACACACGGATGCCGCAATGGCCGACCAGAAGACGATTGAAGCCCACGATGTTTGGTTGGCCTTGGGATCGGGCGCGTCGGCCGTGTCGATTTTGCGAGGCGCCGGGCTGACGCTGGAAAACGGCCAATCGGCGGCCGTGGTGGGCCCGTCGGGATCGGGCAAGAGCACCTTTTTGATGGTGCTGGGCGGGCTGGAGCGGCCGGACAAAGGCTCGGTCAAGATTGCGGGCACCGACATTACCACCCTGTCTCAAGACGATTTGACGGCGTTTCGCGGACGGTCCATGGGGATTGTGTTTCAATCGTTCCACCTGATCCCAACGATGACAGCGTTGGAGAACGTCGCCGTGCCGCTGGAACTTGCCGGGGCGGCCGACGCCTTCGATCGGGCAGCCGCCGAGCTCAACGCGGTTGGCTTGTCGGGTCGCCATCGACACTATCCGGCCCAGCTTTCCGGTGGCGAGCAACAACGGGTGGCGATCGCCCGGGCGCTTGCCCCGCGGCCGGCGCTTTTGCTTGCCGATGAGCCAACCGGTAACCTTGACGAAAAGACCGGGCAAGACATTGCCGATCTCATTTTTGACAGCACCGCCCGGCGGCAACAGTCTCTGGTGCTCGTGACCCACGACCTTTCCCTCGCAAGTCGCTGCGACCGCGTCCTCACCGTTGCAGACGGACAACTCTCGCAACTCAACGCCGAGGCCGCCGCATGAGCATCGATCGTGTCACGTCCGGCGCCACCGCGATCCGCGGCCGTCCAGGGCTCAAGCTTCCCCTGGCCGTGCGGTTTGGGATGCGTGAACTGCGGGGTGGGCTGCGGGGGTTTTACGTCTTCCTCGCCTGCATCGCGCTTGGAACGGCCACGATTGCTGCCGTCAATTCGCTGGCATATGGCCTCAGCGACGGCATTGCCGCGGAGGGGCAATCGCTGTTGGGGGGGGACGTCAGTTTTTCCTTCATCCACCGTGAGGCAAACCCTGACGAAGAGCGCTTTTTGCGCGATCGCGGCGCGGTCTCGGTGGCAGCGACCCTTCGCGCGATGGCGCGAATGCCGGATGGAAACCAAACGCTGGTCGAGTTGAAGGGGGTGGACGGCGCCTATCCGCTCTACGGCGAACTGAGGGTGAGCGGCGATGAGCCCGCCCAGGCGCTTTTGTCCGCTGCTGGTCCGCGGACACCCGCACTCGTCGAAGCAACGTTTCTTGAAACCACGGGGCTTGCGGTTGGTGACCCCTTCACGCTGGGGCGCCTTGAAGCAACCGTCGCCGGCGTGGTTGAGCGCGAGCCAGACAAGCTGTCTGGCGGCATCGCCTTCGGCCCTCGCGTCATGATTTCGACCGATGCATTGTCCGCCTCCGGCCTGGTGGGCACCGGCAGCCTTGTGCGTTGGCGTTACCGCCTTGCCGGGCCGGACGGTCCGATGGCCGACCAGGCGCTGGCGAACCTTGTTGCGGATGCGAAGGAGGCCTTCCCGTCGGCGGGGTGGCGCATCGAGACGCGGACGGAGGCGGCGCCGGGGCTCCGTCGGAGCATCGATCAATTTGCGCAGTTCCTTACCCTCGTTGGGCTGACCTCGCTCGCCGTGGGGGGCGTTGGCGTTGCAAACGCTGTTCGCGCGTATCTGGCCGGCAAGCGGCGGGCGATCGCAATGTTCCGCTCCCTTGGTGCATCGCGGCGCACGGTCACACTGCTTTATTTCTTTCAAATCATCGTGCTGGCACTGATTGGTGTTGGCATCGGCCTTCTTCTCGGCGCGATTGCGCCGCCGGTTGCCGGTGTTTTCTTGGCAGACCTCCTGCCTGTGTCGGCGCTCTTTGCGATCTTCCCGCAGGCGTTGATCCTTGCAGCGCTCTATGGCGTTGCGACCGCGATTGCCTTTGCCATATGGCCGCTCGGGTCTGCCTACTTCGTTCGGCCGACGGCTCTCTTTCGCGGGGATACAGACGCTCCCGAGAAAGGCTCTCGCTGGCCGTTCGTCGTTGCGACGGCGGTTGCCGGCGGGCTGCTGGCCGCCTTGGCGATCTTTGCCGCCTATGATCGGTGGTTGGCGTTCATGTACGTCCTTGGTGCTGGCGCGATCTTTCTCCTCCTGCGCATCGTGGCGGTTGGGATTGTGGCCGGCGCCCGCGCTCTGCCCCGCAGCCGAAGAACGGTTATCCGCTTGGCTGTGGCAAACATTCATCGCCGCGGCGCGTTGACTCCCACTGTAACCCTCTCCCTCGGGTTGAGCCTCACGCTGATTGTGACGCTGGCGCTGATTGACGCAAACTTGCGGCAGACCCTGACGTCGCGTCTGCCTGACGCTGCGCCGAGCTTCTTCTTCATCGACATTCAAGACCGTGAGAAGCCAGCGTTTCTGCAAACGCTCGCAAAGGCGGCGCCCGATGCTGACGTGCAGTCCCAGCCAATGCTCCGGGGCCGGATCGTCGCGATCAACGGAACGTCGAGTGATGAGTGGCCGGAGACGGAAGCCTCGTGGGTGCTGCGCGGCGACCGGGGGGTGACCTATGCGCAAGATCCGCCAGAAAACGGGACTGTTGTGGCCGGTGCGTGGTGGTCTTCCGAGGTGAAACGCAACGAAGTCTCTTTTGCTGCCGAACTTGCGGAAGAGCTTGGCGTCGGCATTGGCGACACCATCCGCGTAAACGTCTTGGGCCGTGAAGTTGAGGCGACAATCTCCAATCTTCGGACGGTGGAATGGGAATCGTTGTCGATAAACTTCGTCATGATCTTTTCGCCCAACGTGTTCGCCGGTGCCCCTCACGCGCACTTGGCAACGCTCACGTATGCCGATGGTGAAGACACGGAGGCCAAAGAACTCGCAGTCCTCGGGGAGGTATCGGGCAAATTTCCGACGGTCACTGCGGTTCGCGTCAAGGATGCGCTAGAAACCGTGAATGGTGTTGTGTCCGATCTGGCTTTAGCCATCCGTGCAGCGGCATCAGTCACGTTATTTGCCTCGATTTTGGTTCTGGCAGGCACCTTGGCTGCGAGCCATAGAAGTCGGATCTATGACGCGGTCATTTTAAAAACACTTGGCGCTCGCCGCAGAACGTTGATCTTGGCCTACGGGCTTGAGTACGCGCTCCTCGGCCTTTGCGCCGCAATCTTCGGACTAATAGCCGGAAGCGCTGCGGCCTATGTGGTTGCTGTGCAGCTTATGGAACTATCATTTGTCTTTGTTCCTGCGGTTGCGCTCGGCGCGGTGGTGATTGCCGTCGGCGTGACGGTTGGTTTGGGCCTTATTGGAACGTGGCGCGCGCTGGGTGAGGAACCGGCGCGTGTGCTCCGTTCGATCTGAGGCTTTGAAGAACAAACACGAGGCGAAGGACGTGTCAAATGGAAAATAAAATTTCCAGTTGAGTTGACGCGTTGCGTGATCCGTATATGTTCTCGTCAAAAGGCGGAACATTAACGAACACGTAACCATGGTTGTCGCGAGCCCTCCTCGTCCTTATCCAAAAGAGACCGTCGCGTCTTGTCGGGGGCGACAGATCCAAGGAGCCTTGAGCGGCTTGGATCGAGGTCTTCATGCGATCCACTGTCGCTCGCCCGCGGAAATCGCCTCTGCGACCGGGTTCATCGTGTCCAGGCTGCCGAATGGGAAGACTCCCGGCTCGATCGTTTGGGTCAGCCACACGCCCAATCAAACAGAGGCGGGTCGTCTTTGTGGTCATGGTGTGAATGAATTTGGATTTTCCCCAGAGAATATCTTATTCGTTCATCCAGATACAGTTCCGGATGCTCTTTGGGCGGTCGAAGAGGCGATAGAAAACACAAGCATTTCTTCTATCGTTGCGGAGATATTTTGTCGCGAGCATTTATCGCTCACCGCGACCCGTCGTATCTCTCTAAGGCTTCGTGACAATCCGAAGGCTGTCTTTTTGATGGTCCAGTCGAAGTCGATGTTTTCGACAACGGCAGCCACCCATTGGCGTGTTGAGCCTAAATTGTTGGGTGGCGATGTTGTCTCCATTGGATGGCGCCTATCGCTTTTGAAAAACCGAGCGGGCCCTACAGGTGGTTGGCGTGTAAGATATCGGATCGCTGATCGAGATCTAAGATTTTCGTCTTCTCAGAAATTCAAGCGTGTTGATAAAGGGCCATTGGGCCAGCAGATCGTAAATCATGATCAGTCGTCTCTTTTCCCGATCCTTGCTCGGCTTGCAGTGGAGCGTCGCCGCTTAAAAGAGAAGAGCTTGGAGCGATCATGACTGGTCGCTTCCTATGTGTTTATTTCCCAGATTTATCGCTGAATCGGTATTGCTTGGAGGCAAAGGAGAGCATTGACAATGCTGTCCTGGTTCAAAAGCGCGCAAACGCGTTTCATGTGGTCGGTCTCGGGCTGCGCGCATCTGAGATCGGTCTGACGGTTGGCGTCACCCTTTCAGAAGCTCGAGCAATTCTCCCTGACCTCAAGGTGGTTATGGAAGATTGCGATGCTGATCTTGATATTCTTGAACGGCTGGCGCGTGCAATGGAGCGTTACACGCCGCTGGTTGCTTTGGATGCGCCGGACGGTCTGATGCTCGATATTTCAGGCTGTTCCCATTTGTTTGGTGGGGAGCATGACATGGCGAAAAACATTGCAAGCCGTCTGGAGGGTTGGGGTTTTCATGCTCGCGTCGCAGTTTGCGGCAACCCGACGGCGGCCCGCGCAATGGCGCGTCATGGGCCAGGGGGCGTCATTCCAGAGGCGCAAGAGTTTTCGGCCGTTTCTCCGCTTCCTGTCGTTGCGTTGCGACTGCCGGAAGGGGGCGCAGATGTGTTGGCGCGCCTTGGGTTGAAGACGGTGGGCGAGGTGGCAGAACAGCCGCGTGCGGCCCTTGCGCGTCGCTTCGGTCCGTCAATCGCGCTCGCTCTCGATCGGCTCCGCGGGCAACATTTAGAACCCATTTCCCCGCTTCGCCCGGCAGTTTCCATGACTGTCGAGCGCCGGTTTGCCGAACCTCTTGTGTCAGTTGAGGGCATTGTTTCCGTGGTCGGCCACCTTTCGGGCCAGCTTTCAACGGTTTTGCAAACCCGCGGCGAGGGGGCACGGGAACTGCGGCTTAGTCTCTTTCATGCCGATGGAATAGTTCGGGAAACTGGTGTTGGGCTCAGCGAGCCATCGGCTGACCCAAAGCGGTTGACGGCGCTTTTGTCGCCTCGGATTGAGGCCCTTTCGTCCCGCGTTGAGACAGAAAGCGGCATCGATCTGATGCGGCTTGGCGCGCCTCAAACCGGGCCGATGGATGCGGTGCAGGCCGACTTTGATGCCAATGCGAACCGCATTGCCGATCTTGCGCAGTTGATCGACACACTCACAGAGCGTTTGGGGGCAAGCCGCGTGCAGCGCATTGTCCCCATCGACACCCACCAGCCAGAAGACGCGGAGCGACGGGTCCCCGCGACCTCCCAGCGTTGCGGGGCGCCGTGGCCGGAGCCGAAGTCGGCTCGGCCCTTGTGGCCGAGAATGGGGCCTGACGCTGTGCCCCAGCGGCCGCTCCGGCTCTTTTCACCACCAGAGCCTGTTGAGGCGTTGGCAAGTGTGCCGGATGGGCCGCCGGTCCGTTTCGTGTGGCGAAGGGTCGCCTACCGTGTGGCAACGGCTGAGGGGCCAGAGCGCATTTCACAAGAGTGGTGGCAGGAGGTGGACCTTCGCACCCGCGATTACTTCACCGTCGAAGATATGGAGGGCCGTCGCTTTTGGCTTTTTCGCGAAGGGCTTTATGGGCGTGAGACCAACGCCCCCGCCTGGTTCATTCACGGCCTATTTCCATGAGGTTCGTGGAACTGGTGGCTGCCAGCAACTTTTCGTTCCTCAAAGGCGCCTCGCACCCTGAAGAGATGGTCGTGGCCGCCGCGGCCGCAGGCTATGGCGGGCTCGCCCTTTGTGATCACAACACGTTGGCGGGCGTCGTGCGGGGCCATTTGGCGGCAAAGGATGTTGGCCTTCGAACCGTGGTGGGGGCGCGCCTTGCGTTTGTGGACGGCACCCCTGAGATTGTCGTGTGGCCTCATGACAGGGCCGCTTACGGGCGCCTTTGTCGCCTCCTCACCACCGGAAATTTACGGGGGGAGAAGGGAGATTGCCGACTAAAACTGTCGGACCTTGAGGCCTGGGGTGAGGGGCTTTTGGCCGCCATTATCCCCGGCGATTGCCCCGACGAGGTGGCCTTGGCGGCTGAGCGCCTGCGCCCGGTTTGCAGGGGCCCGCTGCGGCTGGTGCTGACCATCCAATATGGGCCCCAGGAGGCGCGGCGCCTTGCCACTTATGTGCAGCTTGCCAAGACGTTGGGGTTAAAACCGATGGCAAGCCTGCAGCCGCTTTATCACGGGCCTGACCGGCGCCCTTTGCAAGATGTTTTGACCGCAATCCGGGAGCACACCACCGTGGATGAGGCCGGCACCCGGCTGGCCCTCAACGCGGAACGGGTGATCAAGCCCATTGGAGAATTGGCGCGGCTTTACCGAGTTTACCACGAGGCTTTGGAAGAAACAGGCCGGGTGTTTGATGACATCGTGTTCTCCCTTGATGATTTGCGATATGAATACCCCGAAGAGCCGACAGATCCTGGTCGAACGCCGCAAGAAACCCTTGAGCGATTAACAGCAGAGGGTGTTGCGCGGCGCTATCCTGGTGGCCCCCCGAAACCGGTGGCCGACGCCATTGCGCACGAGCTGTCGTTGATCGGAAAGCTCGAGTATGCCCCTTATTTTTTAACCGTTTACGATGTCGTGCGGTTTGCCAACGAACGGGGCATTTTGGCCCAGGGACGCGGATCGGCCGCCAACTCTGCCGTTTGCTATGTGCTTGGGATTACAGAGGTGGACCCTGCGCGGGGCGACCTTTTGTTTGAGCGTTTCATTTCTCCCGAACGGCGCGAACCCCCTGATATCGATGTCGATTTCGAGCACGAGCGGCGCGAGGAGGTCATCCAATATATCTATGAGAAATATGGGCGCGAGCGGGCGGGGATCGCGGCCACCGTGATCACCTATCGGGCGCGCTCGGCCGCGCGCGAGGTGGGCAAGGCCCTTGGCCTGTCCGAGGATGCGGTCTCGGCGCTGTCGGGTACCGTGTGGGGGTGGGGCACCCATGGGGTCGGCGCCCAAGACGCGCAGCGCGCAGGCCTTAATCCAGAGGACCACAGGATCGAGCTTTTGGTGCGCCTCACCCATGAAATTGGTGGGTTTCCAAGGCATTTGTCCCAGCACGTGGGCGGCTTTGTGATCACCAGAGGGCGGTTGGACGAGTTGGCGCCCGTGGTGAAAGCGGCCATGGACGACCGAACCAACATTGAGTGGGACAAGGATGATCTTGATGCGCTCGGCATTTTGAAGATCGACGTGCTCGCGCTTGGGATGCTGACCTGTCTTCGCAAAGGTTTACGGCTGTTGGAAGCACATTACGCGGATCACTTTCGCAACGTGCCAAAGACGTTGGACGGTTCGCTTACGCTGGCCAGCATCCCCTCCGAAGAGTCCGATGTTTATGACATGATTTGCCGGGCCGACACCCTGGGTGTTTTTCAGATTGAAAGCCGTGCGCAGATGACGATGCTGCCACGGCTGCGCCCGCGGACCTATTACGACCTTGTGATCGAGGTGGCCATTGTTCGGCCAGGGCCCATCCAAGGCGACATGGTGCACCCTTATCTGCGGCGTCGCCAGGGGAAGGAGCCAGTGAGTTATCCGTCCGAAGAGTTGAAGGCGGTCTTGTCGAAGACGATGGGTGTGCCGCTTTTTCAAGAGCAGGCGATGCGAATTGCCATCGTTGCGGCAGGTTTTACGCCAAGTGAGGCTGATCAACTTCGCCGGGCCATGGCGACATTTAAGAAAGTTGGAACGATCGGCACGTTCCAAGACAAGATGATCGAGGGGATGAAGGCGAAGGGGTACGATCCCGATTTTGCCGAGCGATGCTTTAAGCAGATTGAGGGGTTTGGTGAGTATGGCTTCCCGGAAAGTCATGCCGCCAGCTTTGCACTTCTTGTCTATTCGTCCTGTTGGCTCAAGTGCCGCTATCCTGATGTTTTTTGTGCAGCGCTTTTGAACAGCCAGCCCATGGGTTTTTACGCGCCTGCGCAAATTGTTCGGGATGCGCGGCTGCATGGGGTGGATGTGCGCCCTGTGGATGTGAACGCGTCCGCTTGGGATTGCACGTTGGAGCCGGGCCCGCGCGCGGCGGACGGGTTGCACAGGGACCATCAGGAGATGGCCGATGCGGTGCGCGCCCATCATGCGGTGCGCCTTGGCTTTCGCCAGGTGAAGGGGCTGTCGGAGGTTGAGATGCACACGCTCACAACGGCGCGCGGCGCGGGGTATGACACGGTGCGCGATCTTTGGCTGCGCACCGGGTTAAAGCGGGCCACCATTGAGCGGCTTGCCGATGCGGACGCGTTTGGCTCCTTGGGCCTTTCCCGGCGGGATGCGCTTTGGGCCGCGCGGGGACTTGAGAAGCAGGGGCGGGCGGAAGACTTGCCATTGTTTGCAGCCGCTGACTGGGCAGCGCTCCAAGTGGAAGCGGCGGCAAACTTGCCACCGATGCCGCCAGGGGAGGAGGTTATCAATGACTATAGGTTCTTGTCCTTATCGCTGAAGGCGCATCCAGCAAGCTTTGTTCGCCCGCAACTGGAAACAGAGGCGGTTGTTTTGGCCGAAACTCTGGCGGAGCGGGCAAAGCGGCGCAGCGTCGTCTCGGTGGCCGGGCTCGTGTTGGTGCGGCAGCGCCCTGGATCGGCCAAAGGCGTGATTTTCATGACGCTGGAAGATGAAACAGGGATCGCCAACGTCATTGTTTGGCCGAAAATCTTTGAAGCCCACCGTTCGATCGTTTTAGGCGCAAGATTTGTAAAGGTGACTGGCCGGCTTCAGGCCGAAGACAACGTCATCCACCTGGTGGCCTCGACTTTGGAGGATCGGACGCACCTTTTGACCGACCTTGGGGAGGACGATTGGGACGTGTTGGACCGAGCCGACGAGGTGAAGCGCCCGGCGGTGGACCTGCGCACAGTCGTCAAACCGCGCTCGCGGTTGGCGCGGCTGATGGAGGATGCGCCAGAGCTGAAGGGCGATGTGACGGCGCTCCTGGAAACGAACGGCGCGGTGGTCGCCTCGTTGGACGCCCACCGGGCAGCGGCCCGCGCGATCGCCGGGGGGCCCCCGCTCGCCCCGGCCCCGTCCGCAACTTGGGGCACCGCACGCTCGGCCGCCAACGATTTGGCAAAG
Organism: Pseudomonadota bacterium; assembly: GCA_039034015.1. GTDB lineage: Bacteria > Pseudomonadota > Alphaproteobacteria > Rhizobiales > Amorphaceae > Acuticoccus. The sequence goes on along the minus strand of JBCCBM010000036.1, from coordinate 12,222 downwards.
CTTGGAACGCGTCGCAAAGGGGCGCGGCGCGCGCTGCCCAAGGGGCGGAATTTTCACTGATGGGACCGTTGGTTCGCCCGGCCCTGCGAAACGCCGACACCATCAACCCATGCGGTTCGCTGGCCGTCTTGGATCGATTGGCGCGCTGTTCCCACAGCGCTGCAGTGGCCTCGTCGCAGCGGTGTCATCGATCCCTGACGAACAAGCCGCGCGACGCCCTCGCCGGCCGCGGGGCATCCATCGGATCGGAACAAAATCCTTATCGCGGCGCTTCCTTCCCGGGCCCCGATCTTGTCGCTGGACACGCCGCCTTGTGCGCGAGGACTGCGTGAGCTTGGTCCGCTCGAGCAGGGAGAGAGCCACATGGGCACCAAGCAAACGCGCGATCCGGCCGAGGATGTGGACCACGCGATCAAGAACCTTAGCGCCGGCGAAGCGCGGGACGCCGTCGCGCGCGCAGGCCCCGGCGCCCCGGTCATCTATGCATCCATCAGCGCGCGGGGCGTTGAAGAGCTCAATCGACCCGCCCTTTCCCTGTGGGGCTCAGGCATATCGGCGGGGCTCCTCTTGATGATGTCGGTGCTGGGGGAGGGGCTGTTTCACCACGTGTTGCCAGCGTTTGAGGGGGCGTCTGCCATCGCGGACATCGGCTATACGTTCGGCTTCGTGCTGGTGATCATGGGCCGCCTTCAGCTCTTCACCGAAAACACGATCACACCCGTGCTCCCACTTCTTGCAAACCCCACGCGGCAGGCGCTTTGGCAAACGGCGCGGCTTTGGCTGGTCGTGTTTTGCGCCAATCTGATCGGGACATTTGCGGCAGCGCTCCTGTTTTATCACGGCGGCGTTGTCACGCCCGAGCAATTGGAGAGCCTCCTCGTCGTCTCGTCCAAGGTGATGGAGAACACGCCGCTCCAAACGCTGCTTTACGGCGTTGTGGCCGGCCTTCTCATCGCGGCGCTCGTTTGGTGCATGCCAACGGCGGCCGGAGGCGGCATCCTGTTGATTGTGTTCGTGACGTACATGATCGCGCTCGGCAATTTTACCCATGTGATTGCGGGCTCGGGCGAGGGTTTTTTGCTGCTGCTGGACGGCCAGGTGGGGCCGGTTTGGCTGGTGTTCGGGCTCATCCTGCCGGCGCTGATCGGCAACGTTTTGGGCGGGACCGTGCTCTTTGCAATCCTTGCCTACGTGCAAGTCAAAGAGGAGATTTCGGCCGAACGCGCCGACCGCAGGACGGCGAGTGCCCGGCATGCGCCCGCGAAATCATCGTAGCGGGGTGGCGCATGGGGCCCACGCCGCCCATCACCGCCGCGTCAGGCGCGGGCGCGCACGCGTTCGTCCGCGCCCGCTGCAATCCGCTCTGCGGGCACGTCCACCGTGAAGACGCAGCCCGATCGACCGCCGCCGGTCGACAACGTTGCCGAAAGCCCGGTCAAAAGAGAGCGCACGATCTTTCCGCCAAGATTGCCGGCGTCGGGCCAGCGGCTGCCGTGGGGGAGGCCGCGCCCATCGTCCGACACCTGGAGGCGAAGGCTTTGGTCGCTCAGCTGTTGGAGGCGCACCTCCACAAGGCCTTCCTCCCGCGCCTCAAACGCGTGCTGGTAGGCGTTGGTCAACAATTCGGACACCAGAAGGCCCACCTGCGCGGCCGCGTCGATGGGCGCGCGGACATTTGCCATATCAAGGTTGAGGCGCACGCTCTCCCGCCCGTCGAGATAGGCGATGGTGGAGGCAATCCGCGAGACATACGCGCCAAGGGCAATGTCTTCGTCGTCCGGGCGCTCGGTGCCGCCGGTGGTCATCTCCTGATAGAGGAGCTGCAGCGTTTCAATCCGCCGGGCAAGGGTTGCGTAATTCTCCAGCGAGTTGGCATTTTCCACCCGCGCCTGCATGCGGATCATGCCCACCACCATCGAGAGATGGTTCTTCACCCGGTGGTGGATTTCCCGCAGCGCCGTGTCCACCGCGCCGCCGTCAACGCCCGCGCGCGCCTCCACCGGCCGCTGCAGGCCGATGAAAAATTGCAACGCGCCCGCGTCATCGTGCAGCGGGGCGATGTAAATCTGATTCAGGAACGGCGTTCCGTCCGCGCGATAATTCAAGAGCTCGACCGAAAAGTTGCGGACCGCCGCCAGCCCCTCGCGCAGCCGGGCAAGGGCCGATGGGTCGGTGTCGACGCCCTGCAAAAACCGGCAGTTGCGGCCGATGCACATGTCGGCCGTATAGCCCGTGAGGGTCGTGAACGCGCGGTTCACGAACACAATTGGGTTATCCTCCAGCGCTGGGTTGGTGAGAACCAGCGCGATGGGGACGCTTTCCAGCGCCATCTCGTGCATCGAAGCGGTTGCGAACGCCATCATCGCCTCTTACGCAAGTGTGCGCGGCCGCAAAGCTGCGCGGCGTTTTGCACTATACTGCGGAAAAAAATCCTGTCTCCGCACAAGTGACGTCAATGGGACGCTAATGTCAAACGTGTTCGCGTAGAAGAAATTTTGTTGCGCAATGTTGACGGCGCACTGTGTCAGGACTGATGGGCAGTCGCCGCGGGAGAAAACAGCAATGCAAATCCAACAATGGCGGGCCCTCATCACGGCAACGCTTGTGGCAGCGTTCGCACTTTCGCCCGCGGCCGCCAACGCACAAATCGTGACCGACGGGCGCCGCTTCGTCCCCATCCCGGCCGAGCGGCACATGGTGGTCGCCCAGGAGGCGGAGGCGGCGCGGGTTGGCCGACAAATCTTGCGCCAGGGCGGCAATGCGGTGGATGCGGCGGTGGCAACGGGCCTCGCGCTCGCCGTCACACTGCCGCGCGCGGGCAACCTTGGCGGCGGCGGCTTCATGGTCATCCACACCGCCACCGGCGAAAATGTCGCGATCGACTACCGCGAGATGGCCCCCGCCGCCGCCGACCGCGACATGTTCTTGGGCGCAGACGGGGAGGCGGACCCCAACCTCTCGCGCCGCTCTGGCCTTGCGGTGGGGGTGCCGGGCACGGTGGCCGGCTTCGCCCTCGCCCACGCCCGTTATGGATCGGGGAATTTTTCCTTTGCCGAGCTTGTCGCCCCGGCCATCGCGCTGGCACGGGACGGGTTTACCGTCAGCGATGCGCTCGCCGGCATTTTGGCGGTCGAGCGGGTGCGAACGCGCCTTTTGGCCGACCCTGAAGCAGCGTCCATGTTCTACGCAGGTGGCGAACCGCCCAAGGCCGGCGACACGCTGAAACTCCCCGCGCTCGCCGCAACGCTGGAACGAATCGCGGCGGAGGGCCCCGCCGGCTTTTATGAGGGGCCGACCGCAAAGGCCATTGTGGAGACCGTCACCGAGAAGGGCGGCCGTATGACCCTTCAGGACCTTGCCGATTATGCGCCCGTGGTGCGCGAGCCGGTCACCGGGACCTTTAAGGGGCTTGAAGTCATCTCCATGCCGCCGCCAAGCTCAGGCGGGGTGCACCTTGTGCAAATGCTGAACATTTTGGAGGAGACGCCCTTTGGCACCTACGGCCTCAACAGCGCCGATATGATCCACACCATGGCCGAGGCTGCCCGCCGCGCCTATGCCGACCGCGCCGTTTACCTCGGCGATCCTGACTTTGTGGATGTGCCCATCGCAGCGCTCACCTCAAAGGCGTACGCGGCCACCCTGCGGGCCGAGATCGGGGAGACGGCGACACCGTCCAGCGAAGTGGCCGCCGATCGCGGCAAACTGCCGGCCGAGAGCAACGAGACCACGCACTATTCCGTCATCGATGGCGAGGGCAACGCGGTCTCCAACACCTATACGCTCAACTTTTCGTTCGGCGTTGGGTTCGGCGCGAAGGGGACCGGCGTCCTCCTCAACAACGAGCTGGACGATTTTTCCGCAAAGCCCGGCGTGCCCAACGCCTATGGCCTTGTCGGCGGGGCGGCGAACGCGGTTGAACCCCGCAAACGCCCGCTGTCGTCAATGACGCCAACCATCGTTTTGAAAGACGGAAAGCCGCTTCTGGTGACGGGCTCGCCCGGCGGCAGCCGCATCATCACCACCACCATGCAGATCATCCTCAACGCAACGGTGCATGAGCGGGACATCATGACCGCCACCGCTGCGCCGCGGGTGCATCACCAGTGGCTGCCGGACTATATCCGCATCGAGGAGGGGATCAGCCACGACACCATCCGCCTCCTGGAAGAAAAGGGCCACGACGTGCGCATCCAACGGGCGATGGGCGCCACCCAATCGATCATGGTGTTGCCGGATGGGACGCTGGGCGGGGCGAGCGACCCGCGCCGCCCCGGCGGCCTTGCAGCGGGCGACTGACGGTCGTGGCGGTGGTGGAACGCGGCCGGTTCAGCCGGCGCGCGCGGTGGGAGCGGCCGGTGCACACCCGCGCCGACCGTGCGCTCGCGTGGGCCGACATGCTGCTCGCCGACCATGGCATCCTGCGCCTTGCCTATCGCAACCGCCACCAGGTCACCCCCCAATTGTGGCGCTCGGCCCAGCCGGCCCCGGGCGACATTTTTCGCGCCAAGGCTCTCGGGATCCGCACCGTCGTCTCCCTGCGCGCGCCCTACACCGGGGGCGACCATCTGGAGCGTGCCGCGTGCGACGCGGCGGGCCTCACGTTTGAGCGGCTCGTCCTTTCCTCAGGTCGCGCCCCCTTTCGTGAGCGGCTTGAGGAGGCGATCGCGCGCTTTCCAACATTCGAGCCGCCGGTCCTCCTCCACTGCAAGTCGGGCGCGGACAGGGCAGGGCTTGCCACCGCGCTTTACCGCATGATCGTGGACGGCGCGCCGGCGGCCGAGGCCAAAACCGCGCTCTCCTGGCGCTACGGGCACATTGCCAAAAGCCGCACCGGCGTGCTCGACGCCTTCATCGACGCCTACGCCACCACGGGCGAGGCGGAGGGGCTCCCCTTCGACACATGGGTGCGCACCGTTTATGACCCGGACGCGCTGGATGCAGCCTTCCGCGCGTCCCGGGCGGCCAATGCGCTCACCCGCATCATGGGCCGGGAGTGAGCGCGCACCTTACGCGCTGACGGCGGCGCGGGCGGTGGCAAAGTCGATGGGCCTGTCGGGGATGGTGATCTCAAAGTGGGCGCCGGACCCGCTGTCGAGCAGGACAAGCGCCCCGCCGTGGGCGCGGATGAGCTCGCCGGCAATGGCAAGCCCGAGCCCCGTTCCGCCCGAGCGCCGCGTCCCCTGAAAGGGCTGGAAGAGCTGCGGCCGCAAATCATCGGGGATGCCGGGGCCGGTGTCAGACACCACAATGCGCACCACCGAGCCCGACCGCTCCGCCGCAATCGCCAGCCGCTTCACGACCGAGGCGTGGCTGCTCGTCTCCAGCGCCTCGGTGGCGTTGCGGCAAAGGTTCAGGAGCACGCGATAAAGATGGTCGGGGTCGGCGTCGATCTCCATCCCGTCTTCCACGATGACGCGAAAGTCGATGGTGGGGTGGCTGTCGAGGCCCAGCGTCTCGCCAACGTCGCCGGCAAGGCGCGCAATGTCGATGAGGCGGCGCTGGGGCGGCGCTTCCCCCGCCCGGCCATAGGCGAGAACGCTGGACGTATAGCCCACCGCACGGTCCAGCGCGCGCACCACCTTTGGCAAGAAGCGCTGCACGGTGGGCTCTTCCACCGCCGCAAGACGGTCCGAGAAGAGCTGCGCGGCGGCCAAAAGGTTGCGCAAATCGTGGTTGATCTTTGAGACCGCGAGGCCGAGTTCGGCAAGGCGCCGCCGCTCGCCAAAGGTCTCGCAAAGTTCGCGCTGCATGGCGGCAAGGGTGCGCTGGGCATCGCCCACCTCATCGCGCCGGCCGGAGGGGTCGATGATGCGGTCTTCATCCTCTGGGTCGAGGGCAAAGTGGCGCATATCGGCGGCAAGCTCGCGCACCGGTCGCACGAGGAGCCAGCGCAACGTCAGATAAACAAGGCCCGCCGTGATCCCCGAGATGATGAGTGACAGCACGAGGATGTTGACCGAGTGTTCCAGCATCGCCGCGCGAAGGGGCCCTTGGTCGAGGATCACGTCCACATCGCCAGAAATGCCCTCGGTGGTGCCGGTGAGGCGCATGATGCGCCCGGGCGGGGCAAAGAGCGTGTCAAAGGCGGCCACAATGGATTCCACCTGCGTCTCTTCCCCGAGCACCACATGCCGCTCCACCGAGGCGGGGGGCGCGCGCATCGCCAAAAGTCGCCGCCGGTTGTTCCCGCGGTGGGTGATGGCGATGGTGTTGGTGGCCTGGAGCAGCTTCATTTTCAGCTGCTCGGGCACGGCGGGGGTCTCGATCAGGATTGTGGCGGCCACCGACGCGTTGTGGTGCGCATCCGCCAACCATTTTTCGCGGAAATTCGCCAAAGAGGGGACGAAGATCAAAACCTCCGCCAGCATGACGAACAGCACCGTGAGGACGAGAAGCTTCGTCCCCAACCCTGCGCGAAAGGGTGCCCGTTGTGGCGGTTCGACCATGGCGCGGACGTTATCGGAACCCGCACGCGGGCGGAAGGCGCCTCACCTCAAGGGAGGCGTTTGAGCGCGCCCAACACGCGCTTTACCCAAGGCGCGCCAAGCTTTCCCGCAAAGTGGGTGACGGCGGCGCGCTTGCCGGCTTCAGCCAGCGTCGGGTAGGCGGGCGTAAAGCTTGCGATCGTCTTCAGGGGCACCTTTGCGGCCAGCGCGAGGGCATAGGTGGCAATGATGTCGCCCGCTGTTGGGGCCACGATCGTGGCGCCCACAAGCTTCCCCTTCCCGTCGACGATGAGTTTGACAAACCCGTCCTCGACCCCTTCCGCCTTGGCCCTGTCGTTGCCCGACAGTGGCGCGGTGTGGGCGCTCGCCTTCGGATCGCGCGCCTTGGCGTCCGCTTCGGAAAGGCCGACTTGCGCGACCTCGGGTGCGGTGTAGGTGGCGCGGGGCATCACGTCAGGGTCGTAGGTGACGGGCATGCGAAAGACGATCGCTCGCACCGCGAGGGAGGCTTGATGGCCGGCCACATGGGTGAATTGCAGCCCGCCGTTCACATCGCCAATGGCAAAGACCCGGCGGTTTGAGGTGCGCAGCCCCTTGTCGACCGTGATGCCGCGTTCGGTGGCCGCGATGCCAGCAGCGGCAAGGCCCAGCGTCTCAATGTTGGGCGCGCGGCCGGTTGCCACCAACACCTTTGCCGCGCGCACCTGCCGGCCATCGCCGAGGGTGAGCGTGGTTTCCCCGGCCCCTTCCGCGCGCTCCACGCTGGCATTCTCGATGAGGGTGACCCCTTCGGCGACGAGCTGCCTGCGGATGATGTCGCGCGCGTCGGCATCTTCGCGGGCAAGCACTGGGCCGGAAGTGATGAGGGTGACCGCGGTGCCAAGCCGGGCAAAGGCCTGGCCAAGCTCACAGCCGATGGGGCCGCCCCCGATGATGGCGAGCGTTTTGGGCAGCGCACGAAGGTCAAAAATGCTCTCGTTGGTGAGCGGGTCGCAATCGGCAAGCCCCGGGATCGGCGGCACGCGCGGGCGCGAGCCTGCGGCAATCACAAAGCGTTTGGCGCGGATCGTCTCGCCGTTGACCTCCATGGTGTCCGGGCCGGTGAAGCGCCCATCGCCCAGGCGCACATCAACCCCCAGGCCTTGAAAACGCTCCACGCTGTCGTGGGGGGCGATCGCGTCAATGACGCCGTGGACGTGGCCGTGCACGGCGCCATAGTCGACTGTCGGCGCGGCGGTGACGCCAAAGGGGCCGCCGCTTCGGGCCGTGTGCGCGTGTTTGGCGGCCGCAATCAGCGATTTTGACGGCACACAGCCATAGTTGAGGCAATCGCCCCCCATCTTGTGCCGCTCGATGAGGACGACGTCGTGGCCAAAATTTGCGGCGGCGGCCGCGACGGTGAGGCCCGCGGAGCCTGCGCCAATCACGCAAATGTCGGGTGTTCGCATCAGGCCGTCCCTCCACCGCGCACGCGTTTCAAGATGACGGGGATGAGCGCTGCCACCGAGAGCGCCACGAGCGCCGCAATCATCAGCGGTGAAATCAGCGCTGAAAGGTCGATCTCGCAGGTGCCGGCCTCCGCGCAGCCGGGGTTGGCCGCTTCCTGGGCACGGATCAAAGCGCCCAGCCCGTCGCCCAAGAGGTTGTACGCGACGGTGCCGGGGATGATGCCAATGGCGGTGGCCAGCGCGTAGGTGGTGAGCTTTACGTTGAAGAGCGCCGGGGCAACGTTGATCAGCCAGAACGGCAAGATCGGCTGGAGGCGCAACGAGAGGAGATAGTTGAACGCGTTGGTCTCAAAGCCCCGGGCGAGGCGATCGGCAAATTGGCCGGCCCGCGCCCGCAGCGGCGCCCCCAGCGACGTTTTGGCCACCAAAAAGATGATTGAGGCGCCAATGGTGGCGGCCACCACCGTGAGCACCGAGCCCAAGGCGACGCCGAACAAAAAGCCGCCCACGATGGTCAAAAGGCTCGCGCCCGGGAAGGAGACGGCGACGGCCGCGACGTAGGCGCCGAGGTACGCGATGGCCGCGAGGACAAAATTCTCCGCCACCCAGGTGGCAAGCGTTTCGTGCTCGCGGATGATCGTCTCCAAGGACAAGGTTTTGTGAAGGCCGGCGGCGTAGCCCGCCACAAGGAGCGCTGCGATGATGCCGAGCGGCAAAAAGCGCTTCCAGAGCGGCGGTTTGGGGGGCGGGGGCGCAGTGTCGGGGGGCATGGGTAAGGGGTCTCCGGTGGCGCGCCCAAAATTGTAGGGCAGAGGGGGGCCCACAACCGCGGCGGAGGGCACGTTATCTCACCGTTGCGTGACGCGGGCGCTTCGCCCTTCGTTGACGGATGGGCGCCCCGTTCCTATAGACGGTGGTGTCGGGGCCTCTGGGCCCCTTTTTTGATCGACGCCGCGCGGCGGCCAGGCGATGGTGAATCCCGATGAAACGGACCTATCAACCCAGCAAGATCGTGCGCAAGCGTCGCCACGGCTTTCGCGCCCGCATGGCGACGAAGGGCGGCCGGCGGGTGTTGAACGCGCGCCGCGCGAAGGGCCGGAAGAAGCTGTCCGCCTGAGGCCGATCCGCCTCAAGCGCCGCGCCGACTTTTTGGCAGCGGCCAAGGGGCGGCGGGTCAAGGGGCGCGATTTTACGGTGCAGATCCGGCAGCGGGCGGATGAGCTTGGCCCGCGCGTCGGCTTCACGGTGACGAAGAAGGTCGGCAACGCGCCTGAACGCAATCGCATCAAGCGGCGGCTCCGTGCGGTGTGCGCGGCAAATTGCGGTGCATTCGCGGCCGGGACAGACTATGTGATCCTTGCGCGGCGGGGCGTGTTGAGCGCGCCATTCCAGTCCCTGGAAGCTGCGCTTTGGGAGGCGACCGCCGGCGGGCGGCACAACGGGTTGGGGTAATCGGGCGGATGGCCGACAACAAGAACATGTTCCTTGCGGTCGGGCTGTCGCTCGCCGTCATCATCATCTGGCAGTTCTTCTTCATCCAACCCCAGATGGAGGCGGAGCGGGAGGCCCAGCGCCAGGCCGAACTCCAGCGCGCCGCAAACCCTGGAATTGAAGCGCCCGGTCAAACGCCTGCCGCCCCCACCGACCTTGCAATCCCCCAAGCGCCGGCCGCGACCACAGGCGCGCTCCCCGCCGCGCCCGCTGCCACCGCAGCGCCCATCAACGCCGCGTCCGCGCGCGTCCCCATCGAGACGCCCTCGGTGACCGGCTCCATCCGCCTCGTGGGCGGACGGATCGACGACCTTCAGCTGAACGACTACCACGTCACCGTCGACCCCGAGAGCCCGAAGGTCCAGGTGCTCGCACCGGCCGGGAGCGCCAGCCCCTATTTTGTGGAGGCCGGCTGGGTCGCGTCCGGCGACGTGCCGCTCCCCAGTGACACGACCGTTTGGCAGGTGGAGAGCGGCAGCGTTTTGCGCCCCGACGCGCCCGTCACCCTCGTCTACGACACAGGCGAGGGCATCGTTTACCGCCGCACCATCACGGTGGATGACGACTTCCTCTTCACCATCACCCAAAACGTCACCAACACCACCGAAGCGGCGGTCACGCTCTTTCCCTACAGCCGCGTGCGCCGCCAGGGTGAGCTCGACATTTCGGGCTTCTTCATCCTCCACGAGGGCTACATCGGCGTCTTTGGCGAAGAAGGGCTCCGCCAAGAAAGCTATTCGGGTCTTGAGGACGAGCCGGTGATGAACCTGCCGCGCTCCACCAGCGGCTGGCTTGGCCTCACCGACAAATATTGGGCGACCGCCATCATCCCCGACCAGGGGACCGCCTTCACCCCGCGCTATGTCTACGACACATCCCGCGGCGTCCCGGCCTGGCAGGCAGACTATCTGGCCGGCGCGATCGAAGTGCCCGCCGGCGGCACGGCCGAGGCCACCAGCCGCATTTTTGCTGGCGCCAAGAAGTACGCCATTATCTCCGGCTATGAAGACAGTCTTGGGATTGACCGGTTCAACCTCCTGATCGATTGGGGCTGGTTCTACTTCATCACCAAACCGCTGTTCCTGCTGATCGAGTACATCCACTCGATTGTCGGCAACTTTGGCATCGCGATTTTGGTCGCCACCGTTTTCGTCAAGCTGCTGTTCTTTCCCCTCGCCAACAAGGCTTACAAGTCCATGGCGAAGATGAAGGGGCTGCAGCCGGAAATGACGAAAATGCGCGAGCGGTTCAAAGACGACCGCATGAAGCAGCAACAGGCGATGATGGAGCTCTACAAGAAGGAGAAGGTGAATCCGCTTGCCGGCTGTATCCCGATCCTGATCCAAATCCCTGTGTTCTTCGCGCTATACAAAGTCCTGTTTGTTTCCATCGAGATGCGGCACGCGCCCTTCTTCGGTTGGATCAACGACCTTTCCGCGCCCGACCCCACCAGCATCTTCAACCTCTTCGGCCTTTTGCCCTACGACCCCAGCGCGGTACCCGTCATCGGCACGTTCCTGATGGTGGGCGTCTGGCCGATCCTGATGGGCATCACGATGTGGGTCCAAATGAAGATGAACCCCGCACCGCCCGACCCCACACAGGCGATGATCTTCAACTGGATGCCCGTGTTCTTCACCATCCTCTTGGCATCTTTCCCGGCCGGGCTTGTGATATATTGGGCATGGAACAACTTCTTGTCGGTGCTGCAGCAATACGTCATCATGCGGCGCCAAGGGGTAAAGGTTGAACTGTGGGACAACATCCAGGGCCTTTTCAGGCGGACCAAAAAGAGCCCGACCTGACGGCCGAAAACGCAGACGATCTTGAGGCGGCGCGGCTGATGTTTGCCGCGCCGTTTTCCTTTGTCCTCTCGTGCCACGGCGTTGCACAGCTGCCCTCCGACGGTCGTCCCGAGGTCGCCTTCGCCGGCCGCTCCAACGTTGGCAAATCAACGCTCCTCAACGCCTTGGTGGCCCAAAAGGGCCTTGCCAAAGCGTCCAACACCCCGGGCCGCACCCGCGCGCTCAACGTCTTTTCCCGCGAGGACGGGGTCGGCCCGATCCTGGTCGACATGCCGGGCTACGGCTACGCACGCGCCGCCAAGACCGAGATCGACACCTGGACCCGCCTGATCTTCGACTACCTGCGCGGCCGCGCCGTCCTGCGCCGCGTCTTCCTCCTGGTCGACGCCCGGCATGGCCTCAAACCCAGCGACGAGGCGGCCATGGCTGTGCTCGACGAGGCGGCGGTGAGCTACCAAGCCGTCCTCACAAAGTGCGACAAGAAGGCCGCGGGCGACGCCATGGCGAGCGCCGTTGCGACAGCGCTCCGAAAGCGCCCCGCCGCCCACCCCACGATCCTCGCAACATCCGCCGAAACCGGCGCCGGCCTCCCAGAGTTGCGCCAGGCCATCCGCGAGGCCACACTTTAGAGCACTTTGCGCCATCACGGCATCATCCGACGGGAAAAGGGCGTTTGCCGGCAAGGCGCCGCTCGAAGTGCGTGCTGGTTGCACGGACAAGAGCGGCAACGCAGTCCGGAGAACGCCCTTTTCCCGCCGAAGGTGGCCCAGCGCCGGCCGGTGGACAGCGTCATGCGGCTTGCCCGTGGTCCCGCCACGCGCTGCGCCACGCTCCTTACCACCGGCCGGCGCTGGGCCATCGGGTGGTGCCGTGACGGCGTTACCCGCTCTAGATGTGGACTCGCATGAGGTTCTCCCTCGAGTGGTTAAGGCGGCTTATGGGGGTGCGATCACCGATGCCGGCGTGTGGCCTGTGCCAGTTGTAGAAGTGCGTCCAACGGGGCAGTGCATCGGCGCGACGGTCTGACGT
>JBCCBM010000035.1:0-24331 GCA_039034015.1 Pseudomonadota bacterium | reverse complement strand
CTGCGCAAGGCTGCCGAGCGCACCGTTGCCGGCCTATGGCATCGCATCGGTGAGGTCCTCGACCTCATCACCCCAACCGAAGCCCGCTCCTACTTCAAAGCCGCCGGATATGACCCAAACTGAGCGCAAACCGCTCTAGACGCGAAGGCGTCGCGCGGTTCGGGACGAGCGCATTGTGTTGGACAGTCGTCCGCCGGTCCCGCGCGCGGACGCTGTGGCCACGGCACCACCGATGGCGGAACCCACAATGAGGCCGCCCCCCACCGCCATCCCGACGCCACCGGCGACGACGCTGGCGCCGGCCACCGCGGCCGCGCTGCCAACCGCTGTGCCATAAGGGCCCGTCCCCCGTGTGGCCCGCGAAACAGCCCCGGTGACAATCGTGCCCGCGGCCCGAGCCCCGACCCCGACCCCTTGTGCGGCGCCATTGGCGATTTCAGGGACCTCTTCACCCAAAACGCGGAACACATCGACGAGGTCAGAAACAAAGTCGCTGAGTGTGTTGGCGAGCCAAAAGGGCACAGCCAACGCGGTCTCAATCACGTTGCCAAGGGTCTGAAGCGATGCGCCATAGACGGCGTTCATGGCCGCCCAGATGGCCTCCGACGCCAGATACGGCCCTCCAAGCGATCGGCTCAACGTCTCATATTGACGTTCCGAAAAAAGGCTCTCAACCGTCGCTTGCACCTGACTCTTGGAAATATCCATGACGGTCACCCTTTAGGCAAAACAGTAATACGCGATGTGTTTTGCGTCAAATAACGCAGCTTTCTCAAAAACCTTCTGTACTGTTATGTGGGAAGAACGCGTCGCGAAAGTAAGACTTGCGTTCGGATCTCACATCACGGTTGCAGGTGATCCTGTGACTTCAGTTATTTTGTTGATGCAGGTCACACCGTAAAATCAAAACGCTAACCTGAGGTTGGCCTGAAAATCCGTCACAAAGCCTAGCCGACGCCCGTCACCAACCAAGGGAAAAGGACGAGGAGCGCCACCACCGCCAGCGAGCAGGCGATGAAGGGGAGGGCGGCAACGTAGATCTCGCGCATGGTGGTGCCAGGCGGCGCCACACCCTTCATCACAAAGAGGAGGAGGCCGAACGGCGGGGTGGTGAACGAGATTTCCAGCGCCAGCAGCATCACAATGCCGAACCAGATGGGGTCAAACCCCAACTGCGCCGCCAGCGGAAAGAAAATTGGGATGGTGAGGAGCATGATGGAAATCTGCTCCATGAACATGCCCAGGAGGAGGAGGCACGCGAACATGCAGGCGAGCATCGCCACCGGGGCAAGCTCGAACGACGTCGCCCACCCGATAAGCCCGCTGGACGCGCCTGAAAACGCCATCACCTGGCTAAACGTCGCCGAGCCGAACACGATGAGATAGGCCATCAGCGTCACCTTCAGCGCGCCGATGACCGATTTGATCACCGCATCCAGCGTCAGGCAGCGAAAGAGGGCCGCCAGCACCAACACGCCCGCCGCGCCAAAGGCGGCCGCCTCCGATGGCGTCACAATCCCGCCGATCATCATCACGATGATCACCACCATCAGCCCGACCATCGGCACCACATCGCGCACCAAGAGCATCAGCCGCTCGGCGAGCGAGATGGGATCGACGGGGTAGGCGGGGGCGGCGGAGGGGTCGAGCCGGGTCATCAGGTAAATCGCGCCGATGTAGAACACAGCGAGGATGAGGCCGGGGATGATGCCCGCGATGAGGAGCGCGCCGACGTCAATCTTGGCAAGCGTTGCCAAAAGCACCGCGAGCGCCGACGGCGGGATGATGATGGCAAGGCCACCCGTCCCCAGGATCGGGCCGATGGCCATGATGCGCTTATAGCCCCGCTTTTGCATTTCGGGGACCATCAGCGAGCCGAGCAACGCGGTGGAGCCCATGGAGGAGCCGGACAGGGTGGAAAAGCCCGTTCCGCCCAGAACCGTCACGTAGGAGAGGCGCCCGGGGAGGCGGCCGAGCAGCTTGTCGATCGCGCCGAACATGCGCGCGCCAAGCCCAGTGTGGAAGAAAAACTCCCCCATCAGCAAGAAGAGCGGAATGGGGACAAGGGCAAAGGAGGTGAGCGCGCCAAGCCCGTTGTTGAGCATCAAGGTGACGCCGCGCTCACCCCCCATGAAAAGCCACGCGCCAAAAATGTTGGCGGCGAGGAAGGCGATGGCCACCGGCATCCCGAGCGCCATCAGCGCGACGATGGTGCCAAGGAGGATGAAGAGGGCTTCGACCCACTCGCTCATGGGTGCCTCATTCGTGGATGCCCGCTTCGCCCGAGTGCATGACCGGCCCCACGACGAAGCGGGCAAACTCGATCGCCATCAGGCCGAACGAGAGCGGGAAGGCGATGGTGAGGAGCCAGCGGGGATAAAAGTAGGCGCGCACGTCATAGTCGCCCCGCTCAAGGTTGGTGGCCACAAGCTCGGCCCCCTTGACGGCAAGCAGCGCACACACCGCAACGCACGCAAGCGCCACCGCGCGGGACAGGAGCGTGCGCGCCCCGTCCGGCAGCGCGGCCGTCAGGAGTTCGATGTGCACATGGCCGCGCTTTCGCACAAGCCAGGGCGCACCGAGCATCGTCATGTACAAAAGGCCATATTCGGTGGAGACGAAGAGCCATGCGAACGGCTGCACGCCCGCGTTGCGCATGGCAACTGAGATGATCACCGCAACCATCAGCCACACCAGCGTGAGGCCGGCGGCAACGGCCATCGCGGTCAGAATTGCGTCGTAGGCGCGGGCGAGGGGGCGCACGTTAGTCGCGTTCGGCAAGCACGGTTTCAGCGCTGTGGATGGCGGCGTTGATTTGGGTGCGTTCACCGGACCGATGGGCCGCAATGACCGAGCGCAACGCTGCGCGCAGCCGCGCCGTTTCGGACGATTTTGGCTCGCCTGGCCGCCGACCGCGCGTTGCGGAGAAGTCGAACGGCGGGTTTTCAGGGTCGTCGTTCAAATTGGCGCCTTTCCCGTGGTTCGGCTTTTCGGAGGGATATGATGCGGCATGTATCGTTGCGGACGGTGAACACGACGACAACCACGATATCATAGAAGTGGCCGATGGCTTGGGTTCGCGGTTCATCATGCGTGTCGTCGTCACGCATGATGGCGGTGTCCCACTCAAAGTTCTCTTCAAGGTCCGCAAAGTCGAGGTGTCGCTCTCGAAGGGTCTTCGCGCGTTTTGCGTCGTCCCACGCGAACCGCATGGCTTTTTGGCGGGGCGCGCGTCAAGGGCGGCGCCCCGCCAAAGGCTCACTGCGCGTCGGCGGCGGGGTCGTAGAAGAGGCCGACCAGCTCGTCGTACATGTCGCCGGTGCCTTGCTCTTCCATAAGACCCTTCATGCGGTCCCAGGTGGTTTGGCGTGCGGCCGCGAGGTAGTTGGCCCGCGCCTCACCTTCCAGGGTGATGGTTGTCATGCCGGCCTCTTCAAGGGCGGCCAGCTGCTCGGCGGCCATGGCGCCGAGTTTTTCGGCCGAGGAGCGCTCATGCGCAATCGCAACGTCCTGGAGGATGGTTTTGGCCTCGTCTGAAAGGCCGTTCCAGGTGTCGAGGTTCACGATGACGCCAAGGTCGGTGGAGAAAAAGTTCGGCTCGATGCGGTAATTCACAAAGTCGTTCCACTTAAGGTCCGCAAGGCCAATTTGCGTCCAGCCGGTGGCGTCCACCACACCGCGCTCAAGGGCGGCGTAAACGTCGGTGGTGGGAAGGTCGATCACCTGCGCTCCAAGGTAGTTGGTGAAGAAGGCGTTGTAGACCGGGTTGCCGCGCAGTTTTACGCCAGACACATCAAGGTTGCCGTCCGCGTCGAGCGAGGGCTCGTTCACCATCCACAGATTGTAGCTGACGTTGGAATCAAACCAGCCGAGGAATTTGACGCCCATCTTGTCTTGGTGGAGCTGGTCGTAAAGGGCAATGCCGCCGTTGGCGCGCGCGTCGGGCCCGGTGATGTTGGAGGCAACCAGGGCGTCTTTTTCGGGCACAGTGCCGGCGTAGAACGAGCCGGGGGTGTAGACCATGTCGACCACCCCGTCGCGCACGGCGTCGGGCTGCTGGAACATGCCGATGGCCTCGGGCCCGCCGCGCACATCAATCTGGATGACGCCTTCGCCCGCCGCGTTCACCTTGTCGACAAATTCCAAGAACGACTGGGTGTAGATCAGCGTCGTCGGGAAGGCGTGGACGGCGGTGATGGTCTCTTCCGCCGCGGCTGCCGTGGTGAGGCCGACGGCGAGCGCCGGGGCGATCCAGATGTGTTTCATGAGTGTCCCTCAGGTTGCGCGGCGTTGGGGCCGCTTTCGTTGTGGTTGGGGAAGGCCCAGCGCGCGCCCTCGTGTCGCGCGCGGCGGAAGGCGGCGATGGCATCAAGCCGGCCAAGCGTGAGGTCGATATCGTCCCACCCGTTCCGCAGTTTCTTTGCGAACACATCGCTGAGCGCGAACGCGGTGCGGACCGTGCCGACGGTGAGCGAGCGGGTCGCAATGTCCAGCGTTGCCGCCCCCGGCGTGGTGAGGGTGCCCAGAAGCGGCGCAACCCGCTCCACCTCGGCGGGGATGAGGCCGTTGTTGACGGCGTTGCCGCGAAAAATGTCGCCAAAGCTTTCCGCCACGACGGCGCGGATCCCGGCGTCCACCAGTGCATAGACCGCCGCCTCGCGGGAGGAGCCGCTGCCAAAATTGCGGCCGGCCACAAGGATTTTTGCGCCGTCGGCTGCGGGGGTGTTGAGGGGAAAGGCGGGGTCGAGCGCGCCATCGTCGGTGCGGCGAAGGTCGTGAAGCAAAAAGCCGCCGTATCCCGCGCTGCGCGGCGCGGACATGAAGCGGGCGGGGATCAATTGGTCGGTGTCGATGTTGTCCATTGCCAGCGCGACGGCAACGCCCTTCACGCGCGAAATGCCGGCCATCAGTCGCGCCCCTCAAGGTAGGGGGCGACATCGGTGAGATGGCCCGCCACCGCCGCGGCCGCGACCATCGCGGGCGACATCAGATGGGTGCGCGCGCCCTTTCCCTGCCGGCCGCGAAAGTTGCGGTTGGTGGTGGAGGCACAGCGTTTGCCGCTCTCCACCGTGTCGCCATTCATGCCGACGCACATGGAACAGCCCGCATCCACCCAGGTGAGCCCGGCGCTCACGAAAATGCGGTCGAGCCCCTCCGCCTCCGCCGCGCGCTTCACCGCGGTGGAGCCCGGCGAGACGAGCCCGGGCACCTTGGCGCGCCGCCCGGCCAGCACTTTTGCGGCCGCGCGAAGATCCTCAAGCCGCGCGTTGGTGCAGGAGCCGATGAAGACCTGGTCGATGGCAATATCGGTGAGAGGCTGACCGGGTGAGAGGCCCATGTAGGCGAGTGTGTCCGCAAGGCCATCACCGCCGGCCTCGGGCACATGGCCCGTCACGGGGAGCGCGTCCTCAGGGCTCGTGCCCCAGGTGACGACGGGGGCAATGGCGGCGGCGTCAATCGTGACCTCGCGGTCGAAGGTTGCGCCATCGTCCGTCGCGAGCGTGCGCCAGTGGGCAAGCGCTTCATCCCAATCGGGGCCGGTGGGGGCGAAGGGGCGGCCGGCGAGATAGGCAAACGTCGTGTCGTCGGGCGCGACCATGCCGCAGCGTGCGCCACCCTCGATGGAAAGGTTGCACAGCGTGAGCCGGCCCTCCATGGAGAGCGCGCGGATCGCGCTGCCGGCATACTCCACCGCGTGGCCCCGCGCCCCATCCGCGCCGAGCTTTGCAATCCAGGTGAGCGCCACATCCTTCGCCGTGACATGGGGCGCCAGCTGCCCCTCGATGGTGAGGCGCATGGTCTTGGGCCGGCTTTGCCAGATGGCTTGGGTGGCCAAAACGTGCGCCACCTCCGTCGCGCCGATGCCAAACGCGAGGGCGCCAAACGCGCCGTGGGTGGAGGTGTGGCTGTCCCCACAGTTGACGGTGAGGCCGGGGAGGGTGAGCCCAAGCTCCGGCCCAACCACATGGACGATGCCTTGGCGCGGGTCATCGAGGCCAAAACAGCGGATGCCGTGGGTTTTCGTGTTGTCCGACAGGCCTTGCACCATGCGGCCAACGGGGCCGGCAAGGTCGAGCGTGCCGCGGCCACGGGTCGGCACATAATGGTCCGCAACGCCAAAGGTGAGGTTGGGCTCGGCAACGGGAAGCCCGCGGTCGGCAAGCTTTCGGAACGCGTGGTGCGAGCCCTCGTGCACAAAGTGGCGGTCCACCCACAGGAGGCTTGCGCCATCCTCCCGCTCGGCGACCACATGGGCGTCCCACACCTTGTCGAAGAGGGTCTTCATGCCGCCGAGCCGATGACGGGGCGCCATTGCAGCGTGCCGCCGTCCTCAATGCGGTGGAAGCGCATGGCAAGGCGATAGCGGTCCGGGCGGTAGACGGCGGCAAGGTGTTCCACCGGCCGGCCGGTTTCATCGTCAACGACGCGGGTGAGGTTGAGCGTCGCGCTCCCCGGCTCGATGGCGAGCGCCTCGGCAATATCGGGCGGGGCAAGGGCTGCGGTGACCGACTGGGACGCGCCGCTTATCGCAACGCCGCTCCGCTCCAAAAGGCGAAACAGCGGCGTTGTGGCAAGCTCGGCCTCCGAATAGGTCCGCGCGATCTCGGCCGGCACGTGGGTGGTGAGGTGCGAGAGTGGCGTGCCCGCCAGAACCCGCACGCGGACGGCCCGCTGCACCATCGCGCCCGGCGCAATCGCCAGCGCTTGCGCGATCTCTGGCCCGGCGGGGACGTAGGAGAACGCCAGCAGGCGCGCTTCGGTGCGCTGTTCGAGTTCTGAGAGGCCGGGGACGCACAAAGGGGCAATGGCCGGCGCATCGGGCGGGGCGGGGCGCACGGTGGTCGCTTTGCCGGCCGCGCGGGTGACAAGACCCTCCTCAGCCAGGCGGTCGAGGGCGCGGCGCAGGGTGACGCGGCTCACCGCAAACTGGTCCGCCAGCCGCGGCTCACCGGGGAGCGGGCTGCCCGCTGCATACGTCCCATCCATGATGGCGCTGCGCAGCGTGAGGTAGACGCGGTGCGCCTTCCCCCGACCGGTCCGTGCCTGCGCGCCAACGCCCATCTGCGCCTCCAACGACGCGATGAACTTAAATCCACCACGGCCCGCGGCAAGATCCTGTCTGATTTTTCGCCATCGACTTGTCTTTTTCAGCGCGCCTCACACGTTCAGAACCGCAGACGGAAAGGCGCGGCATGGACACTTTGGCCCCGGCAATCGATGCGGTAAAAACCTTCCTCGCCGCCCTTGAAGCGCGGGATTTGCCCCGCGCAGAGGCGCTGTTGGCGAAGGGCTGCATCATGACCTTTCCGGGCGCGCGCCTCACCAGCCTTGAGGCGTTGGTGGCGTTTGCAAAACCGCGCTACCGCCACGTGTCCAAAACATTTCTGGGGTTTGAGGGCTTTTCGGACGGCGCCGTCACGGTGGTCTACGCCCGGGGCACGCTGTCGGGCGCCTGGCCCGATGGCACGGCCTTCGAGGGCGTGCGGTTCATCGACCGGTTCGAGATTGAAGGCGGCAAAATCCGCCGGCAGGACGTGTGGAACGACCTTGCCGAGGCGCGCCACGCGTGAGCCTTGACCCAATCACGCTGGCGGTCCTCTCCGGCCGGCTCGAACAAATTGCCGATGAGATGGACGCCGGCCTCTTCCGCGCGGCCTTCAACCCCATCATCGCCGAGGCGCACGATGCCTCCCACGGGCTTTACCACGCCACCACCGGCGACACCCTCGTCCAGGGCAAAGAGGGCCTTCCCATCTTCGTGGGCGTGATGGCCTTTGCGGTGAAGGCGGTGATCGACCAGGCCGCCGCCGATGGCGACCTTGCCGACGGCGATGTCTATATTTTCAATGACGCGCACCTTGGCGGCACGCACCTTTCCGACATGCGCCTCGTGCGCCCTTACTTCCGCGACGGGGCGTTGTTTTGCTGGCTTGCCTCCGTTGGCCATTGGCACGATCTGGGCGGCGCCGTCCCCGGCAACTATAACCCCGCCGCAACAGAGGCCTTTCAGGAGGCGGTCGTGATCCCGCCCGTGCGCATTGTGCGCGGCGGATCCATGCAGAACGACATTGTGCGCATCCTGATGCGCAACACGCGCCTCCCACAGTCGGCGGAGGGCGATCTTGGCGCGCAGCTCGGCGCGCTCGACCTTGGCGTTGCCCGGCTAAACGCGGTGCTGGACGAGTATGGCGCGGCGACCGTCAGCGCCGCCATGGCCGCTTTTGCCGATCGTGCAGAGGCGCTCGCAAAGGCCGAAATTGCAGCGCTGCCCGATGGCCGGTGGGAGGCGCACGACAGCCTCGACAATGATGGGATCAGCGATGACCCGCTCCCCATCCGCGTTGCGCTGACGGTGAAGGGCGATCACCTCACCCTCGATTTCGCCGGCACCGCACCGGTGACCGCGGGCCCCGTCAACATTGCAAAGCCCACCGCCGTTGCCTGCTGCTACGTCGCGATGAAACACATTTTTCACGATCTTCCCGCCAACGCCGGCGTGATGCGGCCGATCACCGTCAAAATCCCGGACGGGTCGCTGTTGTCGGCAAAATTCCCGACGCCCACCGGCGGCTACACCGAAACCATCTTGCGCATGATCGACGTCATCTTTGGCGCCATGGGGAAGGCCGCGCCCGAGCGCGTGCCGGCCAACGCTTATGGCACCATCAACGCCCTTTCGATCGCGGGCCGCCGGGCCGATGGGCGCCGCTGGGTGATGTTCTCATTTTATGGCGGTGGCCATGGCGGCAGCTTTGAGAGCGATGGGCTGAACCACGGCAATGCGCCAATCTCCATGGCGACCATCCCGCCGCTGGAAATTCTTGAGGCGGCCTATCCCATCGCCTTTCGCACGTGGGCGCTGCGGGACGGGAGTGCAGGTGCCGGCCGCCACCGCGGCGGCCTTGGCGCGGTCTATGAGATTGCGCTCCTTGAGGAGAGCGCCGAGGCGTTCCTCTTTGGCGAGCGGGGGCGGTTTGCGCCAAAGGGCGTTGCCGGCGGCGGCGAGGGGGCCAAAAACCGGTTTGTCGGCCACGGCACGACGCCGCCCCTTACATCGAAGGTGACGGGCGTGCGCCTCACCCGCGGCGATGTGGTGCGGCTCGAAACCCCTGGCGGCGGCGGTTATGGCCCGCCGGAGGAGCGTGCGCCCGGCGCCATCGCGCGGGATGTGGCTGAGGGCTATTTGAACGCGGACGAGGCCGACGCCCACTATGGCACCGCCTGGCGGGCGGCCGCGCCATGACGCTTTTGGTGGGCGTTGATGTGGGTGGCACATTCACCGACGTGTTCGTGACCGACACCGAAACCGGCCGCTCGCGCACCGCAAAGGTGCCCACCACAAAGCCGGACCAATCGGCAGGTGTTGTGGCGGGCGTCCTTGAGGCGGCCGCGGGCGCAACGGTCGCCTCCGTGGTCCATGGGACGACGGCCGGCACCAACGCGCTGTTGGAGCGAAAGGGCGCCAGGCTTGGCGTCATCACCACCGCAGGCTTTCGCGATGTCCTTGAAATGCGGCGGCGCGATCGCCCGCGCACCTGGGGCCTGCGCGGCGATTTCACGCCCATCACCCCGCGCACCCTGCGCCTTGAAGTGCCCGAGCGGACGCTCGCCGATGGCACCATCGAAACCCCCGTCGATCTTGAGGCGGTGGAGGCGGCCGCGCGCCAACTTTTGGAAAAAGGGTGTGAGGCGGTGGCGGTCCTCTTCATCAACGCCCATGCCAACCCCGCCAACGAGCGGGCGGCGCTGTCGCGCGTGCGCGCGGTGTGGCCAAGCCCGCATGTCTCCGGCTCTAGCGAAATTTTGCCGGAAATTCGGGAGTTTGAGCGCTTCTCCACCACGGCGCTCAACGCCTATCTGCAGCCAGAAGTGTCGGGCTACCTCTCGCGGCTTGCGACCGGATTGCGGGACGCGGGGCTCGGGCGCGAACTCTTCATCGTCCAGTCCAATGG
This sequence comes from Pseudomonadota bacterium, assembly GCA_039034015.1. Taxonomy (GTDB): domain Bacteria; phylum Pseudomonadota; class Alphaproteobacteria; order Rhizobiales; family Amorphaceae; genus Acuticoccus. The sequence goes on along the minus strand of JBCCBM010000035.1, from coordinate 14,378 downwards.
CGGGGTGATGACGGATGCGGACGCCGCGCGGCTTCCTGTCCGCACCGCGCTGTCGGGCCCGGCGGCGGGCGTGATTGCGGCCGCGCACGTTGCAAGCGTTGCAGGCTTTGACAACGTCATCACCGGCGATGTGGGTGGCACATCCTTTGACGTGTCGCTGGTGGCGGATGGCAAAAGCGTCTTGGGGGCGCAAACCAGCATCGACTTTGGCATGGTCGTCCGCACGCCGATGATCGAGATCACCACCATCGGCGCCGGCGGCGGCTCCATCGCCTCGGTGGACCGAGCGGGCCTTTTGCAAATCGGGCCGGAAAGTGCAGGCTCCGACCCCGGCCCCGTCGCCTACGGGCGCGGCAATGATCGGCCCACCGTCACCGACGCGAACATCGTTTTGGGGCGCATTGATGCAGCGCGGCCCATCGGCAACCTTGACGCGCTTGACGTTGCGGCCGCTGCGCGCGCCATCGAGGCCCATGTGGGCGCGCCGCTGGGACTTGGCACGCACGCGGCGGCGGAGGCCATTTTGACCGTTGCCAACGCGCGCATGGCGGGCGCGGTCCGCCTTGTCTCCATCGAGCGCGGGCATGATCCAAACCGCTTCGCCTACATGCCCTTTGGCGGCGGCGGGGCGCTCCATGCCTGCGCCATGATGCGCGAGGTGGGTCTTTCGCGCGCCATCGTGCCGCGTTTCCCGGGCGTCACCTCCGCGCTTGGCTGCGTGATTGCCGACATGCGGCACGATTTCGTCCAAACCATCAACGCGAACGCGGCCGACATCGACCCCGCCGCGCTGGCCGCCACCATCGACGAGCACACCGCCACCGGCAACGCGCGGCTTGATGCGGCCGACACCCACTTTGCCGACCGCCTCGTCACGGTGGAGCTTGACATGGCCTATTCCGGCCAGACGCACACAGTGGCCGTGCCGCTCTCGCTGAGCCGGCCATCGCGCCGTTTGCCGACGCCAAGCCTCATCGCCCAAGCATTCGACACCACCTATAGCGGCGCCTTTGGGCGGTTGTTGCCGGGCGGGGTGCGGCGCATCTTGAACCTTCGCACCACTGTGGTGGGCACGCGCGAAAAATTTGACCTTTCGACCCTCGCACCGGGGGCCGAGGCGCGGGTGGAGGGCGCGCGCCGGCCTCCGCGGCAGATTTTTGTGGGCGGGGCTTGGTATGAGGCGGCCATCTTCGACCGCCTGTCGCTCCCGGTCGGGGTGCGGGTTGCGGGCCCCGCGGTGCTGGAGCAGGCCGACACCACCATCCTCATCGAGCCAGGCTTTGAGGGGCGGGTGGATGCCTTCGGCAACGTCATCCTGGAGCGGAGCGCACCGTGAGCGATTGGACACGAACCGCCCTTTTGACCATCGACCTCCAAAACGACTTTTTGCACCCTCGGGGCGCCTATGGCCGCGCCGGCCAAACCTCTGAGGCCATCAGCGCGCTGCCGGCGCGGATCAAGCCGCTGCGCGATGCGCTGCGGGCCGCGGGGGGCGTTCACATCTCCGCTCAGTTCACCCTTGTGCCCGGCCGGGGCGGCGCGCCGCTGATTGCGCCCCACCTTGCCCGCCTGCGACCCTTTCTGGGCCCCGGCGACTTCCTGCCGGGCGCCTTCGGCCATGGGCTGGTGGAGACGCTCGCGCCGGCGGACGTCACGATTGAGAAGGTCGCCTATTCCGCGTTTTATCAAACGCGCCTGGACTACGTGATGCGCGCAATGGGGATCGATCGGCTCATTGTGGCCGGCATTGTGACGAACGGGGGCGTTGCGAGCACCGTGCGGGACGCGCACCTTCGCGACATTGGGGTGCAGCTTCTCACCGATGGGTGCGCAGCGTTTGACCCTGCCGTCCACGCAGCAACGCTCACCTCCCTCAAAACGGTTGCGGCGCAGACCACCTGTGCTGCGCTTGTGGCGGAGCTTTCGTGATGGGGTTGAAGGAGCGTTTGTCCCGCGCGCCAATCCTGGTGGCGCCGGGCGTTTATGATGGTTTGACGGCAGCGCTAGCGGAGGCCGCAGGGTTTGAGGCGCTTTATCTCTCCGGCGCAGCGGTCGCCTACACGCGGCTTGGCCGGCCCGATATTGGGCTCACCAGCGCAACCGAGATGGCCGACACCATGGCCCTCATCCGTGATCGCACGGCGCTCCCCGTGGTGATTGACGCCGACACAGGGTTTGGCAACGCGCTGAACGCCCAGCGCACTATGCGCACCTATGAGCGCGCCGGCGCCAACGCCCTCCAGGTGGAGGACCAGACCTATCCAAAGCGCTGCGGGCACTTGAAGGACAAGTCGCTCATCCCCGCGGCCGAAATGGCGGGCAAGATCGCCGCCATGGCCGACGCCCGGGTGCGCGACGACACGCTCATCATCGCCCGCACCGATGCGATCGCGGTGGAGGGGTTTGAGGGCGCCATGGCGCGGGCCGCCGCTTATGTGGAGGCGGGCGCCGATGCGCTTTTCGTGGAAGCGCCGCGCTCGCGGGAGGAGATGGCCGCGATTGTCAAAACCTTCGGCGGGCAGGTGCCGCTGATGGCCAATATGGTGGAAGGGGGCGCGACGCCGCTTGCGGGTGCGCAAGACCTTGAGGCGCTGGGCTTTCAGCTGGTGATCTTTCCGGGCGGGATTGTCCGCGCCATCGCGCACACCGCCGAGGCGTATTATGGAAGCCTTGCCGCCCACGGCACGAATGCGCCCTTTGCCGGCAAAATGTTCGACTTTGACGCCCTCAACATGCGGATCGGAACGGAAGAGATGCTCGCCCTTGGCCGCCGCTACGAGGGGCGATGAACGCGCGCGTCATCCCGGCCACCGCCCCCTTTGAGGCGTCGGTGGAGACGCTGATTGTGGGGGCGGGTGCTGCGGGCCTTGTGGCAGCGCTCGCCGCCGCAGAGGCCGGGCGGGAGGTTTTGGTGCTGGAGCGCGACGCGGTGCCGGCGGGCTCCACGGCGCTCTCGGCAGGGCTCATCCCGGCTGCGGGCACCCGCTGGCAGCGCGCGGCCGGCATTGTTGACGATGCGGCGCGGTTTTCGGCCGACATCATGGCAAAGGCGAGCCATCAGCCGCCCGCCAGCCTTGTGGCGCGCCTCACCCAGGAGGCCGCGCCCACGTTAGAATGGCTGGCCGACGCGCACGGGTTTGCCTTCTCGCTGGTGGACGATTTTGATTATCCGGGGCACAGCCGGCGGCGCATGCATGGGCTTGCCTCCCGGTCTGGCGCGGCGCTGATTGATGCGTTGCGGGCGGCGGCCGAGGTGGCGGGCATTGCCATCATCGGCGAAGCGGCGGTGGAAACGCTGGAGACGGGGGAGGGCGGTGTTGCCGGCATCGGGCTTACCCGGCCGGATGGCACGCGCGACCGGATCGGCTGCGGGCGGCTCATCTTGGCGTGCAACGGGTTTGGCGGCAACCGGGCGATGGTGGCGCGCCACATGCCAGAGATTGCCGATGCGCTGTGGTTTGGCCACGACGGCAACCGCGGCGAGGCGCTTCAGTGGGGCGAGGCGCTGGGGGCGGCGCACCATCACCTTGGCGCCTACCAGGGGCATGGCAACGTGGCGCACCCCCACGGGATCCTGATCACCTGGGCGGTGATCGGTGAGGGCGGCATCCAGGTGAACCGCGAGGGGCAGCGGTTTTGGAACGAGAGCCGCGGCTATTCGGAGGCGGCGCGCATGGTGCTTGGGCAGCCGGGCGGCGTCGCGTTCACAATCTTTGACGGGCGCATTGCGGCGATCGCCCGCCAGTTTGCCGATTTTCGGAACGCGGAGGCGGCGGGCGCGATCCAGAGTGCGGAGACGGTGGCGGCGCTGGCGGCGCGTCTTGGCGTCCCGGTGGACGCGCTGGAGAGTACGCTTGTGCGCGAGGCGCCGGACCCGTTCGGCCGTGTGTTTGGCGATCGGCCGGCCCTTTCGCCGCCGTTCATGGGGGTGCGCGTCACGGGCGCGCTCTTCCACACCCAGGGCGGGTTGCTGGTGGATGATGCGGCCCGTGTGCGGCGCGGTTCGGGCGGTGTGTTTGACAATGTCTTTGCCGCGGGCGGGGCGGCCTGCGGCGTGTCGGGCGAGGGGGATGCGGGCTATTTGTCGGGCAATGGCCTTTTGAGCGCGGTGGTGCTTGGCCGGATCGCTGGCGCGGCGTGAGCGGCGGGTGGGTCACCCCATTTGGTCCACCGCAAACCTGAAGAGGGAGCGGGCGTGGGCGGCGGTGGCGCGGCGGACCGCGTCGGCGTTGCCGGCCGAGAGGGCGTCCAGGATCGCGAGGTGCTCGCGCTGGTCGGGGCCGAGGCGATCGGCCAATTGCGCGGTCTCAAAAAGGCGCGTTGTGGCCCTGAGCTCATAGAGGATGCGCGCCATCACCGCGTTGCCGCACCCGTCGATGAAGAGGCGGTGGACCTCGTCATCGGAGGCCCAATGGGCGTGCACGTCGTAAGGGTCGAGCTTTTCGAGGGCGAGGAGGGTTTTGCGCGCAGCATCGATGGCCGCGATGCTGACCCGGCCGGTGGCAAGGGCGGCGGCTTCGGCCTCCAGCACCTCGCGCACGCGCAAGGATTGGAGGTAATCGGCAAGGTCCACCCGGCGCACGGTGTAGGGCTGATGGGGGGTTTTGACCACGAGGCCCTCGCCCTCCAGCCGCTGTAAAGCCTCGCGCAGCGGGGTGCGGGAAATGCCGAGTTCGGCGGCCAGGCGGCCCTCCACCAGCGCATCGCCGCCGCGCAGGGTGCGCGCCATGATTTTGTCGGTGAGCGCCCTGTGGGCCCGTGCGGAGGCGCTGGGCTCGGCGCGGTCCAACTTTGCCAGGATGGTCACGCTAGGGGCGCCTTGCCTGTTTTTTATGCTTTGACATGGACTGCCCGGTTGTTAGTCTCATTGTTGTATACAGCGTGGATGCAGCGATGAACAGACCAGCGCCGGCCATCGAGCGATGAGCGCCCGCGAGGCCGAGGCGGTCGAATTCCTGCGCGCCCTGATCGCCGCCCAGACCGAGGGGGAGGCGAAGGTGCAGGCAATTGTTGCCGAGCGCCTTTCGGATGCCGGCTGCATCGTCGACACCCAGCGCTATACGCCCGCTGAGGTGCCGGTGATCGCAGAGTTCGCCGCCGGTCGCGCCCAGGCGGCCGAGCCGCGCGAAACCGTCATCGCAACGCTCCCGGGCGCGGCGGAAAAGCGCTCGCTCCTCCTTTTCGCACACCCCGACAGTGAGCCGGTGGACGATATCACCGGTTGGTCCCACGACCCGTTTGCGGGCACGGTCGATGGCGGCAAAATTTTTGGCTGGGGGGTCGCCGATGATCTTGCCGGTGTTGCGGCGGGTGTCCTTGCCATGACCGCAGCGTCCGAGGCTGGCCTGCCGCTTGGGCAGGTCACGCTGGCGAGCGCCCCGTCTAAGCGCCATGCGCGTGGTGTTGCGGCCGCGCTTCACAATGGGCTTGAGGCGTCGGGCGCGGTTTATTTGCATCCTGCGGAGTCGGGCGCGGGCCTTGGCGAGATCAAGGCGTTTGCGTCCGGCCAGCTCGAATTTCGCGTGAGTGTCTCGGGGTGTCTTCCGCCCACCACGGAGCCTGGGCACACCGGCTTTGCCCACCTTGGCGAGAACCCGGTCGACAAGGCGCTCCTTCTGATTGCCGCGCTCAAGGACCTTGATGCGGCGCGGGCGGCGCGCATCCATCACCCGCGTTTGGAGGCAGCGGTGAGCCGGTCCACAAATCTTATGGTGTCGAATTTTTTGTGCGGGGCGGATCGAAAATTCTCCCGCCTCAACGAAAGCGCGACGTTTGGCGGCGCGCTCTCCTTCCCGCCGGGGGAGACGCTGGACGACATCAAGGCCGAGGTTGCGGCGGCCATCGACGCGGCGGCGAAGGCGGACGCTTTCCTTGCCCATAACCCGCCGACGATTGAGTGGATTGCCGGCGTCACCGGGGCCGACTGCCCGGACGAACACCCGCTTTACCAGTGCACCGCGGCGGCCATTCGTGCCGCGACCGGGCAAACGCCCTCCGTGAACCCGATGCACACGTCCTCCGACATCCGCAACCCGATGGTGCAAAAGAACATTCCGACCGTCGGCATTGGCGGGCTGGCCGGTGACCTTACTCAGAACGGGCGAACCGACGAGTGGGTCGATTTGGCCGATTTCCTGCGCATGGTGGACGCGACGAGCGCCATCGTGCGCACCTGGTGCGCTGAGGCGCGCTGATGCAAAAAACCTTCCGTCACGAGGAGAAACCCATGACGACCATGCCCCTCAAGCGTCTGATCGCGGTGGCTGCGGTGGTGGCCATTGCCCCCGTCGCGGCGCACGCGCAAGATTGCCCCACAGGCCTCCCGCTGGTGGAGGAGGGCAAACTGACGATGTCCATCAACGCGACAATCCCGCCGCGGCAGTTCATCGATTCCTCCGGCAACCTTCAGGGGATGCACCCGGAACTTGGCAACGAGATCGCCAAGCGGCTTTGCCTTGAGCCAGAGTATCGCAATGTGGGCTTTGAGGTGCAGATCCCCGGCCTCGCCAACAAGCGCTGGGATATGGTGAACACCGGCATGTACTATACGCCCGAGCGCTCAAAGATCATGCGCATGGTGCCCTATGTGGTGAACGCGCTCGCCATTGTGGTGGAGCGGGACAATCCAGAGGGCGTCACCGGCTATGAAGACCTTGCCGGCCAGCCTGTGGCAACGGAAATTGCCGGCTTTGCCGACCGCCTCATCCGCGAGATCAACGATGAGCAGGTGGCAAAGGGCATGGAGCCCATGAACATCCAGGCGTTCAACACCTTTGCCGAAGCGTTTGCCGCACTTGGGGCGGGCCAGGTGAAGGCCGTGTTTGGGCCGGATGCGACAGCGAAATATTATGCGGATCGCGGTCAGTTTGCGGTGGGTGCGTCGGGGCTCAACCCGGGACTGCCGTCCTCCTTCGGGTTTGATGCGGGCAATGAGCCGCTCGCCAATGCCGTGCGCGACGTGCTGGCCGACATGAAGGCCGACGGCACCTACGACACAATCATGGACGCCTATGGCGCCACCAAGCTCGAAGCGTGGGACGAGTATAGCGGCGATTTCGTCGTGCGCCACGCGCCGGAAGGCTAAGCCCTTTGCGCCCGGTTCTGCCGGGCGCTTTCTCTTGATCGGAGCGCGCCTGTGAATTGGAGCTGGGCCTATTTCTTCGAGTATCTGACCAATGGTCTGATGCTGGAGGGCGCGTGGACCACGGTGTGGCTCAGCGTCGTCTCGATGATCCTTGGTCTTGGGCTTGGGATCATCGCCGCGCTTGCAAAGATGTACGGCAACCGCGCCATGCGCTGGGCCGCGGAATTCTACATCTGGCTCTTCCGCGGCACGCCGATCTTGATCCAGCTTGTGATCATCTACACCGGACTGCCGCAGCTTGGCATCCGTCTCAATGTCATTGAGGCGGCGATCCTCGGCCTTGCGCTCAACGAGGGCGCGTATTTGGCTGAGATCATCCGCGCGGGCATCATGTCCGTCGACAAGGGGCAGGACGATGCCGGCCGCTCGCTGGGCATGACGTGGCGCGAGCGCATGTGGATTGTGATTTTGCCGCAAGCAACGCGAACGATTATCCCACCGCTTGGCAATCAATTTAATGGGATGCTGAAGACGACATCGCTCGCCTCTGTCATTTCGATGGAGGAATTGATGCGCAACGCGCAGATGTTGGCGCAGATTGAGTTCCGCATTTTGGAAGTCTACTTGGTGGCAGCGGTTTGGTATCTGGTTTTGGTATCCATTTGGCACCGCATCCAAATGATGATCGAGACGCATTACGAAAAACCGTTTGGCCCGGCGGCGGCCGTCGCGCCGGATGCGGAACGCGACTTGGCCCGCGCCGTGCGCGCCGGCGGCACCTCTGGCGCGTGAGGAGGATCCTTCTATGACACTTGAAGCCGACGCGCCGGCCCGCACGGAAAAAACCCTCGGCGACCCCATCGTTGTTTGTGAGGACGTGCAAAAATCCTTCCACGGCAATGAGGTTTTGAAGGGCGTGTCGCTGACGGTGCGCCAGCGGGAGGTGGTGGTGGTCGCCGGTCGGTCGGGGAGCGGAAAGTCGACGCTCCTTCGCTGCATTGATCGGTTGGAGCCCATCGACGGCGGGCGCATCACGGCGTGCGGCAACCTCATGGGGTTTCGGGAAAAGAACGGGAAGATGATCCCGCTGAAGGACCGCGAGATCGCCAAACAACAGCGCGATCTTGGCATGGTCTTTCAAAATTTTAATCTCTTCCCGCACATCTCCGTGCTCGACAACATCACCGTTGCGCCGATCAAGATCAAAAAGGTGCCGAAAGCGAACGCGATCGAGGAGGCGAAGGCGCTTTTGGAGCGGGTCGGCCTTCCGGAAAAGGCCGGCGCCTACCCGCGGCAGCTTTCCGGGGGGCAGCAGCAGCGCGTTGCCATCGCCCGCGCCCTCGCCATGAAGCCGAAGGTGATGCTCTTTGATGAGCCAACGTCCGCCCTCGACCCGGAAATGATTTCAGAGGTGCTCGACGTGATGGTGGACCTTTCTCACCAGGGGATGACGATGATTGTCGTCACCCACGAGATGGGGTTTGCCCGGGCCGCCGCCGACCGCGTCCTCCTCATGCATGGCGGGCGGATTGTGGAGGATGCGCCGCCGCAAACCTTCTTCACCGCGCCCACCAGCGAGCATACGCGCACGTTCCTCTCCAAAATTTTGCAGCACTGATGACCGTTGTGCGCACCGTCACAGGCGATATGCCGGCGGACCGCTTTGCCGCGGTGATGGTGCACGAGCACATCCTCTTCGACATCGTGCCCCCCGGCGCGGACGGCGACCGGGACGCTGAGGTCACGCTCGCAAATCGTTGGCAGATCGACCACCGCTCCAACGAAGCCCCAGCCAACGCCCACCAACGCGACCGCGCCATCGCGACTGTGGAGGTTGCCGCCTTCATCGGCGATGGCGGCGATCTCATCGTGGACCAGTCGGTGGATGGCCTCGCGCGCGACCCTGAGGGGCTTTTGGAGGTTTCGCGGGCCACGGGGTGCGCCATTGTCGCGGCCGCGGGGACCTATACGGCGCCCTTCCTGAGCGACACCACCAAGGCGCTCAGCGAAGACGCGCTTGAGGCTCGCTTTGTGGAAGAGGTGACCGTGGGGCTTGATGGGACGGCCGTTCGCGCCGGGATCATCGGCGAGATCGGCTGTTCGGCGCCGCTGGAACCCATTGAGAGGCGGGCGTTGAAGGCGGCGGCGCGCGCGGCCCGGCGCACCGGGTGCGGCCTCAGCGTCCATCCGGGGCGGGACCGAAGGGCGCCGTTCGAGATCGTGGAGATTGTCGCGGCGGAGGGCGCGGACCTTTCCCGCACCGTGATCTGCCACATGGACCGCACATTTCCGGACGGGGAGGGGCCGCTTGCGCTCGCCCAAACCGGCGTATGCGTCGAGTGGGACTTTTTTGGCATCGAAACGTCGCACTACTGGATGGACCCTGGCGTTGCCCTCCCGACCGACCGGGATCGTCTCGCCATCATCGCAAAACTCTTTGACGCGGGGCGGGGCAACCAAGTGCTCGTCAGCCACGACATTTGCACCAAGACGCGCATGCAACGCTTTGGCGGCCACGGCTACGGCCACCTTTTGCGCAACGGGCGCGAACTGATGGCCAGGCTCGGCTTCGGCGCCGATGAAATCAAGACCCTTTTGCGGGACAATCCTTTGCGGCTGCTCGCGCTTCCCTCGACACCATAAGAATCACCGGAGCTCTTCATGGCCACGCCGTTCCGTGGAACCTACACCGTGATGATCACACCGTTCGATGCGGCGGGCGATGTGGACGAGGCCGCGCTCGCCGCCTTCACCGACTGGCAAATCACGAGCGGCATCCATGGCCTCATCCCCCTCGGCTCAACGGGGGAGTTTTTGTCCCTCACGCCTGAGGAGCGGACGCGCGTTGCCCGCACCGTGATCGAGACGGCGGCCGGGCGCGTGCCGGTCCTCATCGGCACCGGGGCGGAATGGACCGATGCGGCGGTCACCGCAAGCCGCGAGGCGGAGGCCCTTGGCGCGGACGGGGTGATGGTGATTCCCCCGTTCTATTCCACGCCGACGGTGGACGAACTCTTGGCGCACTACCGCGCGATCGCGGGGGCGATCTCCATCCCCATCATGGTCTACAACAACCCCGCCACCGCCAACGTGGACCTTACGCCCGAGATTGTGGCGGCGCTCTCTCAGATTGAGGGCATCTCCTATATCAAAGAAAGCACCATGGATGTGACGCGCGTGCGCGACATTCTCGATCTTTGCGGCGACCGGATGACCGTTTTCGGCGGCATCATGGGGTTTGAATCGTTTGCGAACGGTGCTGACGGCTGGGTCTCGGTGGGCTCCAACGTTATGCCGGGCGCGTTCGCGCGGTTGTTTACGCTCACCGCCGACGACCAGGATCTTGCTGCCGCGCGCGCGCTTTACGCAAAGATTTTGCCGGTGATCCGCATGGTGGGCGGGCACCGCTATGTGGCCGCCACAAAGGCCGCGCTGACGCTGATGGGGCAGCAGGTGGGGGCGCCGCGCCCGCCCCGCCTCCCGCTGCCGGCCGCGGAGTGGGATGAGGTGGCGCACATCCTGCGCGCGCAAGAGATTGCGATGGTCCGCAAGAGCGCATGACATCTTTTTCGTTCGAGGGGCGCACGGTTGATGCGCGCCCTGACGACACCATCGCGAGCGCGATCACCCGCGCCGGCTGCCACACGCTGCGCGTCACGCGCCACGGCGACCCGCGCGGCATTTTCTGCGGCATGGGCGTTTGCCACGACTGCCTGGTGACCGTCGATGGCCGCGTTGCCCAGCGGGCCTGCATGACGAAAGCGGCCGGCGCGTCAAACGTTGCCATCCACCAGGATGGGGTGGCGAGCGGCGCTGCGTGGCCCGCGTCTGACCCACCGCCGCCGATGGAGGAGACGGTCGACCTTGTGATCATCGGCGCAGGTCCGGCGGGGATCGCGGCGGCGTTGACGGCAGCGCGCGCGGGCGTGTCACCGGTGCTTCTGGATGAACGGGCCACCGCGGGCGGCCAGTATTTTAAGGCGCCGGCCGAGGGCGCACGGCTTGACCGGCAGCACCGGGAGGGGGCGCGGCAGCGCGCAGCGCTCGCGGCCGCCAACGTGGAGCACCGTGCCGACGCACTGGTGTGGTTCGCCGACCGGGATGCTTCCGGCATCACCCTTGGCGTGTTTCAGGGTGGCCGCGGCTCGGTGCTGCGCGCCAAGGCGGTCATCCTTGCCACCGGCGCCTATGAGCGGCCGCCCATCGTGCCCGGCTGGACGCTTCCGGGCGTGATGACCATCGGCGCCGCGCAGTCCCTGTTGCGCAGCGGCGGGGCGCTCCCCGGCACGCGCATTGCCATCGCCAGCGAGGGGCCGCTCGGCCTGCAATTGGCCGCCGAGCTTGTGCGGGCCGGCGCGCCGCCGGTGATGGTTGCCGAGCGGGGGCGGCCCCACGGGCTCGGCAACCTGAGTGCGCTTTTGCAGGCGATCGCCGCCGCGCCCCGCCTTGTGATCGATGGGGCGGCCGCGTTTGCAACGCTTGCTCGGGCGGGCGTGCCTTTCCGCGCGGCGACCCAGCTTGTGCGCTGCGAAGGCGAGGGCCGCGTTGCGCGTGCCGTTCTGGAGCCTGTTGGCGGCGGTGCGGAAATGTCGGTGTCGGTGGATGCCGTTTGTGTCGGCGAGGGGTTTTTGCCCCAGGTGGAGGTGGCGCGGCTTCTTGGCTGCGAGGCACCGCTTGACCCGGCCCATGGGGCGCCGGTCCCAGTGCGGGATGCGGACGGGGCGACATCGGTGCTGGGCGTTTTTGTGGCCGGCGACGCTGGCGGGCTTGGTGGCGCGCGCGTCGCGGCGGCCGAGGGCGCAGTTGTCGGCACCGCCGCGTTGCGCTTTTTGGGGGGGCAGCCGACCCCGGTGAGCCGGCGCGCGCTCCAGCGTGCCAGGCGGTTTCAAAAAGCGCTTTGGTCGATCTATAGGGCGCCGGCGCGGGGCGAGCCGGCGGCGGAGGCCATGCTTTGCCGGTGCGAGGGGGTGCGCGTTGCCGATGCAGCGGCAGCCATTGCATCAGGCGCGCGCGACCTTGGCGCCCTCAAGCGGCTGACGCGGCTTGGGATGGGGCGCTGCCAGGGGCGCTATTGTTCGGGCCCGGCCGCGCAGATGCTGGGCGCTGCGGAAGGCTTTGCCCCCCAGGCGCCGACAAAGCCCGTGCCCATCGCAGCCTTCGCCATCGAAAAGCCCGAGTGGGGCGGCCATCGACAAACGCCGCAGCCCCGCCTTCGCCCCGTTGCGCCGCGCAGGGCCCCGCCGCCGCCCGTGCCGCCGCGGGCGGAACTCGTCATTATCGGTGGCGGCGTCATGGGGATTTCCGCCGCACTCACCGCTGCTGAGCGCGGTGTTGACACGGTTCTCATCGAGCGGGGGACGCTGAACGGGGAATCGTCGGGCGGGAACGCGGGGAGCCTTCATCTTCAGCTTTTATCGTTTGATTTTGGTGAGAAAACCGGCGGCCGCTCCGCGCGGCTTTTAGAAACGCTGCCGCTCCAGCGGGACGCGATCGCGCTGTGGAACGCGCTCAACGCCCGCGCTGACACGGACTTTGAGATTGCCGTCACCGGCGGGCTGATGCTGGCCGAAGAGGAGGCCCATGTGGGCTTTCTGAAGGCGAAGGTGGCGGCCGAAAACAGCGTTGGGATCGAGGCATCGCTCGTGGGGCGGGAGGAGATTGCGGCCATCGCGCCCAATGTGTCGCCGCGGATGATTGCAGGGGCGTGGTGCCCGGGGGAGGGCAAGATTAACCCGTTGGCGGCAACGCCGGCGCTGGCGCGGCTTGCGGCGCGGGCGGGCGCTGCGCTCCTGGAGCGGGTTGAGGTGCGCGGCCTTTCCACACTGGGCAACGGGACGGCGGTCACGACGAACGCTGGCACCATCATCGCGGATCGGCTCATTCTGGCGGCTGGGGGGTGGACGGCGCAGCTTGCGGCGCACCTTGGTGTTGCGCTTCCCATCCACGGGGCGCCGCTGCAGATGATTGTGACGGAGTGCGCGCCACCGTTGGCGCCATGCCTGCTCGCCCACGCGGACCGACACCTCACGATGAAGCAGGCGGCGGTGGGCAACATCATTCTGGGCGGCGCGTGGTCGGCGGGGACGGATGACGCGACGGGCCGCGCCAAAATCCTGCGGGAGAGTTTTGAGGGCAACCTTTGGGTGGGCGCCCGCGTGCTCCCGGCGCTGCGGGGGTTTCACGCGCTGCGCGCTTGGGCGGCGATGAATGTCGACATTGACGGTGCGCCGCTGGTCGGCCCGCTGCCCGGCCATCCGCGTGTCACGGTGGTGGCCGGCGCCAACGGCTATACGTTGGGCCCGCTTTTGGGCGCGGCGGCCGCCGAGTGCGCCCTCAACGGGTGGCTTGGCACGGGTTTGCGCGCGTTTTCCGCCAATCGGTTTGCGGCGTGATGCGGCGGTGAGGCTTTCGCCCCATGTTTGGCGGGCGCTGTCACGCGGGCCGCGGCGATTGCGTTGCCGGCCGGCGTGTGGCCTGGCGCGGCGCGTTTGTGCCAGCTTCTTCGGGGCAGACTTGGCGAATGGCGCGACATCCCGGGGCTGATCACAGCGTGGCGGCGTCTCGGACTCCGAGGCGGGGGTTTTTATAGCGTGTCACGCGAGCGACATTTTGGTTTGGCGTTTTGATTTCTCAAAAGCCTGACGGGATTGCGAGCGACAACGACCAGCTTCCGAGCGCTGCAGACGTTGGCGCGGTGCCAGCATCCTCACCGGGAGGCGAGACGTTTGTCAAAACCGCCGCCGAGGCGAAGGCGGCCGTGCCGCAAAACGAGGTCGACGGGATCGTAAAAACCCACGTAATCGCGTCGATCGGGTTGGGTTTGGTGCTGGTGGGGGTCGGCGCGTCGGCGGCAAGTCTTTTGAAGTCCGTGCCAGGCATTGGCGTGATAACGGGGACGGCCGGTATGATCCTCCTGGGTGGTGCGCCCACCGATGCCACTGGCCGGCTTTATGCGGAACACTTGCCGCTCGGACAGCGTGCGTGGTCGTGGCGCTCCCGTGGAGTATCTGGCCCACAATGCGTCCCTCTCTTCCGGTGTTGGGACCCTACCACCACACTTCGGGACGAAACACCTAGAGCAGTTTGTGCGTCGTCCGAGTCATTAAGGTTTTCCTGGGCTGGGCGTGATTCGCTTGTGGAATGTGCTTCGCAGGCGAGGAATAGCGATGTGACGGGCATTGGCGTTGGATCTGCGCGAGCGGGTCGTTGAGGCGATCGAGGACGGGCTGACGCACCGGAAGGCGGCGGCTCGGTTCTCGGTGGGGATCGCAACGGCAGGGGCATGGCATCGGCG
>JBCCBM010000034.1:0-24611 GCA_039034015.1 Pseudomonadota bacterium | reverse complement strand
GACCACTTTGCGCGAGTGGGCCTATGCCCAGCCCTATGACACGTCAGACCGTCGCGCCGATGCACTGCCCCGTTGGACGCACTTCTACAACTGGCACAGGCCACACGCCGGCATCGGTGATCGCACCCCCATAAGCCGCCTCAACCACTCGAGGGAGAACCTCATGCGAGTCCACATCTAGAGCGGATAACGCCTTCACGGAAGCGCCCGACGGGAAAAGGGCGTGCGTCGGCTCGGCCGCGACTTCGCGGCGTGGCAAGGCGCCGCTCGCGGTGCGTGCTGGTTGCACGGACAAGAGCAGCAACGCTGTCCGGTGGGCGCCCTTTTCCCGCCGAAGGTGGCATGCGCACCTTTGCGCACCAAAATTGGTGCTGCCGGCCGGTGGACAGCGTCCCGCGGCTTGCCCATAGTGCCGCCACGCTCCTTGCCACCGGCCGGCGCTGGGCAATCGGGCGCTTTCGTGACGGCGTTACCCGCTCCAGCCGGATGGCTCGAAGTCGGAACGACCGGCACTCCGGTTACCCCGGCTGTCGAAGCGGCCGGCGATTACGGGTTTCGGTCTCACAAATTGCGGCGAAGCAGAACAGATCGCGGTGTCATCCCGGCCATTTTTTCGGGGCAGGATCAGTTGGCCCAACGTGGATTAGCGGCTTGGCTGGACGCGCCGTGATGGTCTCGCGGATGCGGTCTGCGCTGTCGACCGTGTCAGCCATGACGGCGCGGGGTTGCAAACTGTCCACCTGGCCAGGTCCGTCGTCGGAGCCTTGAACCACGACCGTGAACCGGTCGAAATTCCTTATGGAGCCCCACCGTTCCTGTGTGACGGAGGCCACGGGCTGTCGGCCGACGCGATTTGTTCAGGAACAGCGCGGATCGGCGCCCCTGCGCCCAACGCTCTTTCCGCACCGGTCTTTGCAATCAGCGCAGGTTGTTTTGCCCACGACCCGTCGCCCGGAGCTCAGAGGTCTCGGCTTTTCTTTTCGGCGCCTTTCCTTCGCCGGCATCTGTGAACGGCGCCGATCTGGGCGTCGGCTCCGCGGCGGGCATCGGGCGCGCTTGCAGGGCCCTGAACGTCGAGCGCAGGGGTTGGTCGTTTGTCCCCCGATGCTGGAGTGGCGCAACGCCTCGCCCCGAAAACCCGTTGGGGCATGGGCTGAGCATTGCGGCCAGCCCCCGCAGCGCCGATCCGCGAAAGGAGTGCTCGGCGAAGGGGGAATCGGAAAATCCGTTGGCCCGCCTCTGGAGGTGAAAGACCATGAACCAGGCACGCGGGTTGCGCTGTGAAGAACGTGCACCCGATCGAGGGGCGGGCGTCAGCTTGCGGGTAGACAGCAGCCCCGACGAACGCGGCAACGGGGAACGCGGCAACGACACTTCTGGAGAGCGACGCTCGCCCGCACAAGAGGCCGGCGCAGCGCCCACGTTCGCGCGCTCACCTGCGTGCCGCCTCGCGGTCAGGATCGTGTTTGGACTTGCACAACGCCACGCAGGTGTTCGGTGCTCATTGTCATCCGTCCTGCGCTGTGGTGGTCGGGCACCAAGCGGGCGCAGTGCCGCAGGCGGGGCTGGCCAGCCCCAGCGGGGCGGGCCGGGGCCAGTGGCGCGATGGGCCGACCGACAATTGGTGGGTCGGCCCACTGAGTGACGTGTGGCCTAGCGCCGGTCAGTGCCGGCGCCGCGATGGGCCGACCGAGGGTTGGCGCGGCCGGCCGTTGAGGCCGGTGTGGGTTAGCCGCGTGGGGCGTGACTGAACCGGGCGGCGGCCAGTTGCGGGAGGGCGGCGACGGACTCCTCGTCCGCGTCAGGGACGATCGTGAGCTGCGGGCGCGATGCGAACTGACGCGGGGCCGGTGCGATCTCGCAAGGTTGCTTTTCTGCGATGAATGCGTAGCCCGCGAAGCGTTTGGCGTCGATCACGTCGTAGCCCAGGCGGACCCGCAGCTTTTTGCGCAGCTTTGAGATGTGACCCTCGATGACCGTCTCGTCCACGCTTTCGTTGTAAAGACCGTAGATGGCGTTGAAGAGTTGGGTCTTCGAAATGCGTCGCTTGCGGTTTTTCACAAGATATTCAAGGATTTGACGTTCGCGGCGGGGAAGCTCCACCGGGTCTCCGTCGATGGTCGGGTCGCGCATGTCAAAGTGCACGGTGAGGCGGCCGAAGCTTGCCTCGTCCCGCGTGTCATTGGAGCGGCGCCAAATGGCGTGCCCACGGGCGATCAACTCGCGCACGGGTGCGGGCTTTTTGACCACATCGTCAACCCCGATGTTGAAGAGGGTGAGTGTTTCATCAAGTCCACGCTCTTCCTTGAGCGCGATGATGGGCAGGCTGGCCCGCTGGCGCACGATGGGCGGCAGAGACAGACGGTTTTCCGCTTCGCCGAGGATCACGGCTTGGATGGCGCCGAGATCGTCGTCAGGCAGCGCCTGCAACCAATCCGGGAACTCTGGCCCCGCAAAGGTTGTGCACGCCAAACCTTCACGCTCAAAGCCCGATTTGTACCCGGCCGCGACAACGTCACGGGAATCGATCACGATGTACATAGGTCTAACCTTGTCAGTGCGCCAAATTGGCTGCGTTGGCGAGATAGACCTTCGACAAATACTCTTTTTTTCGATGAACACGTTTGCGCGTTCACCTTCTTTTCAGATGGTTCAAATCATTCGAACGCACTGATGCTCGGTGTTATTGCGCTGTTCCCCCAAACATGCGCGCAATCACCACCGGAAGGTGTGTCGCCCCCATCGACACACCCCGACTCAATCCAACGCAACACTACGCGGGCTGGAACACCGATTCGATCTTACCTTTCAATGTCTGCGCATTGAACGGCTTCACAATGTAGTTATTAACACCAGCTTCTTTTGCAGCGACGACGTTGTCGGATTTTGCTTCCGCCGTCACCATGATGAACGGTGTTTCTTTTGTTTTCGGATCGGCACGCACTGCTTTAAGAAGTTCGTAGCCGGTCATTGGTTCCATATTCCAGTCAGAAATAATCAGACCGTAGTCTTTTTCTTTAATTTTCTCGAGTGCTTCAGTGCCATCTTTTGCATCATCGACATCGTTATAGCCGATCTGCTTCAGAAGGTTTTTGATGATCCGGATCATCGTCTTGTAGTCATCGACCACGAGGACGGAAATGCTGGTATCGAGCGACATGTGGTTCCCTCAAATCTGGCGGCAACGCGGCCTACGGCGACATTCCGCGTTCTCCACTAGCGGGTGAGCCTTGCACGAGCCTTATGAAACACACTCATAGGTAGTTTTCAACCCGTAAAAGGACGGATACAACACAACCGGCGTGATGGACGGGCGTGGCGGTCAAGCCGCGGGTCGAACCGTCGCAGACAGATTAGGATGGGCGCTATGGGGCGACGTTTTCGGGTTGAGGTGTTCGAAGGGCCGCGGGAGCGTGCGCAGAACGCGGCCAGCCGCCGACCGCATCAGGCCGACAGCATTGTCGCCGAGTTGCTGGCGCTGCGGTCAAGTCTTGCGGCACAAACCGCGCAGCCCACTGCGGCCCCCGCGGTCTCACTGGAGAGCAGCATCGCCATGTGGAGCGGCGTCGACGACATTCAAAAGCGCCTGGCCGTCACAAAAAATGAGATCGGCCAGCTTCAGGCCAAAGGCGTTGGCACGGGCGAAGCGAGCCGCACAACCGATGAGTTGCGCGCTGTCGTGACCGGCACCGAAGAGGCCACCGACCAGATCCTCGCCGCGGCCGAAACCATCGACAATGTCTGCCAAACCATGATCGCCTCCAGCGACGGCAAAGTGCAGGCCGACGGCCAGGCAATCGCGGACGCGGTGCTTCAGATTTTCGAGGCCTGCAACTTCCAGGACATCACCGGCCAGCGCATCACGAAGGTGGTGGATTCCCTCGGCTTTATCGAGGAGCGCATCGCCTCCATGATTGATGTGTGGGAGGCCATCCGCGCCACGCAGATGGAAAAGCAAGAGGCGCCAAAAGCCCCGGAAACCGAGGCGGAGCGCGACAAGGCCCTCCTCAACGGCCCGTCCCTAAAAGACGATCCGGGCGTCGTCAGCCAGGACGATGTGGACGCCATGTTCCCCTAACGCCGCACCCCGCGCCAGACGGCGCGGGCAAAGGCGCCCGCCCCGTGCGGTCCGCTAGGCCGTGTAGGTGACCGCCTTCACAGCGTCGATCACCTCGCCAACGTTGGGAAGCGCCAGCTTCTCAAGGTTCGCGGCATACGGCATGGGCACGTCCTTGCCCGTCACCCGCGTCACCGGGGCGTCCAGATGGTCAAACGCATGGGCCATCAAAAGATACCCAATCTCGGACGAGATCGAGCAGGTGGGGAACGCCTCCTCCACTGTCACACACCGGTTCGTCTTGCGGACCGAGCGGATGA
This sequence comes from Pseudomonadota bacterium, assembly GCA_039034015.1. Taxonomy (GTDB): domain Bacteria; phylum Pseudomonadota; class Alphaproteobacteria; order Rhizobiales; family Amorphaceae; genus Acuticoccus. Next base: position 20,234 of record JBCCBM010000034.1, on the reverse strand, counting down.
CCGTCTCAATGTCGAGCGGGCGGAGCGAGCGAAGGTTGATCACCTCGGCGCTGATCCCCATCCCCTCCAATTCGCTCGCCGCCTTCATGGCATAGGTCATCCCAATGCCGAACGAGACGAGCGTCACATCCGTGCCGCGCCGCTCCACCTTCGCCTTGCCGATGGGAAGGGTGAAATCCTCAAACTCCGGCACATCAAACGTCTGGCCGTAGAGGATCTCGTTCTCCAGGAAAATCACGGGGTTGGGGTCGCGGATCGCCGCCTTCAACAGGCCCTTGGCGTCCATCGCCGAATAGGGCTGGATCACGCGGTGGCCCGGCACGTGGGCGTACCACGCGGCATAGTCCTGGCTGTGCTGGGCCGCGACGCGCGCCGCCGCGCCGTTGGGCCCGCGAAAGACGATCTGACAGGTGATCTTACCGCCTGACATATAATGCGTTTTCGCGGCCGAGTTGATGATCTGGTCGATGGACTGCATGGCGAAGTTGAACGTCATGAACTCCACGATGGGTTTTAAGCCCGCCATGCCTGCGCCAACGCCAATCCCCGTAAAGCCGTGCTCGGTGATGGGCGTGTCGATGATTCGCCGGGCGCCGAATTCATCAAGCAGGCCCTGACTCACTTTGTAGGCGCCCTGGTATTCGGCCACCTCCTCGCCCATCAGGAACACGTCGCCGTCGGCGCGCATCTCTTCGGCCATGGCGTCACGCAGCGCCTCGCGCACCGTTTGCTGCCGCATGGCGGTGCCCTCGGGAACGTCGGGTTCCTCCGGCTCATCGGGAATTCTGAGGCCGGCGGGCTCCGCGGGCGGGCGCGGCGCATCGGCGGACAGCGAGCCTTGGGGGCTCGGCCCGTCGCGCGCGATCGCGCCGGGGGCAACCTCCGGCAGCGGCAAGACCGCAGCGCCCGTGTTGTCGGGCGCGGTGGCCGGGCCGCTGCCGGCGCTGGGCGCGCCAATGTCGGCCTCGCTCTCCCCTTCGGCGAGGAGCACGGCGATGGGCGTGTTCACCGCAACGCCGTCCGTCCCCTCATCCACCAGGATTTTGCCGAGCGTTCCCTCGTCGACCGCTTCGACCTCCATAGTGGCCTTGTCGGTCTCGATCTCGGCGATGATGTCGCCCGGTGCGACCTCGTCCCCCACCGCTTTGAGCCATTTGGCAAGTTTGCCCTCTTCCATGGTCGGGCTGAGGGCGGGCATCAGAATTTCGGTGGGCATCGTTTCCTCTAATGTCCCCGGACTTCGGTCTCGAGCGCAGTCAGCCGGGCATCCAGCCGTGAAAAGCGCGCCTCGTGGCGGTCGTCGTTGTCGCCATACTGCCGCATGAGCGACAAAATGGCTTCGTTCTTGGTGTCCACCCGGCGCATGCGCGCGTCGAGCCCCTTCATATCATCGTCCAGCCGCTCGACGTGGGTGACGACGGTGCGAAGCGTCGACTTCACCATCACCATGTCGTCCTTCAACGCCTCAACATCGGACCGAAGCCCGGAAACGTCCGCCTTCATGGCCGAAAGATCGGATTGAACCCGCTTTAGGATTTCGAGCATCAAGTTGTCTGGCTCACCGGACATGGATCTATCCCCTCCCGCGCCGGGTCAGCGCACGACGTCGGTCCACAATTCGCTGGGGTCGGGCTCGGGCTCAGACTGGGCGAACTCGGCCGCCGCATTCACCGTCTCGCGCACACGCTTGTCGATCGCCTTGATGTCGTCCTCTTTCACCTTGTGGTCGGACAACAGGATTTCGCGCACATGCTCGATGGGGTCGCGCTTCTGGCGATACTCGTTCACCTCGTCCCGCGTGCGGTATTTTGCGGGGTCGGACATGGAGTGACCGCGGTAGCGATAGGTGAGGAGTTCTAGGATATACGGCCCCTCGCCGCTGCGCGCATGCTCCAGCGCTTTGCCGACGGCCGCGTGCACGGTCTCCACCGACATCCCGTCCACCTGCTCGCCAGGAATGCCGAAGGATGCGCCGCGCTTTGAAAGATCGGTGGTGGAGGAGGCGCGCTCAATGCTCGTCCCCATCCCGTATTTGTTGTTCTCGATCATGTAGATGACCGGGAGGCGCCAGAGCTTTGCCATGTTAAAGCTCTCGTACACCTGACCTTGGTTGGCCGCACCATCGCCAAAATAGGCAAGGCAGACGTTGCCATTCTCGCGATACTTGTTGGCGAACCCAATGCCCGTGCCCAGCGACACCTGCGCGCCAACAATGCCGTGCCCGCCGTAAAAATGCTTGTCCACGGAGAACATGTGCATGGAGCCGCCCTTGCCCTTGGAATAGCCGGCGGCGCGCCCGGTGAGCTCGGCCATGACACCCTTGGGATCCATGCCGGTGGCGAGCATATGGCCGTGATCGCGATAACCGGTGATCACCTGATCACCCTCGATCATCGCCATCTGGGCGCCCACCACCACGGCCTCCTGGCCGATATAAAGGTGACAAAAGCCGCCAATCAGCCCCATGCCGTAAAGCTGGCCGGCCTTTTCCTCAAACCGGCGAATGAGGAGCATGTCCTCATAGGCGCGGCGATAGTCAGCCTCGGAAAACTCCGACGGGGCAACGCCGTCGGCCGCCGGCGCGTCATCCGCCCGCTCCACGCTGACACTCTGGATCATCAGTTCGGCCCCATTTCGTCCTTGAAGCGGAAAACTATCGCGCACCGGCCCCCAAGGGAAGCCGCGCACCCCGTTCCGCTATTGCGGACCGTTGCTGGCCGCAAGGGCAACGGTCGGCGAAGCTGCATCAACGGTGTGCAAAATGACGAGTTCGTCGCCATGGGCCATGTTGAGTTTGGCCCGCGCCCGCTCGTCCAAAAGGTCAGCGTCCAGCTGATCGGTGCGCAAACGCTCCACCCGCGCCTCCAGCGCCTCGCGCTGGCGCACCAGCCGGGCAAGGGTCGCCGCCTCTTCGGCCCGTTGAAGCGCAAGCTCCTGCCGCGCCTCGGACGAGTAGGCCCCGCGGGTGGATTGCCAGCCGAAATAAAACGCAAGCAGCGTCAAAACCGCCGGCAGCAACAGCGCGGCAAAGCGGGAGCGGCGGCGCACACGGGTCGGCATCAATCATCCCTTGGGGTTGGTCCAAACGCACCCTAGGATGCCCTCGATTAACGCCCGGTTTCGGCCGAAAAGCCCCCGGCCTCGGTGCGCAAAAACGCCTCGCCACACGCCTTCGCAAGTGCCCGCACCCGGCCGATATAACCCTGCCGTTCCGTCACCGAGATCACGCCCCGCGCGTCCAACAGGTTGAAAAGATGGGAGGCTTTGATGCACTGGTCGTACGCCGGCAACACCTGTCGATGGCGCGCGTCGGGCCCATTGTCCCCGGCGGCGAGGAGCGCGGCGCACGCCCCTTCCGCATCGCGAAAATGCCGCAGCAAAATGTCGGTGTCAGCAAACTCGAAATTGAAGGCCGAAAACTCCTGCTCGGCCTGCAAAAACACATCGCCATAGGAGACTGCCGGCCGCCCATCGGCCCCGGCGACGTAGACAAGGTCGTAAACGTTCTCAACGCCTTGGACGTACATGGCAAGGCGCTCCAGACCGTAGGTCAATTCGCCTGCGACGGGCCGGCAATCGATGCCGCACACCTGCTGAAAATAGGTGAACTGGGAGACCTCCATCCCGTCACACCAGCATTCCCAGCCAAGGCCCCAGGCGCCCAGCGTCGGGCTCTCCCAATCGTCCTCCACAAAGCGCACATCATGGAGCGCGGTGTCGATGCCGATGGCCGCAAGGCTCTCCAGATAAAGCTCCTGAAGGTCCGGCGGGCTCGGCTTCACGATCACCTGGAACTGATAATAGTGCTGGAGGCGGTTGGGGTTTTCGCCATAGCGCCCGTCGCCCGGCCGGCGGGAGGGCTGCACATAGGCCGCCCGCCAGGGTTTTGGGCCAAGGGCGCGCAGGGTCGTTGCCGGGTGAAAGGTGCCCGCCCCCACCTCCATGTCATAGGGCTGGAGGATCGCGCAGCCCTTCGCCGCCCAAAACGTCTGGAGCGCGAGGATCATGTCCTGGAAGGAGCGAGACGGGTCGCCGGTCGTCATGGTCAAAGGTCGCCATCAAAGGTGATGGCCCGTCCTTCGCTGAGGTTGAGGGCGCTGTAAAGGTGTTGCGCCTCCACGCAGCCCCGCTCGGTCGCCACCCACACCGCGCGCGCCCCCTCCCCGCGCCCCCAGTCGCACAGCCCCCGCCACAGCGCGGACGCGATGCCGCGCCGGCGGTGGTGCCGCGCCACCCCCAGATTGTCGACAAAGAGCGCATCCGGCCCGCAGAGCTGCCGCTGAACCATGCCAACGGCTTGGCCGACCACGCCCTCATCGGCAACCGCCAAGATCACCCGGTGGAGGGGCGCGGCGGCAAGGCGCCCGGCCGCCTCGGGGGTGATGGCGCCATCAAAAATGTCGGGGTCGGGGATGCGGGTGAGAAGCGTGAGATTGCCCGGCGTCAGCGCCGCAAGGCGGATTGTGGTCACCGATCGCTGCCGGCGGGGCTGTCGGCCGAGACCGCGTCATCCACCGGTGCGGGCGCCGAGGCGGGGGGCACCGGGCGCCCCATGCGCCGCCGCGGCGGCCAATCGGGCGTGATGAGGCCTGCCGAAATCACAAGCTTCGCGGCATCCTCCACCGACATGTCGAGCATCATCACGTCCCGCCGCGGCACGAACAGCAAAAACCCAGAGGTCGGGTTCGGCGTGGTGGGCAAAAAGACCGAGATCGCGTCATCATCCTGAGGGAGGCGATGGCTCACCTCGCCTTTGGCCTCGGTGGCGATGAAGACCACCGCCCAAAGCCCTTTTCGCGGGTACTCGATGAGGCCGGCCTGGCGAAAGGTGCGGCTGCGCTCCGACAGCGCGGTCTCAAAAATCTGTTTGAGCGCGGAATAAACGTTCCGGATCAATGGCATCCGGTTGAGGATCGATTCCCCCAATCGGATGATGGTGCGCCCAAAAATGTTGGCCGTTAGGAAGCCGAGCGCCGTTAGCGAGACCAGCGCCACCACCACCCCCGTGCCCGGCACCGGGAAGGGCACATAGTTTTCAGGGTCCCACGAGGGCGGGATCCAGGGTTTGACCCACCCATCGACCCAATTCACGAACGAGGCGGTCAGAAGCACCGTGATCGTGACGGGGGCGGCCACGATGATGCCGGTGAGCAAATAATTGCGCAGGCGGTTCAGAAGCCGCCGGCGCCGTCCAAGACGCATGGGAGGGTCACCGTCCATGTCGCGATCCTGTTGGCCTCAGCCCATCGTGCCTTCCGTGTGGGCGCGATCCCATTGTGGGGGGCCGCCCGCCCCGATGACAAGCCAGGGCGGCCATCCGCGATGACACGCCAACGCGGCTATTCGACCGTCACCGATTTCGCAAGGTTGCGCGGCTGGTCAACGTCCGTCCCGTTCACGACGGCGGTGTGATAGGCCAAGAGCTGCATGGGAACCGCGGCGACCAGCGGCATCACAAAGTCAGGCGCCTCGGGCATCACGATCACATCGCTCACATCATCGCCCACCGCCGACGCGCCCGCCTCGTCCGTCAGCGCGATGATGCGCCCGCCCCGCGCGGCCACCTCCTGCATGTTGGAGACGCTCTTTTGAAAGAAGCGATCGTGGGGCAGGAGCGCGATGACGGGCACCCGCTCGTCCACCAGCGCGATGGGGCCGTGTTTCAACTCGCCCGCGGCGTAGCCCTCGGCGTGGATGTAGCTGAGCTCCTTCAGCTTGAGCGCGCCCTCCAGCGCCAGGGCGAACGAGGGGCCGCGGCCGATGTAAAGCGCCGTGTCGGCCGGGGCGATGGCGCGCGCGACCTTTTGGAGCGCGGGCTCCAGCCGCAGCGCCTCGGCCACCAGCCGCGGCACCTCCACAAGTTCGGCAATGCGGGCCGCCACATCACCATCGGTGAGTGTGCCCCGGTCGCGCCCGGCCTTGATGGCAATCGCGGCAAGCGTTGCCAGCTGGCACACAAACGCCTTTGTGGAGGCGACCCCGATTTCCACGCCGGCAAGGGTCGGGAGCACGTGGTCCGCCTCCCGCGCCATGGTGGAGCTTTGGACGTTCACCACCGCAATTGTGGTTTGGCCGGCCGCCTTCGCCTTTCTGAGGCACCCCAGCGTGTCGGCGGTTTCGCCCGATTGGGAGACGAAGAGCGCCAGCTCATCGGCCGGCAACGGCTGGTCGCGATAGCGAAATTCTGACGCCACATCGAGATCCACCGGAAGCCCCGCAAGGCTCTCCAGCCAGTAGCGGGCGGTGAGGCCAGCGTAAAAGGCGGTGCCGCAGGCGGTGATTGAGAGCCGCCGCACGTTCGAAAACTCCACCGGGATGGCATCGCGCAGCGCGGTTGAGGCAACGTCCACATAGTGGGCGAGCGTGTGGGTCAGAACGTCCGGCTGCTCGTGGATCTCTTTGGCCATGAAGTGACGAAAGTTGCCCTTTTCGGCGACCATCACCTCCGCGGGCACCGGGACGGCCGGGCGGGTGGCGGCCCCGCCGTCGGCGCCAAAAACGTCGATCCCGTCGGCGGTGAGGATCGCAGCGTCGGCGTCCTCCAGATAAATGATGTCGTCGCAGAAGGGGGCGAGGGCGATGGCGTCAGAGCCGATCATGGAAAGCCCCTCCCCGCGCCCGATGGCAAGGGGGCTGCCCGCGCGCGCGGCCGCCAACACCCCCGGCATCCCGTCAAAGGCGAAGGCGAGCGCGTAGGCGCCTTCGAGCTGCGGCAACGTTGCGAGGAGCGCGTCCTTCACCGAGGCGCCGGCCGCGAGCGCCTCGGCGAGGAGCGCTGCCACAAGCTCAGTGTCGGTCTCGGAGGTGAGCGCGGCGCCGCGGGACAAGAGGCCCTCGCGAAGGCTGCGAAAATTCTCGATGATGCCGTTGTGCACCACCGCGACCCGCCCGCCGGTGTGGGGGTGGGCGTTGGCCTCGGTGGGGGCGCCGTGGGTCGCCCAGCGGGTGTGGCCGATGCCGGTGGGGCCCGCGAGGGGGCTTGCGTCAAGTTTTGCCTCAAGGCGGCGCAGTTTGCCCGCCGCGCGGAGCCTGTGGAGCGCGCCGTCCCCGTCGACGGTGGCAAGGCCGGCTGAATCGTAGCCGCGATATTCGAGCCGCTTCAACGCATCCAGCATCAACGGTGCGGCCGGCTCCTGGCCGATCACGCCAACGATCCCGCACATAAACGCCCCCACGCACACAACGCCACTAACGCGTGATTTAACAGATTCGCTGCGGAACGGGCCGCCGCCCGGATCACATGCCGTTACGCTTCACCACAGACCGCCCGACGCTCCGTTAGCGGCCAGAGTCCGGGGTTGTTTCCACTTCCACGCGGACGGGGTTTTCGAACCGGGCGGTCAGCACGTCTTGCTGTTCTTTGATGGCGCGGTTTTGGCTGATGATGGTGGAGAGCGCATCGCGCAGGGCCTTCACTTCATCGCCCTCACCCTTTGCCTCCGGCGGCGGCGACAGCGCCCGGCTCCGAAGCGCCTCCTGCGCTTTGGTGAGCGCGCCGATGGTCGCTGAAAGCCCCTCAACCTCACCCTTGAGGGCGGTGATGTCGGCGATGGCCCGGCTCAGTTGCTCCTGTGCCGCGCTGCTGTGGGCGGCCGATCGCTCGCCCAACGCGGCGAGCTCAGCCTGGAGCGTCTCAACGCCTTTCAGGGCCCGGTTGGTGCGGTTGTTGGTCTTCTTTTCGAAGGCCTCGAACCGCTCGGCAAGGGCGGCGGTCTCGCCCGGCGCAGCCGGCGATGTTTTCAGCACTGCAATGTCCGCCTCAAGCGCGGCAAGACCCTCCCGGATCGATTGGACGCCGGGGTCGGACCCGTCGGCGGGGGCTGGGGCTGGGGCTGGGGCTGGGGCGGCCGACAAGCGCTCCAGCTCCGCCTGTTGCTTCGCTTGGGCCGCCTTCAGCGCGTCAAGGTCCTTTATAAAGGCAGGGTCGGTGGGGGGCGCGGTGCCGGCGGGCTGCGCGGCAATCTTTTCAGCAATCAACGTTTCGATGCGGGGCAGCAGGCGCTCGTTGATGGCAGCGTTGAACGCCTGGACGGAGACAACGTTCTTGAGCGCCTCGGAAAGGTCGGGGCCTTCGCCTTTTGCGGCGGCGGCGATGGCTTGTTCGAGGCGGGCCACCTGCGCGCCCCGCTCGGCCTTCTCCCGGTTGAGCGCGCGCTCCAGCTGCGCGATGGCGGATGATGTCTCGGCCGGCGGGGCGGCTGGCACGGGCGCGGGGGCAAGGTCGACGGGAACGGGCGGCGCGGCGGGCTCGGGCGCGCGGTCCATCTGGATCGGCTGGGGGGTGGGTTGGGCGACGGGCTCGGGCGCGGGGTCGGGGGGCGGGGCAGCGTCCCCGGGCTCGGCGCTTGCCGGCTCCACATCCACCGCGGATTGCCTGGCCCGTTCGGCGTGGCGGCTGCGCATGCGGGCGTTGCGCGGCATCCCATCGTTGGGGAGCGCCGCCGGCGCGTCGAGCCCCGCATCGGGGATGGCCGAGCGGCGGGGGGCATCGGCAGGGCGCGCGGTTGCCGCGCGCGCGCCAGTCACCATCCGCAGGGCAAAGAGGACCAAAAGGCCGCAGACGCCGGCAAGACCAAAGAAGGCTGTTTCAAGGTCGGGCGCCTCGGCCAGCCAACCCATGTAGGCAAGCCACCCGCACAGGAGCACCAAAAGGATAAGACCTGGCCATGGCCACAAGGAGCCGAAAGCGCTGCGGGATCGGACGGCAAATTCGGACATGGTCGATCCGATCGAACGATCGGCCCCGGTTGAGATCAGCGTCTTAAAAGTATCAATCATCGTAGCCGGGCGGAAGCCGCCTGGCGTGGGGCTTGGCCGGCGGCCGGCCCAGCTTTCCACCGCCCCGCGCAGCCGGTCGGTTTGGGCCGCGCGCGAGGGGGGCGCATCGGACCCCAACCGGTCCCGCCGGCGCTTTTCGGGCGCGGGGCCCGGCGGCGGTTCGGTGGACGGGCGCGGCTGGGGCTGGGGCGCTGGCTCGATGGGGTCGTTGGGGTTGGCAACGCTCACCACAAGGGCCATGCGCGCCCGGTCAAGGTCCGCTGGCGCAGTGGCCGTGAGGGGGCGCATCACAACCCGCGGCACATCTTCAACCGAGGCGGGAAGCCGGCTGGCCGCGCTCGGATCCACAATAAGGACGGCGGGCCCGTGCTTTTTGATGGTGCGCAACAGGGCCGGATCGTCCGGCTGCAGGGCGGGCAAGGTGCCCCGGTCTTGGGCCGCGATCCGATCCCCCACAATGGAGAGCCAGCGCTGCCCATCGGTCACAAGGGTCAAAAGACGCCCGCCAAGCCCGGAGACAACGGCCTGCATGGCGTCAAAATCGATCCCATCGGGGACGGCGAGCACCACCGGCGGCGCGCCCTTCCAATCCGCCCGGGCATAAAGCGTGTGGAACGCGAGGGCATCCTCGGTGGGTGCGCCGCTGGTGACGGCGGCCGCCCCTTCCGGGAGCGGACCTTGGGGGTCAAGGGCAAAGAGGGGGCCGACCTTCAAGCTGTCGAGGAGGTGGGCGGCGAGGGACACGGGGTCGGTGGTGCCGGCGGGCGCGCCGGTGTCGGCAACGTCGAACACAATGTCGCCGGGGCTGCCGGCGTGGGCGGCCGGCAGCGCGGTGAGGATGGCGTCGGGCGCCGTGCCACCGCGCTGGCTATAGGCTTCGATGGCGCGGCGGCCGGCCACCGTCAGACCCATGGCCACAAAGGGGCGGGCAGCGCCGCACACCTCCGGCACGGTGAGTGGGTCAAGGTCGCACACCATCACCGGCTCGCCGGCCAAGCGCTCAAGGTTCACCGATGCGGGATCGGTGCCGGGGCCAATCAGCGTGATGTGGGTGTTGAGGGAGCGGGCAAAGGCGGCCTGGCGGTCCACATGGACGCGGCCAAGGTCGCGGTTGACGAGGGCGCGGTAACGGCGGACGGCGGCAACCTCGGCGGCCGGCGTTTCAAACGGGCCCTCCGGCCCCTCCCCGGGCGCAAGGGTTGCGCGCAGGCGCGCGACCTCCGCGTCCGCATCCTCGTCGGCGATGGGGGCTTCGTCGCGCGGCCGGCTGAGGACGAGCTCGGGCATCGCCTCGTCAAGCGCGTCCAAGATGGCGTCGGCCTGGTCCATCGCATCGGTGGGCCATGGCCGTTGCCCGGCCGACACATCGCCATCGGCAAATTCGGCCACCAGCGACAGGGCCCCTGCCCCATCGCGCCGATAGAGCGACACGTTGGCGCCGCGGCCGCCAAGGTCGATGTCGAGCACAGTGTCGCGCACGGGGGGGCCTGGGAAGCGGCCGGCGAGCACCGGTTCTGGGAGCGCTGCGCCCTCAAGGGTGAGCGTTGTGGGCGCGCGGCCCCGGTCGACGGCGCGCAAACCGGCAATTGTCGTGCGGCCAAGGGCATGGACGCTCACCCCGTCGGCCCGAGCGCTGTGAAGCGCATCGGTGCAGTCGGCCGGGGTGGGCGCGCTGTCGGCGTAGGCGGCGTGGTGGGCCATCTGGTCGCCGGCCAAGGGCTCGATGGTGCCGTCAAAGCCGACAACGTCCACCGCGCGGCAGAGGCGCGCGCCCACATCGATGAGCGTGCGCGGCCCCGGGTCAAGCCGCGCGGGAAGGGGCGAGAACACCAGCCGTTGGCGCAAATTGTGCGGCACGCGCGAGCGCAAAAAGCGGCGCGCGGCCAGCGGCGCTGCAATGAAGAGCCGCTCGGTGCTCTCAAGCTCCTTTAAGACGCGGTCGCGCAGGCTGGCGGCCGTGCGGGAGGGGCCAAGGTGGCGGATGGGATCATCAAGCGCCACCACGATGGGCCGTTTTGGCCATTCGGGCGCAAGGTCGAGATAAAGTTCGGGTGCAAAGAGGACGACCTCGTCGGCAATGGCGGCGCAATCGTCGGGCGTGGTCTGCGGCCCTGCGACCACCACGCGCTCCACATTGGCGGAGGCGCGCAGGAGCTGCGTCCACCCTCTGTCGCGGTCGCGCCCGGCGAGGTGGCTGGCGCCGGCCTCCATGAACGCGATGCTGGCGCTCGCCTGGTCTTCCTCATTGCCGTGAAAAATGCGTTGCGCCCCGAAGGCGGCCCGCACCTCGGCCGGCGGTTGGTCGGCCACCACGATGAGGCGCGCGCGCTCATCCTTGGCGGCTTCGATCAGCATCCGGCCGTAGCTTTCACGGGTGGCGACACCCTCCACCTTAAGTGGAATTTTGGTGAGGCGCGCGGCGATCCGCTCGTCCAGCAACGGGGGCGTGGGGAGGTGATAGCGCGCAACGCCGGGGGTGGTCCGCGCCAGGACCACTTTCTCATTCTCTCCGCCACGCAGGCCCCCGAGCCACCATGCGCACAATGACGCCGCGTTGCCCAGTTCGCTGGCATTGTCGAATGCGGGCCAGATGTAGTGCGACATAATGCAGTTCCGGAGGTTCGGTCGATTTTTACGCTTTGACGCGCGGGAAGTTTTCTCGGGGAAATCGATAACGCAAAACGTGAAACTGTGCGTTAAGGAATTGTGGCGTACGGATGACGCTTAAGGTTTCGTCAAGGTTAAGGGTCAGTAGATTAACCCTCGTTAACCAATTTAAATACTGCTTTAAGGCGCCTGAAGGGCCATATGGGAGGGATGCAAGATAGTTTCTACCGTCTGTTATGACCTTCCCGTCCGATGGGCGCGCTTGCACTTGAATGTGGGCTGAACGCAGTATGTGTCACCTCGCCTCGCTTGCCCCACAGCGGCCATAATATTGCGCAAACCATGGAGATGCGGTATATTCCGTTAACCGATAGGAACAATTCATTCAGCGTCAGGCGTGGGTCGTCTGGGCGCCAAACGCGTGGCGCGATGCTTAAGTCGCTTTCCGGGGATATTAATGGCGGTCGCCTTGCGATGGGGTCGAAGAACCTGTCGCACGATGCGACGTGGTCGCGCCCTGCCATTGCCGACATCGAAGTGGCGCTTTTGCGGGCAGCCGCCTTCCCAGAACTGTCGCAGGAAAGCGGCCTGCGCCATGAGTTCATTGTCCTCGATCCCAGCGCCGACGCCAACGCGCCCGAGCGGGAGGATGTGATCGAGCGGGTGCTCGTCACCGCCAACCGGATGGCAATGCCCGTTATGGTGGTGGGCCATCAATCCCATCCAAGGTTTGGGGCCGGCGGGTTTGAAACCACCGCCGATGACCGCGATGCCCTCAACGACGCCGCCTTCTCCAAGGCGCTCGCCGCCCTGCAGGACCGGGTGGGATGGGTGCTCACAGGCTCGCGCTTCAACCACAACCGGCACATCTTCGTGCCGCAAATGGACATGGCGCTTCTGGCCATCGTGGTCGACCTCTTGAGCCAAATGAAGCCTGAGGCGCGGCCCTTTGTGCACCTCGCCTCCCGGGTGGACGCGGGGCAGTTCGCCAACCGTGAGCGGTTTGGCGATGTGGAGCGGTTTGGCCGCGCGATCCACCAGCTGAACACCGATCGTCCGCGGGTCTTCGTCTATGGCTGGTCGCCCCGGGTGGCCCATCGCCTGGGCCTCCAAATGGGGATCGGCGTCCAACCCCTCGACCTGCCGCCTGAATTGGCGCTCCTGGACGAGCCGGCGCGCATGCCCGACCGGTTCACCGCCGGCTATTTCTCCTCAAGCGCAGAGGGCGAAGGGCTTGAGCATGTAGAGGCGGTGATCCGTGCGGCCAACGCTGCGGTGGATCAGCGGCGCTTCCGCTTCGTGGTGCAAATCAAGCCAAACCCCGTCACCGGCACCTTTTCGCCCTTTGCCGAGGCGGTGCGGGCGCGCCTCTCCGCGCTGCCGGCGGGCAACGTCACCGTGATCGATCAAGCCATGCCCCGGCGGCTCTACCTTGATGCGATCCGGCAGGTGGACGCGGTGATGCTCCTGCGGCCCACCCACTCGGCGACGGGGGAGCGCATTTCGCTAACCGCCACCCACGCCATGGCCGCCGGCAAGCTCATCCTCACCTTTGATGACGCGGAAATTGCAAGCGTCGTCAAATCCCGCGTGTTCCGCGCGTCGGACGCGGCGCACCTTGGGGAGATTGTGGGCGACCTTGCCTCCGACCTTCGGGGCGTGCGCACCGCAGCCCGGGTCGCCCGGTCGGCCCACTTTGCGACCATGCGGCCCTCCCGCCTCTTCGCCCAGCTGCTTTACGGCCCGCTGATCCTGGCCAATGCGTCCGGGCACGAGGTCATCTGAGGCGCCCCTCGCCATCCCTCTCGCGGTCCCCCTCCCCCGCGCTCAGGCGCGGACGACACTCTCAAACAGCGGCGCCCCGTCTTGGCTCGGGTGGAGCGGCTCCACCGCATTTTCCGGATGGGGCATCATCCCAAGCACATTGCCGGCGCCGTTGAGGATACCGGCAATGTCATTGGCCGATCCGTTGGGGTTCGTCTCATAGCGCAGCACCACACGGCCCTGCCCCTCAAGGCGCGCCAGGGTGTCCGCATCGGCGCGATAATTGCCGTCATGGTGCGCGACAGGGAGGTTGGCCACCGCGCCCCGCCCATAGCGCCCGGTGAAGGCCGACGGGCGCTCCACCCGAACGCCCACCGTGCGGCAGATAAAGGTGAGGCCCGCGTTGCGCATGAGCGCGCCCGGCAAAAGCCCCGCCTCCGTCAACACCTGGAACCCGTTGCAGACCCCAAGGACGAAGCCGCCCCGCGCCGCATGGGCCGCCACCGCCGCCATGACGGGCGAGCGCGCGGCGATGGCCCCGGCGCGCAGATAGTCGCCATGGGCAAAGCCGCCCGGGAGCATCACAAGGTCCGCCTTGGGAAGCGCCGTCTCCCGGTGCCACACGAGCGCGACGTCGGAGGCACCCGCGCCAAGGAGGGCACGGCGGGCATCATGCTCGCGATTGGTGCCGGGAAAGACGATGACGGCCGCGCGCATGGCTCAGCCGATGGCCGCGATTTCGTAGGTCTCGATGACGCCGTTTACCAACAGCGCCTCGCACATCTTGGCAATGTCGGCCCGGGCGGCCGCCTCATCGGTGGCGGCAAGGTCAAGGTCGATCACCTTGCCCTGGCGCGCGCCCCGCACCCCATCAAACCCGAGGGTTTTCAGCGCGCCCTCGATGGCCTTCCCCTGGGGGTCGAGCACCGCCGACTTCAGCGTGATGACGATGCGCGCCTTCACTGGACGAGCGTTGGCCCCGTGACCGCGGGCCGCTCTTGCTCGGGCATAATGCCGAGGCGGCGCGCGACCTCCTGGTAGGCCTCCAAGATGCCGCCCATGTCGTTGCGAAAGCGGTCCTTGTCGAGCTTGTCTTGGGTGCGCGTGTCCCACAATCGGCACGAATCGGGGCTGATCTCGTCGGCCACCACAACGCGCATCATGTCATTTTCCCAAAGCCGGCCGCACTCGATCTTAAAGTCCACCAGACGGATGCCAACGCCCAGGAAAAGACCGGCCAAAAAGTCATTCACCCGCACCGCGAGCGCCATGATGTCATCAAGCTCCTGGGGGCTTGCCCAGCCGAACGCGGTGATGTGCTCTTCGGTGACGAGGGGGTCGTCGAGCTCGTCATTTTTGTAGTGGAATTCGATGATGGAGCGTGGGAGCTGCGTGCCCTCCTCCAGCCCCAGGCGCTTGGCAAGGCTGCCGGCGGCCACATTGCGCACCACCACCTCGAGGGGGATGATTTCCACCTCGCGGATCAACTGCTCACGCATGTTCATCCGCCGGATGAAATGGGTGGGGATCCCCATGTCGTTGAGGTTGTTGAACAGGTGCTCCGAAATGCGGTTGTTGAGCACGCCTTTGCCGTCAATCACCTGGTGTTTTCGGGCGTTGTGGGCGGTGGCATCATCCTTGAAATGCTGGACGAGGGTGCCCGGCTCCGGGCCCTCGTAGAGGATTTTGGCTTTGCCCTCATAAATGCGGCGGCGACGGCTCATGGGTAGGATCCGGCTGCGGTCTTGGTGTGTCATAGCCCTCGCTCGTGCGATGCGGAACGGCCGTGCGGCAATGGTCCCCACCTCAATTGTGGGACAACCAAGCTGGCGCCGCCCTTGCGGACCGGATCGAACAAGCAGCGGCTTCACTAGCGCATCCGCCGCGGCGCGACAACGGCGCCGTGCGGCATTGCCTCGCACGGCGCCAAGCGCTTTAGAACGCAATGTGGTGAGGATGGTTTGGGGGGATGTCACCCATGGCATCGTTTGATGAGCGCGAGCGGGCCTTTGAGACCCGCTTTGCCCAGGACGAAGAGCTGCGGTTTAAGGCCGTTGCCCGGCGCAACAAGCTCTTGGGCCAGTGGGCGGCCGAGCGGCTCGGTCACACCGGCGAAGCAGCGCTGGCCTACGCCCGCTCTGTGGTGCGCGCCGACTTTGAAGAGCCCGGCGAGGAGGATGTGTTTCGAAAAATCCGCGCCGACCTTGATGCCGCCAGCGTTCCGATCGATGACGCGGCCTTGCGCGCCAAGATGCGCGAGCTCCTGGTGCTGGCGGCCGAGCAATTGACTTAAAGCCAGGCGCCGGGAAGCCAGGCGCCGGGCGCGCGCCCTCAGGTCGCGGTGTCGGTTTGGCCAACGGGGGTGTTGAGGTCAGTGTCGTCCTGGGTGCTCACATAAATGAAGCCGGCCGCGGCAAGGACTGCGGCGGCTGCGGTGCTGATGGTCAAAACGGTGAGCATGGAACGCCCCCGTTCCCCTTGGCGGGCGCGGGTCGGCTCGAGGCGATCGTTCATCGCAGTGGTACTCCGTGGTTGCTATGAGAGAAGACCTAGGCTTGTTGTCCGCAATGCCAAGCCACGCCTTTGTGTGACCGTGAGGCCACGCCCCACCCGGCACGGCGTGCAGCGGGTGGGGATTTTTCTCCCGGAGATGTTTGCGAAATTTTTCCAAGGCAGCATCACCCCTGAAGCATGAGGGGGTTTTGGTGCACCGCTATGTTCTTGCCATCCTGATGGCATTTGCCACGCCGGCCCTTGCCGCCGACCCGGCGCAAAGCCCACCGGCGGCCGAAGACCCACGCGATCTCATCTTCGACCTTGGGGCCGGTGTGGGTGTGGCGCCCAAATTCCCCGGGTCGTCAAAATACACAATCTCGGCCTTTGGCATCTTCGACCCACAATTCATCCGCCTGCCCTTCTTCGGCGTGTTGGCGGACGGAAGCCCCTCGTTTCTCTCCGTGTTCCCCTCGTTCAACATTGTGGGCGAGCGGTCGGTGGACGATGCGGGCTATCTGGCCGGCATTGCCGATCGTGATGTTGCGGTGGAGGTGGGCGCCGGGGTTGCGATCGAGTATCGCATGGTGCGCGCCTTTGCCGAGGTGCGCTATGGCGTGACTGGCCACGAGGGCTTTGTGGGTGAAGTGGGGGCAGATCTCACCCTCAACCCCACCGATCGGCTCGAAGTTTCGTTTGGCCCGCGCCTGGGGTTTGCGTCTGAGGCCTATTACGAGACCTATTTTGATGTCCCCGTCACCGCGACCCAGCTCGCCGCCCACGATGCTGGCCCTGGCGGTTTCAAAGATGTGGGCCTTGAGGCCGAAGCCATCCTTGCGCTGACCGAGAAAGTTCGACTACACGGCCGCGCCAGCTGGCGCCGGTTGATTGGCGAGGCGGGGGACAGCCCCATTGTGGAAGCCGGTTCCAAGAACGCGTTCACCCTGGGGCTTGGCCTCTCCTACCGGTTCGGGTTCGACGTTTTCGACTAAGCGGTCCAGGGGATCCGCGCCGTTTTGGGCTCGCACAAGCTCCGGCCCATCGGTCCCTGTTATGCAGTGCACAAATTTTGTTTCGCACTGCGTCAAGCGGTGCTACGAGCGCCCCATTGTGGACGGCAAACCAACAGGATGATCGATGACGATCTACCCCGTCATTCTCGCCGGTGGGCGCGGCACGCGGCTCTGGCCATTGTCACGGGCCGACAAGCCCAAGCAATTCCTGCCCATGCACGATGGGCTCAGCCTTTTTCAACAGACGATTAAGCGCCATCAGGCCATGAACTTTGCCGCACCGACCATCGTGTGCGGTGAGGCTGATCGCTTCCAGGTGGCCGACGCGCTGGACGATGTCGGTGTCTCCGACGCCACCATTGTGTTGGAGCCCATGGCGCGCAACACCGCGCCCGCCATCGCGGCGGTGGCGGCCGTCATCCATGCGCGCGACCCCGAGGGGGTGCTCTTCGTCCTCCCGTCCGACCATCTCATCACCGCCGATGCCGGCTACGAAGCGACGCTGAACGCCGCGTTCGCCGCGGCTGAGGCGGGCAAAATGGTCACCTTCGGCATCGTCCCCGGCTATGCCGAGACGGGCTATGGCTACATCAAAGCCACCGGCAGCGATGGGGTGCGCGCCGTCGACCGGTTTGTGGAAAAGCCTCCAAAAGACGCCGCTGAGGCAATGCTCGCCGAGGGCAACCATTTTTGGAACGCCGGCTTCTTCGCGTTTTCGGCAAAGGCGGTGCTCGGCGAACTGGAAGTCACGGCGCCCGACGTCTTTGAAGCCGCCATGGCCGCGGCCGGGAGCGCGTCGGCCACGGACAGCGTGGTCACCCTCGGCGCGGACGATTTTGCCGCCGCGCCCGACATTTCCATCGACTACGCCCTTTTTGAGCGGACCGACAAAGCCGTGGTGGCGCCCATCTCGTCCACCTGGTCCGATGTGGGCTCGTGGCGCGCCTATTGGGAAACGCTGCCCCAGGACGCCGATGGCAACGCGGTGCGCGGCCAGGGCCTTTCCATCGACAGCACCAACTCGTTGATCGTGTCCGACCAGGCCGACGTTGTCGCCCTTGGGGTGAACGATCTTGCCGTGGTGGCCACCACCGACGCGATCCTGGTCTGCCCGCTCGACAAGGCGCAGGACGTGAAGAAGGTGGTCGGCACGCTCAAAGCCAACAAGCGCACCGATCTTTTGGATGTCTCCCCCACCGTCAACCGGCCGTGGGGCGGCTACACCTCCATCATGCACGGGGACCGGTTTCAGGTGAAGCACCTGTTCGTGTCGCCCGGAAAGCGCCTGTCGCTCCAAAAGCACCATCATCGGTCGGAACACTGGGTGGTGGTGCGCGGCACCGCCGAGGTGACCATTGATGGTGAGGTGCAAACGCTGAGCGAGAACCAATCCACCTACATCCCCCTTGGCGCGGTCCATCGCCTGGCGAACCCCGGCCGCATTCGCCTTGAGGTGATTGAGGTGCAAACCGGCAGCTACCTCGGCGAGGACGACATTGTCCGCCTGCAGGACGAGTGGGGCCGCGGCTGACGCATTGTCCCCCGCCACCCTGTGAGCGACGATTGGCGCAGCGCGCCCGTGGTCCACGGTGTGGATGGCTGCCCGGGCGGCTGGGCGGTGGTAACCGTCGCGGCCGAAGGCGACCCGAAGCCCACGTTCAACTTTACGGCCGATCTTGATCCCCTGATCGGCCGGGCGGCGATCGCGATCGACATTCCGATCGGCTTGCCGGACCGCATTCTCGGCCCCGGTCGCGGAGCCGAGCAGACCGTGCGCCCGCTTTTGGGCAAGCGGGCGGCAAGTGTCTTTTCCATCCCGAGCCGCGCGGCCGTCTTCGCGCCCTCCTGGGACGCGGCTTGCGCCATGGCGCTCGCAGCCTCCGAGCCTGCGCGCAAACCCACCATCCAGGGTTTTAATATTTTTGCCAAGATCCGGATGGTGGACGCGCTTCTCACCCCTGCCAATCAGGAGAGCGTCTTTGAGTGCCATGCGGAGGTCGCCTTTTGGCGCCTCAATGGCGAGCGGCCGATGGCAACGGGCAAGGCCGTGCGTGGTGTGCCGGCGCGGGACGCGCTCAAAAGCCGGATCGACGTCTTGGCCGCCCACGGGGTGCCGCCAGAATTCTTTGCCGGGCGGGCGGCCGCTCCGCTGGTGGACCGCGTGGATGCGGCCGCCATTGCGCTGATCGCGCGGCGCTGCCGGGCGGGGACCGCGACCCCCTTCCCCGACCCGCCGGAGGTTGACGGGCGGGGCCTGCGCGCCGCGATCTGGGCCTAACTTTACGTCGGGTACGGCATACCGCGGGTGTTCACATAGCTCGCATAGAGCGAGGTGGTGCCGCAGATATAAAGCCGGTTGCGCTTGATGCCGTTGCCCCAGGCAACATTGGCGCACACCTCCGGCACGCGCAGCTTGCCGATCAACTCGCCCTCCGGGTTGAGGCAGTGCACACCGTCGCCGGCGCTGGTGAAAATAAAGCCCTGCTCGTCGAACCGGAAGCCGTCAAACAGGCCCTCTGTGGAGGTGGCGAAGACGTCGCCGCCTGACAGCGTTTTGCCATCGTCGCCCACGGTGAACTTGCGCATGTGGCGGGGGCCATCCTCAAAATGGGTGGCGCCGGTGTCGACCACGATGAGCGCGCTGTAGTCCGGCGTGAAGGCGAGGCCATTGGGTTTTACGAAGTCGGTCGCCACCGCCTCCACCAGGCTGGTGTGGGGGTCCACGCGGTAAACGTGGGAGGCGCCCACCTCGCTGGTGGCCTTAAACCCCTCGTAGTCCATGTCGATGCCGTAGGTGGGGTCGGTGAACCAGATGGCCCCGTCCGGGTGGACGACGACGTCGTTGGGCGAATTGAGGCGCTTGCCGTCGAACCGGTCGGCGATGACGGTGATCGATCCGTCGTGCTCTGTGCGGGTGACGCGGCGGGCCAGGTGTTCGCACGACACGAGACGACCCTCGCGGTCGCGGGTGTGGCCGTTCGTGTTGTTGGCGGGGGTGCGGAAGACGGTGGTGGTGCCGCTCATCTCGTCGTAGCGCATCATGCGGTCGTTGGGGATGTCGGAGAACACGAGCGAACGCTGGGCGGCGAAGTAAGCTGGCCCCTCCGCCCACCGTGCGCCGGTCCACAGGCAATCCAGATGCGCGGTGCCCAGGATGAAGCGGTCGAAGGATTTGTCAAAGCGTTCAAAGTGCGACGGCGGCATCGGTTTTGGCTCCCTCAAGTTGGCGCGACAGTGGCGTGAAGGGGGCGGCCGCCGCAACCTCGAACATTTTACGAACTTCGGCATAGAACGAATAACGAACTCGTGGTACGACACGCGCCATGAGCAAACGCCGTCTCCCCCCCATCGACACCGAGGCTATTCTGGCCCGGCTCGGCCCCTGTCGCATCGCCATGGTGGAGCTTGCAATGGGCTCGCCCAACCGCTCGCTCCAGCGCTCATGCGCGGCGGCCATGATCGCCAATATCGACGAGATCGCCTGGCTTTTGACCGGCGAGCGGGACCACTTTCACACAAAGGGCCACGGCCCATTCTTGTCAGGAGGACGCCGATGAAATGGACACGCCACCCCATGGT
>JBCCBM010000033.1:0-30467 GCA_039034015.1 Pseudomonadota bacterium | reverse complement strand
CGACGGGGCCACGTCGAACCGGGCCGCGGCTTGGCGTCGGGACAGACCCCGGTCGATGGCGTGAACGACACGAAGACGAAGATCATGGGACAAGAGCTTGGGCATCATGACTGGCCCTCCAACGCCAGCCATGACCGTGAACCAGACTTCAACTGATGCGGGAATCCCCTACCGATTCAAAACGAGCGCGAGCCGCTCTAAAGCTTGGGGTGTAATCCTTCATTTTTTACTGACTGTTCGACGCACATGGCTTGCCTTTCAATTATATAGGCGTCCGCCACAGCTTCCGCCGCGGGAGATTTTATCGAATTCATCTCGCCTAAAAGTAGACCGACCGTCTACGCAAATGGCATTCTACTCTTTCCCGCATAACCAACTGCATGAGGGCGCCGAACCAAGCTTCCTTCCATAAACGCACTGCAAGGTCAGCGGAGGGTTGCGTGGCCTTCTCCGAATTGGCCGGATGACAGGCGCAAAAAAAGCCGGCCCGAAGGCCGACTTTCTGTCTCTTGCATTGGATCGGCGGCGCCGATCACCCAATGGTTTTGGGCGTTTACTGCCAGCGGGCGACAATTTCCTCGTAAGGGATCGTCACGCCTTGCGGCTTTTCGTCCACCTTGGCCTTCGGCGAGCCGGGCTGGTCGAGCCAGTAGGACGCCTCGCGCTCTTCGTTGAGGCGGGGGCCGCAGCCGCCATAAATGTTGCCGCGCTCGTCAGCGGCCTGCATCCGGCTCATCACAAGGTCCATCTCGGCCGCAAGGCGGTCCATGGCCTCTTGCGGGGTGAAGGCGCCGGAGTTCACATCACCGATCTGCTGCCACCACAGCTGCGCCAAACGCGGGTAGTCCGGCACGTTGACGCCCGTCGGAGTCCAGCGGGTGCGGTCCGACGAACGATAGAACTCCACGAGGCCGCCAAGTTTTGACGCGCGCTCGGTGAAGCTTTCATGGTTCACCGTGGAGTCGCGGATGAAGGTGAGACCAACGTGGGACTTCGTCACATCAACGGTTTTTGACGTCACAAATTGGGCGTAAAGCCAGGCCGCCTTGCGGCGATCCAGCGGGGTGGAGTTCAAGAACGTCCACGAGCCGGCATCCTGGTAGCCGAGCTTCATCCCGTCTTCCCAGTAGGGGCCGTAGGGGCTGGGGGCCATGCGCCACAGCGGGTTGCCGTCTTCGTCGACGGTGTTGTTGCCCTCAGACAGCGCTTTCACCATGTCGGCGGTGAAGGCGGTGTACCAGAAAATCTGTTGGGCAACGTTGCCTTGGGAGAGCGCCGGGAGCGACTGGTAAAAATCGTAGGAGGCGGCGGCGGGCGGTGCGAATTCGCGCAGCCACTCGTCCCACTTGGCGATGGCGTAGACCGCGGCCGGGCCGTTCGCCGCACCACCGCGGGTGACGGACGCGCCCACCGGGTTGCACGAGCCCTCTTCCATGCGGATGCCCCACTCGTCCACCGGACGACCGTTGGGCAGCCCCGTGGAGCCGGCGCCGGCCATGGAGAGCCAAGCATCGGTCATGCGCCAGCCAAGGTCAGGCGCGCGCTTGCCGTAGTCCATGTGACCATAGACGCGCACGCCATTGATCTCTTGAACGTCGTTGGTAAAATACTCGGCAATGTCTTCGTAGGCGGACCAGTTGACCGGAACGCCGAGGGGGTAGCCGTACTTCTCTTCAAAGCCTGCGGCAATCTCCGGATCGTCGAACCAGTCTTTGCGGAACCAGTAAAGATTAGCAAATTGCTGGTCGGGGAGCTGCCACACGTCCCCATCGGGGCCGGTGGTGAAGGAGAGGCCGATGAAGTCGTCGAGATCGAGCGTGGGGCTCGTGACGTCGGCGCCCTCGCCCGCCATGAATTCAGACAGGTTCACCGCCGACTGCAGGCGCGAGTGCGTGCCGATGAGGTCCGAATCGTTGACGTAGGCGTCGTAAAGGTTGCGGTTCGTCTGCATTTGCGTCTGCACGGCCTGCACCACTTCGCCCTCGCCGAGGAGCTGGTGGTTCACCTTGATGCCCGTGATTTCTTCAAACGCACGGGTCAGAACCTCTGACTCATAGGTGTGCGTCGGGATCGTCTCGGACAGGACGTTGATTTCCATGCCCGCGAACGGTTGTGCCGCGTTGATGAACCATTCCATCTCCGCCATTTGCTCGTCCTGGGAAAGCACGGAGCGGCTGAATTCTTCCGTAACCCAGCGCTCGGCCGCTTCCATGTCCGCAAGCGCAGGGCTCGCGAACGCGACGGCAGCCGCGCAGGTTGTTGCCAAAAGGTGGCGTTTCATTGTGGGGGCGTCCTCCGATTTTGCGTTTCGTGTTGGCCGTTCGGCCGGTCTTCCGCCCGCACTTTTATGCGGGTGAATGGGTTATACGATCAAGAAGATGATCAGCGCGACGATGATTGCGATGATGCTG
The DNA here is from genome assembly GCA_039034015.1 of Pseudomonadota bacterium. Classification (GTDB taxonomy): domain Bacteria; phylum Pseudomonadota; class Alphaproteobacteria; order Rhizobiales; family Amorphaceae; genus Acuticoccus. The sequence continues at coordinate 28,056 of JBCCBM010000033.1, read as the reverse complement.
GCGATCCACAGGGGCCCGGTGGCGAGCGCAAGCCACACAAGGTGGATGTAGGCCCCCGCAAGAAGCGAGATGAACAACCGATCGCCCCGCGTTGTGAGGAGGCGAAGGGCGCCGACCCGGGGTTGCCCGCCTGGCCGGGCCACCTCCCACAGCGTCATCGCAAGAAGGGCCGACCCGATGCCGACGAAGAAGATCGCCGTTTGCCAGGTCCACGCCATCCATGACAGGCCCATGTCAGCGGCCTCCAAGTCTTGATCTGATGGGAAAACTACACACGGCCAAGCGCAAAGCCTTTGGCAATGTAGTTTCGAACAAAGTAGATCACCAGCGCGCCCGGGATGAGCGTGAGCACGCCCGCCGCGGCCAGCAGCCCAAGCTCATAGCCCGAGGACGACGCGGTGCGTGTCATCACCGAGGCGATGGGCTGCGCTTGGACGGTCGTCAAGTTCTTCGCAAGCAACATTTCCACCCACGAGAACATGAAGCAGAAGAATGCCGTCACCCCAATGCCACTTGCGATCAGCGGCATAAAGATTTTGACGAAGAAGTGCGGGAACGAATACCCATCTACGTACGCTGTTTCATCGATTTCTTTTGGCACGCCGGACATGAACCCTTCCAGGATCCAGACCGCGAGGGGGATGTTGAAGAGACAATGTGCGAGGGCGACCGCCAGATGGGAATCAAAGAGCTGAAGCGAGGAGTAAAGCTCGATGAACGCGAACATGAAGACGGCGGGCGGCGCCATGCGGTTCGTCAGGAGCCAGAAAAACAGGTGCTTGTCGCCCACAAAGCGATAGCGGGAGAAAGCGTAGGCGGCCGGCAGGGCCACCGCCACCGAGATGATCGTGTTCAAGATGACGTACGTCAGGGAGTTGATATAGCCCCAGTACCACGCTGGATTGGTCAGGATCTCGATGTAGCTGTCGAGTGTAAAATTTTGCGGGTATGGGCTAAAGCCCGCCAGAATCTCATTGGTGGTCTTAAAGCTCATATTGATGAGCCAATAGATCGGCAGCATCAAGAAGATGATGTAGAGGGTCGGGACGAGCCATTTGAGGCGGATGCGACGGGTGGGGCGGGCGTTCGTGGTGCTCATGGTCAGTCTTTCCCCGCCCGGTATTCTGCTTTCGCATCACTCTGCGTCATCAGGGTGAAGAACAGCCAGCAGACCAGAAGCGTCATCAGGAAGTAGATGATAGACATGGCCGCCGCTTCGCCGAGAACTTGCTCGCCGAGCGCCTTCTTCACAAGGTCGATGGAGAGGAACGTCGTCGTGTTGCCCGGCCCACCGCCTGTGAGCACCAAGACTTCCGTGTAAATCATGAAAGAATCGATGAAACGGAGCAGCACCGCGATGATCAACACCTGCCGCATTTTCGGCAACTGAATGTAGCGGAAGACGGCCCAGCGGGAGGCGCCATCGATTTTCGCGGCGCGATAGTAGGCATCATCGATTGACTGGAGCCCGGCGTAGGCGAGGAGCACCACGAGCGATGTCCAATGCCACACATCCATGAGGATGACGGTCACCCAAGCAGACACTGGCTGGTTTGTGTAGTTATAGTCGATGCCGAGCCAGTTGATCCCGTAGCCCAACAGACCAAGGTCGGGCAGCGCGAAGATGTTCCACATGGAACCCACAACGTTCCACGGGATCAGCAGCGGCAGCGCCATCAACACGAGGCACACCGAAGCCATGGCTCCCCGCCGCGGCATGGCAAGCGCAATCGCCACCCCGAGGGGGATTTCGATGGCCAGGATCGTGAAGGTGAACGCGAACTGGCGGATCAATGCGTTGTGAAACCGGTCGGATGACAGGACGGCTTCAAAGTTTGCAGTGCCAGCCCAGAAGAACTCGCCGTAAAAACTCTCTTGAAAGGCGTAGTTGACGACGGTCATCAACGGGATGACCGCGTTAATTGCCACCAGCAACAACATCGGCAACACAAGAAGCCATGCGCGGTTGTTGAGCGCTTTGGTCATGCTGCGCCCCCAATACGCCAATCATTGGCGTAAACGTGGATGGCCTTTTGGTCGAACGTTACCTTTGGCTCGGCCGGCACTGCTGCGCCCTCGCCCAGGATTGCGGCAAGCGGCGTCCCGCCGACGGTGCCGTGGACGATCACTTCACGGCCCACATCGTCCACCCGTTCCACCGCAAAGGGGATGCCCTCGGCGCCAAGGGTGACGAACTCGGGCCGCACGCCAAGCTCGATCTTCGCCCCCGCTGGCGCGTCAACGCCTGCAGGCAGTGGGACCGCTGTGCCCGCAACCTGCGCCTCAGACCCTGACACGGTGGCCGGCAAAACGTTCATGCCCGGGGAGCCGATGAAGTAGCCCACAAAGGTGTGCGCGGGTTTGGCAAAAAGATCTTCCGGCGTCCCCATCTGGATCACCTGCCCATCGAGCATCACAACCACAACATCGGCAAAGGTCAGTGCCTCCGTCTGATCATGGGTGACGTAGACCATTGTGTGGCCAAACTCCCGGTGCAACGTTTTGAGCTGGGAGCGAAGCTGCCATTTGAGCTGCGGATCGATGACCGTCAGGGGCTCATCAAACAAGATCGCGGCGACATCTTCGCGGACCATCCCGCGGCCGAGGGAGATTTTTTGCTTTAAGTCGGCCGTCAGACTGCGCGCCTTCCGATCCGCCAGCGCCCGCAGGTCAAGCATCTCGATGATCGTGTCCACCCGCTCGGCAACCTTGGCCCGCGGCAATCCGCGATTTTTCAGCGGGAAGGCGAGGTTTTCGGCCACCGTCATGGTGTCGTAAACAACGGGGAACTGGAAAACCTGCGCAATGTTGCGCTCTTCGGTCGGAAGGTTCGTCACATCTTCATCATCGAAGAGGATGCGGCCTTCTGAAGGCGTCACCAGGCCCGAAATGATGTTGAGGAGCGATGTTTTCCCGCAGCCAGACGGGCCGAGCAGTGCAAACGCCCCGCCATCGGCCCAATCGTGGTTCAACTCCCGCAGCGCATAGTCTTCCGGTCCCTTGGGCGCGGGGCCGTAGGCATGGCGGATGTGATCAAGCGTAATCTTTGCCATCGATCAGGCCGCAACCTTGGCCGACGGGGCCGCCACAGCGCGCTCGTCCGCGTCGAACACAATCAAATCATTCCGATCGAAGTAGAGCGAGACTGTCTCACCGGGCGCCAACTTGCGAACGCCATGGGTAAGCGCAATGAACCGGTCAATGACGGCGACATGGACAAACGTCTCCGACCCCGTGATCTCAGTCGTGATCACCGGGCCCGACACCTCCACATCCGCAGGATTGTGCCGCTCCAGCCGCAGATGGTGGGGGCGAATGCCAATCACGTAGCGACCATCGGTAAGGCTGCGGTGCGCATCCGGCACGGGGATGGCGTCGAAATCGTGTGGCTCGTCGGCCAGCGCGGGGCGGAACACATCACCCACCTTGCGCACCCAATCCCAGTTGAGGGGCGGGTCGGAGAAGGTGCGCGCTGCCGCAAGGGTCGTCGGACGGCGATAAACCTCCATCGTCGGCCCGAATTGTGTCACCCGACCCTCTTGCAACGTTGCCGTGTTGCCACCCAGCAACAACGCTTCCTCAGGCTCGGCGGTGGCGTAGACAAAGACCGCACCCGACTCGCCAAAGATCTTAGGCAGTTCTGCGCGCAAATCTTCGCGAAGCTTATAGTCAAGGTTGGCGAGCGGCTCATCCAGCAAAACGAGTTTGGCGTTTTTGGCCAACGCGCGGGCCAAGGCCGTGCGTTGCTGCTGCCCGCCCGAAAGTTGCAAGGGCAACCGGTCAAGGAAGGGTTCGAGCTTTAGAAGTTTGGCGGTCTCGCGCACCGTGCGGTCGATCTCATCGCGCGACTTCTTCGCAAGCCGCATGGGCGAGGCAATATTGTCGTAAACGCTGAGCGCCGGATAGTTGATGAACTGCTGGTAGACCATCGCCACATCACGGCCGCGCACCGAAACACCGGTCACATCTTTGCCATCCACCGCGACGGTGCCGCTGGTGGGCTTGTCGAGCCCTGCCATCAGGCGCATCAGCGTGGTCTTGCCGGACAGCGTCGGGCCCAAGAGGACGTTAAGCGTCCCCGGCTCCAGCCGCATTGACACGTCGCAGATATGATCGACCGCGCCCACGCGTTTGGAAACGCCCGAAAGCTCCAGCATCGTCCCTCCTCTTGCGCAGGCACCGACGGGCACCCGCACCATTCCCGGCTTATTCTGCGGCCGCGGCCATGTCCGGTGTGTCGAGCGCGGCCGACAAGGCCGCAACCTCCTCCGCCGACAGGCGAAGGCCAAGCTTTGTGCGCCGCCACAACACGTCTTCGGCCGTGCGCGCCCACTCATGGTCCACAAGATACTGAACTTCGCGCGCATAAAGGTCGGCGCCAAAGCATCGGCCAAGGCCGTCCAAGCCTCCCGCGCCCTTGAGAATGGCATCCGCGCGCGTGCCATAAAGCCGGGCCAAACGCTTGGCGAGCGCCTCGGGCACAAAGGGATACGCCTCCAAAAGGCGCTTATGGTATGTCTTTGATTCGGCGAGCGGAAAATGCCCGCCGGGAAGCGGCGCACTGCCCGTCCAGGGCTTGCCCTTTTCGCCGAGCGCTGCCGAAAGCTCCGCCACCGCAGCCTCAGCCAGCTTGCGATAGGTGGTCAGCTTCCCACCGAACACGTTGAGCGACACCGGCTTTCCCTCGCCGCCATCGCGCTTCAGCACGTAATCGCGGGTCGCCTCCTGGGCGGCGGACGCTCCATCATCATAAAGCGGGCGCACGCCGGAGTAAGTCCAGACGATGTCGTTCTCGCGCACCGGCTCTTTGAAGTATGCGCTCGCCGCCTCGCAAAGATATCGGGTTTCCTCCGGCGTGATCTTTGCGTCGCGCGGGTCGCCCTCAAAGTCCCGGTCGGTGGTGCCGACGAGGGTGAAATCGTCTTCGTAAGGAATTGCGAAGATGATCCGCTTGTCGGCATTTTGGAAGATGTACGCTTTGTCGTGCGCAAACTTTTGGCGGATCACGATGTGACTGCCCTGGACAAGGCGCACATTCTTCGCATCGTTGCGGCCAAAGGATTGGCCCAAAACCTTGTCCACCCAAGGGCCGGCAGCGTTCACCACCGCCCGGGCGCGGGTTGTGGTGATGGCGCCATCGGCCGCGCGCAGAGTGATCTCCCAAAGGTCGCCGTCTGGGCGCACGCTGGTCACCTCGGTGCGCGCGTAGATGGTGGCGCCGCGATCGGCCGCGTCCCGCGCGTTCAGCACCACAAGGCGCGAATCATCCACCCAGCAGTCCGAATATTCGAACGCGGTGGCAAAGTCATCGGTCAGCGGCGCTCCGGCGGGGTCTTTGGCAAGGTTTAGCGTTTTCGTGCCCGGAAGGGCCTTGCGGCCGCCAAGGTTGTCGTAAAGGAAAAGGCCGGTGCGTAGCAGCCATTTGGGCCGCAAACCTTTGTGGTGCGGCAGCACAAAGCGCAGCGGCCAGATGATGTGCGGCGCCATCCCCCACAACACTTCCCGCTCGAGCAGCGCCTCGCGCACCAGGCGAAACTCATAGTGCTCCAGATAGCGCAGGCCGCCGTGGATCAACTTTGTGGACCATGAGGAGGTGCCCGACGCGAAATCGACCTTTTCGGCAAGGGCGGTGGCATAGCCGCGGCCGGCAAGGTCCCGCGCGATGCCGCAACCGTTGATGCCGCCCCCGATCACGAAAACATCGAGGGGTGCGGTGGGCGCGTCGGGTGAACTCATGTCTGCCATCTCCCAAACTGTGACATCGAAACCAAACGAATGTCAAACGAACGTTTCAGCCCAATCGTTCGCTCTGCGTCTCAATGAGTGTGGTGCCACCGTCGGCGCAGAGGCGGCGGATCGGGTCGGGCGCGAGGGTGGTGACGAAGGTGTCAATGTCACTCACATGGGCAAGGCGCACGGGGGCGCGGCGGCCGAATTTTTGCCCGTCGGCCACCAAAATCACGTGGTGCGCGCTGGCGATGATGGCTTGCGCCACCTTCACTTCGCGAAAGTCAAAGTCGAGGAGCGCGCCGTCCTCGTCCACCGCCGACACGCCGATGATGGCGTAGTCGGTCTTAAAGCCGCGAATAAAATCACTCGCCGCCTCGCCCACAATGCCGCCATCGCTGCCCCGCACAACGCCGCCCGCAATCACCACCTCTGCATCAGGATTGTGCCGCATGCGGTCCGCCACGTTGATGTTGTTGGTGACAACCATCAGCCCACGGTGGGAAAAAAGCGCCTCGGAAACGGCCTCCGTTGTTGTCCCGATGTTGATGAAAACAGAGGCACCGTCAGGAAGAATTTCCGCAACCGCTGCAGCAATCGCCGCCTTTTCCCGGGAAGCGAGGCGCCGGCGATTGTCATATTCCACATTGGTGGTGCCGGAGGGGCGGACAGCGCCGCCATGCACCCGCTTCACCCGCCGCCGACTTTGAAGATCCTGCAAGTCTTTGCGGATCGTCTGCGGCGTGACCGCAAATTGCTGCGCCAACAGCTCCACCGTGACGCGCCCGCTGCGCTGCACCATGGCGGCGATCGCCTCCTGGCGGTCCAAAACGTCGTCGGCCTCGGTGGGCGGGATGGCTGCGGTCATGGCACTCAACGCTTTCGTATGAAGCGCGAATTTGAACAAAACGAAAGTCGCTTGGCAAGCCCCTCAGCCCGCGCGGCGCCGACGCGGCCCAAATGCGGCCGCAAGACCCAGAAAGAGCCCCGAGACGGTCGCAATCATCCCCGCCGCGCTCACCGAATGGGTGCCCCCCAGCCAAAGGGGGCCGTAACCGGCCAAAACGTAGCCCAGAAGCGCTGCTGCAACGGCAAAGAGCGCACTCAAGCCCACCTGCTGCCGAAGGTCGTCCGTCAAAAGGCGGGCGGTGGCGGGCGGGGCGATGAACATCGCGATCACGATGATGGAGCCAACCGCGTCAAACGCTGCCACCGCCGCAACCGCCGCCGACACCACAAGCCCCACCCCCAACACGCGCACCGGCACGCCAACGCTTCTGGCAAACCCTTCATCAAAGGTCGCCATCGCAAGGGGGCGCCAGGTGAGCCGCAGCGCGAGCGCCACCGCGGCCGCCGCCAACGCCATGCGCCAGAGCTCCGGCGGCAAACCGGCAAGCGCGGATGGGTCGATGAGCGAGCCCCAGCCGATGGCGTCGAACCAAACGAGGCTTTCAAGGTTGCCGTAAAGCGCGTGCTCCACATCGAGATGGACGCCGGCGGTGTTGCTCTGTTCCAAGAGGAGGACGCCCGCCGCAAAGAGCGCGGTGAAGGTGACGCCCATGGCCGCCCCCGCCTCCACCCGGCCAAGCCGGCGGATCGCCTCAATCATCGCGACCGAGACGAGTGCGGCCGCCGCCGCACCAATCAGCATCGGCGTTGCGGCCATGGACCCTGTGACCAAAAAGGCGATCACAATCCCGGGCAGCACCACGTGGGAAATGGCATCCCCAATCAACGCCTGGCGCCGCAACAGCAAAAAGTTGCCGGGCAGCGCGCAGGCAAGCGCCGCCAGCGCCCCAATCACCATCGGCACCAGCGAAAGTTGGACGAACTCTGCCATCAGACGGCCGACAGCGTGTTGAGCCGCTGGTCGATGACGGCAATCTGATCGGCCGTCAGCACCGCATCAATGGGGGTGAGGCCATCATCGCGCCGCCCATCGGCGTCGAAGACGGCACGGGCGATGGCCCAGCGGGCCTCCTCCCGCCGGGCGTCCGCCGCCGCGGCCTCGCCCCGCGGGGTCGCCACCCCATCGCGCCGCAAAAGCCCCTCCCGCCGCAACACCGAAAGGGTCATCCGGTCATAAATCGGCTCCCCTTTGGCAAGCGCCAAAAGGCCCTGGCGCCGGTGAACGCGCACCGCCGTCCGCCGATGTTTGATGGCCGCCGCCAAAACGCCCCGCAACGGCGAGCCGGTGAACGACACCAAGAAGAGGCCAAAGGCGGTGAGCACGATGATTGCCCCTGTGGGAAGACCGGGCGCGGCGGCCGACAGCGCCGTCCCCATCGCGGCGGACACGGCGCCGAAGAGCGCGGAGAGCGCGATCAAGACGCCGGTGCGATCGGTCCAAAAGCGCGCCGTCACCGGCGGGACGATGAGGAGCGCCACAATGAGGACGAGGCCCACAAGTTTCAGCCCCACCACCGTGACGCCGAGGGCAAGGGCGAGCGCCAATCGGTCCATGGCGCGCACGTTGATCCCGCTGGTGGCGGCAAAGATGGGGTCAAACGCCACCAACGTGAGCGGCCGGCGAAAGGTAACCACAATGGAAAGGCAAAGCGCCGCCCCAACGCCAATCACCACCGCATCTGCCGCCAGCATCCCCGCCGCCGAGCCCAGCAAAAAGTCCTCAAGCCCCGCCTGGCGCCCCGCGCCCATGGACTGGATAAGGGTGAGGAGCACGACGCCGGCGCCGAAAAACACGGAGAGCACAGCGCCGATCGCAGCATCCTCGGTGAGGCGGGTGCGGTGGGTCAGCCAGTCAATCGCGAGAAGCCCGGCGCCTGCGCTGAGCGCGGAGCCGACGAGGAGCGCGGGCAGGAACCGGCCGTCGCCCCCCAACGCGACAAGCGCCATGAAGGCGAGCGCGACGCCTGGCAGCGTTGCGTGGGCGAGCGCATCGCTCACCATCGCGCGCTTGCGCAGGAAGAGGAACGGGCCGCACGCGCCGGCCGAAAGGCCCAAAAGCGTCGCGCCGATTAGCACCACCGCGGCGTTGTAGCCCGCCTGTAAGGTGAGCGCGGCAAAGACAACGTCCCACGCCACCGGTCAGCTGGCCGCGCGCAGCCCCTCAATGGAGCCGACATTGAGCCGCCCGCCATAGGCCGCCATGAGGTTTGCCGCCGTGAAGGTGGTCGCCACCGGCCCCTCCGCCACCCGCCGCACGTTGAGAAGGAGCACGTTGTCAAACATGCGCGCCACGGTGGAAAGGTCGTGATGGACGGCGATGATGGTCCGCCCCTCGGCCTTCAGCGTTGAGAAGACGTCGAAGATCGCCCGCTCCGTCGCAGCGTCCACGCCTGCGAACGGTTCATCCAGCACCACGATGGGCGTGTCTTGCGCCAACGCCCGGGCCAAAAACACCCGCTGCTGCTGGCCGCCCGACAGGGCCCCGATCTGCCGGTGCGCAAAGTCGGCCATGCCCACACGGTCAAGCGCTGCGAGTGTGCGCGCCTTTTCTGCGGTGCGGAAGGGGCGCAGCCAGCCCACCTCGCGGAAGAGGCCCATGGCCACCACTTCGCCCGCGGTGGTGGGAAAATCCCAGTCGACGCTGGCCCGCTGGGGCACATAGGCAATTGCGGCGCGCGCGCTTTTGACCGGGGCGCCAAAAATGGTGGTGGCGCCCGAAAGGGCCGGCACGATGCCGAGCGCTGCTTTCAGAAGCGTCGACTTCCCCGCGCCGTTGGGGCCGACGATCGCCGTCATCGCGCCCTTTTCGAACGTTGCATCCACCGAGAAGACCACCGGCGCGCCACCGTAGGCGACCGTCAGCCCGCGCACGGCAAGCGCTGCGTCGGGCGCGGCCTTCTCCGGCGTTGCAAGGCGGAGCGGGCGCGGGCCTTCGCCCTCATAGGCGCGCATCAGTCCGAGCCCGTCAGCTGGCCAAGCCGGCCGGCGGCGGGAAGGTCCGCGCCGAGCGCCCTGCCGATGACCGTGAAATTGTGGTCCATCATGCCAAGATAAGTGCCCTCATAGGTGCCCGGCGGGCCCATGGCGTCGGAAAACAACTCGCCGCCGATGGCAACGCTGTGCCCCTCGGCCGAGGCCCCTTCCTGCAGCGCGCGAATGTTGCGATCGGAGACCGACGTTTCCACAAACACCGCAGGGATTTTCCGCGAGACCAAAAGTTCGACAAGCGCGCCAATGCGTTGAAGCCCCGCCTCACTTTCGGTGGAGATGCCCTGGATCCCCTCCACCTCGAAGCCAAAGGTGCTTCCAAAGTAGCCGAACGCATCGTGCGCGGTGACCAGGACCCTGGAAGGCTCCGGCACGGCGGCGACCACTTCTTGCGCGTAGGTCTCAAGGGCCTCTAAGTCGGCCTCGTATGCGGTGCGCGCGGCGCTGAACGCCTCGGCATGCTCGGGCGCGGCCTCTGCCATCGCCGCCTCAACGGTGCGCACCACGTGCGCCCAGAGGAGCGGGGCCATCCACACATGGGGGTCGGATTGGCCGGGGTATTCGGGGTCGGCGAGGCGATACGCCGTCGGCACGCCCTCACCCACCGCCACCACGGGGATGCGGCTTGAGAGACCGTCGAAGAAGTCGGTCATCTGCGCTTCGAGGTTGAGGCCATGGTGGAGCACGAGGTCGGCGCGCAGGGCCGCTGCAATGTCGGAGCGGGTGGGCCGGTAGGCGTGGGGGTCGATGCCAGGGCCCATCAGCGCGGTGACCGTCACATGGTCGCCGCCGACCACGCGCGCGGCATCGGCAATCATGCCTGTGGTGGCCAAAACCTTGAGACGCTCGGCGGATGCCGCGCTTGCCATGAAGACGGCCAGGACAGCGGCAAGGGCAGTGCGCAGGAGCATGGAGAACCTCGGGCTGGAACGCTTCTGAGAAGCAGTTGCAACTAAGGTGGCCCATCCACCGCCCCTCGGCAAGGGTCAATTGTTTCGGCGCGTGTGCGCGGCTAAACCGGGCCCATGGGAGACGATCCATCATCGGCCGAAAAGTTGGAGGAGGCGTTGCGGGCCGATGGGGTGCGCATCACGCGCCAACGCGCGGCAATTTTGAAGGTTTTGGCGGAAGCGGAGGACCATCCGGACGCCACCGAGCTGCACCGCCGGGCCCGCGCGGTGGACGAGAGCGTCTCCCTTGCGACAGTCTACCGCACCCTCACCGCCCTCGAAGAGCAAGGAATTGTTCACCGTCACTCTTTTGAGGGCACACCCTCGCGGTTTGAGACAGCCGAGGCCGAGCATCACGACCACATCATCGACGTGGACACGGGCGAAGTGGTGGAATTTCGCTCCGACAAGATAGAGCGGCTCCAGGCTGAGATTGCTGCGGAACTCGGCTACGAGCTGGTGCGCCACAGGATGGAGCTTTATTGCCGGCGCAAGCGCGACGGTTAAGCAACCTGCATTTGCATGAAATTTCGGCTTGGCGCTGGGGACGCTGTCATGCACTTTCCTGCCGGTTCTGTGACATCGGTCACATCGTCCGGCGAGGAGAAACGGATGTTGCGCGCCACGACCCTGGCGAGCGCCCCAGCCGACGACCTTTCGCCGGTGCGCGCCCTCACCAAGCGCGAGCGCGCGACGTGACGTTTCGACGACGCCTAAAATGGCGCGCTGAGCATGCCGGCCACACCATCGTCATGACCAACATCCTCATCCCTCTTCGGGGCCGATGCACAATGGCAACCCGGGCAAGCCTCTTCATCGACGGCGCCAAGGTCGCCTCGTCCGACACACTGGTCGCGCGGGGCAAAGCGCCGCTCCTCATCGGCCACATTGGGCAGGGGGAGGGCGAGCACCGCGTGGAGGGTTTTTTGAAATCCGATTGGCGCAAACTTTATGGGAAGATCATGGTGGACGGGGAAAGAATTGCCGGCGACGACTTCTGATCAACGGCGCGCGATGACCCGTCCCAACCGCCCCGTCATGAAAGCCAGCATCGGCGTTTCCGTTTTCGGCGTCCCATCCTTCATCATAACCCATTGCGGACCGTGTGCGTTTGCGCATGATGGCGCTTGCGTGACGAGGGAGCCCGGCCGATGACCATCATCAACTGCGACATGGGCGAGAGCTTTGGCCTTTACAAAATGGGTGATGATGCCGCGCTCATGCCGCACATCACGGTGGCGAACGTTGCCTGCGGGTTTCACGCGTCCGACCCCAACCACATGCGCGCCACCTGCCGCCTGGCCAAAGCCCATGGCGTCAAGGTCGGCGCCCACCCGTCCCTGCCCGACCTTCAGGGCTTTGGCCGTCGCAAGATGGACATCCCGCGCGATGAGCTCGCCAACATCCTCATCTACCAAATCGGCGCCCTCTCCGGCTTCTTGAAGGCGGAGGGGATGGCGATGAGCCACATCAAACCCCACGGCGCGCTCTATGGCATGGCGGCGCGGGATGAGGCGGTCGCCAACGCCGTCGCCGATGCGGCGGAGATTTTCGGCGTCCCCCTCATGGGCATGACCGGCACGCTCCACGAGACCGTCTATGGCGCCCGCGGCACAGGCTTCATCCCAGAGTTCTACGCCGACCTCGACTATGGCGATGACGGTTTCATTCTCATCACCCGCGAGCACCCGGCCCATGACCCCGACAAGGTCGGCCAAAAGTGCCTGCGCGCCGTGCGCGATGGGCTCACGACAACCGTGAGCGGCAAGGATGTGGCGGTGACGGCCGATGCCATTTGCGTCCACTCCGACACGCCGAACGCCGCCGAGATTGCCGCTGCCGTCAAAACCGCGGTCGCGCCGTACCTCGCGGCCGCATGATGTCAAAAGGGCCCCGCTGAGATGGAGCAGCGCCTCCCCGTCACCCTCATTCGCGCGCTTCCCATTGAGGAGGCCGCCCGGGCCTATACGCTCCTCAAGACGCTGCGCCCGCACCTTGATGAGACGTTGTTTGCCGCCCGCCTCGCCGCCCAGCGCGCCCTCGGGTACGAGCTTTATGTGGCCGAGGAAAACGGCCGCATCGTGGGCGTTGCGGGCGGCCGGCCGGTCTGCAACTTCTCCCGCGGGCCGCACTTCTTCTTGGACGATCTCATCGTGGCCGACACCGAGCGGGGCCGTCACATTGGCGTCTCGCTGCTTGCCCATTGCGAGCGCAGCGCTGCCGCGCGGGGCATGGGCGAGGTGGTCCTCAACGCCCGGCCCACGGCCAAAACCTTCTACGCCCGCAACGATTACGCCGAAGTCCCCTCCCCCATGATGCGCAAAGCGATCTGATGCCCCAAATCCGCTCCAACCTCCCCGGCACGTTTTACCGCAAGCCCGCCCCCGACCAGCCCGCCTTTGTGGAGGAGGGCACCAAGGTGAACGCCGGCGACACCATCGGCCTCGTCGAAGTGATGAAAACATTCACCGAGGTGAAATCCGACGTGTCGGGCACGCTGGTGCGCTTCCTGGTGGACAATGAAGAGCCGGTGACCGCAGGAATGCCCCTGGCCGACGTTGAGTAGGCGGGCCCCATGGCGCGCGGAGACCTTTGACCGATGGCGTTGAAAAAGCTCTTCATCGCCAATCGGGGTGAGATTGCGGTGCGCATCATCCGCGCCGCCCGGCAGCTCGGCATTGCGACCGTCCAAGCGCACTCCAGCGCGGATGCCGACATGTTGGCGGTCAAAATCGCCGACGAGGCGGTGGAGGTGGGCCCCCCTTCCGCCGCCAAAAGCTACCTCAACATCCCCGCCCTCATTAACGCGGCCAAGGCAACCGGGTGCGACAGCGTCCACCCCGGCTACGGCTTTTTGGCCGAAAACGCGGGCTTTGCCCAAGCGGTGGCGGACGCGGGGCTCATCTTCGTCGGCCCCTCCGCCGACGTGATTTCAAAGATGGGCGACAAGGTGGCCGCGCGCGAGGCGGCAAAGGCGGCAGGCGTCCCCACCGTGCCGGGCAGCGAGGGGCGCGTCCCATCCCTGGAAGAGGGGCTTGCGCTCGCCAAAACCATCGGCTTTCCGGTCATCATCAAGGCGGCGGCGGGCGGTGGCGGCCGCGGCATACGCTTTGCGCGGGATGCGGACGAGTTCTCAAACCTCTTCGCCCAGGCAAGCGGAGAGGCCCTGGCCGCCTTCGGCGATGGCGGCCTTTATGTGGAAAAGGTGATCGACCCCGCCCGGCACGTGGAAGTGCAGGTCTTGGGCGATGGCAAAGACGCCATCCACATCTTTGAGCGGGAATGCTCGCTCCAACGCCGCCGCCAAAAGGTGTGGGAAGAGGCGCCCAGTGCCGCGATCGACCATGATGTGCGCACAAAGCTTTGCCAATCCGCGGTGGATCTCACCAAAGCGGTGAATTATTCTGGCGCCGGCACGGTCGAATATCTTTACGACGACACCACCGGCGCATTCTACTTCATCGAGATGAACACGCGGATCCAGGTGGAGCATCCGGTCTCCGAGATGATCACCGGCGTCGATCTGGTGGGCGAGATGCTGCGGATCGCGGGCGGCACGCCGCTGCGCTATCCGCAGGAAGAGATTGTGCCCCGGGGCCACGCCATCGAGGTGCGGCTCAACGCCGAAAATCCGGCGCAAAACTTCCTGCCAGCCCCCGGAACCATCGAGCGGTTGGAAAGCCCCGGCGGCCCCGGCGTGCGCTTTGATACGATGCTCTACCAGGGCTACACCGTCCCCCCGTTCTACGACAGCCTGTTGGGCAAGTTGATTGTCCACGGGGAGGATCGGGAGGCGGCCCTCCAAAAGCTCAAAACGGCGCTCCATGAACTCAAAATTGAGGGCCTGCACACCACAGCGCCCCTCTTTACCGCGCTCCTTGATGCGCCGGACGTTCAGAGCGGCAACGTCACAATCACCTGGCTTGAAACTTGGCTGGAGACCCATGCGAACACTTGAGGTCACACAATGAGCGCGCGCTATTCCTTCGGCGGCGACGAACAAATCTTTGTGGAGGTGGACGAGGCGATGAGCCTTGACGCCTTCTTCAAGTCGCTCGCCATCACCAACGCCGTGCGCGAGGCAAAGATCGATGGCGTCACCGAGATCTGCCCGGCCAACGCCAGCTTCCAAATCGGCTACAACCCCGACAAGATCGCGCCCCAAGCGCTGCTCGAGCGCCTGCAGGCGATGGAATCGGCCGCCGACAATGCCGAAAGCCGGCTCGACACGCGCATCATCGAAATCCCGGTCTACTATCAAGACCCATGGACCAACGAGACCTTGATGCGCTTTCGCGAGCGGCACCAAGACCCAAGCGGCACCGACATTGAATACGCCGCCCGCATCAACGGCTTTTCCTCCGTTGATGACTTCATCAACGCCCACGCAGGCTCGCCCTGGTTTGTCTCCATGGTGGGCTTTGTGGCGGGCCTCCCGTTCCTTTACCAAATGGTCGACCGAGACCGGCAAATCGAAGTGCCAAAATACTTGCGCCCGCGGACCGACACACCAAAGCTCACCGTGGGTTATGGCGGCTGCTTCTCGTGCATTTACTCGGTGCGCGGCGCGGGCGGGTACCAAATGTTCGGCATTACGCCGATGCCCATCTTCGACCCGACGCAGATGGCGCCGTATCTCAAAGAATTCATGGTGTTCTTCCGCCCCGGCGACATTGTGAAGTTCGAGAAGATCGACCGCGCGGCCTATGACGACATCTCCGCCGAGGTGGAGGCCCAGCGCTGGACACCAAAAATGTCGAACGTCACCTTCGATCTTGCGCAGTTTAACGCCGATATCGACGGCACCAACGCCAAACTCCAAGGTGCCCTATGAGCGTGAAGGTCATCTCCCCGGGCCTTTTGACCACCATCCAAGACCTTGGTCGGCCGGGCTACTTTCACCTCGGCATCCCCGTCGGCGGCGCGATGGACCGTTTTGCGCTGATCGCCGCCAACCGCCTGGTCGGCAATGCAGAAGACGCCGCCGGCCTTGAAGCCGTCTTCATGGGCCCAGAGCTCGAATTCACCGACGATCGCACGGTCGCCGTCTGCGGCGCCAGCCTCCCGCCCAAGGTCGACGGCGCGCTTCAGCCGCTTTGGGCAACCTTTCAGGTGCGCGCCGGCCAACGCCTCACCTTCGACTTTTTGGAGGAAGGCGCGCGAGCCTACATCGCCATCTCTGGCGGGATCGACACGCCGCTTGCGCTCGGAAGCCGCGCCACCTACCCCATCGGCGCCCTTGGCGGGGTCGATGGCCGCCCCATCGCGCCCGGCGACACGCTGCCCCTTGGCGCCGCCGCAACCGTGGGTGACGCGCGCCAAGTGCCCGCCGCGCTCCGCCGCCTCCCCGGCGCAGACGCCGAACTCAAGGTCCTCCCAGGGCTCTACTGGCACCGCATCGCGCCGGGCAGCCAAAAGAGCTTCTTTGATGACACCTGGACCGTCGCGCCGGAGGCCGACCGGATGGGCTACCGCTTCAAAGGCGGCACGCCCATGGAATTTGTCGAGCGCGAACAACCCTTTGGCGCAGGGTCCGACCCTTCCAACATCACCGACGCGTGCTACCCCTACGGGTCCATTCAGATCCCCGGGGGGCTGGAACCCATCGTCCTCCACAGGGACGCGGTGTCCGGCGGCGGCTACTTTATGGTCGGCACCGTCATTTCGGCCGACATGGACTTGATCGGGCAGCTCCAACCGAACAAAACCGTCAAATTCGCCAAGGTGGACATGGACGGCGCCCTCAAAGCCCGTGCCGACTATGCCGCCCGCCTCGCCTCCCTCCGTGAGGCCCTGCCATGAAAGCCACGATGATGACCAACGCCGTCCTCGCCGACCACCTCCTGCCACGATCGCTCACCCGCAATGTGCTCCTGGTGGTGGGCGGCTCCCTTGCCCTTTGGCTGTCAGCCAAGGTGCAGGTGCCGTTCTGGCCCGTCCCGATGACGATGCAGACTTTCGTCGTCCTCGTGCTCGGCATGGCGCTTGGCCCCCGCGTCGCAGGCGCTGCGGTGATGCTTTACCTCGCCCAAGGCGCGGCCGGCCTTCCGGTCTTTGCCGGCACGCCCGAGCGGGGCATCGGCGTTGCCTACATGGTCGGGCCGACGGGCGGCTATCTCCTCGGGTTCCTCTTGGCCGCCATCACGACAGGCGTCCTTGCCGAGCGGGGGTGGAGCCGCAACATCCTGTCCGCATTCGCAGCGCTCCTGATTGGCACTGCCATCATTTACGCGCTTGGGCTTTTGTGGCTCGGCGCCGTTATCGGGTGGGACAAGAACCTCTTCGCCATCGGCGTTGCGCCGTTCTTGGCGGCGGAGGCCTTTAAGGTGGCGCTCGCCGCAGCGGTCCTGCCGCTCACCTGGCGGCTTATCAAACGCTGAGCCGCACCCGCGTCAAAATCTGCTGCATCGCCTCCCCGGAGGAGGCGATGCACGCGGTCGCCGCCGGGGCCGATGCGGTGGGCCTTGTGGGTGCGATGCCCACGGGCCCCGGCATCATCGATGATGAGATGGCGGCCGAAATTGCCCCAACCGTGCCGCCGCCGGTCACCCCGTGGCTCCTCACATCGCAGACGGAGCCGGACGCCATCGCCGCCCATGCCCGGCGCTGCGGCGTGTCGGTGGTTCAAATCGTGCGCCACGTCCCGCCCGAGGTGCACGGCGCGCTCCGCACCCTCGCGCCAACCCTGCGGCGGGTCCAGGTGATCCATGTGGAGGGCGACGAGGCGCTCGGCCGCGTGGCCGCCTATGGGCGCGGGCCGGACGCGTTTTTGCTGGATTCAGGCTCCCCGGCCGCGCAAACCTTTGGCGGCACCGGCAACCGGCACGATTGGCGGGTGAGCGCGCGCATTGTGGCCGCCGCCCCAGCCCCAGTGTTTCTCGCCGGCGGGCTGACGCCCGAAAACGCCGGCGAGGCCATTGCCACCGTGCACCCCTTCGGCCTTGACGTGTGCTCGGGCCTGCGCAGCCGCGGCGCGCTGGACCCTGCCCGCCTTGCCGCCTTCATGGCCGGTGTGCGCAAGGCCGACCGCGCGAACGCTCGGGGTTAAGGCCCCAACTCAATCGTCAAAATCCCGGTCTCTCCAGGCGCGAAACCCAGCGATCCCGCCCACAGCGACAATACCGAGAACATTCGGCAGCAGCCAAATGGCGCCAACGGGCATCGCGCCGGGCGCTGCAACAAACCCGATGAGCGCCACCAGCACCACCGCCGTCCACACCACCGCGCCCCAACTGGCCGTGAGCCACAGGCCCACCGAGACAACGGGCACAACCAGCGCGGCAATGAGGCTCCCCAGCCAAGGCCCGGCCGGCGCGTGCCAATCGCCCGAGACGCCGCCGTCGAAGACGCCCACCAGCCGCCCCCACACCACAAGGGTCGCCACAAACCACAAGAGGCCGACCGCGCGCATGGCAAAGGCTTGGATGACCCACAACAGGTCGCCCTCCCCCTCCTTCTGGGCAATCGGCGCCTCCTGGGAGGTCATCGACAAGAGCGCCGCGCGGGAGGTGGACATGCGCTCCCGCCGCTGGGTGAGCCGCGCGCGCAAGCCCTCTTTGGCGGAAGGGGCGGGCGGGCGCTCGGCCGGCGGCTCAGGCCGCGGCGGCGCGGCGGGGCCCTCTGGGCCGACGGGGACGAGGGCGCCGCCCTTCCCCTCGCTCATGGCCGCACCGCAAGGTCGCCGCCGTCCGGCACCGCAAAGTGCGCCGCGATCGCGTCAGCCTCCACACCGCCAAGCGTTGCCGGCGACCAGCGGGGCGCCTTGTCCTTGTCGATCACCGTCGCGCGGATCCCCTCATAAAGGTCGTGCCCCATAAGGATTTGCCGGACCACGCGATATTCGGTGACGAGGGCGTCAAACACATCGCCAGTGTGCCGGTCTTGGGCGGCCAGCGCCAGGGTCAGGCTGGTGGGCGATTTTTCGCGCATGGCGGCCGCTGCGGGCGCGGCCATATCGACATCGGCATCGTCCAGCGCGTCAAGAATCTCGGCGACCGTTGCGCGGCCAAACGCATCGTCAATGAACGCGCATTGCGCGGCGTCGGCAGGGGGCGCGTCGACGGCAAGATCATCGAGTGCTGCGTCAAGATCGCGGCCGTGGACGGCGCGGTCCAGCGCATCGGCCATCCGCTCGGAGGCCACCGCGTGGGTGAGGAGCCCCATCGCGGCCGCCGCATCCCGGTCGAGCCGCGCGCCGGTGAGCGCCAGCCAGCGCCCCTGGTGGTGGGAAAGGTTCGCCAAAACGTGCGTCGCGCCCACATCCGGCACCAGGCCAATGCCGACCTCAGGCATCGCAAACATGTGCCCCTCGCCCCCCACCCTGTGGGAGCCATGGACCGAGACGCCGACGCCGCCACCCATGACGACACCGTCGATCAGCGCGACATAAGGTTTCGGAAACGCGGCCACCTTGGCGTTGTTCTCATACTCGGCGGCGAAAAAGTCGGCCGCATCCTCCCGCGCTTCGTACACATGGCGAATGTCACCGCCGGCGCAGAACGCGCGGCCCTCGCCGCGGATGATGACGCGCGCAACGCCATCATCGACCGCCCACTCGTCGAGCGCGGCCGACATCTCGCGCACCATGGGTTTGGTGAGCGCGTTCAACGCATTCGGCCGGTTCAGCGTGATGAGCCCAGCCGCCCCCACCCGCTCAAAGACGATGTCGCTCACGCGTTTGACGCCTTCATCAAGTGCCGCGCGATGATGACGCGCATGATCTCGTTCGTCCCCTCAAGGATTTGGTGGACGCGAAGGTCTCGCAAGAGCCGCTCCAGGGGGTAGTCGCGCAAGTACCCGTAACCGCCGTGGATTTGCAGCGCGTGGTTGACGACGTCAAAGCCGGTGTCCGTCGCAAGGCGCTTCGCCATGGCGGCCAGTTTTGTGGCATCGGGGGCCTGGTCTTCCACCGCGGCGGCCGCGCGATGCAACAGGAGCCGCGCCGCCTCAAGGTGGGTCGCCATATCGGCAAGCTTGAACTGCGTTGCTTGAAAGCTGTCGAGGCTTTGGCCAAACTGTTTGCGCTCGCGGCTGTAGCGGGTTGCGCCGTCCAGCGCTGCGGCCGCCGCCCCCAGCGAGCAAGCGCCGATGTTAAGCCGCCCGCCGTCGAGCCCGGCCATCGCGATCTTAAAACCCTCGCCCTCCGCGCCCAGCCGGTTCTCGGCCGGAACGCGGCACCCGTCGAACATCACAGCGGCGGTGGGCTGCGAGTGCCAGCCCATCTTCGCCTCCTGGGCGCCGAACGAGAGGCCGGGCACGCCGGCGGGCACCAGGATCGCAGTAATGCCAGACGGGCCGTCCCCCCCGGTGCGCGCCATCACCACATAAAGGTCGGCCCGGCCGCCCCCGGAGATGAACGCCTTTGCGCCATCAAGCACGTAGTCGCCCCCATCGCGCACCGCGCGGGTGCGGAGCGAGCCCGCATCCGACCCGCTGCCAGGCTCGGTGAGGCAGTAGGCGGCAAACCGCTCCATGGTGACGAGGGATGGAAGTTCGGCGGCCTTTTGCGCCTCTGTGCCAAAGCGCGCGATCATCCCGGCCACCATGTTGTGGATCGAGATGTAGGCCGCCGTTGACGGGCAAGCGCGGGACAACTCCTCAAAAACGATCGCGGCGTCGAGGCGCGAGAGGCCCGAACCACCGAGCGCGTCATCCACAAAAATGGCGGCAAATCCAAGGGCCGCCGCCTCCCGCAGCGTGTCTTGCGGAAAAATGTGGTCCGCGTCCCACTCTGCGGCGAAGGGCGCCATGCGTTCAGCGGCAAAGTCGGCCGCCATCTGGCGGATCGCCGTTTGCTCTTCGGTGAGGGAAAAATCCATGACAGCGCCTCCGGCCGGAAGGTTTTGCCCGGCCCGGATGGCCCGTCAAGATGGACGCCCCCCACCACCTTCGATAGGTTCAAAAGAGGGAGGACGCGCGGATGGATTTTGAGCAAAAGCCCCCAACGCCGGACATGGTCGACATCTTGCGCGGGTGCCGGATGCGCCGCAACCGGCGCACGGTGTGGTCCCGCCGCCTGGTGCGGGAAAACACGCTGACGGTGGACGACCTCATCTGGCCGATCTTCCTCACCGAGGGCGTTGGTGTGCGCGAGCCTGTGCCCTCCATGCCCGGCATCGTGCGCCACTCGGTGGACGAAGCGGGCGCCGCCGCGGCGGAGGCGGCCGACCTTGGCATCCCGCTCATCGCGATCTTTCCTTATTCGGGCCCCGACAAGCGGGACGAGATGGGCTCCGAGGCCTCAAACCCCGACAATCTCGTCTGCCGCGCCACGATGGAGATTTCGAAAACGGCGCCCGACATCGGCATCATGACCGATGTCGCCCTCGACCCCTACACCAGCCACGGGCATGACGGGGTGATGGCGGGCGATGAGATCTTGAATGACCCCACCATCGCCCAGCTCTGCCGCCAAGCGCTCACCCAAGCGCGCGCGGGCTGCGATGTGATTGCCCCGTCCGATATGATGGACGGGCGCATCGGCGCCATCCGCAAAGCGCTTGACGAGGAGGGCTTCGAGCACGTCCAAATCATGGCCTACGCCGCCAAATATGCGAGCGCGTTTTACGGCCCCTTCCGCGATGCGGTTGGTGCGTCCGGCGCGCTGCGGGGTGACAAGCGCACCTACCAGATGGACCCTGGCAACGGCCTTGAGGCCCTGCGCGAAGCGGAGATCGACCTTGCCGAGGCCGCCGACATGATCATGGTGAAGCCCGGCATGCCGTATCTCGATATTGTGTGGCGCATCAAAGAGCGGCTCGGCGCGCCCACCTTCGCCTACATGGTGTCGGGCGAATATTCGATGATTGAGGCGGCCGCGCAAAACGGCTGGATCGACGGCGACAAGGTGATGATGGAGAGCCTTTTGGCCTTCAAACGCGCAGGCGCCGACGGCATCTTGACCTATCACGCCCCCCGGGCCGCCCGGCGCCTTGCGGCCGGATGATCACCCTTCCCGGCATTGAGGCGGCGGCACAAACCCTCAACGGCGTCATCCAAAGGACGCCGACGCTGCCGGCCCCGCGCCTTTCGGCCCTCACCGGCGCCACCGTCTTCGTCAAATATGAAAACATGCAGGCCGTCGGCTCCTTTAAGGAGCGCGGCGCCTACACCCGCCTCTCCGGGCTCACCGCTGAAGAGCGCGCGGCCGGCGTTGCGGCGATGTCAGCCGGCAACCACGCCCAGGCCGTTGCCTACCACGCACAAAATCTTGGCATCGACACCACCATCGTCATGCCCGAGCGAACGCCGATGGTGAAGGTGGCGGCCACCGAATCCTTCGGCGCAACGGTGGTGCTTGCCGGCGAAACGCTGGCCGAATCCGCCACCCACTGCGCCGATCTCGTGGCGCGCGAAGGCCGCACCCTCATCCACCCCTACGACGACGCGGACGTGGTTCGCGGCCAGGGCACGGTGGCGCTAGAAATGTTGGCCGATGCCCCGTCCCTCGACACGCTCATTGTGCCGATTGGCGGCGGCGGGCTGATTTCGGGCATCGCCGTGGCCGCCCAAGCGCTTAAACCCTCGATCCGCATCATCGGCGTGGAGGCCGCGCTTTATGCCTCCGCCTCCGCCGCCCTTTCCGGCGACGAGCGGCCGATCGGCGGCTCCACCATCGCGGAAGGCATTGCCGTCAAAGGGATCGGCGCGGTAACGCTCCCCATCATCAAGGAGCGCGTGTCTGACATCATCATCGTGGACGAGCCGCAAATTGAGCGTGCGGTGAACCTGATGCTGACTTTGCAGAAAACGATGGCGGAGGGCGCGGGGGCCGCGGCCCTTGCCGCGCTTCTGGCCAAACCCGAGATGTTCGTCGGCCGCACCGTCGGCCTCGTGTGCTGCGGCGGCAACATTGACCCCAGAATGCTTGCCTCCATCATGGTGCGCGAGCTTGCGCGCGAGCGGCGGATCGTCTCGCTGGAGGCGCACTATGTGGATGAGCCTGGGCTTTTGGCGACGCTGACCGGCGCCATCGGCCGCGCGCGCGCCAACATCCTTGAGGTGACGCACAACCGCCTTGCCCTCAATCACCTGGCGCGCGAGACCACCATCCGCCTCACCATCGAAACACGGGACGATGCCCACACCACCCGCGTCCTCGACGAGGTGGCAAAGACCGGCCTCTCCACCCGCCTCACCGACCATGTGGACGGCCGTTTTTAGACCCGATGGAGCTTGAGTGGGATGAGGCCAAGCGACAACGCACCTTACGCACCCGCGGGCTCGACTTTGAAGATCTCGTGCGGTTCGAATGGCGCACGGCCATCATCGTCTTTCAAGACCGTGATGGCGAGTTTCGGAAGCTTGCCTACGGACACCTGGATGGTCGCCTGATGGCGGTTGGCTATGTCATACGAGATGGGGCGGTGCGCGTTTTCTCAATGCGCAAAGCCAACAAACGGGAGCAGAAACGCTATGCCGCAAAGACCTCTGTTTGATGACGACGGTGAAGCGCGCGAAGCGACCGACGAAGAGTTCGCAAACGCACGCGTCGGCGACCCGGACATCAAAGGCCCCGTCACGCTGCCCCGGGCGCGGATTGTGGAGCGGGCGCGGCGCAATGCTGAGGCGCTGCTGGCCGATGCCGTGGCGGGCCGGCCAGCCTCGGAGGCGACCGCCGCGTCTCTGCGGGCGGATGTTGATGCGCTGGCCGACCTTGTGGGCGAACGGGCCCCATGAGAGGCGCCCCGCTGCGTGTTTGATTGCGCCATTCCAAAAGAAAGCGCTTTGACGCACCCACTGTGCCTTTGCTTTAACCCCTCGCCGAAGCGGGGAGCGCGGCGCGTGCCAACACATTGACTGCGGCAGACGTTGCCGTCGGCGCAACCTTTGCCGTGATCGCGGTCTCGACCGTGCTTTACGCGACGGAGCGCTACTCCATCGAGGCCATTAGCCTGGGCGTTATCGCGTCCTATATGCTCCTCTTCGTGGTGGCGGGGCTGCCGACGGCCGCGGGTGCCCTCTCCCCCGCCGACCTCCTGGAAGGCTTTGCAAACCCCGGGCTCATCACAATCATGGCGCTTCTGGTGGTGGGCCAAGGGCTCTTCCACACCGATGCGCTGGAGCGGCCGGCCCAAGCACTCACCCGCTTCACAAAACGCTTTGGCGCAGTTGGGCTCACCGGCGTGTTCCTCGCGGTGGCGGCGATGTCCGCCTTCCTCAACAACACGCCCGTGGTGGTGATGTTCATCCCCATCATCGTGACGCTGGCAAGCGTGCGCAAAGTCACCGCCGCGCAGGTGATGATGCCGCTCTCATTTGTCACGATCCTGGGCGGGATGACGACGCTCATCGGCTCATCCACCAACCTTTTGGCCGCAAACGTCGCCCGCCAGACCGGTTCGGTGGACCTATCCTTCTTCTCCATCACGCCGGTCGCGCTCATGCTGGCGCTGGTGGGCCTGCCTTATGTTTTGGGGGTCGTTCCGTTCTTGCTGCGCAAGCGCCAGTCGATGGTGGAGGCAATGCGCGGCGGGGCGGGCAAGCAGTTCATTGCCGAAATTCCGATCCGCGCGGGGCATCCGCTGGCAGGCGCAACGGCACAGGCCGGCCTCTTCCCGCAGCTGAAGGACATGACGGTGCGCCTTGTGCAGCGCGGCGAGCGCCCGTTCTTGCCCCCCTTCGAGGCGGTGACCCTGCGCCCGGGGGACACGGTGATTGTGGCCGCGACCCGGGCAGCGCTGGAGCGGGCGCTCGCGGGGCAAGACAGCGTGATTGCGAAGAAGGACGGCGAGCTCCCCCCCGGCGTCGTGACGCTGGCGGAGGCGCTGGTGGCGCCGGGCTCACGGCTCATCGGGCGCACGGTGGCGCAGGCCGGCTTTCGCGGTGAGACCGGGTGCACCGTCCTTGCCATCGAGCGGCGCTCGCGCATGCCGCGCATGCCCATGGCCGATATTCGCATGGAGGCGGGCGATGTCTTGCTCTTTGCCGGCCCCCGCCGCGGCATTGAAGAACTGCGCGGCAACCGCGACATTTTGCTGATCGATTGGACCGCGACGGACGTCCCCTTGCGCCAACGGGCCCCGGTCGCGCTGGTGATTTTTGCCGCAATGGTGGCGGTGGCGGCGTTGGGGGCCATGCCCATTGTGGCGGCCGCCCTCCTGGGCGCTTTTGCCATGCTTGCCACCCGCTGCCTCAACACGCGCCAGGCCGCCCGGGTGGTGGACGGGCGCATCGTGCTCCTTGTGGCCTCCGCCATCGCATCGGCCACCGCCCTTCAGGCGACCGGGGGCGCGGCAGCCCTTGCCGACAGCTTCTTGGGCGTTTTGGAGGGCGCGGCGCCGGCGGTCGTGATGTCGGCGCTCTTTTTGATTGTGGCGCTCACCACAAACATCTTAACCAACAATGCGGCTGCGGTGCTTTTTACGCCCGTTGCCATCGGCGTTGCCGCAAAGCTCGGCTTGCCAGCGGAGGCCTTCGTCGTCACAGTCATACTTGCGGCCAACGCATCCTTTGCAACGCCCGTGGCTTACCAAACCAACCTTCTGGTGATGGGGCCGGGGCACTATCGCTATCGGGATTTTGTGGTCGCGGGGGGGCCGTTGGTGCTGCTACTTTGGGGCGCGTTCTCCATTGTCGGACCATGGTGGTACGGTATCTGAACCGTTAAAGGCGCAGTTCTGGGAGAGATCGGCCGGCATGGTGAAATCGAACGACCGCTTCGACAAGACCGATGCGCGCGAGGCGGACGTGGCCGAGACCCAGTCGGTGAGCCTGACCAAGCCGCCCCGGCGTCGGCGCATTGCGGTGCGCCGCCTGACGGAGCACCCGCAATTTTACCTCACCGCCCCCGCCCCTTGCCCGTACCTCCCCGGCCGGCAGGAGCGAAAAGTCTTCACCCACCTTGTGGGCGACCGGGCCGAGCCGCTGAACGATCTTCTCACCCAATCGGGCTTTCGCCGCAGCCAAAACATTGCCTATCGCCCCGCCTGCGAAGGCTGCCGGGCGTGTGTCTCGGTCCGCGTGGTGGTGAACGAGTTTTCCTGGACAAAGTCGCTCAAGCGCATCCGCGCGCAAAACCGCACCCTTGTGCGGCGTGAGCGGCCCGCGCTCCCCTCGTCCGAGCAATATTCGGTCTTCCGAGGCTACCTCGACAGTCGCCATTCTGACGGCGGCATGGCCGACATGACCGTCCTCGATTACGCGATGATGGTGGAAGACACGCACGTGGATTCGCGCCTCTTCGAATACCGGCATCCCGGCCACGCGGGCCGTGGCACCCTGGTGGGCTGCGCGCTGACCGACGTTTTGTCCGACGGCCTTTCGATGGTCTATTCCTTTTTCGAGCCGGACGAGGCCGCCGCGTCCCTGGGCACTTTTATGATCCTTGATCACATTGCCCGCGCGGCTGAACTTGGCCTCCCTTACGTTTACCTTGGCTACTGGGTCCGCGGGTCGGACAAGATGGGTTATAAGCAACGCTTCCGCCCGCAAGAGCATCTGACGCCAAAGGGCTGGGTGCGCCCCTAATGGGCCTTTTGTCGGGCGCGGCGGGCGCCATCAGCGCCGACAAAGCCCTTGCCCAGCTGGCCGACTTCTTGGTGGAGAGCGAGGAAATCCTCCTCGCCTTCAAGATCGGGCGCGACGTTCACGCCCTCACCTCGCTGCGGGTCTTGTCGCTGGACGTCCACGGCATCACAGGCGCGCGCAAAACCTTGCGCTCCATCGCCTACCCAAAAGTCACCGCCTTCACGGTAGAGACCGCCGGCACCTTTGATGCCGACGCTGTGTTGACGTTGATTGTGTCCGGCCTCGACCCGGTGGAGATCAAGCTCGACGCTGACACCCCCATTGCCGATGTCCAGCGGGTGCTGGCGGTGATGACGCTGTCCGCCGGCGTGCTGGACGACTGACCGGGCCGCGATCCGATCCGGCTTTTGAAGCGAAACCGGGTAGAGCTCAAAAGGTCTTTGCCGCCATAAAGGCTGTACGCCTCGGAGAGCGCGGCCACCGCGGTTTCGGCATCGGCGCTGTTGGAAAGCACCTCCTGCTAGAACGTGAGGGAGGCGATCGCATCCTCAACCGCGCCCGGGGCGGCCGGCAGGCCATGGCCGGCACCCAAAACGCGCAACCCCTCCAGCGCGGCAACGTCTTTGAGCGCTGCGATCCAATTGCCCGCCTTGCCGAGGGGGAGAGCGTGGGCGTTGGCGTCAAGAAGGTTCTGCACAATGGCGAGGCCCGCCTCCAGAATGTGGACGGTGAGCGTGTGCGAGGCTTCCGCATCGGCGACCTGATCAACCATCACCGAAACGCCGTCCCAATCCTGCGTCCCAAGGGCAAAGCCGCCGGCGGGCAACACAAGCGGGGTCTCATCGCTGAACTGCGCCTTGCGACCCCGATACATCTCCTCGCTCTGCTGCGCGTCGGCCAGAACATCATCGGAGGTGATGAACGGGACGTCGGCAAACTGCGAGGCGCCCAGGAGATGGTCGGGGTCCGCGTGGAAGAGGTCACGCTGGCGGATCGGCTTGCCGAGGCTGCCGGCAAAGGCGCGAACCTCCGCCCCAAGCGCGCGGAGAAACTGCGCGTCGATCATGTGATGGCCGCTCTCGGTCTCGACAATGTGGGTGTTCACCATCGCGGACGCTTTGGGGGCAGTGTATGTGTGAAGCGTGGTTGGGCCGAGCCGGTGGACGGTGATCATCCCCCCGACGGGGTGGCGCTCGCGTCAGCGGCCATCGCCACAAGGCTGGTAGTTAAGGCCCGTGGTGGAGAACGCGGGCGGCGGAGAGGCTTGGCCTCAGCCAACCGGCGGTGAGCAACGCGTTCAAGCGCTTGCGGCACGTGCTGTCGGACGATCTTTTTGTGCGCGGCGCCGGCGGCATGGTGCCAACGCCCTGGGGAGCGGCGCTGTCCTCCGTCGCCGACGCGTTGCAGACCATTGAGGCCGCGCTCGTGGGCGGCCCGGTGGAGCCTGCGCTGATGAGAAAAACCTCCTTCATGGCGGGGCCATCCTTGACGCGCCGAACGGTGCCGGGTGCCCTGCGCCGGTGCAGTTCTTGCCGCTCAACACCGGCATGTCGCGCCGATCTTCTGTGGCGAAGCCGCCTTGCGGTGACGGTCACCACAATCTTGTTCGCGCCGGACGGCCTCAAGCAGCGAAGGGTCTATGACGGTGACCTTGTGTGCCTCCTTCGCGATGACCGTCCGGCGGCGGAGGCGTTTGACGCCGATGCCTACCTTGCGTCCGGCCACCTGATTGCGCCGCTGGGCGGTGCGCCGGAGGGCTATCTTAACGCGTGGCTGCGCGAACATGGGCTCTCCCGCACCATCCGCCACAGTTTTGGATCGGCGCACAGCCTGGTGCGGGAAACCGGCTTGGTGGCAACCCTCCCCCGCCAGGCTAGATGTGGACTCGCATGAGGTTCTCCCTCGAGTGGTTAAGGCGGCTTATGGGGGTGCGATCACCGATGCCGGCGTGTGGCCTGTGCCAGTTGTAGAAGTGCGTCCAACGGGGCAGTGCATCGGCGCGACGGTCTGACGT
>JBCCBM010000032.1:0-32929 GCA_039034015.1 Pseudomonadota bacterium | reverse complement strand
GCACCACGGGCAAGCCGCGGGACGCTGTCCACCGGCCGGCAGCACCAACTTTGGTGCGCAAAGGTGCGCATGCCACCTTCGGCGGGAAAAGGGCGCCCACCGGACAGCGTTGCCGCTCTTGTCCGTGCAACCAGCACGCACCGCGAGCGGCGCCTTGCCACGCCGCGAAGTCGCGGCCGAGCCGACGCACGCCCTTTTCCCGTCGGGCGCTTCCGTGACGGCGTTATCCGCTCTAGGCCCGCGCGTAAAACCCGCGCTGGCCAAGCGATCGAAGATGAGTGGCCCGTCGCAAACGCCGAATCGTGTCTCCCTCGCGAAGGTAAACACCCATGCGCACCAACGCTTGGATGTGGCCCGAAGGGCCGGCGCTCCAGAGTTGCGTGGGGCCCACCGGGTTCGCATGTCTCAACGAAACCGCGCGGTATTCAGCCCGTTCAACCCGCCGAGGCGGTAGAACCTATGGCTGCCCAAACCGCAGCACGCGCGCCGATCGTGGCGATACCCTGCGCCACAAGGCCCGCTCAACCTCAACTCGCGCGACTGCTGCCACCTCAAAAGACAAAGCAGCCGACACCCATAAAGGATGAAACCCGCTTCGGGACGCTGGGCGATCGACCAGCTTCCCGACCGCGCCCCTTGTCCTGCCGGCAAAGCAACCGTCAGCGCCGCTTCAGGTCGGCGAGCAGCTTTGACGATGCGAACCCGTCAGGCACCTTGCCTCGCGCGCTCTGGTAAGCGCGGATGGCGCCGCGGGTTTTTGGGCCGACGCGCCCGTCAATCCCACCGGTTGGATAGCCACGGCGCGTCAGAAGCGATTGCATCTCGCGCACTTCCTTGCGCGACAGGGGCCGCTCATCACGCGGCCAGGACTGCTCGAACGCGTTGCCGCCAATGATCCTGTCAGCAAGGTGACCGACGGCCAGCGCGTAAGCGTCCGCATTGTTGTAACGCTTGATGACGTCAAAATTGGGCAGCATGAGGAACGCTGGGCCATTGGCCCCGCCCGGGTAGAGCAAATACGCTTGGTCGTTCGGACGCGGCCATGGCTTGCCATTCGCCCGCTTGATCCCGTAGCGAGACCACTCGGACAGCGCGCGCTTCTTTCGACCATCGGCCAACGTGTGCTTGAAACCCGATGGCACCCGCACCTCATAGCCCCAGGTCTGCTGATACCGATACCCAAACTTGTTCAAATAGTTCGCGGTGGATGCAAGCGCGTCAGGGATGGAGCGCCAGATATCGCGCTTGCCATCGCCGTCATAATCCGCAGCATAAGCTTGCCAACTTGTCGGGATGAACTGAGTGTGACCCATCGCAGCGCCCCACGATGAGCTCATTTGCTTGAGCGGCACGTGGCCGTCCTGCGCAATCTTCATCGCCGCCACGAACTGATCGGTCCAAAACTTCGCGCGTCGCCGGCTAATACACGCTAGCGTCGCCGAGGCCTGGATTGCGTTCCGATCACCGGTGTTAAAGCCGTAGCTGGATTCCATGCCCCAGATCGCGACCACAACTTCCGGGTCCACACGGTAGCGCCGCGCGATTTCTTTCAGCACCGGAAGATGCTTGTTCAGCGCAGCGCGCCCGTTTTTGATGCGCCGGGCCGAAACCGCCGTGTCGAGATACTCCCAGATGGGTTTTACAAATTCGGCTTGGTTGCGCGACCGCTTGAGGGTGAGTTCGTCCGGCTTCAGCCCTTTCGTCGCGGCATTAAAGGTCGCGCGGGTGACGCCCTTGCGCTTTGCCGCCGGCCACTTGTCGGCAACGCACTTTGCAAAATTGCCGGTGGCCTGGGCCGGCGCCGCGCTGCCAACAAAGATCAACGCAAGGCCCACGAAAAATGCACGCAACACCATCAACCGTCCTCCTGAACCACACGCGGGAGAGAAACCTTCGATTGCACGCCGGCGGTTAACGGTCCACCCACCGATTGACGGAACGTGATCAAGATCCGCCCGCGTCGACCACGGCAATTGCCGTCATGTTGAGGACGCCCCGTGCGGTGATTGAGGGGGAGACGATGTGCGCGGGCAGCTGTGTGCCCAGCAACATCGGCCCCACGTGAAGCGCCTTGGTGACGCTTTGCAAAAGCGTCATCGCAATGTGCGCCGCATCAATGCTGGGGAACACCAAAAGGTTGGCCGCCCCCTCCAGGGCGGAATTCGGCATTGAACGCGCCCGGACGGCAGCGTCTAGGGCGTCTTCCCCGCTCATCTCCCCATCCACCATCAAGTCTGGCGTGTCCCGCCCGAGGATTTTTAGCGCCTCACGCATCACATCGCCCGACGGCAAGGCGCGGCTGCCAAAGCGCGACGCCGACAACAGCGCCGCCGACGGGGTGATGCCAAAGGCGCGAATTTGGGCGGCGGCCTGCACCGTCATCTCGGCCACTTGGGCGGGCCCGGGCATCTCACACACCTGGGTGTCGCACAGGAACAACGAACCATCATCGTGAAGAAGTAGCGACAGGGCGGCAAGCTCGCTCACCCCATCTGCAAGACCAATCACATCCCGCACCGCGCTCACATGGTTCGCAAACGGTGTTTCCACTCCGCAAATCATGGCGTCCGCTTCACCCCTTTTAAGGGCAAGGGCCGCGATCACTGTGGTGTCGGTCCGCACAACGGTGCGCGCAGCACTTGGTGACACGCCCTTTCGCCCAACCAGTGCGAAATAATCGTCCACGTAGGAGCGGTAGCGCGGGTCGTCCTCCGGGTCGATGATGTCGACGTTTCCCGGCACGTGGGAGAGGGCGGCGCGTTCCGCGCGGCTTTCAATCACCCGCCGCCGCCCAATCAGGATTGGCCGCGCAAGTCCATCCTCGAGCGCCATTTCCGCAGCGCGCAGGACGCGCTCGTCTTCCCCTTCCGCGTACACAACCCGCCGCGGTGCTTTTGACGCGGCATCCATCAAAGGCTTCATGATCGAGCCGGAGCGGAAGACGAGGCGGGACAAGCGCTCGCGATAGGCGACAAGATCGTCCACCGGACGCTGGGCAACACCGGAGGCTGCGGCGGCCTTTGCAACCGCCGGCGCGACGCGCAAAATAAGCCGCGGATCAAAGGGCGCGGGGATCAGGTAATCCGGCCCGAACGTGGAGACGATGCCGCCATAGGCCCGGGCGACCTCCTCGGTCGGCCGCTCCCGCGCGAGCGCTGCGATCGCTTCGACCGCTGCAAGCTTCATCTCCTCGTTAATCGCGGAGGCTCCCGCGTCCAACGCCCCTCTAAACAAGAATGGGAAGCAAAGGACGTTGTTGACTTGATTGGGGTAATCCGAGCGCCCCGTGCAGATCAGCGCATCGGAGCGCACGGTCCGCACAACGTCAGGAAGGATCTCCGGCGTCGGGTTGGCAAGGGCAAGGACCATCGGATCCTTGGCCATTGTCGCGACCATCTCCGGCTTGAGGATGCCGCCAGCAGAAAGGCCGAGGAAAATGTCCGCGCCGTCAATCGCCTCGCGCAGCGTGCGCTGTGCGGTCGCTTTGGCAAACTTCGACTTCCACGGGTCCATACCTTCCGCGCGGCCGTCGTGGACAACGCCGTCAATATCGGTGACGGTGATGTTGCTGAGCTGGGCACCCAGCGAAAGCAAAAGATTAAGGCACGAGAGCGCTGCTGCGCCGGCGCCCGCGGTCACGATCTTCACCTCTTCCAGGCGCTTGCCCTTGATGCGCAGGCCGTTTTGGATCGCGGCGGCCACGATGATGGCCGTCCCATGCTGGTCATCGTGGAAGACCGGGATTGCCATGCGCGCCTTGAGCCGCTCTTCGATGGCAAAACAATCTGGCCCTTTGATATCTTCAAGGTTGATGCCGCCGAACGAGGGTTCGAGGGCCGCCACAATCTCCACGAAGCGGTCCACATCGGTCTCAGCGACCTCGATGTCGATGCCGTCGATACCCGCAAACTTCTTATAGAGGACCGCCTTTCCTTCCATCACGGGTTTGGAGGCGAGTGGACCGATTGCGCCGAGGCCCAGAACCGCCGTTCCGTTGGAGATGACCGCAACGACGTTGCCTTTGGTCGTGTAATCGTAGGCGGTGAGGGGGTCTTTTGCGATCTCAAGGCACGGCGCCGCGACGCCGGGGGAGTAGGCGAGGGAGAGATCGCGCTGGGTTGCGAGGGGTTTTGTCGCCCGGATCTCAAACTTTCCGGCAGGTTCCCTTTCATGGTAGGCGAGCGCGGCGGTGTCGATGGCGGCTTGGTCTTGTGACATGACGCTCCCTCGTCTCGCCTCCCGCCTTAACGATCCCGGTTCGCCGGGGGAAGCACGGACACACCATGCCCCGTATTGACGAGAGCCGCACGTTCCATCCGGTGCGTTTTTCCATCGTGATTGTCTCGGACACGCGCACACCGGAGACCGACACGTCTGGCGACACCCTTCAGGCGCGGATCGAAGACGCTGGGCACACGGTGAGTGCGCGCGCAATTGTTCCAGACGAGCGGCAGGCGATCCGCGATTGTGTCATGGGCGGTGTCGCGGACGAGGGCACCGATGTCGTCATCACCTCGGGCGGCACGGGCTTCACCGGGCGGGATGTGACGCCGGACACGGTGGAGCCGTTGTTTGACAAGCGGATGGATGGGTTTTCGACGCTCTTTCATCAGCTGAGCTTTCAAAAAATTGGCACCTCGACCCTGCAGTCGCGCTGCACGGCGGGGCTTGTCCACACGACGTTTGTGTTCGTGCTGCCAGGCTCGCCCTCCGCGTGCCGGGATGCGTGGGATCACATCTTGGTTCAACAGTTCGACAATCGTTTCCGCCCCTGCAATCTGGTGGAGATCATGCCTCGAATTGGCGAACGATAGCGAACAAAAAGTGTTTGTTCAAGCCTCGTTCTGATGTTAACGGCGTTCTCGTCAAACGAGGGCGCCATGGCACTCAGCCTAAACATTCGATCGACGGGGCGTGGTGGCCGGGGCTCGGGCATCAACCCTGACCCGCGCTTTGGAGGGTTTGTGCGGACCGCGGACAGTGATGGCGCTGATGGTGATGATATCCGCAACCCGCGCACAACAGTGACGGAGGAGAAGGCCAAGCGGATCATCACGCGAAACACATCGCCGGACATTGGGTTTGACCGGTCAATCAACGCCTACAGGGGGTGCGAGCACGGTTGCGTCTACTGTTTTGCCCGGCCAACCCACGCGTTTCTGGATCTTTCGCCGGGGCTCGACTTTGAGACGAAGCTCTTTGTGAAGCCGGACGCGGCGGCGCTTTTGAAGGCGGAGCTTGCCGCGAGGGGGTACACGGCCCGTTCCATCGCGCTTGGAACAAACACTGATCCTTACCAGCCCATTGAACGGGAGCGTTGCATCACGCGGGCGATCATCGAGGTGCTCTCCGCCACCGATCACCCGGTGGGAATTGTGACGAAGTCGGATCTTGTGCTGCGCGATCTCGATCTTCTTGGGCCGATGGCCAGGAAGGGGCTCGCCAAGGTGGGGTTGTCTGTGACGACGCTTGATGGGCGTTTGGCGCGGCTGATGGAGCCGCGGGCGCCCACCCCGGCCAAACGCCTTGCGGCGGTCGAGGCGCTTTCGGCGGCCGGGGTGCCGGTCACGGGATTGGTGGCGCCCATTGTGCCGGCAATCAATGACCATGAGATTGAGGATGTTGTGGCAGCGCTTGCCGCGGCCGGGGCACGGCATGTGAATTTCGTGCTGCTGCGGCTCCCCCATGAGGTGAAGGACATTTTTCGCGATTGGCTTGCCCGGCATTTTCCGGACCGGGCGCGGCGCGTGATGGCGGTAATGCAGGCCATGCGCGGCGGCAAGGATTATGACGCGCGCTGGGGCGTGCGGCAGCGGGGGGAGGGGCCGTTTGCGGTGGCCGTTGACCAGCGAATGCGCCTTGCCGCCAAGCGCCACGGCCTCACGATCGGGACGGTGCGGCTCGACACCACACAGTTTCGCAAGCCCGAGCCGGCGCGGGCGCAGCTTGACCTTTTTGGATGATGGGCGGCTGTTTTGCGCACACTGTGGCGGCGATGGTTGGGCCGGCGCCCGCGCGGCGGTGGGGCTTAGCCTAGCGCGGCAGGTGCGCGGGCGCTGGGTTGCGCACCAGCGGCCGCGCGGACGGGGGCGAACGTGCGGCGGTGGTGGGTGCAGGGTCCGAGGCGGGACAAGGCGTCCCTGTGCTTTTGGGTGCCGTAGCCTTTGTGGCTTTCAAATCCGTAGCCCGGGAACGCTTCGGCGAGGCGGATCATCATGCGGTCGCGGGTGACTTTTGCGATGATGGACGCGGCCGCCACCGATGCCGAGCGGCCATCCCCACCCACAAGTGGGCGGGCAGGCACCAGAAGGCCGGGCGGGATGGTGTTGCCATCGATGAGGGCAAGGTCGGGCCGGATGGACAGCGCCTCAATGGCGCGGCGCATGGCAAGGAGCGACGCGCCGCGGATGTTCAGCGTTTCAATCGAGGCGCAGCTGACGATGGCGGTTGCGATCGTTGCGGTTGCGACAAGTTCGTGGAAGAGGCGCTCACGCACGGCGGGACTGAGCTTTTTGGAATCATCAAGGCCCGCCACCGGCTGCGCGCGGTCAAGGATCACGGCCGCCGCCACAACCGGCCCCGCCCAAGGCCCCCGGCCCGCCTCGTCCACCCCGCAGATGACCCGTGAATAGCGTGACACGAAACCTCCCCAAGTCCTTTACGCGGACACAGTTGCGATGTGCGCTCTTGCGGTGTTCCTTGTTCATGCGTCAGGAACAAGGCACGGCGCCCGCTTTGTGCCTTCCCGGCCACGGCGTGCCACAAAGGCGCCACGTTCTCCACCAACTGTCGTTCACAGTTGCGGTTGCTTGTGCATAAGCCGAACGCGCCATTTGCGCTTGCCCCTCGGCGGCGGTCCAATCCCGATGTCGCGATCAACCGGCGCGGCGATTCGATGAGGCCAACGGCCCCCGCGCCGCAATCGTTGAAGGGAACGGCATGCTGAAGAGGACCTTCGACCGGAACCATGGTGATCCGGCGCCGGCCGGCGAGCCGGACGCGTGGGGTGAGCGTCGTGACAGGGCGTGGCACCGGATGGCCGACCCCTATGAAGCGTCAATGTCCGACTATCGGGCCGCGCCGCGGGGCTACCGTGAGCGCGCGCATGACCCCTATGAGGCACCGGCGAGCCACGGCGAATTTCGCAATCTTGCCCGCACAATTGAGGATATGCGCGCGGTGAACCGCCCGGCCGCGCCGCGCCGCCAGTCCCGCTCCACCTGGCTTGACAGCGTGCGGGACACGGTGGCGGATGAGCCGGACCCCCGCGCTGCGGACGATGATGCGGCCCGGGAAATTGCCCGGCTCGAGCAGCTGGTGCGCCAACTCTCTGACCGTGTGGCGCGGCTGGAGGATGCGCCGGCCAGCCGCTTTGGCGCCGCGCGGGAGCGGGCCGAGCGCTTGCCGCCGGATGAGCGGCTTGATCCGCGCCGGGCCGCCCGGGCGCGCGCGGCCTACCATGAGGCCGCTCCCCGCCCGCAGCGTGCGCCCTTACGCGAGGGCGCGCCCCGCCGTTTGTGGCCCTGAGGCGTGCGCAAGGGCCCTCTCAAGCGCGGTGAGGGCCGCGTCATCGGTGAGAAAACTGGCGGCAAAGCGCCTGAGCCCGCCATCGTGAAACGGGTTTGCCGGCGTCAACTGTGATCGCGTGCTCCAGGGTGCGGTCACGATGCCAGCTGCATCCAGCGCGGCGAGCCCGCGCTGGGTGACATGGGCAAACACCATGTTGGCCGCGGGGCGCGCGATTGGCGCAGCGTCCGGACTGGCCTCCAGGATTTGAGCGATGCGCGCGCCGGCAGCGTTCGCGTGCCGGGCGAGGTCGAGCCCGTGCGCGTTGCTGAGGAGCGCCACAAATTGCGCGGCGGCGAAGCGGTTTTTTGAAAAGAGCTGCGCGGCCTGTTTTTGGCGAAACAGCACATCCTCGCGCAGGCGATCGTCAAAGAAGACCACCGCCTCTGCCGCAAGCCCGCCAGTTTTGGTGAGCCCGAGGGACAGAACGTCGACCCCCGCGCGCCACGTGAGCGCGGCCGGGCTCACGCCAAGCGTTGCCACCGCGTTTAAAAAGCGCGCGCCATCCATGTGCAGGGCGGCGCCGCGCGCCTTGGCCACAGCCGCGATGGCGGCAATCTCGCTCGGCCCATAGCACTGGCCGATCTCGTTCACATTCGTGATCGAGACGGCGGTGGGCCGGCCGTGAAACACAACGCCATCCGGGAACGTTGCCAGCCGATCGCCAAGGGCGCCAGCCTCGATCCGCCCCATGGGGCCGTCCAACGTGTCAATCTGGAGCCCGTGGGCAAAAAGGTTGGGCGCGCCCGCCTCGTCCCGCACAATGTGCGCGTCCACATGGCAAAGGGTGACGCCGCCGGGCTTGTGGTGGCTTGCAAGGGCGAGCGCGTTCGCCGCGCTCCCGGTGGAGACGAAGATGGCGGTGACATCCCGCTCAAAGAACGTGCGCAGGAGGTCAAGCGCGCGGCCTGTCCAAGGGTCCGCGCCGTAGGCGGGGGCGGCGCCGGCGTTTGCCTCGCGGAGCGTCTCGAGGACGTCTTCGCTCATCCCCGCCCAATTGTCCGATCCAAAGCTCAACGGCGGCCTGCCACACGCCCGAGGATCGCATCCAGCGAAAACGGCCCCGGCCCCTTGAGGAACAACACCACGAAGAGGAGCATCCAGAGCGCGCGCTGGTCGGCAATGGCGGCGGAGGGGTCCCCGTCAAACCAGGCGCCGATGGTGCTGGCGTCCACCCCGTGCTGGGTGATGTCGGTGTAGGTCATCACTGCGACGAAGCCGATCATGCCGAGCGCGGCAAGACGCGTGAAAAGCCCGGCCACAATCAGGATCGGCAGGATGATTTCGGTGTAGGTGCCCGCGTACACAATCAGATGGTCGAGGGTGGAGAGCGCCGAGGGGTCAAAGCTCACCGCCTCCATCTGTTTGGGCAGAATTTGCACGTAGGCGCCGACCGAGACGGTGAAAAAGCCCGCAACGCCGTCGCCAATTTTGGTCATGGCGCTGTTCCAGAAGAACATGAAGAGGACGCCGGCGAAAATCACCCGCGCGAGGGTGCTGGGGAGCCAACCGTCCAGAAGGCGGGAGAGGCCACCGAAGACGGCAGCGTAGAGGCGCGCGAAGACCATTTTTTCCTCAAAGGGTTTTTGGAAGGGCGAGGGGGGTGGGCCCAACGCAACAACACATGGCGCCCGAAGGGTGGAGCAGTCGCCGGACGCTTGGCGTGTCCTACGCGCTGCCCGGGCCGGGGTCGAGCCCCGAAAAGGCGCCCGCCATCAAAAGTGTGCCGAGCGCGGGGCCGACCTCCACGCCAGGTGTTGCGGCGGCCTCCCCCAGCGGCGCGCCGGCGAGGAGTGCGCTCGCAAAGGCGGCGGCCGGGGCGGGGAGCGCTGCGGTCATGAGCGTCATGTCCGGGCGCGTGATGAGGGCAGCGTCCGTGGTTGCCGGCGTCTCGGGCGGGTCTTGGTTGGCAAGATAGGCGCCCAGGCCCCCGGCCGGTGTTTTGACAAGCCGCGCGGCCGGGTGGGCCGTGAAGCGGCACGCGGGGAGGGCCGCCTGCGGCAGCGCTGCCAAGCTGTCGGCGCTGAGGGGGGCCGCATCCGCGGCGTGGTAGGCGCCAAGGCGCGCAAATTCGATGGCCGCCACCTCCGGCACAAATGGGTAGGCCTTGAGGCCGGGGAGCGCGGCGAGGAAGGCGGGAAAGTCTTCGCCATAGGCAAAGAGGAGCGGGGAGGTGGGGCGGTTGTCCTTGGCGAAGGCCCCGGCCGCGGCGTCAAAGAAGGTGCCGCCCATCAAAACCCGTGTGGTTTCAAAGGTTTCGCCCAAAACCTCCTGGAGCGAGACGGCCACATTGTTGCGGTAGACGGCCATTCGGTCCGGGGCGGGGCGGCCGCGCCCATCGGTGATGCCGCGGACGGCCCGGTCCGGGTCGCCGAGCGCTGCGACAAACGCGCCGTGGGGCGACCGGTCGCCCTCAGGCCGCATTGCGGGTGGGCGCGGCAAGGATCCGGTCGGCGCGGGCGGCCTCCTCGGCCAAGACGTCAAAGGTCGGAACGTCATTGTCCCACTCGATGAGGGTGGGGATGGGGCGGCCCGCCCGCGCCATCACATCGGCGTAGAGCGACCAGACGGGCGGGGCGACGGCGCGATCGTGCGCGTCAATCAGGAGGGGCGCGCCGGCGGCGTCTTCATCGGGCGCATGGCCGGCAAGGTGCACCTCTTCCACCGCGTGGAGCGGGAAATCTTCAAGATAAGTCTCCGGCGAATGGCCAAGGTTGGTGGCCGACACGAAGACGTTATTTACATCCAGGATCAATCCGCACCCCGTGCGCTCCACAATGGCGCGGATGAAGCTGATCTCGTCCATGGTCGCCTCCTCGAAGGCAAAGTAGCTGGACGGGTTTTCAAGGAGCATTTTTTGGCGCACCGCGGTCTGCACCGCGTCGATGTGTTCGCACACCCGCGCGAGGGTCGCCTCGGTGTAGGGGAGCGGCAGGAGGTCGTTGTAGAAGGCACCCTCGTGGGTGGACCAGGCCAGATGCTCTGAGATGAGGCCGGGTTCGTAGCGCGCGGCGACCGCGGCAAAGCGAGCCAGATGCGCCTTGTCCAGCGGGCCCTCGGCGCCGATGGAGAGACCAACCCCATGGAGCGACACCGGCAGCGCCTCGCGCACAGCGGTCAACATTTTGTGGGGCGGGCCGCCATCGCCCATAAAATTCTCGGCGTGGATTTCGACAAAGCCGATGCGTGAGGGGTCGGCGAGGATCGCATCGGTGTGGTCAAGCTTGTAGCCGACGCCGGCGCGGGCCGGGATGGCGCTGTCACACGAAAAGCGGGTCATCGCGGCACCTTCTCGTGGCAAAAAGGGGGGCGGCTTGGCGCTAAAGCAGAAGTGGCGCCTCGGCACTCAAGCAAATCCTCGGCACTCAAGCAAATCCTCGGCACTCAAGCAAACCCTCGGCACTCAAGCAAACAAAGGGGCGCCGAAGCGCCCCGTCTTCACGGCTTACGCGGCCGGAAGGTCGCGATCCTGGGGCTCCAGCGAGCCGACGCGCGCGCTGCCGTCGTCCATGGCCGGGAGGGCAAACTCTTCCGCGTCAGCGCCGGTTTTGTATTCGGTGCAGGTGCCGGCGGGGACGAGGGTCCAGGCGTTGCCCTGGTAGTCCACCTTGGAGCTGCCGGCGCAGAAGGTGCCTTTGCCTGCCGCACAGTCATTTTTGCCGGCAAGGGAAATGCCGTAGCACTTTTCGTTCGCCGCCTCAGCGGGCGCAACCGTTGCCATGGAGGCGGCCGTTGCGACAGCGCCTGCGAGCGCAGCAAGGGTCAGCGTCTTGTTCATCAATCTCTCCCGTTGTTGGCATCACCGCCACCACCGAGTTAGGCGGCGGCGCTCTCACGGTACAATAACTTGTCCGTGTGAGCGACGTCACCCACCCCGCCACGAGAGCCTCACCGCAGGCACACCGTCTCGTCCACGGTGTAGCGCTCGTTGTGGAAGGGATCGAACACGGCCCGTTGGCGCACCGTGCACCAGCGCCCGTTGTCGAGGGTGGTGGAGGCGGTGAGCGAAGGGGACATGGGTGCGGCCGTACACGGCGTCCCCCCCACGGCGACCACGGAAAGGCCAAGTCCGAGGGACAACACCCCCGCAAGCACGAAATACGGCATAAAATCCTCACAGCGATTTGAAATGGATGGGTTCCGCGACGGGGCATTCCCCCGAGCGGAACCCAAAGGGTCGGCCCCATGTGGCATCAGTGGCGCACAAAAAAAGGCGGGGCCGAGGCCCCGCCAATCACTTTCACAAAATTGCCTTACCAGCGGCAGAAGCGGCGCTTTTTCCAGTAGTAGCCGCCATAGTAGGGGTCCCACACCTTGATGCGCTTCAGGTAGCAGCGCTTGTGGCGGAAGCCGTAGTAGGCGTGGTGGCGGCGAAAATGCTTTTTGCGGCGCCAACGTTTGCGGTGATGCACCTCCGTGCCGCCGGTTTCGACCGACTGGGAGATGGCGGCGGCGGCCGAGACGCCCATGGGCGCCGCTTGGGCCGGGGTGAGCGACAAAGCACCGATGATGACGGCGAGAATGAGTGCCGTGCGGCGAAGAATGGTATTCATTTGAAGTGGTCCCTTTTGAATTTCGTTCGTTTGCGTTGCGACACGACATAGGTGTGGACCCGTGAGGGCCGTTCACGTGACCGCCATCACCAATGTGACCCTCCCGTAAAACGGCCAAGGAGCCCCATGGCTGAGCCCAACAAGAGCGGCGCGTTTGACGATGGGATTGAGCGGCTGGCGCGCCCGTTCGCCGTCTTTGAGCGGTTTCTTGACCCGTTTGCAGCGCCCAGCGTGGCCTCTGCGCCGCCCCAACGGCTGGTCCCCTTCTTAAGGTGGGCGCTGGCCGATGCGCGCTGGCCCATCGCCGCCTTTGCGTTGGTGGCCTTTTGTGTGGGCGCGGTGGAGGCGGCGACCTTTTATCTGATTGGCGGGCTGGTGGACCGGGCGGTGGCAACGGGGGCAGAGGCCTTCTTCACGAAGGAGGCGGTGTGGCTCGGCGCGCTCCTTGTGGCGGTGCTGGTGCTCAAACCTGCCGCACAGGTGGCGCAAACGGCGCTCACCTCCCTGACCCTCGGGCCGGGGCTCCACCAGATGACGCTGTGGCGGCTCCACCGGCACACGCTCGGCCAATCCATGCGCTTCTTTGATGAGGATTTTGCCGGCCGCCTCTCCCAAAAGCAGGCGCAGACTTCAGTCGCCATGATGGGAGTCGTGGCAGACACGCTGTCCGGCCTTGGCATGTTGACGGCGTATCTCGTGACGATGGCGCTCCTTCTGGCGAGCGCGGAGCCGTGGCTCGGCGCCACGGTGGTTGCCTGGGCGTTGGTGTTTGGGCTGACGCTGCGCTGGGGGGTGCCGAAGGTGCGCGCCCGGTCCAAGGCGCGGGCGGCGGCGCGGGCCGCGGTGGCCGGCCAGATGGTGGACAGCTTTACCAACATCAAAACGGTCAAACTCTTTGCCCATGGCGCGCTTGAGGAGGCGGCCGCCCGCCGCTCCATCGCCGACCTTCGGGACAAAAGCCTTGCCTTTGGCCGCGCGATGACGGCGATGCGCCTTTTGGTGATTGGCCTAAACGCTTCCATCACGCTCATCATGGTGTTCGGCGCGCTTTACTTTTGGTCGATGGGTGCGGCCACCATCGGCGTCATCGCAATGGCCGCCATGATGACGCTGCGCCTCACGGCCATGAGCAACTGGATGGCCCAGACCGCCCTCAACATTTTTGGCGAAATCGGCACCATTGAAGATGGCGCGCAGACCCTGTCCCCCGCCCATGAGATTGTGGATCGCAAGGGCGCGATGGCGCCGGCCCTCACGACCGGTGCAATCACCTTTGACGATGTGACCTTCACCTATGGCCGGCCGACGGGGGGCGTCAAAGGCCTGTCGTTGCAGGTGGCGGCGGGGGAGAAGGTGGGGCTTGTGGGCCGCTCCGGCGCGGGGAAGTCGACGGCCGTCTCGCTCCTCCTGCGGCTTTATGATGTGGAGAGCGGCCGCGTTCTGATCGACGGGCATGATGTGCGGGCAATCACCCAGGACAGCTTGCGCCGCGCCATCGCAACGGTGACGCAGGAAACCGCCGTCTTCAACCGCTCCGCCCTCGACAACATCCGCTATGGCAACCCCGATGCCACCGATGCCGATGTCTTTGAGGCCGCCCGGCGCGCCCGCGCCCACGGCTTTTTGCTCGACCTTGCAGATGCCAAGGGCCGCACCGGCTATGCCGCGCATTTGGGGGAGCGGGGCGTAAAGCTCTCCGGCGGGCAGCGCCAGCGCATTTCGCTCGCCAGGGCGATCCTCAAAGATGCGCCTGTTTTGGTGCTCGACGAGGCGACATCGGCGCTCGACAGCGAGGTGGAGGGCGAGATCCAGGACGCGCTGTCGGAGGTGATGGCGGACAAAACGGTGCTTGCCATTGCGCACCGGCTGTCGACCTTGTCGGCCATGGATCGCATCCTGGTGCTTGACGCTGGGCGTGTGGTGGAGGAGGGCACCCATGGCGTTCTCCTCGCCAAGGGCGGGCTTTATGCCGACCTTTGGCGGCGTCAGTCGGGCGGGTTCTTGGCGGCGGCGGAATAGGGGCGGGGGCGGGCGCGTTTGTCCGTCACACCGGCCGGGCTTT
Organism: Pseudomonadota bacterium; assembly: GCA_039034015.1. GTDB lineage: Bacteria > Pseudomonadota > Alphaproteobacteria > Rhizobiales > Amorphaceae > Acuticoccus. Next base: position 18,748 of record JBCCBM010000032.1, on the reverse strand, counting down.
GCGCAACCTTACAAAAACGCTATATCGCCGCTCCCGGGGTGCGTGCACCGCCGGTTTGACGAGCTTCCGCACATCGCAGGACGGTCGCTCGAGCCGTTGGTCGTTTGCGATCAACGACCCGAGTGGTTGCTCTCGCGCGCGAGATTTGGAGGATGACGATGACGAAGGTGACGCTTTTGTCCACGGCCCACCGGCCGACCCTCGCCACCGCCACCGGCGCTTCTGACGGTCTTTACCGGGCCGACAAGGAGCATGATGCCTGCGGTGTCGGCTTTATTGCTGACATCAACAACCGCGCCCGCCACGAGATTGTGGAGCAGGGCTTAGAAATTCTCGTCAACCTCACCCACCGCGGCGCGGTGGGCGCCGACCCCGAAATGGGCGACGGGGCGGGCCTTCTGGCCCAAATGCCCGACCGGCTCTTGCGCGAAGAGGCGGGGCGCCTGGGCTTCGCGCTCCCTGAAAAGGGGCACTATGCGGTGGGCATGGTGTTCATCCCCAAGGACAAGGTGGAGAGCTACCGCGCGACCGTTGAAGAGGTGTGCGCGGCTGAGGGCCAACCCTTCCTGGGCTGGCGGCGCGTGCCGGTCACCCAATCGGCAATCCCCGCCTCGGTGCAGGCGTCAGAACCCGCGATCTTCCAATTTTTTGTGGGCCGCGGCGATGGGATCGCGGATGAGACCGCGTTTGAGCGCCGGCTCTTTATTCTGCGCAAGGTGATCTCCAACACCCTGTTTGATGGGCGGCCGCCGGTGGACGTCGGCTTTGTGACGTGCTCGCTCTCCTGCCGCACAATTGTTTATAAGGGCATGTTCCTCGCCCATCAGCTCGGCGCCTACTACGACGACCTCACCGACCAACGGTTTGAGACCGCGCTCGCCCTCGTCCACCAGCGCTTTTCCACCAACACGTTCCCGTCCTGGGGGCTTGCGCACCCGTTCCGCATGGTCGCCCACAACGGTGAGATCAACACCCTGCGCGGCAATGTGAACTGGATGGCTGCGCGCCAAGCCACCGCAAAATCAAGCCTTTATGGCGATGAGATCTCAAAACTCTGGCCGATCTCCTACGAGGGCCAGTCCGACACCGCCTGTTTCGACAACGCGCTCGAGTTCCTCGTCCAAGGCGGCTACTCCCTCGCCCATGCGATGGCGATGCTGGTGCCCGAGGCGTGGGCCGGCAACCCGCTGATGGGCGAAAAGCGCCGCGCGTTTTATGAGTATCACGCCGCGCTCATGGAGCCGTGGGACGGGCCGGCCGCCGTCGTCTTCACCGATGGCAAGCAAATCGGCGCGACGCTGGACCGCAACGGCCTTCGCCCCGCCCGCTATTGTGTGACCCGCGACGGCCTCGTGATCATGGGTTCTGAAGCGGGCGTGTTGCCCATCGACGAGTCACGGATTGAGAAGAAGTGGCGCCTTCAACCGGGCAAGATGCTGCTGATCGATCTTGAGGAGCACCGCATCATTTCCGATGAGGAGGTGAAGCGCGAGCTTTCCACCCAAAACCCATACCGCAAGTGGCTCGACGAGACGCAGATCGTCCTCGAAGATCTTGCACCCGTGCGCCCGCGCGCGCCGCGCACCAATGAAGCCTTGCTCGACCGGCAGCAGGCCTTCGGCTACACGCAGGAGGACCTCAAACTCCTCCTCTCGCCCATGGCGATCACCGGGCAGGAGGCGCTCGGCTCCATGGGCACCGACACGCCGCTTTCGGTTCTGTCGGACCGCTCAAAGCTCCTCTACACATACTTCAAGCAGAACTTTGCGCAGGTGACGAACCCGCCGATCGACCCGATCCGCGAAGAGCTCGTCATGAGCCTCGTCTCCTTCATCGGCCCGCGCCCGAACGTCTTTGACATTGAGGGGAGCCACGAGCAGCGGCGCCTTGAAGTGCGCCAGCCGATCCTCACCAACAATGATCTGGAAAAAATCCGCGAGATCGGCGACATCGCGGACAACCAGTTCCAGACCATCACACTCGACATCACCTACGCGGCCGAGCGGGGCGCGGAGGGGATGGCCGCGATGATCGAGCGGCTGTGCGCCCGCGCCGAAAAGGCCGTGCTCGACGGGTACAACATCATCATCTTGTCGGACCGGTTGGTGTCCCGCTCGCGCATTGCGATCCCCGCGCTTCTCGCCACGGCGGGCGTCCACCATCACCTCATTCGCAAGGGCTTGCGCACCTCGGTGGGCCTCGTGGTGGAATCGGGCGAACCGCGCGAGGTGCACCACTTTTGCGTCCTCGCCGGCTATGGCGCAGAGGCCATCAACCCGTACCTGGCGTTTGAGACACTCTCCGACCTCCACGACAGTTTCCCCGACGAGGTGGACGACCAGGAGATCGTTGAGCGATACATAAAATCCATCGACAAGGGCATCCTCAAAGTGATGTCCAAGATGGGCATCTCCACCTACCAGTCCTATTGTGGCGCGCAGATCTTTGATGCCGTCGGCCTGTCGTCCGCGTTTGTGGAAAAATTCTTCTTCGGCACGGCGACCACCATTGAAGGCGTCGGCCTTGATGAGGTGGCGGAAGAAACCGTGCGCCGTCACACCATCGCGTTCTCTGAGGATGTGATCCTTGCCGGTGGGCTTGAGGTGGGCGGCGAATACGCCTTCCGCACCCGGGGCGAGCATCACTTTTGGCAGGCCGACACGGTGGCCAGCCTCCAGCACGCCGTGCGCATGAACGCGCAGGAGAAATACGAAGAATACGCCCGCCTCGTGAACGAGGAATCGGGGCGCTACTCAGTGCGCGGCCTCTTCCGCATCAAGTCGGCGGACGAAATGGGCGGGTCCGCCATCCCGCTCGACGAGGTGGAGCCGGCGGCCGAAATCGTGAAACGCTTCGCCACCGGGGCAATGTCGCTCGGCGCCATCTCAAAAGAGGCGCACGAGACCTTGGCGCTCGCCATGAACAAGATCGGCGGCCGCTCCAACACTGGGGAGGGCGGCGAGGATCCAGACCGGTTCCGCCCGCTCGCCAACGGCACCTCAAAGCGCTCGGCCATCAAGCAGGTGGCGTCCGGCCGGTTTGGCGTCACCACCGAATACTTGGTGAATGCCGATCAAATTCAGATCAAGATGGCGCAAGGGGCAAAACCTGGCGAAGGCGGCCAGCTTCCGGGCCACAAGGTGGACGCCGTCATTGCAAAGTTGCGCCACTCCACCCAGGGCGTCGGCCTCATCTCGCCCCCGCCCCACCACGACATCTATTCCATCGAAGATCTTGCCCAGCTGATCTTCGACCTCAAGAACGTGAACCCTGCCGCTGACATTTCGGTCAAACTGGTGTCGGAGGTGGGCGTGGGCACTGTGGCGGCCGGCGTTGCCAAGGCGCGGGCCGACCACATCACAGTTGCCGGCTTTGATGGGGGGACGGGCGCCTCGCCGCTCACGTCCATCAAGCACGCCGGCTCGCCCTGGGAGATGGGCCTTGCCGAAACCCACCAGACGCTGGTGAAGAACGGCCTTCGCAGCCGCGTTGCCGTGCAGGTGGATGGCGGCATGAAAACGGGCCGCGATGTCTTCATCGGCGCGGTGTTGGGGGCGGATGAGTTCGGCTTTTCCACCGCACCGCTGGTGGCGACCGGCTGCATCATGATGCGAAAGTGCCACCTCAACACCTGTCCGGTGGGCGTTGCGACCCAGGACCCGGTGCTGCGCCGCCGCTTTAAAGGTCAGCCCGAGCACGTCATCAACTTCATGTTCTTCGTCGCCGAAGAGGTGCGCGCGCTCCTCGCCGCCGCCGGCCTTCGCTCCCTCGACGAGGCCATCGGCCGGGTCGACATTCTCGACCAGCGCCGCCTCGTCGACCATTATAAAGCCCGCGGGCTCGACTTTGCGCGCGTCTTCGTGAAGCCCGACGCGCCCATGGACGAGCAGCGCCACACATCGCGCCAAAATCACCCCATCGACACCGTGCTCGACCGGGAGCTGATTGCGCTCGCCCGCCCGGCCATCGAAGACGGCGAGGCGGTGCGCATCGACCGCACCATCAACTCGGTCGACCGCACGGTGGGCGCCATGTTGTCGGGCGAAGTGGCCAAGGCCCACGGCATGGAAGGCGTTGAAGACGGCACCATCCAGGTAAATTTCACCGGGACGGCCGGCCAGTCGTTTGGCGCGTGGCTCGCCCACGGTGTGACGCTCAACCTCACGGGCGACGCCAACGACTATGTGGGCAAAGGCCTTTGCGGCGGCCGCATTGTGGTGCGCCCGCGGCCCAACAGCCCCATCGTGCCATCTGAATCCATCATTGTCGGCAACACCGTGCTTTACGGTGCCGTCTCAGGCGAGTGCTACTTTGCTGGCGTTGCGGGCGAGCGGTTTGCGGTGCGCAACTCTGGCGCCATTGCGGTGGTGGAGGGTGTTGGCGACCACGGGTGCGAGTACATGACCGGCGGCGTTGTCGTCGTGATTGGCGGCACGGGGCGCAACTTTGCCGCCGGCATGTCGGGCGGGGTCGCCTATGTGCTGGACGAGGCGGGCGACTTCACCACCCGCTGCAACATGGCCATGGTTGAGCTGGAGCCGGTGCTGGAGGAAGACATGCTCCTGGAGCGCCTCCACCACCATGGCGGCGACCTTGAAACCAAGGGCCGTGTGGACATCACCGACGACATGAACCACCACGATGCGGAACGTGTGCGCGCCCTCATCGCCTCCCACGTCAAGTGGACCGGCTCCACCCGCGGCCAGATGATTCTGGACCAGTGGGACGCCTTCCGCCCCAAATTCGTGAAGGTGATGCCGGTCGACTATCGCCGCGTTCTGGAGGAGATGGAGGCCCAGCGCCTCGGCATCGCGGCGGAGTAGCCCGCGATCGCGGGTCATTTGCCATCCAGGCCCGCGATCGCCTCCAGCGCGTCCATGGTTGACCGTACCCATGGTCTGGCGGCCGTGCCGCCTCGGGAGGGATCGGGCGGCCGTGCCGCCCAGGAAGGTCGCACGTGGCATCGCACAAACCCATCCGCCAACTCCCCATCGAACGGCGGCTGGGCGATGCGATGCGCCGCCACCTGCCGCCCGCCGCCGCCGACTTTGTCCTCTTTGGGCTGAAGCAGGCCTGGGCCGCGCTCTTCGGCGGCGCGATGCTCGTCCTCCTCATCGCAACGCACCTGTGGTGGCCGCAAAACGCGCCTCTCGCCCGCTATGATGCGCTATTTCTGGCGGCCCTTGCGCTCCAGGCCGCGTTCTTGGCGGCAAAGCTTGAGACGCTCAGTGAAGCGAAGGTGATCCTTCTCTTCCACATCACAGGCACCGCCATGGAGGTTTTTAAGGTCCACATGGGCTCGTGGGCCTATCCTGGGCCAGGCGTCATCAAGATTGCCGATGTGCCGCTCTTTTCCGGCTTCATGTATGCCGCGGTGGGGTCGTACATAGCGCGGGTGATGCGCGTGTTTGACATGCGCTTTTGCCATCACCCGCCGCTGTCGGCCTCGGTTGCGCTCGCGGCGGCCATCTACGTCAACTTCTTCGCCCACCACTTTTTGCCCGATGCGCGGGTGGCGCTGTTTGCCGCAACGCTCATCCTCTTTTGGCCAACGCGGATCGTCTTTCGGGTTGGCACGCGCGATTATGCAATGCCCCTCATCATGGCCGCGACGCTTGCCGCCATCTTCCTTTATATCGCTGAAAACGTTGGTACCCTCACCGGCACCTGGATCTACGCCGGGAATGCGGGCTGGCATCCGGCCCATCCGGCAAAGTTCGGCGCGTGGTATCTTTTGCTGTTCGTAAGCTTTGCGCAGGTTTGCCTCGTCATGCGCCATCATCTTTTTCGCGGGGCGGCGGAGGGCGTGGCGGGGGCCGTGTCCCTCTCGCCGGCAACCCTCTTTCGGCGGTGATGCGGGGCGATCATCGGTCGCCAGCGGGGCGGCCTTTGTGGCATCACCGGCAAGGACCACAAAAGGAGACTTGCCGTGAGAGCGCTCGCCTTCGCCGCCACCCTTGTTGCGGGCGCCCTCTGCGCCCACACAGCCGCCGCTGACGACACGCCCCGCACGGCCGTCATCTCCGCCTATGAGCCCGAGTGGACGACGCTGAAAACCATGGTCGAGGGCCGCGAAGAGGTGGTGGACGGCGGGGTCACCTACGTCACCGGGACCATCGAGGGCCGGCCCGTCGTCCTCTTCCTGTCGGGCATCGGCATGGTCAACGCGGCCATGAACACCCAGCGCGCGCTGGACCGTTTTGCCGTCACCGACATCGTGTTTTCCGGCATTGCCGGTGGCGTCGACCCTGACCTCAATGTTGGCGACCTCGTGATTGCCGACCAATGGGGCCAATATCTCTACATGGTCCTGGCGCGGGAAACGGCGGACGGGTTCGAGGTGCCCCCCTTCTTTGAAAGCCCGCTCCCCAACTTTGGCATGATGTTCCCCCATCCGACCGAGGTGCGGTCCGCCCGCGCGCCGGACCCGGAGGAGCGGTTCTGGTTCCCGGTCGATCCCGAGCTTTTGGCGATCGCGCGCACGGCGGCGGCGGACGTGTCGCTCTTGGCCTGTGCGGGCGACACGTGCCTCACCGAGCCGCCCAAGGTGGTCGTGGGCGGCAATGGGGTGTCCGGCAGCGCGTTTGTGGATAACGCAAAGTTCCGGCGCTACACGTCGGACGTGTTCGAGGCCAAGGTGCTCGACATGGAGACGGCCTCCGTTGCCCATGTGGCCTACGCCAACGAGGTGCCGTACATTGCCTTTCGCTCCCTGGCGGATCTTGCCGGTGGCGGGGAGGGCGCCAACGAACTCTCGATTTTCTTTGGCCTCGCGGCCGACAATGCGGCCGCCATGGTGCGCGCTTATCTCGCCGCCCGCTCGTAAGTCCGCAATCGCGCCACACCCTTGCCCAATTTTGCGCCGATAAAGAGGCATGGCGCAACACGCCATTTTTTTTGATGCGTATTTTGGGAGTGGTTATGAAACGAGTGGTTTGGGCTCTCATTGCGAGCCTTATGTTGACGCTGCCGGCGGCAGCGGCGGGGCCCGCGCCGGCGTTTTCGGCAGCTGTGGCGGTGGCGAAACCGGCGGCCGAGAAAATCCACCATCGCAACCCGCGGCGCTGGACGCGAACTCGGGCCGCCTGGCGCGCGTGCTACCGGCGGTGGGGCCGTCGGCTCATCCGCGCCTTTGAAAATCGGCGCAAATTCCGCTGCATTTACCGCCGCGCGCGCCGGTAACGGCGACGGGCCTTCGGCGGGGAGACCGCCGGGGGCTCACCTTTGCGCAATCATGCCCTAAAACCCTGCGGCAGCAAGGAACTTGCAGCACGCGTGCCCCAAGGCTAGAGCGGTTTTAAGATTTGAGCCAAACCAGCCAGATCTAAAGAACTGCTCGCAGAGCTGAAGGGTTGAGCATTCTTCGGGGCTGAGAAGGCCGGGGATGCACGCGGGCGGCCGAGAAGAGGTTTGAGACGCGTCATGGGCAAGGTCACCGGATTTTTGGAAATCGACCGGCAGGAGCTAAAATATCAGCCCGCCGGCGATCGCATCCGCCATTTCCGAGAATTCACGCTTCCGCTGTCCGAGCCGGAGGTGGAACGGCAGGCCGCGCGCTGCATGGACTGTGGCATCCCCTTTTGCCAGTCCGACACCGGCTGCCCGGTCGACAACCAGATCCCCGACTGGAACGACCTTGTTTACGCCAAGGACTGGAAGGCTGCGTCCGACAACCTCCACTCCACCAACAATTTCCCCGAATTCACCGGCCGCATTTGCCCCGCCCCGTGCGAGGAGGCGTGCGTTCTCAACATTGAGAACACGCCGGTGTCCATCAAATCCATCGAGCAGGCGATCGCCGACAAGGCGTGGGACAATGGCTGGATCAAGCCCCAGCCGCCCCAGCGCCTGACCGGCAAGACGGTGGCCGTGGTGGGCGCGGGCTCAGCCGGGATGGCGGCCGCCCAGCAGCTCGCCCGTGTGGGCCACGAGGTCCACGTCTATGAGCGCTATGCCCGCGCCGGCGGCCTCCTCACCTACGGCATCCCGGATTTTAAGATGGAAAAGCACGGCGTTGATCGCCGTGTCGGGCAAATGGAGGCAGAGGGCGTCAACTTCCACTTCGGCGCCGATGTGGGCGGTGATGGCCTAAAAGCGCTGGTGGACGAGCATGACGCCGTCCTCCTCGCCACCGGGGCCGAGCGCCCGCGGGACCCGGGCCTCCCGGGGAGCGAGTTTGCGGGCGTCCACTATGCGATGCCCTTCCTCACCCAGCAGAACCGCCGCGTGGCGCGCGAAGCGTTTGACGATGTGCCGATTGTGGCCGCCGGCAAGCATGTGGTGGTGATTGGCGGGGGCGATACCGCGTCCGACTGCATCGGCACGTCCATTCGCCAGGGTGCCCTCTCGGTCACCCAGCTCGACATTCGGCCGATGCCCCCGCTGCGCGAAAACAAAGACGTTGTGTGGCCCTATTGGCCCACAAAATTTCGCACATCGTCGAGCCAGGCGGAGGGGGCGGACCGCGAGTTTGCCGCAGCCACCCTGGAAATCTTGGGCAAAAAGGGCGTTGCGACCCATGTGCGCTGCGCCCGGGTGGACGACAAGCGCAAGCCGCTGCCGGGCACAGAGTTCGACATTCGGGCCGATTTGGTGCTCTTTGCCATCGGCTTCTCCGGCCCGCTTCTCACCACCTACATGACCGCCTACGAGTTCGAGCAGGATCGGCGCACCAACATTGCCGCCAACACCGACGATTACCGCACGAGCGTCCCAAAGGTTTACGCGGCCGGCGATGTGCGGCGGGGCCAGAGCCTTGTGGTGTGGGCCATCCGCGAGGGGCGCCAGGCTGCCCGCGCCATCGACCTTGACCTCATGGGCGAGACCACCCTCCCGCGCTAAGCTTTGCTCCCGATGACGGGGCGCTGGGCAATTCTTCTCCAGATCGCGCTGATTGGGGCGGTTGGCGCGTCGGGCGCGGCGCTCTTCATGGCGCTCGGCCTTCCGGCGGCGGCGCTCACGGGCAGCGCGCTGGCTATGGCCGCCGGCGTTGCGATGGGGCTCCGGGGCGAGGTGCCGCGGCCGCTGCGCAGTGTGGCGTTCGTGGTCCTTGGCGTCGTGATTGGCGCCGCGATGACGCCGGAGGCCGCCGCAACGCTCCTCAAGGTGCCGCTCGCAATGGTCGCGCTGGCAGTCGTGATGGTGGTGTCCATCGCGGCAAGCACCTTTGTGCTCCACCGCCTCGGCGGGTGGGACCGGGTGACGGCCCTTTGCAGCTCCATCCCCGGCGCGCTCCAGGTGACGCTGGTGGTCTCGGCCCACAACGGTGCCAACATGGAGCGCGTGGTGATTGCCCAATCGCTCCGCCTCCTCCTCCTGGTGAGCGCGATCCCGCTTCTCTTCGGCGGGGAGGGGGCCGCCTTGCCGGGCGATGGCGCCGGCGTGGTGGACACTGCGCTCACCCTTTTGCTCGTGGTGGGGTGCGTTGTCGTCTTCTCCCGCGTGCCGGTGCCCTCCGCGCTGGTGATCGGGCCGATGGTGCTGTCCGCCGTACTCTCGGTGACCGGGGCGCTCACCATCGCGGTGCCCCACCTCATCGCAAGCGCGGCCTTCGTCACAATTGGGGCAACGGTTGCCTTGCGCTTTCAGACGGTCACCGCCAAGATGCTGCGGGAGGCGCTGGGCCTCTCGCTGCTTGCCTTTGTGGTGGCAGCCGCGGTCACGCTCATCGGCAGCCTTCTCACCGTCACGTTTGTCGATGAGCCGTTGGGCGCTGTGTTTTTGGCGTTTGCGCCGGGCGGGGTCGATGCCATGCTCGCGCTCGCCTACCTCCTCGCCCTTGAGGTGGAATTTGTGGCAGCGCTCCACGTGGCGCGGCTTCTGGCGATTTCGGTCCTTGCTCCTTCTCTGGTCGCCTGGTGGGCGCGGCGTTGAGGCGCGGTGTGACCCTGCCATGCGCCAAGTGCATGGCCGGCCAAGGGTGAAACCCCATAGTCTCATCCATTGGAGGACACCATGAGTGATGAGAGCGGACCCTCGATCGGCTTGCCACGGGGCGAGTTCGTCACCCTGATTGCGTTCCTGATGGCGATGACGGCGCTCAGCGTCGACATCATGCTGCCGGTGCTGCCCAACATTGTGGCCGACTACGCGCTGCCCGATGCGAACCAGCAGCAATACATGGTGACCGTTTATCTGGCCGCTTTCGCGTTCGGCCACATTTTCGTCGGCCCGCTGTCAGACCGGCTGGGGCGCAAGCCCATCCTGATTGGCGGCCTCACGGTCTACATTGCCGGCGCCGTCCTCTCCATTGTGGCCGACAGTTATGCCGCGCTCTTGGCCGCCCGGGCGATCCAGGGGTTTGGCGCGGCGGGCCCGCGTGTGGTTGCCGTTGCCGTGGTGCGCGACCGGTTTGTCGGCCGCGACATGAGCCAGGTGATGAGCTTTGTGATGACCGTTTTCATCATGCTGCCTGTGGTGGCGCCGGCCATTGGCGCGGCCATTGGGGCGGTGGGCTCCTGGCGGCTCATCTTCGTGTTCTTGCTGATCTTTGCGCTTGGCACGATGGTCTGGACCGCGATCCGCCTGCCGGAGACCAACCCGCGCAAGGGGCCCGATGCGCGGCGCGCGGTCAGCCTGCGCCTTGCGGTCACCACCATTTTTTCCACAGCGCAAACGGTGGGCTACATGCTGGCGCTCGGCTTCGTCTTCGGCTGCCTGATGACGTATGTTGCCACCACCCAGCAAATCTTTGCCGACATTTATGGGGTCGTCGATTGGTTCCCGCTGGTGTTTGCCTCTGTGGCGGGGTCGATGATCATCTCATCGGTCATCAACGCGCGGTTGGTGCAGCGGCTTGGCATGCGCCGCCTTTCCCACGGGGCAGCGCTCGCGTTCATGGGGCTCAGCGCGCTTGCCATGCTCCTCCATCTCGTGGTGGACCCGCTGCCGCTCGCCGTTTTGCTGGCGTTTTTGTCGACCGCCTTTTTCCTGATGGGGCTCATCCTGCCCAACTTCAACGCGCTCGCCATGGAGCCGCTCGGCCACATTGCCGGCACCGGCTCCTCATTTGTGGGCTTTGTGATGACGGGGCTGGGCGCAGGGCTCGGCGGCCTTGTCGGCCAGTTTTATGATCTTTCGATCGGCCCCCTGTTGGTGGGCTACCTCGTTTATTCGGCGACAGTTGTTGGCATTGTTTATCTGACGGAAGGGGGACGGCTTTTGGAGCCGTCGGCACAGCCGAGCCACTGAAAGTCGGGGCTTGCAATTTTGGGTTGTTATTGTGCGCGCGAAACGTGCTACCATATCAGACCAAATGAATGGAGGTGCCCATGTCTCAAGCGGCTCGCCGGGAAGCGCTGGAAAAGCGCCACGCAGCACTCGAGGCGGAGTTGAGCGCTCTGTCTGCCCAGCCCACCACGGATTCGCTTCAAGCCGCCAAGCTCAAACGGGAGAAATTGCGCGTCAAAGATGAGATGACGCGCCTCATGGCGTAGAGCATTCCGGGTCCTCCGAGGCCCGGACAAGCGGCTCGACCCTTTGAAGTACGCGCGGAAAACGCTCGTCTTGGTTGCATAAATTCCGCATGGGCGAAGGAATTTCGTCCATGCGCCGCGCCGCCCACACCCCTTTCCTTCGGCCATCGTTCGGTGCCATCGTCGCCGCAATGAGAAGCCGGCGGGGAGGCGTCAATGGCGGGGTCCTACAAAACGACGATGGCGGCGTGGCGCGCTGACCCCGAAGGGTTTTGGTCCGCCGCCGCCTCCGCCATCGATTGGGTCAAACCACCCCAAACCGCGTTCGACCCAGCGGCCGGCGTTTACGGCCGCTGGTACCCGGACGGCATCGTCAACACTTGCCACAACGCGGTCGACCGGCACCTTGCCACCCGCGCCGACCAGCTCGCCGTCATCCACGACAGCCCCGTCACCGGCACCATCACCCGCTGGACCTTTCGCGATCTCCACCGTGAGGTGAACGCGTTTGCCGCCGTCCTCACCGATGCGGGGGTGGGGGCGGGTGACCGCGTCGTCATCTATATGCCCATGATCCCCGAGACGGTGGCGGCTATGCTCGCCTGCGCGCGCATCGGCGCGGTGCACTCGGTGGTCTTCGGCGGCTTTGCGGCAAAAGAACTTGCCGCCCGGCTCGACGATGCGGCCCCAGCGCTGATCCTCGCCGCCTCCTGCGGGATTGAACCCGGCCGCATCGTCGAATACGAGCCCTTGGTGAGCGAGGCCCGGCGCCTTGCCACTCACAAGCCGCCCGCGTTCTACCTCCAGCGCCCCCAAGCCCCGGCCGCCATCGCAGGGCCCGACCGCGCCCTTGGCCCGCTGCTTGACACCGCAAAGCGCCTTTGCCGCGGGGTGCCCTGCACGCCGCTCGCCGCCACCGACCCGCTTTATATCCTCTACACCTCCGGCACCACCGGCCGCCCCAAGGGCGTCGTGCGTGACAATGGCGGCCACATGGTCGCCCTCGCATGGTCGATGGAGAATATTTACGGCATCAAGCCCGGCGAGACCTTTTGGGCCGCGTCCGATGTCGGCTGGGTGGTCGGCCACTCTTATATTGTGTATGCGCCGCTCCTCATCGGCGCGACCACCATTGTCTACGAGGGCAAGCCGGTCGGCACGCCCGACGCTGGCGCCTTCTGGCGGGTGTGTGAGGCGCACGATGTGGTCACCCTCTTCACCGCCCCCACCGCCATCCGCGCGGTGAAAAAGGAAGACCCGGACGGAGAACGCCCCGCCGACTACGACCTTTCAAAATTCCGCACGCTCTTTTTGGCCGGTGAGCGGGCGGACCCGGCCTCCATTGCCTGGGCGGAAAAGGCGCTGAATGTGCCCGTGATCGACCATTGGTGGCAGACCGAAACCGGCTGGACCATTGTCGGCAACCCCAAAGGCCTTGAGCTTTTGCCCATCAAACCCGGCTCTCCCACCTGCCCCATGCCGGGCTACGATGTGACGGTCCTCTCTGACGAGGGCGCGCCCGTGCCCCCCAACACGCTGGGCAATGTCGTCATCCGCCTGCCGCTGCCGCCCTCGTGCCTGCCGACCTTGTGGAACGATGATGACCGCTTCAAGTCCGCCTATCTTGAGGCCTTCCCCGGCTACTACAACACATCCGACGCCGGCCTGATCGACGATGACGGCTACATCTTCATCATGGCCCGCACGGATGACGTCATCAATGTGGCCGGCCACCGCCTCTCCACCGGCGTGATGGAGGATGTGTTGACCTCCCACCCCGCTGTGGTGGAGTGCGCCGTTGTGGGCGCGGATGATGCCATCAAGGGCCAGGTGCCGCTGGGCTTCATCGTGCTGCGGGCGGACGCTGCGACGGATGGGCTGGAGGATGCGCTCGTCCAAAAGGTACGGGAGGAGGTGGGGCCTGTCGCCGCCTTCAAGCGCGTGTTGACGGTGCCGCGGCTGCCCAAAACGCGCTCCGGCAAAACGCTGCGCGCCACGATCAAAAAGATTGCCGATGGCGCGGACTACACCATGCCCGCCACCATTGATGATCCGGGCGCCCTTGCCGACATTGAGGCCGCCATGAAGGGAGAGACCGCGTGAGGGGGCTTGAGGGGCGCGTTGCCATTGTCACCGGGGCGGCGCGGGGCATTGGCCTTGCCACCGCCGAGCGGCTTTATGCCGAGGGCATGTGCGTGATGCTGGCGGACGTTGACGACACGGCCGGAGAGCGCGCAGCCGCCGCCATTGGCCCTGAGGATCGCGTGCGCTTTCACGAGTGCGACGTTGGCGAAAAGCTGGATGTGCGCAACCTTTTGGCCGCCACGCTGGACGCATTTGGCGATGTGCACCTTTTGGTCAACAACGCTGGCATTGTCGGCGGGGCCCCCTTTCTGGAGCTGACAGAGGACGATTTTGACCGTGTTCTGCGCGTCAATCTCAAGGGCGCGTTTTTGCTCTCCCAGGCGGTCGCCAAACACATGGTGGCCAAGCACAAGGAGGGGGCCGAACGGCCGGGCTCCATCGTCAATATGAGTTCTGTGAACGCGGTCTTCGCGATCCCGTCCCAGGTGCCCTACTCGGTCTCGAAAGGGGCGCTCGCCCAGCTCACCAAGGTGACAGCGCTCGCGCTGGCGCCCCACAACATCCGCGTGAACGCCGTCGGCCCCGGCTCCATCGACACCAACATGCTGGCCGCCGTGAACCGCGACCCGGCCGCCAAGCGCACCGTCTTGTCCCGCACCCCGCTCGGCCGTGTGGGCGACCCTTCAGAGATCGCATCCGTCGTCGCCTTCCTCGCCTCGGATGAAGCCAGCTACATCACCGGCCAAACCCTTTATGCCGACGGCGGGCGCTTGCCGCTGAACTATACCGTTCCTGTGGACGGCTGAGGGTAAAACGCCCATATCAGCGCTGCGTTGAGGGAGGATGTGATGACCGCGTCAATGGTGGGCTGGGCGCACACGCCCTTCGGCAAGCACAGCGATCGGACCATTGAAAGCCTTGTGGTGGAGGTCGCCCGCGGTGCGCTCGCCGATGCCGGCCTTGGCGCGGAGGATGTGGACGAGATCGTCCTTGGCCACTTCAACGCCGGCTTTTCCGCGCAAGATTTCACCGCCGCCCTCGTCCTCCAGGCCGATGATGCGCTGCGCTTCACCCCCGCCACCCGCGTGGAAAATGCCTGCGCCACAGGCTCCGGCGCCATCCACCAGGGGCTGAAATCCATCCGCGCGGGGGCTGCGCGCATCGTCCTCGTCGTCGGCGTTGAGCAAATGACGACAACGCCCGGCCGCCAGATTGGCGAAAACCTTCTGCGCGCGTCGTACCTGCCGGAGGACGGCGACATCCCGGGCGGCTTTGCCGGCGTCTTTGGCCAAATCGCCGACCAGTATTTCCAGCGCTATGGCGACCAGTCCGACGCGCTCGCCACCATTGCCGCCAAAAACCACCGCAACGGCGTGAAAAACCCGTTCGCCCAAATGCGCAAAGACCTTGGCTACGACTTTTGCCGCGCAGAAAGCGAAAAGAACCCGCGCGTTGCCGGACCGCTGAAGCGCACCGACTGCTCGCTGGTGTCCGATGGTGCAGCAGCTGTTGTGCTCGCCGATGGGGAGACGGCGCTCGGGCTGAAGAAGGCCGTCGCGTTCCGGTCGGCTGCCCATGTGCAAGACTTTTTGCCCATGTCCAAGCGGGACATCGTGGCCTTTGAGGGCTGCGCGGAGGCTTGGCGCCGGGCGCTCACCCGGGCGGGGCTGACGCTCGATGATCTTTCCTTCGTCGAGACACATGATTGCTTCACGATCGCCGAACTCATCGAATACGAGGCGATGGGTCTGACAAAGCCCGGGGAGGGGGCAACGGCCGCGCTTGAGGGGTGGACGGCGCCTGATGGCCGTTTGCCGGTCAACGTGTCGGGCGGGCTGAAGGCGAAGGGGCATCCGATTGGCGCGACCGGCGTCTCGATGCATGCCATTTCCGCCATGCAGCTTTCTGGCGAGGCGGGGGAGATGCAGCTGCCCGCGCCCGAGCTTGGCGGGATTTTTAATATGGGGGGCGCTGCCGTCGCCAACTACGTGTCGATCCTCCAGCCGCTGAAGTAGCCTCCCTCGCCCGGCGCGGGTCAAGGTTCGTTCAGGCAGGTGGCGGCAGAACGGTTTTGGCGAAGGGGAGCCGCGGGGGGCAGCATGGAACACGACACCGCGCGCGTCGCGCAGACACGGTTTGGCCTGGGCCCACGGCCCGGCGCCCATGCCGCCGCCGCCGCCGACCCGCGCGCCTTCGTGACGCGTCAGTGCGACCGGCCGGACGCTGCGCTGATCACCGACCCGCAGCTGCAAACCATCGAGGGCCTGCGCACCGAGTTTGCCCGCTTCCAAACCGCCCAGCGCGCCGCCCGCCGCGCCTCACGCAAAGCCCCGGAGAACCGCGCCCTGCGGGCCGTTCTGGAAGCGACGCAAGACGCGCGCAACGCCCGCCAACGCGCGATCATCAACCTTGAGATCGAAGCGCGGTTTGCCCACACCGTTGCCTCCGACACGCCGTTTGTGGAGCGGCTGGTCCTTTTCTGGCGCAACCATTTTGCCATCAGCAGCGCCAGCAATCTCGCCGTGCGGTGGACCATGGGCAACATGGAGCGCGAGGCGATCCGCCCCCACGTGCTCGGCACCTTTGGCGACATGCTGCTTGCCGCCACCACCCACCCGGCGATGCTGCTTTATCTCGACAATTTCCGCTCCATCGGCCCCAACAGCCGGCGCGGCCGCAGGCGCGGCATCACCGCCCCCAATGAAAATCTGGCGCGCGAGGTGCTGGAGCTTCACACCCTCGGTGTCGATGGCGGCTACACCCAGGGTGACGTGGTGGAGCTTGCCAACGCCATGACCGGCTGGGTCGGCGGCTTCTTCGGCACCAACAAGAAGGAGGTGTTCGTTCCCGGCATTCACGAGCCAGGCTTTCGCACCGTGCTCGGCAAAACCTATAGCGCCGATGGGCCGACGCAGCTCCCCCGCATCTTGGCCGACCTTGCCACCCACCCCGCGACCGCGCGCCATGTGGCCCAAAAGTTTGCGCGTAGCTTTGTGTCTGACCAGCCGAGCCCCGCCCTGGTGGGCGCGCTGGTGGACACCTTCCGCCGCACCGGCGGCGACCTTCGGGCGCTCTCGCTCACCCTTGTGGACCATCCGGATGCGTGGGCGCCGCCACCATCAAAGGCTGTGCCGCCCTACGAGTTTGCCGTCGCTGCCACCCGTGCCACGGGCGCCGCGCTCCCAACGCCGTTCCTGCGGCGGGCAAGCCGCGCGATGGCGCAGGACATTTTTCGCCCACCGTCGCCCGCAGGTTGGCCGAGCGATGATGACGCGTTCCTGGGCGGTGACGGCCTCTTGGAGCGTGTTGACTTTGCCGAGGCGATTGCCCGCCGCTTTGCCAAGGATGTGGCGCCCCGCGCGCTTGCGGATGCGCTCTTTGGCGAGGCGATCGACCCGTTTTTGGACGAGGCGCTGGCGCGGGCCGAAAGCCGCACCCAAGCGCTCACGCTCCTTTTGATGAGCCCGCCCTTTCACCGGAGGTAAGACCATGGACCATCCCTCCAGACGCACCGTTCTGGCCGGCGGTGCCGCCTTTGCCGCCTGGGGCGCGATCCCGCGCGCGGCGGCCGCGCCAGGCTCGAAGGATCCGCGCTTTTTGACCATCGTCTTGCGCGGAGGGCTCGATGGGCTCGCCGCCGTCGCGCCCATCGGCGACCCGGCCTATGCCGCGATCCGCGATGAATTCGCGCTCCCCGAGAGCGGCGCGTTCGCCAGCGTCCCCCTCTCGGCCGATTTTGCGCTGAACGGCAACATGCCCAACCTTGCCGACCTCTACCGTCGGGGGGAGGCGCTGTTCGTCCATGCCGCGCACACCGCGTATCGCGAGCGGTCGCACTTTGCCGCCCAGGACGTTTTGGAAAACGGCGTCGAGACGCCGCTTTATTTTGAGAGCGGGTGGCTCGGCCGGGCGATTTCAGAGATGCCGGTGGAGAGCCGCATTGCGCGGCGCGATGCGTTTGCGGCGGCCGCCTCTGTGCCCCTTACCCTGCGCGGGGCGGGCCATGTCGTGACGTGGCTGCCGGCGGGGCTGCCGGCCGCCTCGATCGACACGCGCGACCGCCTCCTTGCCCTTTATGAGCACACCGACCGTGTGCTTGCCGATGCGATGCTTGACGGGATTGCCCTCGAACACCTTGCAGGCTCAGAGCGCGAGATCCGCGAGGGCGTGCGCCAAACCATGATGATGATGGGCGGCAACGACGGGCCGAGCAGGAAGATTGTGGCCGCGGCGGCCGCCGCCGGGCGCGCCATGGCCGCCGACGATGGCGCGCGCGTCGGCTTTTTGGACTTTCACGGGTTTGACACCCACCGCAGCCAGCACAACAACCGCCGGCTTGGCAAAACGCTGGAGCGGCTCGATCAGGCGATTGCGGCGCTGCGCCAAGCGCTCGGCCCGGTGTGGGGGCAAACCGTCGTCACCATCACCACCGAGTTTGGCCGCACCGTGCGCATCAACGGCTCGGACGGGACCGACCATGGCGCGGGCACGGTTGCCATGGTGCTCGGCGGGACGGTGAACGGCGGGCGCGTCATTGCCGATTGGCCCGGCCTTGCCGAGCGCCAGCTTTATGAGGGCCGCGACCTTCGCCCCACCACCGACCTTCGCGCGGTGCTAAAAGGCATCCTGGCCGACCATTTTGGGCTCGACCGGCGCACCCTGGGCGACCGCGTCTTCCCGCGGACGGCCGCACTTTCGCCGATCGAGGGGCTCATCAAGTAGGCGCGGTCAGCGGCGGTCGGGCGTGCGCATGCCGGGCCTTGCGGAGGGCCAGATTCATGAGGCTCGCGACCTTCGCCCCACCACCGACCTTCGCGCGGGGCTGAAGGGCATCCTCGCCGACTACTTTCGGCTTGACCGGCATGTGCTGGGCGAGCGTGTCTTCCCGCGGACGGCTGCGCTTTCGCCGATCGAGGGGCTCATCCTTAAAGCTCGCTCAGCGGCCGTCGGGCGTCCGCATGCTGGGCCTTGCGGAGCGCCAGCTTTAAGAGGGCCGTGACCTCCGCCCCACCACCGACTTTCGCGCCGGGCTGAAGGGCATCCTCGCCGACCAACTTGGGCTCGATCGCTGTGTGCCGGGCGACCGCGTCTTCCCCCGGACGGCCGCGCTTTCGCCGATCGAGGGGCTCATCAAGTAGGCGCGGTCAGCGGCCGTCGGGGGTGCGCATGCCGGGCCTTGCGGAGCGCGAGCTCCATGAGGGCCGGGACCTTCGCCCCACCACCGACCTTCGCGCCGTCTTAAAGGGCAT
>JBCCBM010000031.1:0-36201 GCA_039034015.1 Pseudomonadota bacterium | reverse complement strand
GGCTATCGCGGTTCACCGCTCGGCGGCGTCGACCAAGAGATGGCCCGCAACAAAAACCGCCTCGACCCGAGGGACATTCACTTTCTCCCCGCCGTCAACGAAGAGCTTGGCGCCACTGCCGTGTGGGGCACCCAAAAGGTGGGCCTCCACGGCAAGGGGTCCGACTACGACGGCGTTTTCGGCCTTTGGTACGGCAAGGCGCCAGGGGTCGACCGCGCGGGCGATGCGCTCAAACAGGCCAACGCCTCCGGCACGCACCCCAAGGGCGGCGTGCTTGCGCTCTGCGGTGATGACCTCTTGGCCAAGAGCTCCATCATCGCAGCGCAATCTGAGTTTGCGCTGCAGCACTTTGAAATGCCGTTCTTCAACCCGGCCGACCTTCAAGATGTGCTCGACTACGGCCTCCACGGCTTAAATATGTCGCGCTTCTCGGGCAACTGGGTCGGCCTCATCTGCGTCGCCGACACCATGGACGCCTCCGGCCTTGTGAGCGTCGACCCCGCGCGACTCGCCTTCACGCGGCCCGGCCCGTCGCCCCACCGCGACCATGACATCAACCGCCCGCTCCACCTTCGCACCCGCCTTGCCACGGAGCGGCTCCTGCGCGAAATCCGCCTCCCGGCCGCGCAGGCCTATGTCCGCGCCAACGGCCTCGACCATCTGGCCTTTGGCAACGAGCGCGCGCGGATCGGCTTTGTCGCCACCGGGAAAGCCTACCGCGATCTGCGCCAAGCGTTCGACCTCCTTGGCATCGACGACGCGCGCGCAGAGGCGCTCGGCATCGCGATCTACAAGGTCGCGATGCCCTGGCCGCTGGAGCGCGAGGGTCTGTCGCGCTTTGCCCGCGGCAAGGACGCCGTGGTTGTGGTGGAGCACAAGCGCGCCTTCTTGGAACCCCAAATTAAAGACATTCTCTACGCGCTCCCCGATGGCGAGCGCCCAAAGGTGTTCGGCAAGCGCGACCCCGCCGGCGCCCCCTTCCTCCACGACCTTTTGGAGTTAAAGCCTCAGGACATCATCGCCGCAGTTCTTGCCACCGTGCCCGGCGCCGCGGACGATGCGCATATGGCGGCGGTCGCAAACGCCATGACCGAACGCGCCGCCTGGGCTGCCGGCCACGCGGAGGGCGCCCAGCGCACCGCGTATTTTTGTTCAGGCTGCCCGCACTCCACGTCCACAAAGGTGCCGGAAGGGGCGCGGGCGCTCCCCGGCATCGGCTGCCACGCCATGAGCGAGATCAACGGCAACACCACCGACGGCCAGATTGCCATGGGCGGGGAGGGCGTCCCTTGGGCGGGCCAACAGCGCTTTAGCCGCGACGCCCACGTCTTCGTCAACATGGGCGATGGCACCTACTACCACTCCGGCATCCTTGCGATCCGCCAAGCGGTCGCCGCAAAGCTCAACATCACGTACAAAATCCTCTTCAACGACGCTGTGGCCATGACTGGCGGCCAGGCCCACGACGGCCCGCTGTCCGTCGGCGACATTGTGCGCCAGCTGGACGCGGAAGGTGTCGGCCGCATCACCGTCCTCTCCGAGGATCCGGACCGGCTGCGCGGCACAGTCGGCCGCCACGCGCTCCACCACCGCGATGATCTTGGCCCTCTTCAAGAAGAGCTGGCTGCCACCCAAGGTGTCACCGCCATTGTCTACGACCAGACGTGCGCGGCCGAAAAGCGCCGCCGCCGCAAGCGGGGCGCGGCGCCCGACCCCGACCGCCGCCTCATCATCAACCCGCGCGTGTGCGAGGATTGCGGCGATTGCTCGGTCCAGTCGAACTGCATCGCCGTAGAACCGCTCGCCACTGACTTTGGCCAAAAGCGCACCATCAACCAATCCAGCTGCAACAAGGATTTTTCGTGCGTGAAGGGCTTTTGCCCCTCATTCGCGTTCGTGGAGGGCGCCGCGCTCAAAACCGCAGACACCGTCGCGTTCGACAGTGCGGCCGCGCTGGAGGGCCTCCCGGCGCCCGCGCGCCCCACACTCACCGGCACCCACAACGTTTTGATCACAGGGATCGGCGGCTTTGGCGTCACCACCGTCGGCGCTGTCCTTGCGATGGCGGGGCACATTGATGGCATCACCGCCTCCACCCTCGACATGACCGGCCTTGCCCAAAAGAACGGCCCCGTCACCAGCCACGTGCGCTTTGCCCCGGCCGACACTGCCATTGAGGGGCCAAGAATCCCGGTCGGCGCGCTCGACACCCTGATTGCCTCCGACATGCTGGTTGCCTGCAACACAGACAGTCTGTCGCTGTTGTCGCCCCAGCGCAGCGCCGCCATCGTCAACACAAAAGTCCAGCCCACGGCCGAATTCGTCATGAAGCGCACCCTCTCGTTCGACGAAATGCGCATGCGCGCCACCCTTGATGAAGGCTCCCGGCAGCTTTTGCCGGTGGATGCGGCGCATGTGGCCGAACGGCTTTTTGGCGACATGATTTTTATGAACATGCTTCTTGTGGGCGCCGCCTATCAGGCTGGCGGCCTGCCCCTCACGGCGGGCGCCATTGAGGAGGCCATCCGCCTCAACGGCGCAGCGGTGGACAAAAACATTGATGCGTTCCGCGCCGGCCGCGTTCTGGCCGCAGCGCCGGAGAAAATTGCGGACGCCGTCGGCGAGCGGCCGGCCGCAAAGGACATGCCGCTCGACGCGCGGATCGCCTTCCTCGCCGATGAGCTGACCGCCTACCAAAACGGTGCGTACGCTGAACGTTTTCGCGCCTCCATCGCCGCACTGAAGGCGGCCGATGGCGCGATGGGGGATGGCGCCTTCCGCCTCACGCGCCTGGGGGCAGAGGCGCTCTATAAGGCGATGGCCTACAAGGACGAGTATGAGGTCGCCCGGCTTTATGCGGCGCCCGACTTCCAAAAGACGCTCCGCGCCACCTTTGCCGACCCGAAGGCGGTGCGACTGATGCTCGCCCCGCCGCTCCTGTCGCGCACCGACCCTGCCACCGGCCGACCAAAAAAGCGCGCCTTCGGGCCCTTTGTCTTCCCACTGCTGCGCGGGCTGGCAAAGCTCAAGGGTCTGCGGGGCACACCGCTCGACCCATTTGGCAAAACCGAGGAGCGGCGAGACGAGCGAGCCCTCATCGCAATGGTGGAAGGCGACCTTCAAGCCGCCGCCCAGCATCTGGGCAGCGCACCTTACGGCCTTGTGTGCGAGCTTGCGCGGGTGACCTTGGCCGTCAAAGGGTTCGGCCCCGTCAAGCGCACGAACCGAGAGTTGGCGCTCAAGAAGCGCGACGTCATCCTCCAGCAGCTGGACCGCGCGTTGCGTAAAACCGGCGAGCGGGCGAGCGCTGGCCCCGCAATGCTGATGGCAGCCGAATAGGGGGGCCGCGAATAGGACAATGGCCGTCTGGCCCTTGGCGGTGGCCCCTGCTATGGCCGGCCCATGTCGACGATTGCGCACATCACCGATCTTCACCTGCGCCCGCCGGGGACGCTCACCCTCAAAAAGATCGATGCCGACGCCATGGCCTCGGCCGCGATCGACACCATCATCCGCAAACACCCCGACATTGATGCGGTGCTCGCCACCGGCGACATCACCGATCTTGGCGAGGAGGAGGCCTATCAGCGGGCCGCCATGCTCCTGTCGCGCTTTTCGGTGCCGGTCTACGTGATGCCCGGCAACCATGACCGCACCGGCGCCCTTCGGGAGGCGTTTGCCGCCTCGCCAGGCGTTGCCTCCGCCACGGTGCCGGACAAGGTCGCCTACACCGCAGAGCTCAAAGACTGCCGGCTCATCGTTCTGGACAGTTCGGTGGACAAGGTCGCCAAGCGCCAACACCACGGCGCGCTGGGGGAGGCGCAGCTCGCCTGGCTCGATGGCGAACTTGCCAAGGGCGGGCCAACGCTGATCGCCCTCCATCACCCGCCCATCGACGTTGGCATCAACTTTATGGACGCCATCGGCCTTACCGATCGCGCAGCGTTCGAGGCGGTGCTCGCGCGCCACGCGCCGGTGGAGCGGATTGTGTGCGGCCACGTCCACCGCACCATCGTCGGGACGTTTGGCGGGGCCCCTGTGGTCACAATCCCCGGGGTTGCGCACCAGGTGGAACTGGCGCTTGATGGGGAAAGCCGCGCGGCCCACATCATGGAGCCGCCCGCCTACGCGCTCCACGTGATTGGCGAGGGCCCGGCGCTCAGCCACATCGGCTATGTGGACGACTACGGCGCGCCCGCAGCCTTTGACGACCACGCATGAGCGCCGCCACGCTCGCCATCGCAGCGCAGGACGTTGAGGCGGCGGCGGGGCGCATTGCGGGCGCTGCGGTGCGCACGCCGCTCTTGCGCTCCACCCACCTTGATGAGCGTGTGGGCGCGCGCCTCTTCATCAAGCCGGAGAACTTGCAGCGCACCGGCTCGTTCAAATTCCGCGGCGCCTTCAACCGCTTGTCGGCCATGGACGCCTCTGTGCGGGCGCGGGGGATTGTGGCGGCCTCCTCCGGCAACCACGCGCAAGGGGTGGCCGAGGCCGCCCGGCTCTTTGGGGTGCCGGCGACCATCGTGATGCCGGCCGACGCGCCGCAAACCAAAATCCGCCGCACCCAGCGATCGGGCGCGCGGGTGGTCGCCTATGATCGCGCCACCGAGGACCGCCTTGCCATCGCGCGGGACCTTTCGGCGCAAAGCGATGCGACCTTCGTGCCGCCCTATGACGACCCGTTTGTGATGGCGGGGCAGGGCACCACGGGTCTTGAGATCGCAGCCGACCTCAAAAGCCTTGGCTTCACCGCTGACCGCGTTTTGGTGCCCACCGGCGGCGGGGGCCTGTTGTCCGGCATTGCAACGGCCCTTGGGGGGCCGGGCGGCCCCACCTGCCAACCCGCAGAACCGGAGGGGTTTGACGACACCACCCGCTCGCTCCAAGCGGGCGCACGGGTCGCGAACCGCGCGCTCACCGGGAGTTGTGCCGACGCACTGATGGCAAACACCCCCGGCGCGCTCACCTTTGCGGTCAACCAGGTGCGCGCGGCCCCCGGCTATGCGGTGAGCGAGCAGGCGCTGTTGGCCGCCGTGCGCATCGCGTTTGACGAATTGAAGCTTGTGGTGGAGCCGGGCGGGGCCGCAGCCCTGGCCGCCGCGCTGTTTGCGGGCGCCGCACGGCCCGGCGAGACGGTGGTGGTGGTGTTGTCCGGCGGCAACATTGACGTCTCGGTTCTGGCAAGAGCGATGGCCACCGCCGACCCTTGAAGGCGGTCCGCCGGCGAGAACCGGCGGCGTGTTCGCGGTTCGGACCACGGAATTTGCACAGGTGTTAACGCGAATGTTTGCCTCGTGGAGAACCGCTTCACGGTGCAGCAAACACAAGATCGTGTGACCCGCATCACGTCCTCGGCAAAATGCTGCGCGTACCTTAGAAGGTGAGGCGTCGGAGGTGGTCATGTCTCCCTTGTGTGTTGCATCGCGTGTGTCAGAGGGCGTGTCGTTTACGATTGCGGCGGAAACCGTCGGCAGCGCGACGGCGCTTAACTATCGGCTCTCGTCCGACCGCGCGGTCCACGATTGGTTTTTGGAAGTCACCGGTCCGCGGCGTGTGATCGGCGTCTTTGGCGGTCGGTGCGACCCTGTGGGGCCGGACCGTTTCCGCATTGTGCCAGACGTTTTCACCCGCTCGCTGAACGCCACCGCGCCGGTGGAGCTCAGCGTGCTCGTGGCATAACCCACTCATCATAAAACAAGCGCCATCCCATCCTTGCGCGGGTCGGAGCCGGCCGCGTAGCCGCCATTGTGGCGCACGATGGCCTGGGCGCCGCCGAACCCAAAGGCGACATTGGGGGCCTCGCGCACCACGGTGTGGCCGAGCGCTTCCAGCCCCTCCACGAGCGCATCGTCCGCGTGGCGCTCCAGCGCGACGCCGCCGCCGGGGAGGACGCGAAAGCGCGGCGCATCGATTGCCGTTTGGACGCTTTGCCCAAACCGGGCGATGCGGGTGACAAGCTGAGTGTGCCCCTGCGCCTGGATCGGCCCGCCCATGACGCCGAACGCCATCATGGCCGCATCGCCGCGGGTCGCAAAGCCGGGAATGATGGTGTGGAAGGGCCGCTTTCCGGGGCCGACACGGTTGGGGCTTTGTGGGTCGAGGCTGAAGGCAGCGCCCCGGTTTTGGAGGCTGATGCCGAACTCGGGCGAGACGCAGCCGGAGCCAAAGCCCTCGTAGTTGGACTGGATGTAGGCGACCATGCGGCCGGCGCTGTCGGCGGTGCAAAGCATCACCGTGCCGCCGGTGAGGGGGTGGCCGGTGGCAAAAAGGCCCGCCTTTTGGGGGTCGATGAGCTTTGCGCGGGCGGCGAGATAGTCGGTGTCCAGGAACGCTTTGGGCGGGACGGCCATTGCGCTGGGGTCCGCGACATGTGTCGTTGCATCGGCCAGTGAGAGCTTGACGGCCTCGATCTGGAGGTGAACGGCGCGCACATCATCGGGCGCGTCGCCAAGGTCGAACCGCTCCAGAATGCCGAGCGCGATGAGGGCGGCAAGCCCCTGACCGTTGGGCGGAATTTCGTGCACCGTCAGCCCGCAGGCGTCGACCGAGAGGGGTTTGACGAAATCCGCGGTGTGGGCGGCAAAGTCAACCATGGCGTGCGCGCCGCCGGCCGCTTGTGAGGCCGTCACAATGTCGTGGGCGATGGGGCCTTCGTAGAACGCGGCGCCGCCCGTTTCGCCGATCAGCCGCAGGGCTTTGGCTGCGCGAGGGTTGGCCATGCGTGTGCCGGCGCGGGGCGCTTTGCCATCGATGAGGAAAGTTTGCGCAAACCCGTCGCCCCGGGGGACGACCTCGGCCTGCTTTTGCCAGGAGGCGGCCGTCACCTCACCCACCATGAAGCCGGCCTCGGCGTGGTGGGCGGCGGGGGCGAGGAGGGTGCTGAGCGGCTTTGTGGCAAAGCGTTCCGCGAGCGCTTGCCAGGCCGAAACCGCGCCCGGGATGGTGATTGTGTCCCATCCACGGGTGGGCATGTGGCGGCCTGAGAAGCGATCCGGCGTCCAGCCGGCGGGGGCTCGGCCGGAGGCGTTGAGGCCGTGGAGGGTTGTGCCGTCCCACACGAGGGCGAAGGCGTCGGAGCCGATGCCGTTGCTTGTGGGCTCGGTGATGGTGAGGGTTGCAGCGGCCGCGATTGCCGCATCAATGGCGTTTCCGCCGTCCTCCAGCATTTTGAGCCCTGCGGCGGCCGCAAGGGGTTCTGAGGTGGCAACGGCGGCGGATCCAAAACTGGTTGAACGCGCACTCGTATATTTTCCGCGGTCATCGAAGGTCATCATTGAGGGGGGCCGCCGTGTGTTGTGGGGTGGTTGCTGGTATGACGTGAAGAAAGGGAAACAAATATTGACAAATTAGTCTTTTTGGCTACTTCCCATGTATCGGTCGCGGGGGCGGCCGGCCCGTTGCAGCAAGCGGCCCGCTCTGGGAGGGTGGGACGCGCAGGACGAGACAAAACGCCATTACCGAGACGCTGTTCAAAGATCTCGGCCTCAGCACAAAAGTGTTGAGCGCCGTTGAAGCCGCTGGCTACACCAAACCGACGCCGATCCAGGCGGAGGCCATCCCGCACGCGCTGGAAAAGCGGGACGTTTTGGGGCTTGCGCAAACCGGGACGGGGAAGACCGCGTCCTTTGTGCTGCCCATGCTGTCTCTCCTGGAAAAGGGGCGTGCCCGGGCGCGCATGCCGCGCACGCTCATCTTGGAGCCGACGCGGGAGCTTGCCGCGCAGGTGGCCGAGAGTTTTGAGAAATATGGCGCCAACCACAAGCTGACCGTGGCGCTTTTGATCGGCGGCGTCTCGTTTGCCGAGCAAAACAAGAAGATCGACCGCGGCGCTGATGTGGTGATCGCGACGCCAGGCCGACTTCTGGACCACCTTGAGCGCGGGAAGTTGCTTCTCCAGTCCATCGAGCTTTTGGTGGTGGATGAGGCGGACCGCATGCTCGACATGGGGTTCATCCCGGACATTGAGCGGATCTGCAAACTTCTTCCCATCTCGCGGCAAACACTGTTCTTCTCGGCCACGATGCCGAAGGAAATCCAGTCGCTGGTGGAGCGGTTTTTGCACAACCCGGTGCGGGTGGAGGTGTCGCCCCCCTCGTCCACCGCGGAGACGGTGAGCCAAGTCTTCGTCAAATCGGGTGCGACTCCGAAGGAAAAACGCGACACGCTGCGCCAGCTTTTGAACGCCGAAGAGATTGTTAACGGGATCATCTTCTGCAACCGGAAGCGGGATATTGGGACGCTGTTCCGCTCGCTGGAGCGGCACGGCTATTCGGTCGGCGCGCTCCATGGGGATATGGACCAGCAGACCCGGATGAAGACGCTGGACGCGTTTAAGAATGGCAAGCTGACGTTGCTTGTTGCGTCTGATGTTGCGGCCCGTGGGCTTGATATTCCGGACGTGTCCCATGTGTTCAATTATGACACGCCGCACAACTCTGAGGATTATGTGCACCGGATTGGGCGCACGGGGCGGGCTGGGCGCTCTGGCAAGGCCTTTACGGTGGCGACCAAGGACGACGACAAGCTGGTGAGCGCCATCGAGACAATGCTGTCGCGCAAGGTGGAGTGGGCGGCGGACGACGCGCCGGCTGAGCCTGCGCCAGCGCCCCGCCGGGCGCGCCCCTCGAAGGAGGAGGCGGCGGCGCGGGGTCGCGAGGCGGCGCAATCGGGCCGTCGCCGTGGCGGGCGCCGTCGGGAGGAAGAGCCTGACATTCGCGCGCCGTTTGCTGATACGCCGTATGTGCCGGCCTTTTTGCTGCGGCCGATCACGCCGCGGAAGGCTGCGGGGAAGTCGGCGCGTTAAGCGCTCCAGCGGCGGCCGAGGGTTTGGGCCGCCATCTCGATGGCTTTGAGGGTGGTGAGTTGGGCGCGGGCTTCGGCCTCGCGCCTTTTTTGTGTTTCTCTGGCTTCGGCCTCGCGGGCTTTTGTGGCGGCGCGATGGATGGCTCTGGTTTTGGCGCGGGCGATGGAGGTGGCGCGGCGGCGATCGGCGCGCTTCGTTTTGGCGGCGGTTGAGGGGGGGCGCTCGCGGCGGCGGGTGCGTTGGCGCTGGCTCATGTCGGCCTCCAATGGGGGTTGGCTCGGCGCGCTTTTGGCGGCCGAGGGCGTCGTTGGGAGGGCGGGACACTTTGAGTGCGACCGCGAAAGATTTGTGTTTGAGGTCGCCCTCAAACGTGTCCCGCCTTCGATGTTTGGCTGGATTGGGCGGGGTTTCCCCGGCCGCGCGTCCCTTTCGGGCTGCGCCCATTGGCGCGTTGCGCGGCTGCCGCTGGAAAGACCTCGGCTCGGGCGCCGTGATGCCCGCCTTGCTGTCGCCCCCCTGGCGCGAGCCAGAGTTTTCTGGGCGCGTCTCCCTGTCTCCACCCGTTTCCGGGCAGCGGCCCCATTCCGGCCCTGTGTTCTGCGCGTGCGTTACCCGCGCAAACCACCACCGAAGCCAAAATCCCACCGTGACGGACGGTCCGGCACGCCTCCCCGATGGGGGTTTTGGTGGTGCGGGTTATCGCATGGGGGGATGGGGGTGGGGATTACTCGTCGTTCAGCGGCCCGATTGATGCCCCAAACACGGTTTCGAGGTCACGACGAACGTGGATAAAGTCGGTGATGACAACCTCTCGCTCTCGATCGATGAACGCGATGAGGTGTGAATCGCATCGGGCCAGGTGGAGATCGTCGGGCAGATCCCTCGCCACAACGGCCTTTGCTGGCCTGGAATGGGCTCGCCCCTCGGCGATCTCGATACAGCGAGAGATGAGTTTATCGCGGTACGCCTCGGCTTGGGCATGTCCGAAGTTCTGAACTGTCCACGCTGCTATGTCGGAAAGTTGGCGCCGTGCAAACTCTGTGAGACGCCATGGCTTAGCCACCCTTGGCGAGTGCCTGATCGAAAACCTGGCGGATGGTCTCTTGTCCCGGTTCGTCGCAGGTTGCGCCTTTGCCGGCCTCATCGTAGCCCGTCGAAAGCCGGTCTCGAAGCTCAGTCATTTGTCGCTCGGTTTCGAGAAGATGTAAGCCCGCGCTTACAACTGCCGCGCGATTTGCGTACCGGCCGGTCCGCAAAAGTCTCTCGATCCGCTTTTCATCGTCTCTTTGAAGTTCTACGGGCTCAGGCATGAACCGAACTCCTCGATTTCTGTGGTTTGACGACGACTTCGATCACACCGTCTGTGGCGACAGCATATCGGGTTTGGGACCTGCGTTGAAGCCATTGTCGTCGTCGGCAAGCTGCTTCGGTTTGAGCGAGGTTGGTTCAGAGGAACCCAGCGTTGAGGAATGTGACTGGGCTACACTTCGTCCGGACCGTAATCCATATTTTGGCGAACGAAACATCGTTATGCTCTTCCAGAAAGCGGCTACTCTTAGTTGACAACGAGCGAATACGGTTATCGTCTTCCATAAGGACAAAAAGGACACCGTCCTCGGGAGGTTGGCTATGCTGACCCAGTTCCTGCTTGTTCTTCGGCTTCCGAAGGCCATCGATCAGCGTTTTGATTCGATTGTCAAAATCTGAAAATGCGGTGTTTTCATCTTCTCCTTTTACAACGAGGGCATCAATTTCGAGGTCACATGAAAGGTCGAGGTACGAGCAGACCATCGGGACGTAAGCACCTGCATGGCGCCTCTTTAATGCATCGGCCAGCGGTTCGCGCTCAGCAGCTGAAGGGCCGAAGAAAGCCCCGCTGCGCCACATTTGGCGTGTGTCGACGCCCCCCTTTTTCTCGGCCTGAGCCTCCTTCAGAAACACGTTTGTATTCCAAAGAACTCGTAACTGGAGATCAAAAGCGCGCCGTAGATGTTGTTTGTGATCAGCGAAAGACGTCCCGTCCGGTGCACGCTTTTGACTGTCTTTAGCCCAGAGCGGACCTTCGTAGGTCAACTTGAATTCCATGTTGGCGTCTCTGCTTACACCAGTCGTGATTGATCCACTGCGGCGCAAACGAAACGGGCAAACAGCGGGTGTGGTTGAAACGGCCGCGACTTCAACTCAGGATGAAATTGCACTCCGAGAAACCAGGGGTGTCCCGCCAACTCAACCGTCTCCGGCAGCACCCCATCCGGCGATGTCCCAGAAAACCGCATCCCCGCTGCTTCCAGCCTCTCGCGAAAAGCCATGTTGACCTCAAAGCGGTGGCGGTGGCGTTCTTCGATGTGGGTGGTGCCGTAGATTTCTGCGATTTTTGTGCCCGGTGCTAGCACGGCGGGGTAGGCGCCGAGGCGCATAGTGCCGCCGAGGTCGCCGTTGGCTTCGCGGCGCTCTAGGGCGTTGCCGCGGAGCCATTCGGTCAACAAGCCGACGACGGGCTGAGACGTTTCGCCGAACTCTGTCGAGCCGGCGCCGGAAATGCCAGCCAAGTTTC
The DNA here is from genome assembly GCA_039034015.1 of Pseudomonadota bacterium. Taxonomy (GTDB): domain Bacteria; phylum Pseudomonadota; class Alphaproteobacteria; order Rhizobiales; family Amorphaceae; genus Acuticoccus. The sequence goes on along the minus strand of JBCCBM010000031.1, from coordinate 24,844 downwards.
GCGCCGCCTCGATGACGGCCATTTGCATGCCGAAACAGATGCCGAAGTAAGGGATCTTTTTGCGGCGGGCGAAACCTGCTGCAGCGATTTTGCCTTCGGAACCGCGTTCGCCAAAGCCGCCGGGGACGAGGATGCCGTGGACGTGCTCGAGGTGGGCGGCGGGGTTCTCGCTCTCGAAAACTTCGGACTCGATCCAGGCGATGTCGACGGCGACGTTGTTGGCGATGCCGCCGTGGGTGAGGGCCTCGATCAGCGATTTGTACGCGTCTTTGAGCTCGGTGTATTTGCCGACGATGGCGATGGTGACGCGGCCTTCTGGGTTGTGAAGGCGGCGGGAGATTTCTTCCCAGCGGGTGAGGTCGGCGGGCGGGGCGTCGGTGATGCCGAAGGCGGCGAGGACCTCGTCGTCGAAACGCTCGCGGTGGTAGGCGATGGGGACGTCGTAGATGGTGCCCACGTCAAGGGCAGGGATGACGGCGGTCTCGCGCACCGAACAGAAGAGGGCGAGTTTGCGGCGCTCGGTGGGGGGGATTTCGCGGTCGGCGCGCACGAGCAAAATGTCGGGCTGGATGCCGATGGAGCGCAGCTCTTTGACGGAGTGTTGGGTGGGCTTTGTTTTGAGTTCGCCAGCCGACGCGATCCAGGGCATCAGGGTGAGGTGGATGAAGACGGTGTCGCCGCGGGGGAGCTCTGAGCCGAGCTGGCGGATCGCCTCGAAGAAGGGGAGGCCCTCGATGTCGCCGACCGTGCCGCCGATCTCGACCAAGACGAAATCGTAGTCCTCGTTGCCGGTCAGGACGAAGGATTTGATCGCATCCGTGACATGGGGGATGACTTGGACGGTGCCGCCCAGGTAATCGCCGCGGCGCTCTTTGGTCAAAATGTCGGAATAGATGCGGCCGGACGTGATGTTGTCCATGCGGTTGGCGGGGCGGCCGGTGAAACGCTCGTAGTGGCCAAGATCAAGATCGGCCTCGGCGCCATCGTCGGTGACGAAAACTTCGCCGTGCTGGTAGGGCGACATGGTGCCCGGGTCGACGTTGAGGTAGGGGTCGAGTTTTCGCAGGCGCACCTTGTAGCCGCGGGCCTGGAGGAGGGCGCCCAGCGCGGCCGACGCGAGGCCCTTGCCGAGCGAGGAGACGACGCCGCCTGTGATGAAAACGTAGCGCGGCATGGTTCCTCCCGGGTGATCGCCCGGGAGGTTTTAAAATCACCAAACGGGGCAGCGTTCAAGCCGCGCTGGATGGTTTCGCACCGCTTATTGGTTGGTGGGCACGCGCGGGATGTCGGGCACCGCGGGCACGTCCGTTGCGCCGGGCACGATGGGCGTTGTGGGCGCGAGGGCGTTGGGGTCGATGGGCGCAAGGTCGGTGGAGGGGGGCGCGATGGGGGTCTCGGTCTCGCCGGACTGGATGCGCAGCGTGTCGAGGAGGCCGTCGCCGGAGCCGCGGGTGGCATCATCGCCAAGGGGGCTTGCGGCGGTGGGGGCGGCACCGTCGAGAATGGATGGGGCGCCGGAATCCTGTTTGGCGAGGATGCCGAGGCCGAGGGACGTCACGAAGAAGACGATGGCGAGGATTGTCGTCGTGCGCGTCAGAAGGTTGCCGGAGCCGCGGGCGGAGAACATGCCCCCGCCGCCGCCGCCACCGCCAATGCCAAGCGCACCGCCCTCAGAGCGTTGGACGAGGATGACGGCGATCATGGCGAGCACGATCATCAGGTGGATGACGATGATGACGGTGGTCATGGAATTGGCCCCAAGGGTGACGCGGACCCCTCATATAGAAGCCGCCGGCGCGAAAGGGAACGGGTGATGGCCCGTGCGCGCGATTGCCTTCTTGCTCGACTTCGCGTTCTGTGAATAGGGTCGATGCGTCATATTTTAGGGATATTGTCATGTGTGGACTCTGCGCGCTCACCACAGCCACCGCGGACGGGCTGGCAAACCTTGTGCCGCCGCCGCCTCCAACGCCTGGCGCAGCGCTCTTGGCGAACCTTGCCGTTGAGGCGGACACGCCGGCCATTGCCCCGGACGTCACGTATGTGAGCGATTATCGCGCGCTTCTGAACGACAAAACGTGGGATGCGCAGGCGCAATACTGGCGCGCCAACGGGCACGTGGACCTTCAGACGCCCACCATCGTGACCTACTCGTTTGCGTCCGCCGATGCGCCCATGGTGATCGGCGATCCCGATCGCCTGGTCGCCTCGTCGATCCTCAAAACCGGCACCCGCGAGGCGGTGGCGGTGATGGAGGCGCAAACCGGCATCCGCTTCGTGGAGGTGGAGAGCGATGCCGACGCGATGATCGAAATTTTTATGAACAATCGGTCGGACGGGTTTTCCTGGGGTTGGTACCCGACGGCGGGCGGTTTTCAGGGCCGGTCCGAGGGTTTTGTGAGCATGAACACCGTGTTCTCGAGCTTCTCGCCGGGCTCGTCGGGGTTCCAGGTGCTGTTGCACGAGTTTGGTCACGCGCTGGGGCTGGAGCACACGTTTGAAGACAGTGACGGCATCGCCATCACCGGCGGGATCGACAACACCGACACGAGCGTGATGTCGTACACCTGGGCGAGCGAATTTGAGCAAGAGTTCAAGTGGATGGACCTTGACGCGCTAGAATATTTGTACGGCGCGCCGGGGCAGATCGACCATGTGGAGATCCGCTGGAACGAAAAGCAGGATGTGCTGCTCGCCTTTGGTGACAGCCGGGACGACGTTCTGCTCGGCGTCAACGACAAATCGTATCTTTATGGCAAGGCTGGGGACGACGCGCTTTACGGCCGCGACGCCAACGACCGTCTCTATGGTCAGGCCGGGAACGACACCCTGATCGGGTTTGCGGGCGACGACCTGTTGTCCGGCGGCACCGGCAACGATGAGGTGGACGGCCGCGACGGCAACGACATTGCCCGTGGCCAAAAGGGCAACGACGCGGTGAACGGCGGTAGCGGGGATGACGTGGTCGCCGGCCAGGCCGGGCTCGACACGCTGGACGGCGGGTATGGCCGTGACACGGTGCGCGGCGGCGAAGACCGCGATATTTTGCGCGACGGTGATGGTTGGTTCGACGACAAGCTCCTCGGCCAAGGCGGCGACGACTGGATGCAGTCGGGCGACGGGGACGACCTGCAACGCGGCGGCGGCGGCAACGACCGGATGGAAGACATCTCGCTCTACAGCGACGATTTCTTCACCGGCAACGATGGCGATGATGCCATCATCGCGGGCGGCGGCAATGACACGCTGAAGGGCGGCTCCGGCATCGACACGCTGCGCGGCGGGTCGGGCGCGGACATCTTCTTCGTCGTGGAAGGGGATGGGTCCGACATCATCCGCGACTTTTCCCGCGCGGAGGGGGATCGGCTGGACGTGTCGGCCCTTGGGATCACGGCAGCGGAGGCGGTGTCACAGATTTCGACCAGCGGGTCGGATGCATTGTTCTTCACCGGCTCGGAGTTTGTGCGGCTTGAGGGCGCCGCGAGCCAGGCGTTTTCAGAGTTTGTGTTCATCGTTTAGCGGTCCGCCGCGGACGTAGGGCGTTTTGGGGAGAGTTGGGCGATGCGCGATGGTGTGCTGAGAACGGTCGAAACGGTGGACACCTTGGCGGCTTTTGCCAGGAGCGCGGCCGTCGCCCCATCGGCCGGGGTGCCTGACAATTCGAAAAGCTTGCCCGCCGGAAACACCGCATTTGTCGGCAGGACGGACGCGCCGGCGCCGGCGCCGGCCAACACCGTGACCGTCAGCGACTACCGCGCGCTTTTGAGCGAGCGGAACTTTCTGAACGGGGATCACCTGCGCGCCAACGGCCTGACCGAGCGCGGCGCGCCCACCACCATCACCTATGCCTTTGATACCGTTGCCAGCTACGACCGACCTGGCAACGCAATCCAGGCGAGCCAAGATCTGAAAACCGCCACGCGCAAGGCGCTGGAGACCGTGGAACGGCAGACGGGCATTCAATTCATTGAGGTGGATGCCAGCGCCGATGAGATGCTGTCCATTTTCATGAACGATGGGGCGCGCGGTCGTTCGTTCGGCCGGCATCCGGCCGTGACGCCCGACCAACCGGACGTGGCAAGCTGGGTCAGCATGAACACCCGCCTCGATTTTCGCCAAGGCGGGGACGGGTACCAAAGTCTGCTCCAACAGATCGGCCATGCCCTCGGCCTCGATGACCCCGACTTTGACATCGAGGAGGCGCCGATCGACTACGTTTTGGTCGATCACCTGGACAACACCGACAACACCTTGATGTCAGACAACTGGCTTTCAGGGCCCAGGAAAACCGAGTTACAATGGCTTGACCTTGAGGCTCTCGAGTTTCTCTATGGCGAAGCGGGCCAGAACGATCATGTCGAGACCCGCTGGAACGAGAAGCAGGACGTCTTTCTTGCCTTTGGGGACGGGCGAGACGACACGTTGCTTGGCGTGAATGATAAATCCTATCTTTACGGTCGCGACGGCGATGATCTGCTTGTGGGCCGCGGCGGCAACGACCGCCTTTACGGGCAGGCCGGCAACGACACCCTGAACGGCAACGCTGGCAACGATCGGCTCTCCGGCGGCACGGGGAATGACGCGGTCAACGGCGGCGATGGTGACGACGTCGTCCGCGGCCAAAAGGGCGATGACCGCGTGATGGGCGGCGACGGGGACGATATTGTCGCCGGCCAGTCGGGGAATGACACCCTTGACGGTGGCGCGGGCGCGGACACGGTGCGCGGCGGCGCGGGGGACGACCTCATCGACGACGGCGGCGGACCCGACAACGACACGCTGCTTGGCCAAGACGGCAACGATACACTCCTCGGCGGGTGGGGTGATGATTTGTTACGGGGCCAAGGCGGCGACGACTACCTTTATGACGAAGGCGGGCAAACGGACGACACGCTCTTTGGCAATGACGGCAACGACAGCCTTTTTGGTGGCGACGGCGACGACGTCTTGAACGGCGGCGCTGGCGTTGACTGGCTGAGTGGCGGTTTGGGCGCGGATGAATACATCATCGTCCCCGGTGACGGTTGGGATACGATCGTTTTCAATACCCGCATAGGCCATAAATTGAACGTCACATCGATGAATATTACAGTTGAAGAGGCGCTCTCGCGCGTAAAGTGGGCCCCCGATCCGAGCGATCTTGAGTTCTATACGGGACAAGATTACATCTTGCTCCTCGGTGCGGGAGAAACCGGGCTCAATGAGAGTCATTTTATTGTGTAGAGCGCGACACAGCGGGACACGTGTTACACCGGCGCGCCTTTGGATTGACCCATTGTGCGCCGGTAAAGCCCGCGCGGCGCCTGAGCGTCACCCACACGCGACAAGTCAAAGACTTGGCGCGTCGGTATTATTCGTGGCCCGACACCCTCATTGTCGCGGGTTGACCAGAGCGAATTAAAAGACAAACTGTTCGCTCACGTCGACCGGGCAAAGGGCATGGCGGCAAAGGGCGCCCATGGCCCGCCGCGGTAAAACCAGAGCTGCAGCCCTTCGGCCACCGCGTCGAAGGGGGAAAACGCCTCTGAGAGTTGCATCAGCGTTTCCCGGGCGGCGGCCTTCGTCACCTTGTTTTGGACGGTGATGTGGGGGCGGAAGCCGGCGCGATCCTGGCCCGTCAGCTGGCCTGCGAAGGGGGCGGCGAGCGCGGCGCGCAAGGCCGCAAGTTCTGGTGAGGCGAGGCGGTAGGCAACGCCGCGGCCAAGGGGCATGACGCCCTCCACCGCAATGGAGAACGGCGCGCGCTGGACGGCGGGCGCGAAGGCCCGGACGATCGCCTCGGGGTCGTCACCCGGCAGCGCGTGGAACAGGGTGAGGTGCGCGGGCACCTTGTTGAGCGACGGCGGGAAGTGGGTTTGGCGGGCGCGCTCGAAGAAGCCGGCCGACATTTCGTCGAGCTGCAGGGTGACGATGATGGGGTCAGGCCTCACTGGCGGGCCCACGGTGGTTGACAGATGGCGAGCGGCGTGGCGACTGCGCACATCCCATCTGAAAGGCTGATCCCATGCATCGCTACCGCTCCCATACGTGCGCCGATCTCCGTGGCGACGATACGGGATCCACCGTGCGCCTGTCGGGCTGGGTGCACCGGGTGCGCGACCATGGCGGCCTCGTGTTCATCGACCTTCGGGACCATTATGGGCTGACGCAAATTGTGGTCGAGCCCACCTCCGCCGCCTTCACGGCCGCCGAGACGGTGCGCGCCGAATGGGTGGTGCGGGTGGATGGCGCCGTGCGCGCCCGTGACGCGGACACGGTGAACCCGCGCATGCCCACCGGCGAGGTGGAGGTGTTTGCCGCCGAGATCGAGGTGCTGTCCACCGCGCCCGAGCTGCCGGTTCCTGTGTTTGGCGAGCCGGATTATCCGGAAGATCTTCGCCTTCGCTATCGGTTTCTGGACCTTCGGCGCGAGACTATTCATGCCGATATCATCAAGCGCTCAAAGATCATTTCGTGGATCCGCAACCGGATGACGGCGGACGGGTTCATGGAGTTTCAAACGCCAATCCTGACCGCCTCGTCGCCGGAGGGTGCGCGGGACTTTTTGGTGCCCTCGCGTCTGCATCCTGGCAAATTTTATGCGCTGCCCCAGGCGCCGCAGCAGTTCAAGCAGCTGGTCATGATCTCTGGGTTTGATCGGTATTTTCAGATCGCACCGTGTTTTCGCGATGAGGATGCGCGGGCCGATCGGTCGCCCGGCGAGTTTTATCAGCTCGACATTGAGATGAGCTTTGTGGAGCAGGAGGATGTGTTCCAAGCCGTCGAGCCTGTCTTACGCGATTGTTTTGTCGAGTTTGGCAACGGGCTGCCGGTGACGGAGAAATTCCCGCGCATTCCTTTCAAGGAGGCGATGGCGAAGTATGGGACCGATAAGCCTGACCTTCGCAATCCCATCGAGATGGAAGACGTGACGTCGCACTTTGATGGCTCGGGCTTTAAGGTGTTTGCGGGGATGATTGCGGCGGACCCGCGGGTGCGGGTTTGGGCGATCCCGGCGAAGACGGGCGGGAGCCGCGCCTTTTGCGACCGGATGAACTCTTGGGCGCAGAAGGAAGGCCAAAAGGGGCTCGGCTACATCTTTTGGCGCGAGGAGGGTGGCGCGCTGGAGGGCGCCGGGCCGATCGCGAAGAATATTGGGCCGGAGCGGACGGAGGCGCTGCGCGGGCAACTGGGGCTTTCTGCAGGCGATGCTGTGTTTTTTGCCGCTGGCCGGCCGGAGCAGTTTGCGCGGTTTGCCGGGGAGGCGCGCACGCGGGTGGGCGATGAATTGGGCTTGACGGCGAAAGATCAGTTTGCGTTTTGCTGGATTGTCGACTTCCCGATGTATGAGGCGGATGAAGAAACGGGGAAGATTGATTTTAGCCACAACCCGTTCTCGATGCCGCAAGGTGGGCTTGAGGCGCTGGAGACCAAAGATCCGCTCGAGATTTCAGCGTATCAGTATGACATTGTGTGCAACGGGATCGAATTGTCGTCTGGCGCTATTCGGAACCACATTCCGGACATTATGGAAAAGGCGTTTTCCATCGCGGGCTACGACAAGAGCGTGCTTGAGGACAAATTTGGCGGGATGCTGTCGGCCCTAAAATTTGGGGCGCCGCCCCACGGGGGCATTGCGCCGGGGATTGACCGGATCGTGATGCTGCTTTGTGGGCGGGAGAACCTGCGGGATGTGACGCTCTTCCCCATGAACCAGAAGGCGGAAGATCTGATGATGGGTGCGCCGTCGGATGTGTCGCCCGCGCAGCTTCGTGAGCTTCACATCCGGCTTAACCTGCCAAGTTGATGGGTGGGACCGTTGTGGTCACCCGGTAGGGGCGGGCAAACCGCTCCGGGTGCTGGGCGGCCTCGGTCACCTCGGTGATGTGGACGCCGAGCTCGGGGGTGAGGGTTGCCGGGCGGCCGGCGTCGATGGCGTCCAAAAGGTCGCGGATGCCGGCGCAAAAATCCATGGTGGGCTGGCCGCGGCCGGCGGGGACGCGCGGGGTCCCGACGGGTTTTATGCGTTTTGTGGGCTGCCAGCCCAGGCGCCGCTCCGCAATGCGGCCCAGACGGCTCGTGGTCTGCGGGGTGAAGGTGACGGGCGAACGGTAGGACCAGGGTTCGGCAAGCGTGAGGGTGCCGTTGTCGCCGAAAAGGCGGAGACGATGGTCGTACCGCGCGACGACCGAGTTGGTCATGCGGGCGGTGATGCCATTGTCGAAGGTGAGGCAGGCGACGGAGACGTCGGGCGCGGGGTTTTCCAGCGGCGGGGTGGTTTGCTTGTCGGGGATGGCGAGGGTGGAAAACGCGCTCACCGTCCGCACAGGGCCGAACATGGCAACGAGGGGGCCGAGGGTGTAGCCGGCGTGCTCGAACGTGCAGCCGACTTCGAATTCGCCGCGGGCGGGCCAGGGGGCGCCGGACGCATTCGCCCAGTTTTGGTAGGGCGCACGGTGGATCATGCCGTCGTCCATCTCGGCATAGATGAGGCGCACCTTGCCGGCGATGCCCTCGCGCACGGCCTTTGCGAGGGTGCGCGCGGCTTCACCCAGGAGGTTGCAGGGGGCGCTGGCGAGGCGCACGCCCTTCGCGGTGGCGGCGTCCGCAAGCGCTGCGGCCGTGCCAAAATTCATGGCGAGGGGCTTTTCGCTGTAAACGTGTTTGCCGGCGGCGATCGCGGCTCTGGTCACGGCCTCGTGGTTGTGGGGGTCGGTGAGGTTCGCGACCAGCGCGATGTCGGGGTCAGTGAGGATGGCGTCGAGCGGGCGGGCGGGGGTGGACCAGTGGGCGGCGTGGGCGCGCGCACGCTCGGGGTTTTTGTCGTGCACGGCGCGGATCGCAAAACGGTCGCGGTGGTGGCGGGCGGCGGCTTGGTAGGAATCGGCAATGTAGCCGCAGCCGATGAGGGCAATGCCGTGTGTCATGGCCGGAGGGAGACCTTTTGGCGGGGGCATTTCAAGGGCGGTTCGCCTCTGTTCAGATGTTGCGTGGAAGACTACGCCGCAGATCTTAAGGAGTGGGGCGATGACAAAACTTTGCGCGGCTTTTCTGGGCCTTGCGTTGATGGTGGCGCCGTTTGAGGCGGGGGCGTTGCCCGGGAGCGGCGCTGTTGTGGCCGATGGCGTGGTGTCGGTGCAGCTCCCGCGGGAGGAGCGGCGGGCGCTGCGGCGAGAGCGGCGTCAGCGCATCCGCGCGCAACTGCGCAACCAGCGGGCCGAGATTGACGAATTGCGCGCCGCCCTTGCGGAGGCGGACGAAGAAATTGTCGCCCAGGAGCGGGAGAACGCGGCCCTTGAGGCGGAGGTGCGGGCACGGGGCCAGCGCATCACGGCACTGGAAAAGACGGCCGCGCAGACGGCTGCGGTGCTGGCCGATGCGCGGGCGCGCATTGAAACGCTTGAGGCGCGGCGGGGCGGGGCGCTGCGGGCCGCGCTCTTGAAGCGGGTGGATGAGCTTGAGGCGATTGTGGTGAACCGGGACGACCGGATCGCGACGCTTGAGACGGCGCTGGGCGATGCCAATGCGCGGGTGGAAAATCTGCGCGCCCGGGTGGAGCGGCTGCGGGGGCGCCCGCGGCTGCGTGATGAGATTGCCGCGCTGGAGGAGGCGGTGGCCGCACGGGACGCGCGGATTGAGGAGATTTTGAGCGCCGGGCGGGCGGACACGGCGCGCATTGAAGATCTTCGCGGGCGGCTCAGAAACCGGCGCGCCAGGGTGAAAGAGCTTCAGGAGATTCTTGAGCGGCGGCGCGGGCGGGTTGGGAATCAGGCCGATGCGATTGCCGATCTTGAGGCGCGCCTTGCCGGGCGCAATGATCGGATTGCGGGGCTGGAGCGGCAGATCCGCGAACTGCGGGCTGTGGCCAACCCCGATTTGATCGCGAAACTGCGTGGGGAGCTGCGGGACCGGGATCGCGAAATTCGGTCGCTTTATCTTGTGCTTCGCCGTGCGGGGATTGAGGGGGTGCCGCTGATCGGTCGGTGAGGGGGTGCGGCCGGTGGTCCGGCCGCCAGCCTCACTGGATGACGATGAAGCGTTTGCTCACCCAGCCCCAGGTGCCGTTGTAGTTGATTTTACACCAGTCGGACCGCTGGCCGTTGGGCCGCACGTTGCACCGCTGGACGTAAATGTCTTCGCCATAGGGCGGGATGGCGCCGATCTTTTGTGAGTGGGGGGCCGGCCAACGGCGGATGTTCAGGACATCATATTGGTCGACGCCGACCACGTAGGCATAGCTGTCGACATAGTAGCCTTGGGCGCTGGCGGGGGCGACGGCGGTGAGCGACGCGACAGCAACGATGATGGCGGCAATGACCTTTGAGCGGACCATGGTTGAGACCTTTTTGGCGAAAACCGAAGAGTTGCCAATGTCGGTGGAATGGTCAGAGCGATCAAGGGGTGTTTTGCCGCCAAGTCTTGATGGGGTGGCGCGTTTATCTTGCATTCAGCCAAGATAAACGCGCCGGCCCGTGGGTTAGGAACAGCCCGATGTCGAGCCGCACGTGTCACACTTGAGGCAGGTGCCGTTGCGCACGAGCGTGAAGTTGCCGCATTCGCCGCAGGGGTCGCCTTCAAAACCCTTGAGGCGGGCCATGATGGAGCGCTCCGCCGAGGTCGCGGCGGGGGCTTCCGACCTTTTGGCGTCCTCCGCGCGGGAGAGGCCGAGGAGGGCCGCCACCTCGGCGCGGATTTCGTCAAGCGGGGATTCCTCCGTCGCCACGCCGCCGCCGCCGCCGACAGGGGCAACGCGGGTCTCCACCGGGCGGGGGAGTTCGGGCTGCACAGAGGGCGCCGGGGTCAAAATCGGCTCAGGCACCGCCTTTGCCTCGGCGATCGCGGAGGTGAGCGCATCCACCGCCCGCGCCTCCGGCCCCTCGGCGCGGATGAGGCGGAACTGTTGGCCCCGCACCAGCCCGCGCGAGACCATCTGCGGCTTGTCCCCCGCAACGCCGCGGCCAAGCGCGGTCGACTGGGTGTCCTCAGGCGTCACATGGGCCAAGTCGTTGCGGCCGAGATACGAAATGGCAAGCTCACGGAAGATGTAATCCAGGATCGAGGTGGCGTTTTTGATCGCCTCGTTGCCTTGGACAAGCCCTGCCGGCTCGAACCGGGTGAAGGTGAACGCGTCCACATACTCTTCCAACGGCACGCCGTATTGCAGGCCGAGCGAAATGGCGATGGCGAAATTGTTCATCATCGCGCGGAAGGCGGCGCCTTCCTTGTGCATGTCGATGAAAATTTCGCCCAGGCGCCCATCGTCGAACTCGCCGGTGCGCACATAGACCTTGTGGCCGCCGATGATCGCCTTTTGGGTGTAGCCCTTGCGCCGGTCGGGCATGGATTCGCGCTTGCGGGTGATGACCTCCCGCTCCACGACGCGCTCCACCATCCGCTCGGCGACCTTTGCGACCCGTTTTGGCGTGGGTTCGGCAATCACCTCGTCGACCGCGTCTTCGTCCTCCGCGACCCATTGGGCTTGAAGGGGTTGGGAGAGTTTTGAGCCGTCCCGGTAGAGGGCGTTGGCTTTGACGCCCAGCTTCCACGACATCTCGTAGGCCGACATGCAGTCCATCACCGAGGCGGTGTTGGGCATGTTGATGGTCTTCGAAATGGCGCCGGAGATGAACGGCTGGGCGGCCGCCATCATGCGAATGTGGCTTTCGGCGGACAGATACCGGGTGCCGAGCCGGCCGCAGGGGGTGGCGCAGTCGAAGACGGGGAGATGCTCGTCCTTGAGGTGCGGGGCGCCTTCCAGCGTCATCGCGCCGGCAACGTAAACGTTCGCGGCGTCGATCTCGCTTTCTTTGAAGCCGAGCTCTTTCAGAACGTCGAGCTTCATGTCGTTAAGGTCGGCGTTGGGGAGGAGGGTTTTGAGCGTCTCTTCCCCCAGCGTCCACTTGTTGAAGGCAAAGCGGATATCGAAGGCGGAGGGCATTGCATCTTCCACCGCGGCGATGGCCTCGGCCGAAAACCCTTTGCCCGCAAGGCTTTCCGGGTTGATGTGGGGCGCGCCGGACAATGTGCCGTGGCCCACCGCGTGGGCGATGATCTCGTCCCGCCGCTCTTTCTCGTAGCCCAGAACACGGAGCGCCTGGGGGACGGCCCGGTTGATGATCTTAAAGTAGCCGCCGCCGGCGAGCTTTTTGAATTTTACGAGCGCGAAGTCGGGCTCGATGCCTGTGGTGTCGCAGTCCATGACGAGGCCGATGGTGCCGGTGGGGGCAATGACGGTCGCCTGGGCGTTGCGGTAGCCGTATTTTTGGCCAAGCGTGAGGGCGCGGTCCCAGATGGCGCTCGCGCGCTCCACGAGGCCGGGGTCGGGGCAGGCGGCTTTGTCCAGCGGGACGGGGCGGGTGGCGACCCGCTCATAGCCGCCGGTGTCGCCGTGGGCCGCGCGCCGGTGGTTGCGGATGACGCGCAGCATTGCCGCCGCGTTCTCCTCATATTTGGGGAACGGGGAGAGGTCCCGCGCCATCTCGGCAGACGTGGCATAGGCGGTGCCGGTCATGATGGCGGAAATGGCGGCGCAGATGGCGCGGCCTTTTTCCGAGTCATAAGGAATGCCCGAGACCATCAAGAGGCCGCCGATGTTGGCAAAGCCGAGGCCAAGCGTGCGGTAATCGTAGGAGTTTTGGGCAATGGCGGCGGAGGGGAACTGCGCCATGGTGACGGAGATTTCCAGCACCATCGTCCAGAGTTTTACGGCGTGCTCAAAAAGGCCGATGTGGAAGCGGCCGTCCGGCGACTTGAACTGCATGAGGTTCAGGGAGGCGAGGTTACAGGCCGTGTCGTCTAGGAACATATATTCCGAGCAGGGATTGGACGCTCGGATTTCACCGCCCGCGGGGCAGGTGTGCCAGTCGTTGATGGTGGTGTGGAACTGGATGCCGGGGTCGGCGGAGGCCCAGGCGGCGTAGGCGACCTTTTCCCAAAGGTCCCGGGCGTTGAGGGTTTTGGCGGTTTCGCCGGTGGTGCGCCAGGTGAGGTCCCAGTCGGCGTCTTTTTCGACCGCCTCCAGGAACGCGTCGGTGACGCGCACGGAGTTGTTGGAGTTTTGGCCGGCGACGGTGAGGTAGGCCTCAGAGTCCCAATCGGTGTCGTAGATGGGGAATTCGAGGCTGGTGTAGCCCTGTTTGGCGAACTGGACGACGCGGCGAATGTAGTTTTCCGGCACTTGGGATTTGCGCGCGGCTTTGATTTCGCGCTTGAGGGCCGGGTTTTTGTCGGGGTCAAAACAGTCGTCGCCAGAACCTTCGCAGTTGACGCAGGCTTTCATCAGCGCCGTCAGGTGCTTTTTGACGATCTTTGAGCCGGTGACGAGGGCGGCGACCTTTTGCTCTTCGCGCACCTTCCAGTCGACATAATCTTCCACATCGGGGTGATCGATGTCGACGACGCACATTTTGGCGGCGCGCCGCGTGGTGCCGCCGGACTTGATGGCGCCGGCCGCCCGGTCGCCGATCTTGAGGAAGGACATGAGGCCGGAGGACTTGCCGCCGCCGGCCAGCCGCTCGCCTTCGCCGCGAATGTCGGAGAAGTTGGAGCCTGTGCCGGAACCATACTTAAAGAGGCGGGCTTCGCGCACCCAAAGGTCCATGATGCCGCCGTCGTTCACGAGGTCATCGCTGACGGACTGGATGAAGCAGGCGTGGGGCTGGGGGTGCTCGTAGGCGCTGGTGGAGCGCATGAGCACCTTTTTCACCGGGTCAACGTAGTGGTGGCCTTGGCTGGGGCCGTCGATGCCGTAGGCCCAGTGGAGGCCGGTGTTGAACCATTGGGGCGAATTGGGGGCGACCTTTTGGGTGGCGAGCATGTGGCGCAGCTCGTCGTAGAAGGCGCGGGCGTCGTGCTCGGTGTCAAAATAGCCGTGCTTAAACCCCCAGTAGGTCCAGGCGCCGGCGAGGCGATCGAAGACAGCGCGGGCGTCGGTCTCACCGCGGGTGCGCTCGGCCTCGGGAAGGGCATCGAGGGCCGTTTGATCGGGGGCGGAGCGCTGGAGCCATTCGGGGATTTGGGCTTCGGCGACCTTTTGGGTGCGGCTCGGGATGCCGGCTTTGCGGAAATATTTTTGCGCGATGATGTCGGTTGCGACCTGTGACCAGGTTTCCGGCACCATGACATTGTCGAGCTTGAAGACGGTGGAGCCGTCGGGATTTTTGATTTCGGACGTTGCGCTGCGGAAGTCGATGCCGTCGTAGGGGGATTTTCCGTCTTTGGTGTAGCGCCGTTCGATCCGCATTGGTCATCCTCGTCAGGTGTGTGCGCCGCATCGTGCGACGGCCTCGGACACTCGCGCGGGCAGGGCGGTCGCCGAAAGCCGGAGTGGACGAGCTTCCTGTGGACGGCTCGACTTTTCCCCAGCGGTTCGGGCACCGACACCCACCACATATGGTGTGTCGCTGGCCTGTGACCAACCACATGCGCGACCGAGGTTAACGTATCCTTATCGTCCGGTGGAATTGTCACCCGTCGTCGATGGGCGACCTCCAACATCTATGTACACTTTTTGTTCCGAAAGCGCCAGCGTGATGTTTCACGCTGGCTTGGAACAACCGCGCCAAGCCTCAGGGCAGCCGAGCCTGACAAACAGCTTTTAGTCCTCGGCCTGATCCATGGCCGCATGAAAGGTGAAAGCGCCATGTCATTCACGTCCATCGGGTCCGGCAACGCAGGGTTCGACTTCTCGGCCTTTGACTTCGTCGCGCTCCTTGAGGAGGGCGATTTCCTATCCCGCAACATCAATGAAACGATCACCTTTGGCCAATCCGACAAGGTTCTTGCCATCGCGGGGACGGTTGTGAACGGGGATAACACGACCATTGATGTCGGTTTGGGAGACCTCAACAACACGATCGCGATCCATGAGACCGGCAAGGTCTTTTCAACAGGCGCCGCCATCGAAATTGCCGGGCTGAACACCAACCTCGTCAATGACGGCCTGCTCCAAGCGTTCAATCCCATCAGCAACGACGGGATCGGCATCGAACTCAACAACCTCCCCGGCACCGCGATGGGCGGGGACGATGATCCGCGCATGACCATCGTAAACAACGGCAAGATCGAGGCGAACACCGGCATCAGCGACGACACGGTCGGCGACCCGGTGGCGATCACCAACCACGGGTCCATCGTTGCCACCGACACGGCCTTGGCCACCATCAACGGGCAGGTGATCGTGAACACCGGCTTGATGTCGGCCACCAACGTGGCGATCGCGTCCCAAAGCGGCATCGAGCTCATCAATTCTGGCACTGTGGAGGCGCGCAACGGCGATGCGATCGAGGTGGGCGGCAGCCTCGTCAGGGTCACGAACACCGGTCTCATCATCGGCGATGTGAACGCCACCAACGGCAGCAGCCTCAATTATGACGGCGCCGGCGGCGAGGTGGTCGGCACGATCATCGGCACGGCCGGGCGCGACACCGTGATCGGCGGCAACGAGCACGATTCGGTGGAAGGGGGCGAGGGCGACGACACCATCTCGGGCGGTCGCGGCGACGACTCCCTCAATGGCGGCTCTGACAACGATTTTATTCACGGCGGCGATGGGGAAGACACCATCCTCGGCAGCGGTGGCGATGACACCATCTATGGAGAGGCGGGCGACGACTCCATCGACGCCGGCGGCGGCGACGACAGCATTTTTGGCGGCGCGGGGGACGACGATCTCCTCGGCGGCATTGGCAGCGTCACCCTGAACGGGGGCGCCGGCGACGACAGGCTCGCCTTCTTCGGCGGCGGCGGCGACAACCTCCTCATCGGCGGGGACGGGGACGACACCTTCGAGCTTAACTTCGGCGTGACCAGCGACACCCACACCGTGCGCGGCGGCCAGGGCGATGATGTGGTCATTCTTGCCAATTCGGGCGGCATCGTCTTCGGCGGCGCCGGGGACGACATCGTCACCGTCGAGCCACCGATCATTTTTGGCATTGCCACCAACGACGATCCCTCGATCGCAAAAGTCGTGTCCCTGGGCGCGGGCGACGATCAAGCCACCATGCTCGCCACCGACGACGTGGTGCGCGGCAACGCGGGCGACGACGTGATCGACGCTGGCGGCGGCAACGACACCGTTGCCGGCGGCGCTGGTGATGACAGCCTTGAGGCCGGCGCCGGTGATGACCGCGTCCGCGGCCAACATGGGGAAGACACCATCGACGGCGGGGCGGGCTTCGACACCATCATGGGGGGCGCCGATGATGACATCATCTCCGGCGGCACCCAGCGGGACAGCCTCTCGGGCAATGTGGGCGATGACGAGATTTCCGGCGGCACCGGCAACGACCGCATCAACGGCAACCGCGGGGACGACAGCCTGCGCGGCGACGACGGCAAGGACCGCATCAATGGCGGCGCGGGCGAGGACACCATTGCCGGCGGCGCCCACAACGACACGCTGATCGGCGATGCGGGCAACGATGTGATCCGCGGCGGCGGCGGCCTTGACCAGATCATCGGCGGGCGCGGCGACGACGTGATGTTCGGCGGGGCGGACGGAGATGTTTTCGTCATCGCGCCGCGGGACGGGCATGACATCATCGAAGATTTTGGCACAATCGACACCATCGACATCGCCGCCTTCGACCTCAACGATTTTGATGACGTCGCCCCCCTCATGGCGGAGGTGAAAGGCTCAACGATCATCACGTTTGACGACACCACCTCCTTGACCCTCACCAACGTTGCACTGGCGACCCTTGGGGCGGACGATTTTGCATTTTGACGCCAACTGGCCACCGTTTGGGGCGGTGACTGGGGCTGATGGTGTCCATAGCGCGCATCACCCTTGAACCCGGCGGCACGGGCGAGGACACGCTGGCCGGCGCAAACGGCGGCGCGGGCGGGGACACACGTGAAGCCGGGCCGGGAGGGACAGCGTGTTCGGCGGCCGCGGCAACGCTTTTTTGTCCGGCGGCGCCGGTGCGGACAGTTTTGTGTTTGCCCCAACCGCGGGCCACAACACCATCGCCTTCGCGTTCGTTCGCCGATCGTCTCCCGCATCTTGCGACCGTCGAGGGGGCGAGCGTTGTGGCGCTTGGGGCCGACACCCTCACCCTTCTTGGGGACGTGGCCACCCTTGGCGCGGCCGACGTCACGCTCTGAGGGCCTCCGCCGGCGCGGGCTGCAACGCGTGAGGTCATGGCCATGGGGCTGCGCTGGGCGGGAGCGCTGCAGGTTGAGAGACGCCCAAGCCTTTCAAAGCGCAAGCCACGTGCCTCGCACGGCAGCGGAAAAGGTTCACAAAAGGCGCGCCCTGTAACCCGCCCGCAGGACGTGCCCGATCGGTTGGCGCGCGCCACAACGCGGGACAGGCAGCATGACCATTTCACAGATCGCGGGCGGAACCACAGGCTTCGACTTCAGCAGCGCCAACGAGATCGCCTTCCTCGCCGAAGGCGACACGCTGACCGTGACGGACGATCACGCGATCGACTTTGGCGCCCAGCAGGCGGCCAGGGCACTGATTGACGGCACCGTCATTGCCTCCGGCCACAGTGGTGTGGAGTTCGGCTTCCGCTGGAACAGCGTGGTGGTGGGTGAAACCGGCACTGTCTCCGGGCAGCAAATCGCCATCAACATTGGGACGACCTCCGAATCAACGGTGACGAACTACGGCCTCATTGAGTCCACATCGGGCGCCGGCACGAACTTCTTCGGGATCGCTGCCTACTTCGGCGCGAGCGATTACGCCATCTTCAACGAAGGCGAGATTGTGGGCGCCAACGCGCTCTACCTCCTGTCCGCGGCAAACGAAGGGACGATCCGCAACAACGGCACGATCAGCGGGGTGGAAGCGGCCGCTTTCATGACCGCTCACCAGACGATTTCCAACTCCGGCACCATGCTGGGCGCCGATGCTGCCATTGTGACCTCAGCCGGCGTGACCGTCCTCAACTCCGGCACCATCGATGCGGGTGACAACGACGCCATCGTCACGACCGGCAGCGGCCCCATCATTGCAGAGAACACCGGCACCATCGTTGGCAACATTGACGCCAGCGCCGGCACGCTCCTCGTTTATGACGGTACAGGCGGCACAATCTCGGGCTCGCTCATCGGCTCCGTCAATGCCGACAACGTCTTGGGCGGTGAGGGGCGCGACGTGGTCATGGCCGGCGATGGCAACGACATCGTCGATGGCGCGGGGGGCGATGATTCGCTCCAAGGCGAGGCGGGCTCGGACCTCCTGCTCGGCGGGGCGGGCGACGATGTCTTGCTTGGCGGCGCGGACGGCGACACGCTGAAGGGCGGGGCCGACGACGACAGCCTCGATGGCGGGGCCGATGACGACGTCCTGCGCGGCGGCGATGGGGACGACACCCTGACCGCAGCCGCCGGCGGCGACACCGTGTTTGGCGATGCGGGCAATGACGTCTTCAACCTTGTCCACGATGACGATGTGTTGGCGATGGGTGGCAGCGGCGACGATCACTTCACCCTCAACGCCACCGACAACACCGAAATCCGCGCCGGCAGCGGCAACGACACCATTGAGGCGTACCAGCAAACCGGCAACCACGCCCACACCATCTGGACCGATGCGGGCAACGACCGGGTTTATCTCGGCGAGGGCTCGTTCACCGTGCTGACCGGCAGCGGCGATGATTACGTTGTGAACGGCCTGCCCTTTGGCGTCACCAGCACGGACGATATCGCAACGCAGACGGGCAGCGGCACCTTCCTTTGGCTGGGCTCTGGCTCCGATGTTGCGCTGCTGGGCGCGGGGGCGGACAGCATCATCGGCGGCGACGGGGACGACAGCGTCGACGCATCCGGCGGCAACAACACCCTCCATGGCGGCAACGGCGATGACACGCTGGAGGCGGACAATGGCGATGACCTGATCACCGGCGGGACCGGCCACGACGACATTGACGCAGGCGCCGGCAACGACACCGTGCGCGCGCAGGACGGGGACGACACCATCGACAGTGGCGCTGGCACCGACATGGTGGTGGGCGGCGCCGGCAACGACAGCATCGCCGCCGGGTCCGACGATGACACGGTCTATGGCGCGGATGGCGACGATGCGGTGGATGCGGGCACCGGCAACGATCTGGTGCGCGGCCATGCCGGGAACGATTCGCTCTCAGGCGCCGACGGCAACGACACGGTGTCGGGTGGCAACGGCGATGACCAGGTCAACGGTGATGCTGGGGATGATGAGCTGTTCGGCAACAGCGGCGATGATTCCCTCACCGGCGACACCGGTGCCGACACGCTCCATGGCGGAGCTGGCGACGACTTGATGTTGGGCGATGAGGTCAGCGACCAGCTTTATGGCAACAGCGGCGACGACACGATGGATGGCGGTGCCGGCAAGGACACGCTGCGCGGCAACAGCGGCGACGACAGCCTGATGGGCGACACCGGGCGCGATTTTCTCCACGGCGGCAGCGGCGAAGATGTGCTTTCGGGCGGCGGCCACGGTGACACGCTGTACGGCGGCAGCGGTGACGACACGCTGACCGGCGGGGCGGGCAACGACACCTTCATCCTGCGGCCGGCCAAGGGGGATGACACCATCACCGACTTTGCCTCCGGTGATCTCCTCGACGTGTCGGCCTTCGGCTTTTCGGGCTTTGCCGATGTCACCCCGCTTTTTGCCGACGGGACGGGCGGCGCCACGATCGCCTTTGATGATGACGCGTCGGTGTTCCTCTCTGGGGTGACTGCCGCGACGCTGAGCGCGGCCGACTTCGTGTTCTGACCGGGTGGTGCGGTGCCGCAAGCTTGAGGCACGCCGCTGCACATAAGCAGTTATGCGCGCGTGGCATGGCTGCTGCGGCCCCTCAAGCTTCGGACAAATCATGGCTTTTCAGACCATCGCCAGCGGCACCAGCGGCTTTCAGTTTACGAGCCACGGCACCTTCGCGCGGGTGGAGGACGGAACGCTGCTCTCGGCGAACGGTGGCAGCACCATCGACTTCGACGTGTGGGATGCAAATTTTCTGAGCGTTGCCGGTACGGTCGCGAACGCTGGCGGAGATGGCATCGCGACCACGACCGCCTCCACCGACAATGTCATCAGCATCACCGAAACCGGCGAGGTGTTGTCGACGTCCATCGGCGTGGAGTTGGAGGGCATCAACAGTGAGGTGATCAACGCCGGGCTGATCCAGGCCTTTGATGATCAGCGCCTCACCGGGATCGGCATCCAGACCGCCGATTTTCCGGACCCCGTGATCATCTCCACCGATTTTGGCGTCGCGCCCGAGCCGATCATCGGGCCGGAGAAGCCGGACCACACCATCATCAACTCCGGCACCATCGAGGCGGTGGTGGGCGTCAACATCCGCAACGTCGCCGACCCGGTGCTGTTTTCAAACTCCGGCACCATCCGCGGCACCGAAAAGGGTGTCATGCTTGCTGACCACCAGACCTTGGTGAACACCGGCATCATTGCCGGTGATGTGGCGATCAAATCGGCCAACGCGGTCACCGTGCTGAACGCGGGCACGGTGGATGGCGGCGTCCATGATGCCATCAAGGTCGACGCGGGCGGCATCATCGTTGAAAACACGGGGCTTATCATCGGCGACATTGATGCCAGCGCCGGCACGACCCTGAGTTACGAAGGCTCCAACGGCCAAGTCACCGGCGACATTGTGGGATCGGCCGGCAACGACACCGTGATCGGCGGCGCCTCTGACGAAACGGTGCTTGGCGGCGGCGGCGATGACACGATCCGGGCTGCGGGCGGCAACGACAGCATCACCGGTGCAGACGGCGATGATGAGATCTTCGGCGGGAACGGTGACGACAGCCTGGACGGCGGCCGCGGCGACGACGTTGTGAGCGGCGGCGCGGGGGACGACACCCTCATCGCCACCGGCGACCCCACCCTGTCCGGCGGCAACGACACGCTGATGGGCGGGGTGGGCGATGATGTGTTCGTGCTCTCCCACGATGATCACATGTTGGCCCTCGGCGGCGCGGGGGACGATTATTTCACCCTCGACGCCACCCACAACACTGAGCTGCGCGCCGGCGACGGGGACGATACCGTCGACGCCTCGCTCCAGAGCGGCAGCGACGTTCACACCATCTTCACCGATGCCGGCAACGACCGTGTTTATCTCGGCAACGTCGCCCTCAACGTGGTGACAGGCAGCGGCGACGACGTCGTGCGCACCGGCTCGCCCTTCGGCCTCACCGCGAATAAGACGCCGAGCCCGCAAGACAGTGCGCAGGGCGTGCTGTTGTGGCTGGGCGCGGGGTCCGACATTGCGCTTCTTGGCGCGGGCGATGACAGCGTCGTCGGCGGCGACGGTGAAGATTCCCTCGATGCCGGCGATGGTAACAACACGGTGCACGGTGGCAACGGCGACGACACCCTTTACGCCGACAACGGCAATGACTTGATCACCGGCGGGACCGGCCACGACGAGATTGGCGCAGGCGCCGGCAACGACACCGTGCGCGGGCAGGACGGGGACGACACCCTCGACGCCGGTGCGGGCGATGACATGGTGGTGGGCGGCGCGGGCCACGATGTGATCCTCGCGGGCGCTGACGATGACACCGTCTTTGGGGTGAGCGGCGATGATGAGGTCGACGCCGGCGCTGGGGACGACCTTGTCCACGGTCACGCCGGGGACGACACATTGTCCGGCAGCGACGGCCACGACACCTTGCGTGGCGGCGGCGGCGACGACAGCATCGCCGGCGGCAACGGCAGTGACTATTTGACCGGCGATGCAGGGCACGACACTTTGGGCGGCGAGGCGGGCGCCGATTCGATCCTTGGCGGTGCGGGTGAGGACCACCTTTACGGTGCAGAGGGCGCCGACACGCTTCGCGGGAACGGCGGTGACGATTTCCTCAATGGGGGTCAAGGCAGGGACGTCCTTCACGGCAACCGCGGCGACGACTTTCTCGACGGTCGCAACGCCCGTGACCACTTGCATGGCGACACCGGGGACGACACGCTGTTTGGCGGCTCCCACGACGATATCCTCATGGGGGGCACCGGCGACGACAGCCTTTACGGCGGCCACGGGGACGATGTGTTGCATGGCGGCGCCGGCAACGACACGCTGAGGGGCGGGACGGACGATGACACCTTCGTCCTGCGGCTCGGCCAAGGCCACGACACGGCGGAAGATTTTGCGGATGGCGATCTGTTGGACGTCAGCGCATTCGGGGTGACTAGCCTCAATGATGTGAACCCGCTGTTGGTGAGCGTGAACGGTGGAACGCTGATCGCGGTGAATGACACCTCGTCGGTGTTTTTGGCGGGGGTTGCGGCCGGCTCGCTCACGGCAGACGACTTTGTGTTCTGAGGCGTTGAATGGGCCGGGGCCGCAGCGTAGGACATCGCCGACAGCGGCCGCGGCTGCGCAACCCCCACGAGGACCACGATGGCGATCGAACGCACCTTCTCCATGATCAAGCCGGACGCGACGGCGAAAAATGTGACCGGCCCGATCATCGCGCGGTTGGAGGCGGCGGGCCTTCGCGTGGTGGCCTCCAAGCGGGTGCACATGTCCAAGGCCCAGGCCGAGGCGTTTTATGTCGTCCACAAAGAGCGCCCGTTCTACGGCGAGCTCACCGCGTTCATGTCGTCCGGCCCCACCGTCGTGCAGGTACTTGAGGGCGAAAACGCGATCCTCAAGAACCGCGAAGTGATGGGCGCCACCAACCCGGCCGAAGCCGCTGAAGGCACGATCCGCAAGGATTTTGCCTCCTCCATCGGTGAAAATGCGGTCCACGGCTCCGACGCGCCGGAGACGGCGGCCGAAGAGATCGCGTTCTGGTTTGCGGGCTGCGAAATCGTCGGTTGACGCTTGGCTGAACCGCCGACACGATAAAGATCCTAGTTGGGCCGCGGCATCTGCGGCCCGAACGGGTGTTTTGTGTCAGGTGGTTCAACAAATATCCTCACGCCAGGCGTGCAACCCCAGGCCGCAACCGCGGACGGGGAGACCCACACCCTGGAAGCGGAGCAAAGCCTTGAAACAAGCGGGACGGCGTTTTCGTTTGCGGGGCACGATGATGTGACGCTGTGTGTCGCTGGGCGCCTCACCAGCGGCACCGGCCCCGTGGTGGACGCCGCCGCCGCCGGCCTCCACGGGGCAATGACGGAACGGGCGCACGTGCGCGTGGCGGCGACGGGCGAGATTGTCGGCGCCGACACCGCGATCCTCACAAGCGCTGACGACGGCACCATCACCAACCACGGGCGCATCGTCTCCACCGGAGACACGGCGCTCTTCGTGTTTGCCGCCGATGGCACCACCATCGAAGACCATGGCACCTTGGAGGGCGCGCATCACGCCGTCCGCCTGATGGAAACGGTGGGCGCGGTGGCGATCACCAACACGGGGACGCTGAGCGGCCACACGGCCATTGGCGACCAAACGAATTTTGCCACGACGACCATCGTGAACAGCGGCGCGATCACGGGCCAATTCCGTGCCATCGCCCTTGAACGGGACACGACGCTTCAAAACAGCGGGACCGTCACCGGCGGCATTACGGTTGGCGGGGGCTTCACCCTTCAAAACAGCGGCACCCTGACGGGTGATATTTTCGGCAGCGCCCGCGGCGTCATCGTCAACACCGGGACCATTGATGGGGCCGTGCGCTTCAACATCAGCTCGCCGGACAACGATCCGAACCGCGCGCCCGTCTTTTACGATGGCACAGACGGCGCCCTCACCGGGCCGTTCACCGCGGCCGATGGCGCCGATACAATTTTGGGCGGCGCGGGGGCGGAGGCCTTTGTTGCGCTGAACGGCGCGGATGAGGTGGCAGCCGGCGGCGGGGACGACACTGTGGATGGCGGGCGGGGGAGCGATGTCATCCTCGGCGGGGCGGGAAACGATTGGCTGATCGGCGACAGGGGCAACGATACCCTGCGCGGCGGCGATGGGGACGACACTCTGTCCGGCGGCCTCCACAACGATGACATGCGCGGGGACGACGGCGCGGACAGTCTTGAGGGCGACGCTGGCGATGACAGCCTTGCCGGCGGCGCGGGGCGCGACACGCTGCTGGGCGGCGACGGCGATGACCGGCTGCGCGGCGGCGGCGACGACGACGCACTGTCGGGCGAGCGGGGACGCGACACCCTTGAGGGCGGCGCGGGCAACGACACCCTGTCGGGCGGGCACGATGGCGACCGGCTTTTGGGCCAGGGTGGCGACGATGCTCTGATGGGCGAGGCGGGCAACGATTGGCTGACCGGCAACGGCGGCGATGACAATCTGAAAGGGGGCAGCGGCGCTGACACGCTGACCGGCGGCGCCGGCGATGACAGCCTGCGCGGCAACGGCCACACCGACCTTTTGCGCGGATCAGACGGCGCGGATCGCCTCTGGGGCGGCGGCGGGCGGGACACGCTGGTGGGCGGCCGAGGCGATGACACGCTGAAGGGCGGCGCCGGGCCGGATACGTTTGTCTTTCGCGAAGGGGACGGGGCTGACGTCATCACCGACTTTCACGGCGGTGACCGGATCGACCTCACCGCCCTCGGCTTTGACGACTTTGCCGATGTGCGCGCGCGCGTGGTGGACCTTGGTGCGGATGTGATGATCGCGTTCGACGCCGACAATGGCCTCCGCCTGGTGGACACTGATGTGAGCGCCCTATCGGCCGCCAACTTCTTGATCTGATCGCGTTACCGCGAGAGGCGCGCCAAGAGCGCGGTTGCGCGGGTGAGGTGCGGGCGGTCGATCATTTCGCCGTACAGCGAGAGGACGCCGGCGTCGGGCGCGGCCGCGAAGGCGTCGACAATGGCCTGCGCCTGGTGGACACCGGTGTGAGCGCCCTATCGGCCGCGAACTTCTTGATCTGATGGCGTTACCGCGAGAGGCGCGCCAAGAGCGCGGTTGCGCGGGTGAGGTGCGGGCGG
>JBCCBM010000030.1:0-39280 GCA_039034015.1 Pseudomonadota bacterium | reverse complement strand
TCCTGCGCAAGGCTGCCGAGCGCACCGTTGCCGGCCTATGGCATCGCATCGGTGAGGTCCTCGACCTCATCACCCCAACCGAAGCCCGCTCCTACTTCAAAGCCGCCGGATATGACCCAAACTGAGCGCAAACCGCTCTAGCCGCCTTGGATATAGGCCTGGTCGATCGTGTCCCAGTTGACGAGTTCCAGCACCAGGGCGCGAAGGTGGGCGGCCTGATCGGTCTGGTAGTCGAGATAGTAGGCGTGCTCCCAAAGGTCGGCGGTAAACAGGATCTGCCGGCCGGAGCCGAGCGGGTTCCCCGCGTCCTCGTATGCCTCCAAAAACAGGCCGTCCCCTTCGGCGGTGAGCCACAGCCAGCTGGTGCCGAAGACGCCTTTTGCGCCATCCACCACCGCGTCCGCAAAGCCTTCCAGACCGCCGAACTCGCGGTTGAGCGCCTCGTCGATCACAAAGCCCGGCGGGGCGAAACCGCCGGCAAACTGGTCGAAATAGACGATATGGTTGAACGCCTGGGCGGCGTTGTTGTGAACTGCGGTGTCGCCGGCATTTTTTGCGGCTACCACCACGTCCTCCAGCGCCATGTCGGCGTAAGGGGTGCCGTCCACGAGGCTGTTGAGGGCGTCGAAGTAGCCCTGATGGATGGTTTCGTGGTGGGTGAGGGTTCGCTCCGAAATGTGGGGGGCGAGCGCATCGGTGCCGTAGGCGAGCGGCGGGCGGGAGAAGGGCGCGGCGGCCCGGGCAAGGCCCACGGGGCTGGAAAGCGCGCCGGCGGCCGCTGCCAGGAGTGTGCGGCGGGTGAGCATTGCGCTACTCCGCCGGCGCCGCGACCTTTTCCGCGGCCGATTGGGTGGGGGCAACGGCGCGGTCTGGCTCACTGGCGGTGAGCAAGATGCGCATCAAGGGTGGGACGATGAGGAGCGTGAGGAGCGCGGAGACCGAAAGGCCCCCCACCACAACGGAGCCGAGGCCGCGATAAAGCTCTGACCCGGCGCCCGGCACCAGAACCAGCGGCAGCATGCCCACCACACTGGTGAGGGTGGACATGAAAATCGGCCGGATGCGGTTGTTGACGGCTTCCAGGATGGCATCGGTGGCGCTCATCTCTTCGGTGCGGAAATGGTAGAGCGCCTGGTGGACGATGAGGATCGCGTTGTTCACCACAATGCCCACCAGGATGACGAAGCCGAGCAAGGTGAGCATGTCGAGCGGTTGGGCCTGAAACGTGTTGAGGAGCGCAAGGCCGCCCACGCCGCCGGCCGCCGCCACAGGCACCGAAATCATGATGACGAGCGGGAGCACGAAGCTCTCAAACAAGATCGCCATGACGAGGTAAACCACCAGGAGGGCGAAGAGGAGGTTGAGCTGGATCGCGCTCCAGGTTTCGGTGAGCTGGTCGGCGGTGCCGGTGACCGAAAAGCGCACGCCCGGCGGCAAACCGGCCTCCTCCATGGGCGCCACCACCTGGGCTTCGATCATTTCCAATGCCGCCTCAAGGGGGATGGCGTTGGAGGGGCGCACCTCGAGGGTGATGGTGCGCAGGCGCTCGCGGTGGCGAATTTCGGTGGGGCCGGCGGTGAGCGACACCTCTGAGAGCGCCGACACGGGCACGATCCGCCCGCTAGGCGTCACCACAGGGAGCTGGCCGATGGCCTGGGTGCGCTCTTCGCCCGGCTGCACCTCCGCGCCTTTGAGGGTGAGGTCGATGATGTCGGCGCCCACCGTCACCTCGTCGACGCGCAGGCCATCGTTGTAGGCGTCGATGGTGGCGGCAAGGGTGGCGGCATCCACACCTGCGTCGGCAAGGCGCACGCGGTCGGGCCGGGCGCGCACTTCGGGGGAGCCGAGTTCAAGGCCGGGGAGCGGGCGGAACTGGTTCCCCTCCTGGCGTGGGAAGATGCCGGCAATGCGGCCGGCCGCTTGGCCCGCGACGCCCAGAATGACCTCAAGTTCGGGGCCGGAGATGTTGAGCTCGATCGCCCTCCCCCCGCCAATGCCCCGGCCGAAAATGGAAGGCTGGGTCATGAAGCCGAAGGTGCCGGGCTCGGCGAAGACGGGGCGGGAGAGGACCGGGATGAGTTCGCCCGCCCGTGTGTCTTGCTTGGCCGTTGCGCCGACGAACGAGGTGCCTGTGCGCGCCACGAAGAAGAAGCTGTCGATGGCAGGCGGGCCCTCGCCGCCGACATCCTTTTCCCACAGCGGACGGGCGGCGTTTTCCACCCGCTCGGCAATGGCGTTGGTGGTGTCAAGATTGTAGCCCGGCGGCGGGATGAGCACGCCGAAGACGAGGTTGCGGTTCCCTTCCGGCAGATATTCGAGCTTTGGAAGGTATGCGACCGTAAACGCGATCGCGGCGCCGCAAATCGCCATGACCACGAAGAGGCCAAAGCCGCGGCTGGCGTTCACCGACTCCACGTACTTTAAGACGACCCAGCGGAAGAGCTTTGCGAAATGGTCGACGATGGGGATGAAGATGGGCTTCTCCCGCACGCCCTTTGCCAAAAGCTTTGATGAGAGCGCGGGGATGACGGTGACCGCCACCAAGAGCGACAGCACCACAGAAACGGAGATCGCCACCGCAATGTCGCGGAAGAGCTGGCCGGCCTCCAGTTCCATGGTGAGGATGGGGATGAACACCATCACCGTGGTGAGCGCGGAGACGAGGATCGCGCCCCACACCTGCTTGGCGCCCTCGTAGGCCGCCTCCATGGCCGAGAGGCCTTTTTGGCGAAGGCGGTAGATGTTTTCCAGAACGACGATCGCGGCGTCCACCACCATGCCGACCGCGAACGCGATGCCGGCGAGCGAAATGACGTTGAGCGTGCGGCCGAGCGCACTCATAGCGACGAACGACGCGACCACCGAGATCGGGATCGCGATCGAGACGATGAGTGTTGCCTGGGGGGAGCGCAAAAACACCATCAGGATGACAGCGGCGAGCACCCCGCCCATCCAGATGTTTTGGATGACGAGGTCGATGGCGCCGTTGATGTAGATGGTCTCGTCGTAGACCTGCGCGAAGGTGAGCGCGTTTTCGGTGATGGCGCCGGCAATCAGCTGATCGCGGGCCTCGCGCACGCCCTCCATGGTTTCGATGACGTTGGCGCCGGTCTCGCGCACCACGTTGATGGCAATTGCTGGTTCGCCAAGGTGGCGGATGCGGGTTTGGGGCTCTTTGTAGCCAAATTCGACGGTTGCAATGTCGGAAAGGAGGACGCGGCCAAAGCCTGGCGTGCCGGTGGTGTTGGCGGCGGCGGAGCGGACCACCACGGCGCCCACATCGGCCACCGTGTTGAGCTGGCCTTGGGCGCGCACCACGTAGCGCCGCTTGCCCTCGTCGACGGTGCCGGCGGAGGTGGAGATGTTTTCGGTCCGCAGCCGGTTCACGATTTCGGGGATTGTGAGGCGGTAGCGGGCAAGGCGCACGGGGTCGACAATGATTTGGAGTTCGCGCTCTGAGCCGCCGAAGACATTGGTGCCGGAAATCCCCTCCACCCGCTCAAACGCTTCGCGCACCACATCCTCGGCAAAGTCGCCGTATTGGTGGATGGGGGTGTCGTTGCCGGCCGCGCGCTTCATGATGAACCACGCGATGGGGTTGTCCTCCGAGCCGGAGGTGCCGAGGACCGGCTCGTCCGCCTCCGCGGGGTAGCCGGACACGCGGTCAAGGCGGTTCGCCACCAAGAGCAGCGCGCGGTCCATGTTGGTGCCGACCGCAAATTCCAGCGTGATCTCCGCGCCGTTGGTGCGGGAGGCAGACGTCATGTTTTCAAGGCCTTCCAGGCCTTTCAGCTCGTCTTCCTGCTTGTTGACAATCTCGCGCTCAACCTCGATGGGCGCCGCGCCCGGCCAATCGGTCTCCACGGTGATGACGGGCTTTCGCACGTCCGGCGTCAATTGGATCGGGATGGTGGTGAGCGCGAGATAGCCGAAGAGGAGCGCCATCAAGACGGCGGCGATGACCCCGATGGGCTTGTTGATGGCGGCGCGGATGAGGTCCATCAGCGGGCACCTTCCGTGCGGGCCGAGCCTGTGGCAACCGTGCCGGCCGGGTCCTCAAAGGCGATGGGTTGGCCGGGGCGCAGCCGCTCGTTGCCGCGGATCACGACGAGATCGCCGGGCTCCAGCGCGCCGGTCACTTCGTAGCGGTCGGCAATTGCAACGCCCAGCGTCACCGGGCGGGGCGTTGCGCGCCCGTCGGTGGCGGCATAGACGATCCAGCCGCCGGCCTGCTGCACCAGCGCATCCTTGGCGACTGACAATGCTTCGCGCGGCGCGCCGACGGGCGCCAAAACGGTGACGCTTTGGCCGGACGCCAGCGCCTTTTCGGACTGGCTCTCGGTGAGTGTGAGGCGCACGGGCCGTGTGCGGGTGGAGGGGCTTTCGGAGGGGACGACGGCGCGCACCTTTGCAAGCCCCGGCCCGCCATCATCCATCACCACCGAGATGGTCGTGCCCGGCGTGAGGCCGGAGACGATCTCGGTGGGGGCATCCGCCTCGATCTCGAGGCTGCCATCGTCCATCAGCCGGGCAACGTTGCCGCCGATGGTCAGATAATCGCCGGCGCTGGCGAGGCGCTCCAGCACAACGCCATCGAAGGGGGCGCGGATGACGGCGTTGTTGAGCCTGTAGCGCGCGGTGCCGACAGCGGCGCGGGCAACGGCAAGGGCGGCCTCGGCGCGGGCTTTTTCGCCGGCGCCGCGGGCGAGTTCTTTGGCAAGGTCGTCCGCCCTGCCTTGGCTGAAGGCGGCGGATCCGCGCAGGCGCTGGGTGCGTGCCAGCACCTGCTCGGCGAGGCTCTCGTTGGCGAGCGCCACTTCTAGGCCCGCCTCGGCCTGGGCAAGGGTCGCCTCCGCACCATCCCGCTCGATGGTCAAAAGTTCGGTGTCGAGGGTGGCAAGGGTGTCGCCGGCGGCCACACGGTCCCCGACGCGCACCAAAACTTCGCCGACAATGCCGGGGACGCGGGTGGCGACCACGCTTTCGTCCGACGCCACAAAGCGGGCAATGAGTGGCTGCGTCTCGGCGACGGCGACGATCGCGACGGGGTCGACATCCACCGTGGCCGGCCGCCCCTGCGCCAACGCGGCGGTGGGCAGAGCGGAAATCAGCGCAAGGGCGATGAGGCGACGGGCGGTTCCCATGGACATGTTCTCCGGCGGGCGGGTCCGTTCAAAATGTGGTATAGCGCATAATCGTTCGGCGGGAACGGTGTCCTTCGCGCCCCGCACCCGCGGCAATTTGGCAGGCCCCCTGTGGACACACGCCGCATGCCGGAAAAACGCCCCTTGTGGTGGGACGGCCTCCCTCGTTAGCCTGGCGCGCCAAGAAACCGCGAGAGGAAGCCGCCATGGCCGAGGTCGATTATGCCGCTGACGTGGCGAAATACACCGAAACGTGTGACGCAGAGTGTGTCGCCGGCATTGTCCGCCACTGCGGGATTGCGCTGCGCTCGCGCGATGCGTCCATGGTGTCGTGCTCGGACGAGAGCGAGCGAAACCGCGTGCGGGACAGCTTTTTGAAAAAGAAGCTCGGCCGCACCGAAGACGACACCGAGCTTGACCATGCTGTGATGGAGGTCTGCCAAAAGATGCAGGCGACGCGGCAAAAGTCCCGCGTCACCTTCTACTACCTGCTTGCCGAAAAGTACGGCCAGCTTGAGCTCTTTCGCAAGAAGTCTTAGGCGGCCTCGCTGGCCCGCTCGGCCTTTTTGCGCTCGTGCGGGTCAAGGTGCACTTTGCGAAGGCGCAGGTTCTTCGGCGTCACCTCCACCAGCTCCATGTCGGTGATGTAGCTGAGCGCGCGCTCCAGGCTCATCTTGATGGGTGGGGTGAGCTTGACCGAATCGTCCTTGCCCGACGCGCGCACGTTCGTCAGCTGCTTGCCCTTGATAACGTTGACCTCAAGGTCGTTGCCGCGGGTGTGCTCGCCCACAATCATGCCGCGGTAGACCTTGGTGCCCGGGTCGATGAACATTGGCCCGCGATCTTCAAGGTTCCACATGGCGTAGGCCACCGCGTCCCCGTCGGAGTTTGCGATCAGAACACCCGTGTGCCGCGTCGGGATCGGGCCCTTGTGGGGCACATAAGCGTGGAAGACGCGGTTCATGAGCCCCGTGCCGCGGGTGTCTGACAACAACTCGCCCTGGTAGCCGATCAGCCCGCGCGTCGGCGCTTGAAGCACGATGCGGGTGCGGCCGGCGCCAGAGGGCTTCATCTCCACAAGGTCGGCCTTGCGCTCGGCAAGCTTTTGGATGACCGCGCCAGAATGCTCGTCATCCACGTCGATGATCACCTCTTCCACCGGCTCCAGCACAGTGCCCGCCTCGTCCCGCTGCATGATCACCTCAGGCCGCGAAATCCCAAGCTCAAACCCCTCGCGCCGCATGGTCTCGATGAGGATGCCAAGCTGAAGTTCGCCCCGTCCCGCCACCACAAACGCCTCGCCGGACGGGGTGTCGGTCACTTTCAGTGCAACATTGCCCTCCGCCTCGCGCATCAGGCGCGCGCGGATGACCCGGGACTGCACCTTGTCGCCCTCTTTGCCGGCAAGGGGGCTGTCGTTGACGCGAAAGGTCATCGCG
Source organism: Pseudomonadota bacterium (assembly GCA_039034015.1). Taxonomy (GTDB): domain Bacteria; phylum Pseudomonadota; class Alphaproteobacteria; order Rhizobiales; family Amorphaceae; genus Acuticoccus. The sequence continues at coordinate 32,697 of JBCCBM010000030.1, read as the reverse complement.
AGCGTTGGCGGGTCGATGGGCTGGGCCTCGATGGCGTCCACCACCGCGGGCGCCACGATGGTGTCGGCCACCGTCGCCTTTTGGAGGCCTGAGAGGGCGATGATGTCGCCCGCGCGGCCCTCGTCGATGGGCGCGCGCTCCAGCCCGCGAAACGCGAGCACCTTTGAAATGCGGCCCTGTTCCACCAGCGAGCCGTCCCGCGCCAGCGCCTTCACGGTCTGGTTCGGCTTCACGATGCCGGCGGTGACGCGGCCGGTGAGGATGCGGCCCAGAAAATTGTCGGCCTCGATGGTGGTGGCGAGCATTCTGAACTCGCCCTCCTCCACCGAGGGTTCGGGGACATGGGACACGATGAGGTCGAGGAGCGGCCCAAGGGACGCGTCGCCCTCGCGCACGGGGTTCGCCGACATCCAGCCGTGCTTGGCGCTGCCATAAAGGATGGGAAAGTCGAGCTGTTCGTCGTTGGCGCCCAGCGCGTCGAAAAGTTCAAAGACCTCGTCGATCACCTCTTCGTGGCGCTCTTCGGGTTTGTCGATCTTGTTGATGGCGACAATGGGTTTGAGGCCCTGCGCCAGGGCTTTCCCCACCACGAATTTGGTTTGCGGCATCGGCCCTTCGGCGGCGTCCACCAGCACCACCGCGCCGTCCACCATGTGGAGGATGCGCTCCACCTCGCCGCCAAAGTCGGCGTGGCCGGGGGTGTCGACGATGTTGATGCGCGTGTCGCCCCACTCCACGCTCGTCACCTTGGCGAGGATGGTGATGCCGCGCTCTTTTTCGAGGTCGTTGGAATCCATGGCCCGCTCGGCAACCTTTTGGTTGTCCCGAAAGGCGCCGGACTGTTTGAGCAGTCCGTCGATCATGGTGGTTTTGCCATGGTCGACGTGGGCGATGATGGCAACGTTACGCAGGGCACGCCTTTGCATGGGGGCACTCGTCAAATCTGTGTCGGGCGGTGGTGTGTGCCTGCCACGGGGGCGGCCGGCACGCAACGGCCTTTGGGTTCAAGGTGGGTCCCACACGCGCATGTCAAGGCTCCCACAAGCCTTCATCTGTAAACCCGGTCGACTTCGCACGATCGGAGATGAGTTGATGCGCCGCTTCGCCCTTCCTGTTTTTGCGCTTTCCGCCGCGCTTGCCGCCCCCGCCCCCGCCGCCGTCGCCAGCACCTATGGCACCGCGGAAGAGGCGGCCGGCCTTGCCAAAGAGCTGATCGCCATCATCGATGCGGGCGGTCTGTCGGCCGGTCTTTCGGCGGTGCACGACCCGTCCGGCCCGTTCCAGACCACGGGGATGGGCGTTCACATCTTCGATTCCAGCGTCATCATCGCCGACAGCCGGGACCCTGACCTTGAATCGGTGAGCTACGCCGGCGTTGCCGACCTCGACGGGCAAGACTTTTGGGACACCATGGTCGCCGCGGCAAACACAGACCAAAACACGGTCGTGCGGTGGTATGATTACGACGACCCCTCGGTGGAATACACGTTCAACTGTCATTCGGAGTGGCAAACGCCGGGCGAAGTCATGGTCTGGATCTGCCGCTAACTCTTTTGTGGCATCGGGCAGTCCACGTGGCGGCCCGATGCGCACTGTCCGGCGCTCCCACCGCGCCGCTGCCTGACGGCGAGAAGCCCGCTCAAAACGCCCGCGAAAAACCATGAGGCCCCCCGTGTCCGCGCTCATCAAAAGCCCTTGGTATCGAAGGGTTTCGGCCAAAATCCTCGCTGTCGTGACGGTGGTGTTGGCCATCACCGTCGGCGCGATGGTGGCGGCATCCGTGCTTGTGGCGAACGAGCAGTTCTCGGTCCTGGTGTCGAAGCCGCAACTGGCGGCGGGCAAGCTCGGCGCTGAACTTGTGGCGCCGCGGCTTCGCCTTCGTCAGCCCGCGGTGGTGGAAAAGGCGCTGGAGCCCATCAGTGGGAACGAATCCCTCGGGGTTCGCACCATCACCGTGTTCGTGGATGGCACGCCGTTCACCACCATCAATGGCGCGGCCGCCGATGTGCCCTCCACCCGCGTTGGCAGCACCACAACGCCCATCGTGTTCGGCGCCAGCGGTGAGACCATCGGCGCCCTCACCATCGAGTGGGACCTTTCCAAGATTGACACCGCGCTGGACAAAAAGACGACGGCGCTCCTCACGGCGGGGGCGACCGCGTTCACCCTCGGGTCGATCCTGTTGCTTATCTACGTGCGCGTGGTTGTCGGGACGCCGCTGCGCAAACTGTCCAACACCATCCATGCCCTCGCCGACGGGGAGCGGGACGTTGCCATTGCCGCCATCGGCCGGCGGGACGAGCTGGGGCAGATCGCCCGTGCGGTGGACGCCTTTGCCAAGCGCCTCACCGCCGATGGTGTGGCAGCGGAGGCCGACCAGGCCCGCCAGCTCGACCAGCGCAAGAAAGAGCGCGCCGCGCAGGCCGCCGCTCTGATCAAAGACTTTCAAGAATCGCTGTCCGGCGTTGCCGAGGCCCTTGGCAGCGCCGCGGAAGAGATCAACGGCGTTGCCGGCGAAACCGCCCACCACGCCGAGGCGGGCGAGCGCGCCACCCGCACCCTTGCCGAGCGGGCTGAGGCCAGCGCCTCCCGGGCGGACGAATCGTCCAATGGCGTCCACGAGCTTTCCAAGTCGATTGCCGAGATTTCGGAACAGATCAACCGCTCCACCACCCTCAACGGCCAAGCCGTCAACGATGTGCGCAACGTTCGCGATGAGATGGCGCAGCTCTCGGTTGCCGCCAAAGAGATCAGCGAAGTCGTCCAGCTCATCACCGGCATTGCCGAGCAGACCAACCTTTTGGCGCTGAACGCCACCATCGAGGCGGCCCGGGCGGGGGATGCAGGCAAGGGCTTTGCCGTCGTTGCCGGCGAGGTGAAGGGCCTCTCCAACGAGACCAGCCGCGCCACCGAAGAAATCGTCCAAAAGGTGGACGGCATCCAGCAAAAGACCGCCCGCACGGTGGCGGGCGTGGAGCGGATCGGCACGGTCATCGAAGAGCTTCAGGGGATTGCCGCGGCCATCTCCGCGGCGATGGAAGAGCAGGGCGCCGTCTCCGCCCAGGTGGCCGACAATGTTCAGGCAGTGACGGAAGACATGAACACAGTGTCGGACGGGATCGCCAACCTTTACGACACATCGCGCAAGAGCGGCGAAGGCCAGCGGGCCGTGCAGTCGAGCGTTGTGAACCTGCGCGGCAGCGTGGAGAGCCTCAACAAGGCCTCCACCGCCTTCATCGATCGGATCCGCGCCGCCGCCTAGATGTTTGGGCGCAGACAAGATGCGCGCCCCTTTGATTTGCGCGGGTTAAGCCAGGAGATCGTCCGCCGGGTTGCCCGGGTTGATCAACGGGTCGAGGGGGTCGAACGGCAACTCGCTCGGGAGGGTGGTGGGCACGGTTGCATCCTCCAGCGGCTTCATGGTGATGGGATCGCCAAGACCTTCGATGACGTCAATGTCGCTCTGCCCCGGCGGGCGATCGCCCTCAACACCATCGTCGCCCCAAATATTCAACAGCGGATCGGATTGGCCGGCGAAGCTTTCTGCGGCGCTCTCAAAATCGAACGTGTCGAACCCATCGTACTCGAACGGGTTCTCCATGTCGTCGCCACCGCCGGGGGTCGGTTGTTCGGTCTTCTTGTTGTAGATCCGAACGACGGTGGTGTATTGACCGTTGTGGTGACCGGAGACTTGCTCACTCGCCCTGTCGCCTGCCGCGCCTGCGGCCGCGGCCGGCGTCAGCTCGACGAGCGTGCCACCGCCTTTGATCCAGCCGCCGTTCTTCTGCCATTCGGCCTTCTCGGCAGGGTTGTTCACGTCGTAGGGGTTATGCTGCGTCCCACGGAAGACCGGCAAGGGCGCACCGGTCGCATCGTCCGATGAGCTGCTGTTGGGATCCTCGAAAATTGTGTTGGGCCCGGTGCCATCGTCCACCTGCGCGTTGGCGCCGATGTCCTTGTTGCCGCTCTCCATGGCCGCAAGTTCCAGCTCGCCTTCGTCCATGGGGGGAACGTCCGGAATGTCGGGCGTGTCCATCTCGCCGCTTTCAAAGCCGGTGGTGGGCGGCGCGCCGTCGAACCCGTCAAAGCCAGGAGTTGTGGGCTCATCAAGGTTGGGGCCGGTGGGGCCATCGGGCTGCCCCGCGAACCCGTCGATGACCCCTTCACCGGCGCGGGGGCCCTCCGGATCGGGCGTCCCGTCAACATCGGTGCCGAAGCTGGCGCCTTCGCCAAGCCCCGCAAAGCCCGGGGTTGCGAGGCCATTGTGGCCCATCTCGCCCGGGGAAAGGTCGCCCGGCAGATCCGGCCCGGGCACGCCCGCAACGCCGCCCACGCCATCGGTGGCGCCGTCCCCGTTCGGGCCCTTCATGGGGGAGGATCCCTCCTGCCCGAGCGGCGGCGCAAGATCGGGGCCGGTGGGCGCCCCTTCAAGACCCAGGTCTGGGTATTCCGTCCCGATATTGAGGCCGTCAACCGCGGGGGTCTCGACATGGGGCGGAGAAATATCCGGCTCAGCGTCAATGAAAACGAAGTTTTCGCCGAAGGAGTTGGCTGATTCTACATTAAGAATATTGTGCGACATCGTAATTCCCAAAGACTATGCGTTTCCAACGCCCATGAATTTGGGATGAACAGCAAAGATCCAATGTGTCGCGCGTCACGGGACGGCGTGTCGCCCGTGATGCGCGTCACGCGGCGAGGACGGCCGGGTCCATGGCGGCCACCGTGTCGCCACGGGTGGCGGATTGGGCAAGCGCGGGCACCAGGCAAAGCTGGGTTTCTGCGAATGCGCGGGCGAGCGTTGCGCGCCCGGCCGTCCCGCCCGCAAGCGCCGCCTTGGTGAGGGCCGCGCCCCCCGCCGTCAGCCCGAGGGCACGCAAAAAGGGCGTCGCGCCCGCAAAGGCCCGGGACGGATCGTCGGCAACGGCGGCGCGCAGGGTGCTTGCGGCCTCGGCCACCGCGTCAATCGCCATCTCAAGCGCGGGGGCAACGCCGGAAAGGTCGGGCGCGTTGGCCGCGCGGGCCGCCTCCACCGTCTCACGCAGTTCGTCAAGATAGGCCGACAGCACCGCACCATCGTCCATCGTGATCTTGCGGCGCACAAGGTCCATGGCCTGGATGCCGTTGGTGCCTTCATAAATCGGGAAAATGCGCGCATCGCGGTAATGTTGCGCAGCGCCCGCCTCCTCAATGAAGCCCATGCCGCCGTGCACCTGGACGCCGAGGGAGGCGACCTCCACGCCCACATCGGTGGCAAAGGCTTTGGCAAGCGGGGTCAAAAGGTCGGCCCGCTTTTTCCAGAACGGGTCGGTTCGGCCACGGTCGATGGCAACCGCGCAGCCATAGCAGATGGCCCGCGCCGCCTTGGTGAGCGTTGCCATGGAAAGAAGCATCCGCTTCACATCCGCGTGCTGGACGATGGCGACCATCGCCGAACCGCTTGGCCCACGCCCCTGCTTGCGCTCGTTGGCGTAGGCGAGCGCTTGCTGGAACGCGCGCTCGGCCACCGCCGCGCCCTGCATGCCCACCGACACGCGCGCATTGTTCATCATCGTGAACATGGCCGACAGGCCCTTGTGGGGCTCCCCCACCAGCCAGCCGACCGCGCCCGCGCCCGCCGCGCCATAGACCATCGTGCAGGTGGGCGAGGCGTTGATGCCAAGTTTCCCCTCAAGCCCGGCGCACACAACATCGTTGCGCGCGCCCAGCGACCCATCGTCCCCCACCATCACCTTTGGCACCAGGAAGAGGGAGATGCCCCGCGTGCCCGCCGGCGCATCAGGCAGCCGGGCGAGGACGAAATGGATGATGTTCTCGGTGAGGTCATGCTCACCATAGGTGATGTAGATCTTTTGGCCAAAGAGGCGGTAGGTGCCGTCGCCCGCGGGCTCGGCGCGGGTTTTGAGGTCGCCAAGGTCCGAGCCGGACTGGGGCTCGGTGAGGTTCATCGTCCCCGTCCAGCGGCCGGAGATGAGGTTTTCCAGGTACGTCGCCTTCAGCGCGTCGGAGCCGTGGGCCTCCAGCGCTTCCACGGCGGAGATGGTGAGGAGTGGGTTCAGCGAGAAGGCGGCGTTCGCCTGGTTCCAAATGTCGGTGAGGGCGATTTGGAGCGCCATGGGGAGGCCCTGGCCGCCATGGGCCGGGTCGCCGGTGAGGGAGCTCCACCCCGCTTCCACCCAGGCCGCATAAGCGTCCACCCAGCCGGGCGAGGTGGTGACCGCGCCGTCCGCCAGCGTTGGATGATGGCGGTCGCCGGCAGCGTTCAAGGGGGCGAGCACCTCTTCGGCAAAGCGGGCGGCTTCTGAGAGGATGGCCGTCACATCCTCGGGCGACAGGTCGCCCAGCGCACCCGCGTCGCGCGCAGCGTCAAGGCCCGCCACCGCTTCCAGTGTGAACGAAATTTCTTCAACCGGTGCCTTGTACATGATCACCGCCCCACCTTGCCGACCGCCGCCGTAGAGCATCTTGGGTCTTCTCAGACCCAAAGAAGATGCTCGACCACTTTGAATCGGAGCGGTTATTCCCGGGTCAGATGATTCCATCTGACCCGAAACCGCTCTGACCATCCAAAAGAGTAGCGTTCCCGGAAAGGTCCGTCCATGGCAGCGCGCCCCGCGATCCGCCCCCCCACCGACGATGCGCTCAAAGAGGCAGCATGCCTTTTGTCGCACGGGGCGCTGGTCGCCGTCCCCACCGAGACGGTTTATGGCCTTGCCGCCCGCGCCGCCGACCCCGAAGCGGTCGCAAAACTCTTTGCCGCAAAGGGGCGCCCGGCGAAAAACCCCCTCATCGTGCACACCGCGGACGCGGCCACCGCCTTCGCCCTCATTGAGGAGACGCCGGCCGCCCAGGCGCTGGCCGACCTTTGGCCCGGCCCGCTGACGCTCGTGGGGACGCGCCGCGCGGGAGCAAACATTGCGCTGGCCGCCTCCGCCGGCGGGCGAACGCTTGCGGTGCGCGTCCCGGCGGGCGGGGTGATGCGCGCGCTTTGCGCCGCGGTCGGCCCGCTGGTTGCGCCCAGCGCCAACCGCTCGGGCCGCGTCAGCGCCACCACGGCCGATGCCGTCGCGCAAGAGTTTTCCGCCGGCGTTGCCCTCATCCTGGATGGGGGCCCGTCGGAGATTGGCGTTGAATCCACGGTGGTTTCCATCACCGGCGCGCCTGCGCTGCTGCGCCCCGGCGCCATTGATGGCGAAACGCTCACGGCCCGCGCCGGCCCCTTGGCACCCGCGCCAACCGGCGGCCCGCTCTTGTCGCCAGGGCGCCTTGCGTCCCACTACGCGCCGGAGGCCGCGGTGCGGCTTGATGTGCGGCCGGAGGGTGTGCGGCCGGGGGAGGCGTACATTGCCTTTGGCCCGGCCGATGGCGCGCGGGCAACGCAGATCGCGCAGCTTTCGGCGACCCAAGACCTTGGCGAGGCCGCGCACAACCTTTACGCCGCGCTCAGAACCTGTGACACGCCGGGCGTTGCTGCGATTGCCGTTGCGCCCATCCCGGCGCGGGGGCTTGGCCACGCCCTTCGCGATCGGCTCCAACGAGCCGCCGAGCCCCGTGATGAAGCGGATGCGCCATGACCCTTTTCTACACCGACCCCATCTTCCCCCGTCACGCCGTGCCCGATGGCCATCCGGAGCGCCCCGCCCGCATGGCCGCGATCCGCACCGCGCTGGAGGCGCCGCAGTTTGCCGCCCTCCCCCGGCGCACCGCGGACCCCGCGCCCTATGAGGCGATCGCCCGCGCCCACCCGTCCGCCCATCTCGACAAGCTGGACGCCCTCCGCCCCGCCGAGGGCCTCATTGCGCTGGACCCCGACACCGTCATGAGCCCCGACACCTGGACCGCCGCCCGCGTTGCGTCAGGCTGCGCCATGGCCGCGGTGGACGCCGTGCTTGATGGGGAGGACGACAGCGCCTTCATCGCCGCGCGGCCCCCCGGGCACCACGCGGAGCGCACGCGCGCCATGGGCTTTTGCCTCATCAACCACATTGCCATTGCCGCGCGGCACGCACAGGCCGCCCACGGGGTGGAGCGGGTCGCGATCGTCGATTTCGACGTCCACCACGGCAACGGCACCCAAGACATTTTTGAAGATGACCCCACCGTCCTTTACGCCTCCACCCACCAGTCGCCGCTCTTTCCGGGCACAGGGGCGGCGAGCGAACGGGGTGTCGGCAACATTTTTAATGTGCCGCTGGGCGCAGGGACCGACGGCGCCGCCTTCCGCCCCATCTTTGAAAGCGCCATTGTCGCCCCGCTCGACCGGTTTGCGCCTGATCTCTTGCTCCTCTCCGCCGGATTCGACGCCCACAAGGACGATCCGCTCGGCGGCTTTGCGCTGGTGGAGGACGATTTTGTGTGGATCACCCGCCAGATGATGGCGATCGCGCAAAAACACTGCGGCGGCAAGGTCGTGTCCCTCTTGGAAGGGGGCTACGATCTTCCTGCGTTGGGCCAATCGACCGCGGCCCACATTTCGACCTTGATGAACGGGTAATCAGTCACGATGGCGCAGAAAACGGCCGTTGAAAAACTCTCCTTCGAGATGGCGATGGAGGAGCTTGAGACCATCGTCGACAAGCTGGAGCGCGGCGACGTGCCCCTTGAAGAGAGCATCACCCACTATGAGCGCGGCGAAGCGCTAAAGGCCCGATGCGAGGCGCTGCTCGCAAACGCGAAAATGCGCGTGGAGAAGGTGCGCCTCAAGTCCGATGGCACGCCTGATCCGCAAACGCCCGTTGAGACCGTGGACGACGACATTCCGTTCTGAGCCCCGCGCGCTCGCCACGGGCAACCCCCATGCCGTAAACCGTCCCGGGGCCGGCCGCGGAGGCGCTTTGGTGTCAGACTCACTCTCGCTGCGGGCGGCCTTGGTCCCGGTCATCGCGCTCTTGTCCGGGACGGCGCTGCTCACGCTCGGCCACGGGCTGCAGACCTCGCTGGTGCCGCTGCGGGCGGCGGCGGAGGGGTTTGGCCCACTCACCATCGGCCTTTTGGGCGCGACCTACTATGCCGGTTTTGTGGTGGGGTGCCTGTTGGTGCCAGTGCTCATCCAGCGGGCGGGGCACATTCGCGCGTTCGCGGCGATGCTCTCGTGCGTGTCGGCAGCGGCGCTCGCCTTCCCGCTCCTTGTGGGCGAGGTTCAGTGGGTGGTGGTGCGGTTCCTCTTCGGGGTGTGCATCTCGGGCGTCCTCGTGATTGTGGAAAGCTGGCTGAACGCCCGCGCGACCCCCTCCACCCGCGGCGCGGTGATGAGCGCCTATGTCGTGGTCACCTATTTTGGCCTCACGGTCGGCCAACTGGGGGTGACGCTCCAACCCATTGAGGGATTTGCGCTCTTCTCCCTCTGCTCGATCCTCCTTTCCATCGCAGCGGTGCCGGTGGTGCTCACCCGGACGGAGCAGCCGCCGCCCATCCCCCGCGTGCGCTTTCGGCCCAAGCGGCTCTGGTCCCTCGCGCCGACCGCCTTTGTCGGCATTCTCCTCGCCGGGATCACGGTGGGGGCGCTCCTGTCGCTGGCGGCCGTGTTTGCGGTCGACCTTGGCCTCTCCACCAAAGAGGCGGCGACCTTTGCCGCGCTCATCGTCCTTGGCGGCGCCATTGGCCAATACCCGTTCGGCCGCGCGTCCGACTTTGTGGACCGGCGCGTTGTGCTTTTGGTGGCCGCGCTGTTGTCCGGCGTTGCCGCAATAGCCCTTGCGCTCTTTGCCGGCAGCGGGCCGACGATGCTTTACGCCCTCGCCTTCACCATCGGCCTTGTGTGTCTGCCGCTCTACGCCCTTGCCGCGGCCCACGCCTATGACTGGTCCGACCCCGACGATCTTGTGGAGACGAGCGCGGGGATGAACCTTTTGTTCGGCGTCGGCTCGACGCTGGGGCCCCTCCTCGCCTCGGCGGCCATCGCGACGGTGGGGGCGGTCGCGTTGCCGCTTTACCTTGCCGCCGCGTTCTTCGCCCTTGCGCTCTACACGCTCTACCGCATCACCCGTCGCGAGCGGCCCGACGATGCCCTGCGCGCCGATTTCGACGTTTACGCCACCGCCCCCGTGGGCTCCGCCGCCCCTTCCGATGTGCCGGCGGCGCCCTCTGATGCGCCCGCGGCGCCCTCCGATGTGCCGGCGGCGCCCTCCGATGTGCCTGCGGCGGCCTCCGATGGGCCTGCGGCGGCCTCTGATGCGCCTGCCGCGCCGGTTGAGACAAGCCGCAGCGACACGACGACCGTCTAACCCTTTACAATGCGCTCGGGGCCCCGGATATCGGGGGCGTTGCAACACTTGAGAGGTGGTCATGCGCACCCTTCGATACGTGCTTTGGGGGCTCGTCATCGTGGTGTCCGCCGCGGTGGCGGGCGTTTATGTGGGGACGACGGTGCTGGCGCCTGAGCGCGCGGCCTCCACCAGCCTTGCCGCCGCCTTCGCCCGCTCTGACTATGACAGCGCCGGCGGCCCCTTCCGCCTCACCAACACCCGGGGCGAAACGGTCACCCACGAAGATTTGAAGGGCAAGCCCCACGCGCTCTTCTTCGGCTTCACCCATTGCCCGGATGTGTGCCCCGGCGCACTCATTGAGGCGGCCGGCTGGCTGGATGCCCTGGGTGAGGATGCCGACAAGCTCACCATCGCCTTCGTCAGCGTCGACCCCGAGCGGGACCGGCCGGAGCTTCTGGGCCAATACGTGCGCGCCTTTGACGAGCGCATCATGGGCCTCACCGCCGACACGGAAGACGAAATCCGCGAAGTGGCCCAGCGCTATCGCATCCGCTTTGAAAAGGTGCCGCTCCAAAGCGGCAGCTACACCATCAACCACACCGCCGACACGCTCCTGTTTGACAAAAACGGCGACTACGCCGGCTTCATCGCCTACCTGCCACCCCAGGTGAAGCAGAACGAGGCGGTGGCCGCCCGCTCGCAAGCGCAAACGCTGGAAGTCTTGCGCCGGCTGATCGGCGCATGAGCGGCGCGTTGACCTTTGGCGCGGCGGGCGCGTTTTTGGTGGCGCTCGGCGTTGCCCTTTGGGTGATGGCGGGGCCGGCGATCTTCTCCGCCTTCACCGCCTTTGGGCTTTTGATCTGCGGCTAGATGCGCTCCTTGTCGCGCGGGGGTTGATGCCGACCCGTGCCCGCGCCCGCGATGCGGTCCTGCGCGGGCGCGTCACCATCGACGGTCAGGTTGCCAAAAAACCCGGGCAAACGGTTGCCGAGAGCGCAGCCCTCACCGCCAACGCCCTGCCCTTCGTGAGCCGCGGCGGGGAGAAACTCGCCCACGCGCTGACCCGATTTGCCGTGCCCGTTGCGGGGCGGCGGGCGATTGATGTGGGCGCCTCAACGGGGGGGTTTACGCAGGTGCTGCTGGGCGCGGGCGCCGCAGCCGTCATCGCGCTCGACGTTGGCCATGGGCAGCTGGCACCATCCGTCGCCGACGACCCGCGGGTTCACGCCATGGAAGGGGTCAACGCGCGCCATTTGCGGGCCGATCAGCTTCCCTTCGTGCCCGATCTTGCCGTGATTGATGTGAGCTTCATCTCGCTGCGGCTGGTCCTGGGGCCGGTCTTTGCCGCGCTTGCGCCGGCGGCGGATGTGATCGCGCTTGTGAAGCCGCAGTTTGAGGTGGGGCGCGAAGCGATCGGCAAGGGCGGGATTGTGACAGATGAGACGGCCGCGGCCGCCGCGGTGGCGGGTATTGCGGCAGTGTTTGGGGATGCGGGCTTTTGCGTTGTCGGCCAGGCGCCCTCGCCCATCACCGGGGGCGATGGCAATGCGGAAGTGTTGCTGGCCGCAGAGCGCCGATGACGCCAATCACCCATCTGAACGACAAGGGAGACGGAGTTGCCATGGTCGCGGGCGCTGTGCGCACCGTGCCCCTCAGCGCCCCTGGCGACATGGTGGACGAGGCCGGCGCGCTGCATGAGACCTCGCCAGCCAGGGCGGTGCCGCCCTGCCCGCTCTTTGGCGCATGCGGGGGCTGCCGGCTGCAACACCTTGCCGACGATGCGTACGCCGCGTGGACGCTGTCGCGCGTCACCTCCGCGCTTGCCCGGCGGGGGCTTGAGGGGCCGGTGTCCCTCGCCCGCTCGCCCCTTGCAAGCCGCCGGCGCTTTGCGATGCGCATTTTGCCCGGCGGCGCGCGCCGCACGATCGGCTATAGCCGCCGCGCCAGCAATGAGGTCATCAATGTTGAGCGTTGCCCGGCGCTGGCCCCGGCGCTGTCGGCCGCGTTGCCGGCGATCCGCGCCGCAGCGGCCGCCGCCGTCCCGCCCCATCGGTCCGCCCGCCTTGCCGCCACCCTTTGCGACAATGGCGTCGACCTTGCCATCACCCTCGACCCCGCGCGCAAACGCGGCAAGAGCGCGCCCGCCGCACCGGTGATGCCGGGGCCTGACATTGTCCGCCTCACCGTGGACGGCGCGCTGGAGTTCATGGCCGAGGCGCCCGTCATCCGGCTAGGTGGTGCCCTTGTGACCCCGCCGCCCGGCGCCTTTTTGCAGGCAACGCGGGAGGGCGAGGCGGCGCTCACACACGCGGTTGTGACGGGAACGGCCGGCGCCACCCGCGTGATGGACGCCTATTGCGGGGTTGGAACATTTTCATTGCCGCTGGCCAAAACGGCGCGCGTCACCGCCGTCGATGGCAACGCTGAGGCGATCGCAGCGCTCAACACCGCGGCCCGCGGGGCGCGGGGCCTTAAACCCATCATCGCCACCGTGGGCGATCTTCACCGCCACCCGCCATCGGCAAAAACCCTCAACGGGTTTGATGCGGTGGTGTTTGACCCGCCGCGCGCTGGGGCGGAGGGGTTGGCGAAAGCGCTGGCGCAGAGCGCGGTGCCGCGTGTGGTGGCGGTCTCGTGCGAGCCGGCAACCTTTGCGCGGGACCTCACCCGGCTTGTGACGGGAGGCTACAAAATCACGCAGGTGCTGGCGGTCGACCAGTTTGTCGCCACCGCCCATATCGAGGCAGTTGCCACGTTGTCGAGAGTTTGAGCCATGACCCCGGTGGAACGCCTTGCGCTTCGAACCCGCTTTAGCATCGCCCAAGCGGCCCGCGTGACCTGGTATGCCGCCCAGAGCGCGGCCGGAACGCGCCTTGCCCGCCGCATGGCGCCAAAGCTGCCACAGGTGCCGCCGCCCACCATTGACGCGCCAGGCGGGGTGCCGGCGCGCCCGGTCCTCCTGCGCCACGTGCGCGCCTTGATGGCCAAAGACCTCCAAAATGTGGAGGACGGGCTTTATCCGATGCCGGAGGATGAGCCCGGCGGTGTCCCGGGCCTGTTGGAGCGTCGCAGCCTTTACCTTGCGGATCTTCCCAATGTGGTGCGCCGGCGGGCCGAGGGCTCCCATCAAGAGCTTGACCGCAGCGAGGGCACGCGCCCGCGCTACTACATGCAAAATTTCCATTTTCAGACCGACGGTTGGCTCTCCGACACCTCGGCCCGGCTTTATGACACGCAGGTGGAGACGCTGTTTTTTGGCGCTGCGGCCGCCATGCGCCGGCAAGCCTTGGTGCCCATTGCCGCCCGCGCCGCCGCAACGCCCCAGCGCGATCTTCGCCTCATTGACGTGGCCAGCGGGTCCGGCGCCTTCCTGCGAGATCTGACGCGCGCCTTCCCGCGCCTTCCGGTGATCGCGTCTGACCTTTCCGAGCCTTATGTCGCAAGGGCGCGCAAATCGCTGAACCGCGCGGCAGGGGGCGGCGCGGTGGTGGCGCCGGGGGAAGACCTTCCGTTTGGCGATAACAGTTTTGACCTTCTCACCAACATTTACCTCTTCCACGAGCTTCCGCCCAAAATTCGCCAAGCCGTTGCCAAGGAGTTTGCGCGGGTTTTAAAGCCCGGTGGGCAAGCCATTGTGGTCGACAGTTTACAAACCGGTGACACGCCTGAGCTTGACGGCGCGCTTGAACTTTTCCCGCAAATGTTTCACGAACCCTATTACCGGTCGTACCTCACGACGGACTTTGAAGACTTGTTTGCCGGCGAAGGTTTAACGCTCGAAGCATCATGGCCTGCTTTCGTTTCAAAGGTTTTCGTCTTCCGCAAAAACGCTTAAAACCCGCGGGCGGCCGCACGGGCCGTGACGGGAAAGGCGGCACACGATGAAGGCGTTGACCGACCGGGCCCGAAAATTTGCCATCATCGCGGCCGCCTCTGTGTGCCTCATCCTCGGCCTTTTGACGGTGTGGACGCCGCTTCCCACCGGCGTCCCGCTGATTGCGGTCGGTGTTGTTCTGCTCGTCACCGTGTCGGCCACGGCGCGGCGCATGGTGCGGCAGGCGCGGGCCAAATCCCGCCGGGTGGACATCGGCGTTGCGTTTGTGGAAACCCGCGCGGGCCGCGGCATGGCGACGATGCTGAAGCGCACACGCCCGCTCGCGCGGAAAATGGAGGCCAAACGCGCCATGCAGGCCGCCACACGGGCGATCAAATCTGCGCGCGTCACCCCGCAAAAGACGCCCGGCAAGGGCCCATCCACCTGACTGCGGCCCGATCGGCGATGTTCAAGCGCGCCGGCGCACGGTAAAGCATCGCCAAAATCGTCACCGGAGGACGCCATGACCGACACGCCCGGCTTCAACACCCGTGCCATCCACGCCGGCGCGCAGCCTGACCCCACCACAGGGGCGCGCGCCACACCCATCTACCAGTCAACCTCATTCGTGTTTGACGATGTGGACCACGCCGCCTCCCTCTTCGGCCTCCAGGCGTTCGGCAACATTTATACGCGCATCACCAACCCGACGACCGCGGTGCTGGAAGAGCGGGTCGCCGCGCTGGAAGGTGGGACGGCGGCGTTGGCGGTGGCGTCGGGCCACGCGGCGCAACTCTTGACGCTCCACGCACTGATGCAGCCGGGGGACGAGTTCATCGCCTCCAACAAGCTCTATGGCGGGTCGATCAACCAGTTCACCCACTCATTTAAAAGCTTTGGGTGGAACGTTGTTTGGGCCGATTGCGACGATCCGTCCTCGTTTGCAGCGGCCGTGACGCCCAAAACCAAGGCGATCTTTTGTGAAAGCATTGCCAACCCCGGCGGTGTGATCACCGATCTTGAGGCGATCTCAAAGGTGGCGAAGGACGCCAACGTGCCGCTCATCGTCGACAGCACCATGGCAACGCCGTACCTCGTGCGCCCGTTTGAGCATGGGGCCGACATTGTGCTCCACTCGGCCACAAAGTTTTTGGGCGGGCACGGCAACTCCATCGCCGGGGTGATTGTGGACGGCGGCTCGTTCAACTTTGCCGGCGACGCGCGCTATCCAATGCTCTCAGAGCCGCGGCCCGAGTACCAGGGCATGGTGCTGGCCGAAACGTTTGGCAACTTTGCCTTCGCCATCGCCTGTCGCGTTTTGGGCCTGCGCGATCTGGGGCCCGCCCTCTCGCCCATGAACGCGTTCCTGGTGCTGACCGGCATTGAGACGCTGTCGCTGCGCATGCAACGCCACTGCGAAAACGCGCTCGCGGTCGCAAAGTATCTGGAGGGGCACGACAAGGTGTCGTGGGTGAGCTACCCCGGTCTCACCGGTGATCGGTACCACAACCTTGCCAAAAAGTACTGCCCGAACGGGGCGGGCGCCGTGTTCACCTTTGGCCTTGCGGGCGGGTATGATGCGGGTGTTTCTCTCGTGTCGAACCTGAAACTCTTCTCGCACCTGGCCAACATTGGCGACACGCGCTCGCTGGTGATCCACCCCGCCTCCACGACCCACCGCCAGCTTTCGGACGATGCGAAGGTGGCGGCCGGCGCAGGGCCCGACGTTGTGCGCCTTTCGGTGGGGATTGAGGATCCGGCCGACATCATCGCCGACCTTGAGCAGGCGCTCGCCGCGTAAGCGCCATTTACTCGGCCGGTGAGGCGCGCGCGGCCAACGGCGCCGCGCGCCTCACCGGGGCAAGGCGCGTCGCATGCGTTACCGCGACCCACAGGAGGATCGCCGCCGTCACCTGGTGGAGCCCCGCCAGCACCAGCGGCACCTCCCACACCACAACGCCAATGCCGGACAGGATCTGCAGGCCCAGAACCGCCGCAATGAGCGCCGCGCCCACGCGGCCGACCCCCGCGCGCCACGCCATCGCCGCGTGGATCAGCCCAAACGCCACCACCGCGTAACCCACCATGCGGTGGTTGAATTGCACGGTGAGCGGGTTTTCAAACGCGTTGATCCAAGCGGGCGTCATCGTGAAGAGCCCGTCGGGCACAATCGCGCCCGCCATCAGCGGCCAAGTGTTGGCGGCAAGCCCCGCGTCGATGCCCGCCACGATGGCGCCGAGGAAAATTTGCGCAAGCACCGCAAAGGGGAACGCGCGCGCCCCCCAAGCCACAGCAGACGGCGCGGGGACAATGGCCGCGCGCCCGGCCACCCGCTCCGACAGCCACACCGTGAGCGCCAGGATCACGCAGGCGAGCGTCAAGTGCAGCGCGAGGCGATATTGGCTGACATCCACCCGCTCCGTGAGGCCAGACGTCACCATCCACCAGCCCACAAAGCCTTGCAGTCCGCCGAGCGCCAGGAGCAACACCCCCCACGGTTTAAACCAGCCCGGAAGCTGCCCGCGCACCCAGAACCACACGAACGGCACCACGAACACCAGGCCAATGGTGCGCGCGATCAACCGGTGGCCCCACTCCCAGAGGTAAATCACCTGGAAATCGGCCATCGCCATGCCGCGATTGATCAACTGGTACTCTGGAATTTGGCGGTAGAGTTCGAGGGCCGCCTCCCACTCCGCCGCCGAGAGGGGGGGCAGGATGCCGATGATGGGCTCCCACTCGGTGATGGAGAGGCCAGAATCGGTGAGCCGCGTTGCGCCCCCCACCACAAGGGTCGCCACCACGAAGAGCGCCACAGTGCGCAACCACCAAACGACAGCTGTGTTTTCCATGGTATGCGGTGTACGGCAAAGAGCGCGGGGGCGCACGCGCTGCAAGGTCGCGGCGGACAGGGCCGGCCGGTGCGCTATGTCGGCCGTGGTGAGGGTGAGCGGGGACGTTGTGATGAATGTGCGCCTGAAAAAGCTGATCGGCACCATCGTGATGGCGGTGTTTTTGACCGTCTATTGCCTGCTTGTGATGACGCTTGCGGTGCGCCTGTTGCCCGAAGCGGGGGGGCTCGCGCAGCTGGCATTCTATGTCTTTTTCGGCTTCCTCTGGATTGTCCCGGTGGGCTGGCTCATCAAATGGATGCAGCGCCCTGCCTAAGCTTGCACGGCGCCGTTAAAGGCGCTACCTCCCGTCTTGGCGGAGCATAGCGCAGCCTGGTAGCGCACTTGACTGGGGGTCAAGGGGTCGTAGGTTCGAATCCTGCTGCTCCGACCAAAATTCTTTAATAGAAACAACTCGATACACATAAGACACAAGCGCAACGCGCGCCTGTTCCCCAGATCCGGGCAACAATCTGGGCACAAGGGAACGGCTAGGGGCTGTAGCGTCCAATTAACAGATTGCCGTGCACTGTTGACGCCTTGGTAGGGAGGCGTTGATGCGGGATCAGGACCTGACGGACAGCCAGTGGGAGCGGCTTCGCGAGTTTGTGCCGGGCGGCCGCAAAGGCAAGCGCGGCCCGCGCTCGGATGGGCGCCAGTTCCTGAACGCGCTGCTTTGGATGGCCCGCTCTGGCGGTCGTTGGCGGGATCTGCCGGAGCGGTATGGCAACCTTCACACGGTGAAGACGCGCTATTATCGATGGCTGCGTCAGGGCCACATTGATCGGTTGTTTCATGCTGTGGTGGAGGAGCCCGACCTTGAGTGGATCGCCGTGGATGCGACCATTATCCGGGCCCATGCTCAAGCCGCCGGAGCTCGGCGGAAAAAGGGGGGTGCCATGCCCAGGCTCTGGGCCGCTCACCCGGGGGTTTCGGCACAAAACTCCATGCCGTGACCGACGCGCTGGGCCTGCCGGTTCGCTTTGGTTTGGGTGAGGTGCTCCCCATCGGTTGGACGGTTCGCGCACCGTGTTAAGCGACTGTCGGGATCTGCTGGTGGGGTTGCTCTGGGTTGATGGTTGCATGGAACGCAGCGTGCGGTGTCCGTCCGCGCAGGGCGGCATGCGGACGCCGCTGGTTGTAGAACGTGCTCCACCTCCCGATGCCGGCGCGGGCCTCGCGACCACCGGACCACGCGTGGAGATAGACGCACTCGTACTTCAGCGATTGCCATAGGCGTTCAACGAAGATGTTGTCGAGGACGCGTCCTTTTCCGTCCATCGAGATTTTCACCCCAGCCCGTTGGAGACGGTTCGTCCAAGCCCAGGACGTGAACTGGCTTCCTTGATCGCTATTCATGATCGACGGCGGGTCGAAGCGTGCCAGCGCCTCGTCGAGGGCTTCCACGCGCTCGCCGCGGCGGGTGGACCGCCGGCGGCGGTGCTGATCGATTCCTCGGCGGTCGAAGCGCACCGCTATGCATCCGGCGCCAAAGGGGGGAGCGCACCCAAGCAATCGGACGCTCCCGAGACGGCCGGACCACTAAAATCCATGCCCTGACCGACGAGCGATGTCGCCCTGTCGCCTTCCTTCTGACCGGCGGGCAAGTCAACGATTGCACCGCAGCCGAAGTGCTTCTGAAAAGACTGCCAGCCTGCCGGCTCCTGCACGGCGACAAGGGTAACGATACCAACAAGGTTCGCCGCACCGTGGAGGCTCGGGGCGTGATGCCAAACATCCCGCCGAAGGTGAACCGCCGCTGGAAGAAATGTTTCTCGCCGTTTTTGTATCGCGACCATAACGCCATCGAACGAATGTTCGGCCGCCTTAAGGATTTCCGCCGCATTGCAACCCGTTACGATCGCCTCGCAAACAACTTTCTCGCTGCCGTATGCCTCGCCGCAACCGTCAGCTACTGGTTATGAGTCCCAGCCTTAGGTCCTCGGCCGGAACGTCAGGCTGTCCAACCAAGGCTCTAGAGCCTGGCGCGTTGGCCGATCGAAAAGGGCACCAGGTCGATTACCAGCCAGATCCTCCAAGCTGTCTTCGATTGCCAAACTGTACGTTTGGGCCCTCCACGGTGCGCGCGGCGTGAAGTGCCAACCATCTTCACCCGGGGTCAAACTGATCTGACCCGGGACAATCGAGCCTTCCGCATCAAAAACCCGCAATCGAAATGCGAGGGACACATGGTCGTGGGGGCTGCCAAGGTTGATCGTCAACAGGTCGCGGGACATGGCAGTTGGGATGGTTAGAGCCCACTCGCTGGGATCAGGTGGGTCGAGGTCTGGAGGCCCCACTTGGAATTCAAGCCTTGTGTTCTGGCCCAACACACAGCCTGCGGCGTCCAAAGATGCACCTGAAACCTCAAGCGTGTAGGATTGCCCGGTTCGAAGAGCGCGCCCCAACGCCTCGCTCGCATCCAATCCAGTTTTTACACGGCCTGGGTCCATCAACACGGTCAAACGTCGGCGATCCGGGGACCAAAGGTCCTCTCGGGTCGGAAGAAATACCCCGGCCATCGGGCTGCCATCGGCGTCAAGCAAACGGACATCTGACAACCCGGCTGAGGATGCCATTGCGCGTGGGTAATAGATGTAAATGCGCAGCAAGTTCGCCGGTAAAACTTTTGCGGTCGGATATATTTCAACGCGACCGACCTCCGGCGCGGGACAGGCTGCAAGAGCGGTCGTCGCCCCGCTGAGTAGCATCGCGACGATGAGACCAACGCGGAACATCATTGGCGAATTTGGCCAGGAAAGCCTTCGTCAGCTTTCAACATGTTCTGAAACATCCGGATGCCGTTCGACATCTCGTTTTCAGCATAGGCATAATCGGGGAAGTTATACTCGCTGATGAAGTCACTCAGACGGAAGAACGATCCCTTGCGGAAGGACACAAGCTCCATGGCGCCTGTGTCCAGATCACGGCGCAGCGCGAGCAAGAATTGCCCATCTTGGTCCGCCATGTGCACGACACCTGAAAGCGGCAGGGGCACGGTTTGCACACCTGACGTCGCGCCAAGATAGGGAACCGGCTCTGTTATACCCGGGCCCGCGCTGGCAACCGTCAAGTTTTCCAGAGTGATAAGGTCCGCATCCATTTCCCGGTTCACCACCAGAACGTAGTTTGAAATCTCGCCTTGAAAATTAGCCGCTGAGAAGGAAATGACATCGAGGGGTGTGTTGCCGTACCCAAGTTCGGCAATCGTCTTTCCTGCCACATGGGCCCCATCGGCCAAATTAGCGACCGGAATCGTGACCAACGGCGTGCAGGTATAGGCCGCAACGACCGTCGACGTTCCGTCAATATCCACAACGGCCATGGCGCGAATGGGCGCGCGCGTTTCGTTTTGATTGTGTGCAGCGTGATAGATTTCGATGCTTGTGGACGTGGCATCGCCCTCGAAGGGGAACGGAACGCGGCGCAGCGTGGAGGCAAACTCTCCCGTCGAAACACCCGAAACGAACAGTTCACCGTTGGCATAATCGAGGTCGGTGATCGTCAACGACGGCGCGGGAA
This sequence comes from Pseudomonadota bacterium, assembly GCA_039034015.1. Lineage (GTDB taxonomy): Bacteria > Pseudomonadota > Alphaproteobacteria > Rhizobiales > Amorphaceae > Acuticoccus. The sequence goes on along the minus strand of JBCCBM010000030.1, from coordinate 12,265 downwards.
TATTGCGCCAGAAGGTGACGTCCGCATCAGCGGTGTCCTCAAGCATGAATTTAGACGACGGGTAGGCACCCAGGTCCAGAGTTCGCACGCTGCCATCGCGGGAGACGGCAAGTATTGCGCCGGTTTCGACGCCTTCAACTGTCGTGGTGGCGGAAACGAAAGCCTCGCGTGTGACGGGGTGAACCACCAGATCACTGTAGATAACGCGACCGCTGGCACTCAATGCATCCGTGACAAGCTGATCGACGTCCAGAAGATTGAAGGCGGCATCTTGTTCGGGTGCCTCACCGGCCGATGGCAGTGCATAGGCATGGATCGCGCCACCGGCAGAATCGGCAACAAACAGGGTATTGTCTGGGCCGAATTCAAGAATTCCGAAGGATTGTGGCATGTCAGCCATGGCCGTACTGGCGGTTAACGTCATGGCAGCGGCCACTAAAAACGTCTTACGTGCGGACATCAGGGGCTCCTCGTGGGTTAAGGTGGTATCGGTGGTCTGCGGTGTGCAACGCAGTGACGACAGACGCCGCGCTTAGGCCAGGCAGCCGGCGCAAACGCACAGTGCGGCTGTGACGTCACAGAGGCGGCTCAAACAGCAAATTGACCTGCCGCTTCCAACTGCATCACGCATGACGTTGAGTTGCTCAAAAAAGGGCATCATCCACCAAAATCGATTGTTTTGATCAGCCGAATGCCGACTCGATTGTTATTCAAATTCTCATCACGGCGGAACTCATGGGCAACGGCCAGGGAAATGCCGCTGTCAAAGCTGTATTCGATGGACGACTGGAGGCTGTAGTCGTGGAAACTGCCAGCCGATGCTAAGTCGCGGGGTCTGTAAGTTCCTGACAGAACCGCCGTCCACGGACCTGTCCGATACACACCCCCCGCGCTCGCATAAACGATTTTATCGGCGGTTCCTTCAAAGTTATCAAAGGCGGCCAATTCACCGATGAATGTCCACTGATCACCTCGCGCCGTATCGTGTGTCTGTACCACTGAAAATGACACGCCATTCTCATCGGCGACGCCATCGACACCGCGGCTCTGATGTATCAGCCCAAGTTTGTATGTGAGACCTGGGAAGCGTTCCATGCCGCTGCCTTGCAATGACAACGTGAAGGAATCCAAACCCTCAGTGTTGCTCGCACCACCATCCTCTAGGCGCGTGCGCCCTCTGCTCGTTCCAAAAGAATCCGAAAGAAAACTGGTGTCTTTGTAGAAGGAATTAAATGTGAGCGTGTGTTCTCCATTCACGCCACCTCCGAACAGGTACGCGCCTCCAAGCCCAACGCGGTCAATCAGTTCGATTTCTTTGTTGTAGCTATTTCCGAACATGCCCGGCGTCGCAAAAGACGCCAAAGCGAAGGAAGGTGTCATCTTGCCTGCGTGGAACGATAGCCTGTCTGTAACCGAGTATTCGGCTCGAAGAATACGCACAAACAATCCTTCGTCTTCGAAGGCGCGGTTGGCCGTCGGGGGTGCAACCGTCTCAATTCTTGTCTCATTTCTAACCCGAAATCGATCGGAGAAATGAAAGACCGGGCTCGCTATGACTTGCAGAAACACATCATTGGTTGCTTCGAGCGAGCCTTCGGGATCATAATCGCCATTGTATCCAAGGCGTGTGATCAGGTTGCCTGTGACATTCGGGAAATTGTTTGCCTCGACATCTTGTGCGAAGACCCATGCCGGCAAGCATGCGAGGGCAGCACAAAGCGGAACTAAAAGGCGGTTTGACGGTGGCATGTTCATCATGTTCCTGATCTGCGCCAAGGCCATTCGCCCTGGTGAGGCGTGTATTCGCTAAATGCATCCAAAGTGATCGTCGGCAGCAGCTGTGGGGCATTGCTGTCCCGGAGCCACGTCGTCAAAAATCGCTCGGATCCACCGGAGCAGTTCCAGCTTCGAACTCGAGCTTGTCGTCGACCCCGTCGCCATCGGAGTCGGATTTGTAGGGATACGTCCCTATTGCGAGTTCACGGGCATTGTCCAAGCCGTCACCGTCGATGTCGCCATCGATGCTATCTTCGATGCCATCCAAATCGGTGTCAGCCCACCGGTTTGGATCGCCAGGAAAGCCATCAAACGCGTCCTCGACACCGTCACCGTCTTGGTCGACCGCCAACGGAATGGTTAAACCCGTCCAAGCTGATGCCGCATCGGGCACTTTGCCCGTGTTCATGTCGGCAAAGAGTTCGTCGAAAAACTGACTCATGTGATATGGGCGTTGCTCGCTGGGCAACCCGATATGAACACCGGGTTTCCAGCCCTTCGGTCCCAAGTTCCGTATGGCCCATGACATGCTGAGCTGATCTGTCACCGTTGCCATCGATTGCATGCTGCTCGACAGCCATGCGTTGACCACGACGATCGCCATGATCTCTTGGATCTCACGATCTGTGTAATGCCGACGCAACTCCTCAATATGCGCAGATGTCACGCGTGACGGGAGGCGGGCCGCATCACGTGCCAGTCGCATCGCCGCTTTCATAGCGGGTGAGACGTCTTCTGATCGCTCAAAATCCAGCAAAGACTGGATGTACTCGATCAGAGCCGACAGAACCTCTGGCGGGATCTCATCCTGAAAGTATTCGTCCTCGGTATAGTCGAAAATTCCAAACGCACCATGTGCCTGGCAGTGCACGCAACCGCTGGCCAACTGGTACACGAAGAAGATCGACCAGATGTCGTCGTGATCGAAAGTCCGTTCGGTTTGCAGAATGTAGGCGTCCATCGCCAGCGTGCCAAAGGCGGCTTGCCTAGGCCAATAAGTGTCAAAGCGATTGCGGTCGCTGTAAGGAACACTGCTCTCCGGCGCGGGAGTAGGTTGGAAGTAAGCATAGTCATAGGCGGCAATATTGAATGGCTTGCTGTCCGCACCCGGTACGTTTGCGGACCGTAGGCCTTCAGCTTCCCACGCCAACACTGCGGTCGGTGCCGCATCGTACGGTTCTTCAATGCCATCACGGTCACCGTCGAACGTCACAACTGGGACGTTGTAACCTGTGATGTAGTTGACCCAGTCTGTGTCGAAGACAGGATCTACCGCGCCGAGATCTTCGCGTTGCCAAGTCGCATCAATTTCCGCAACAGCCTGAGGCAGGACGTCCCCGACAAACGGATTAGCACGTTGTTCTTCTGGCGAACTGGCTGTATTGGCTCCCAGCGTCCAGCCAACGTCGGACAGATTGGCCGTCGCCCAGTCTACTGTTTCCTGATCTGTGGCAATCGGCAGAATTGCGTCATGCGTTGCGGATGCGTTGTTGATCGCAACAAGCTGCATAAGCTCCGAGATTTGCCGGTCTGTGTAGTGCGAGCGCAAGAGCGCATGAAGGTCCGCCGAAGCCGTACTCGGATAGACGCTCACTTCATCAACGAATGTAAACGCGGCCTTCAATCGCGGGTCACGCAAGCTTTCCACGTAGCCAGGTGCAAAAATGGCTCTTATGTCTTCCAAAGACACGCCCATGCGCGAGAGTTGGTATGCACTCCGGGCAGTGTGATGGCCACTGCCAGCACCAATCATTTGGCGTAATGTGAGGCGCCATTTCGTTTCCGCATCGAACATCGCGCCCGCGTGGATCATCACGTCGGACATCAGTAGGCCATTGTAAAAATCACGAAGGTTACTGATGTCGATCTTGTGTCGGTCGTAAAACGGGATACTGGTATCAACGGCTGGGGCGGCGGGTGCTTCAGAGAGAGCTGGTGATTGCAACAGGCAGGTCGTAATGAGTGCCGTGCTTGCGAGCAAAGACTTCAGTGTCACTGGTTCACTCCCCCTCAAACAAAGTGACGAACATTCCGTTCGGATTGGGTGCATGGCTGGGAACGGCTTGCAGAACGTCCCAGTGTTCTGTGATCTTCCCCTCTGCGTCGAAAAGATACATGTCGACAGCCGCTACCCCCATGTCATTGGGGTCGTCATTGTCCAGGTTCCGGAAGTTCACATGGGCCATCGCCGAGTCGCCGACAACGATCACCTTATGAAGATCGATCGCGACTGGGTATTGATCGACCGAACCCTTGAACAACATGGCCAGAGGTTGCCGCCCATTTGGCAGCTGCGTGCTGTGTTGAATGTACCGGTCTGAGACGTACTCTGCGACGGATTCAATCGTCGGACGCGTCGAAAGAACCTCATAGAACTCGATAATCCGCTCAGCCCGCGCGCGATCAGCATCGTTGTTGACTATTATGTGCGTTTCAAACCCTTGCGGTATTGCGTTTCGGTAGATGAAGCCCTGTTCCTGCGAGCGCGTCGGCGGCGCAAAGGGATCTCGCTCTTGGGCGGCAACGCTGGTGGAAAAGACAGCGGCGGCCAAAACAGATATCGTAAGTGTCCGAAGAAGTATTTGTTTCATGGAGTTCTCACTCAGGCCTCAGTGCGCACACTGGTGCGATCTGCACTCGACGAAGGTCGATCAGGTCAGCTTTGGTAGACGTTGCGTTGTGTGAGGTGTTATTCGAACAGGTCGCGCGCAGCCTCCGCGACAACTGCTGGGTTCTCGGCCTGAATGAAGTGGTTGGTGTCCACGATCAGAACCTTACCATTCGGCACCATCTCTGCTGTGCGCCAGTATTCCTCTGGGCGCTGCCCTGGATCATCGGCACCCTGCATGAAGACCACTGGCATCGTCATGCGTGGAAAAACCTCTGCCAACCGGAATTCCAACTCTTTGTCAAAGCTGGCATCCGAATAGCGCATTGCTGCCGCTTCCGCCGTGCCTTCAAACCCGTACTCCCAAGCCGCCCGTGCAAGATGATCTTCACTCATCTCGACCGAGAAATAGTCACTTTCGAATAGATCACGCATGAAGGTCGGGGATGTATGGAAACTGACGTCCTTCATGGCTTCATGATTGGGCCTGGGAAAGCCGTGCGGTTGGTCTGCCGATTGCTGCATTCGCAGGTATGCAAGGATGCGTGGGTTCACGTCATCTTGTGCGACCATGTGGTCGCCGATGACCGACCCGCGATCATGACCGACGAGGTTGAACTCTTCGACCCCGATCGCGGTCATGAGCTTTGCAACTCCTGTGGCGACTCCACCGTAGGTGAGGTCCAAATCCAAGCTCTTGTCAGACTGTCCATAACCAAGCGTGTCGACTGCAACGACATAGAAGTCGTCCGCTAGACGCGCCATAACAGTATGCCAAGACCACCAAGTGTCCGGGTGCCCATGAACAAACAGGATGACTTCATCGTCAGGGTCGCCGGCGGTCACAAAGTGCCAGACCGCATCGTTTGCCTCGACATACCAATGAAGCCCAAAGACATTGAGACCGAGATACTCAACCTCGCCGTGGCGATTGACAGTGCCTTTCGGTTGGGTTGCTTCCAGGTACCGAACATCGTCGGTGATCTGTGCAAGTGGGTATGGCTCATAGTTTGCGGGAACACGGATGTTCTCCGCCACCGCGACACCGCCAAGACAAATGAAGGTCGCTGCGAATGCGACGCTTGATACGGTGCTGAAGGTTCTTGCAGGTTTTGAGAAGAATAAACGAGCGACGGTCACACGAGCCTCCTTGCCGAGAGCAAAGCCTGGCCTAAGTTTCGCGGCCGTTTGCCCATTGACCAAATGGATTTTGAAAATTATCTTCATTCATATGAAGAATGTTCGCGGTATCGATCTGAATTTATTGATAATTTTCGATGCCCTTTTGGTTGAGCGCAGCGTAACAGGAGCTGGCGAACGTGTTGGCCTTGCGCAATCATCGGTAAGCAACGCGCTCACAAGACTACGTAGTTTCTTCGATGACGAGCTATTTGTTCGCACTCCGAACGGCATGGTCCCTACGCCGGTGGCGAGCGAGGCGGCCGTACACGTTAAGGCTGCAATTCTTGCAGCAGAAGCAGCGTTCAATGTGGGCAAGCCGTTTGAACCAGAACTTGCTACAGGCACGATAGTGCTACTGACAAACGACTTTATAGAATTTACGATTTTACCGTGGATCATTCAAGCGCTAGCCAAGCAAGCACCTGGATTAAAACTCAAAACGCGCCCTTTGATTCGTGAGGAATTCGAGCGGGAACTCGACACTGGTTCAGCGGATCTTGCAATAGCAGCACCAATGAACATCCCTAAAAGATTTCACTATATAGATTTATTTGAAGAGCCATTTGACGGTATCGCGCGACGCGACCATCCTATATTAGAAGGCGGTGTAACACTCAGCGATTTTTTTTCAGCAAAACATATCGCAATGTCTCATAGTTTTGGCGGTTCTGAAGCTATCGACAGTTTTTTGATGGAAAAGCAGATTTCGTTAGATTTGGTTGTAACCGTTTCAAACTTGGCATCAGTTCCGCCTCTGGTTTCAACCACAGACTACATAGCGGTGGTGCCGCGTAGACTCGCGCTGATTGCTGATCGAGACTTACCGGCTGCTCGGTTCAGCTTGCCTTTCCCAGCACCAAGCGTGCAGGCACGGCTCATCTGGGGCCGTGGCGTGGACCGATCTCCCATGTTTCGTTGGCTTCGCAATCTCATCGTTGAGACAGTGACTGCATAGGAACAATTCCAGGGGCCGCGTGGGCGACAAAATCACCGACGGAGTCTGCGAAAAACTGGGGGAAAGTTGGGTCTCAGGTCAAACGCCACCACAGCCGCTTATGCCGGCGTCGACGCTGCCGTCGCGCGGCTGCGGGGCTTCATGAGCGTGTAGTAGAGCGGGGGCACCACGAACAGCGTGAGCGGTGAGGCAACCAACAGGCCGCCGATCATCATTGTGGCCATGGGCTCAAACAAATCACCACCGGTGAGGGCCATCGGCAAGAGGCCAAAGATTGTGGTGAGCGAGGTGAGCATCACCGGTGTGGCGCGGGCCTTCGCCGCTGTCACAATGGCGTCTTTGATGTCCATCGTCTCGCGCTCAAGGTCAATCTGGTTGATGAGTACGATGGCGTTGTTGATGATAATGCCCATCAGCGACATCAGCCCCAGCATGGCGAAAAACGACATGGGCTGGTTCATGAGGAGCATACCGAAGGGCGCGCCAATCATGATGAGCGGGATGGTGAGGATGGTGAGCACCGATCGCCGCATGGAGTTGAACTGGAAGACCAGCGCCGCAATCATGATGCCGAAGGCGATGGGAAGGTTGCCACCGAGCTGAGACTGTATCGATGTGCTGTCCTCCAGCTCTCCCCCGATCACGATGCTGTAGGCGCTGCTGAGCGGGAGGGCATCGAGCGTCGGCTGAAGGCGTGCCAAGGTTTCCGCAGCGCTCAGCGTGGTGCTTTTACCAGAGATGACGATCCGGCGGACCTGGTTTTCCCGCCGGATTTCAGAGAACTCGCGGGTGGGTTTGAAGTCGGCCACCTGATCGACCGAGATCAGCTGCCCGCCGGTGGCGATGGTGAGGTTGGCAAGATCCTCGATGCTGTCGCGCCCTTGCAGCGTGGCGCGCATGATAATGGGGATCTGCGCGTCACCCTCTCGGAACGTGGAGTATTGTGTGCCCGAGAAATAAGCCTCCATGACGTCGGAGATGTCTTGCGACGTGATGCCGAATTCGCGGGCGCGGTCCTGGGCAATGTCGACGACAATCTTGACGATCTTTTCGCCCCAGTCGCTTTTATTCTTCACAATGCCGGGGAGTTCGGCGAACGCGTCCTCCACCCTGAGCGCAGCGGCCATCAGCGTGTCGGCATCGGGACCAGAAATCTGCACATCCACAACGCCCGATTCCGAGCCGCCCTGGGGCAGGCGGGTGACGCGGAAACGGGCTTCGGGAAATTGTTCCAAAAGCACGCGGCGGGAGCGGGCGGCCATCTCTTTGGCCGCCTCAAGGCTGGTGACGTTGACGTGGAGGAAGGCGCTGGCGACATCGGGGTCGGCGGGGTTGAGGCCAAGGTTAAAGCGCGGGCCACCGTCGCCAATGTACGCGGTGGAGTTGATAACGTTGGGGTTTTGCGCGGGGTCTGCCAGCCAGGCTTGGACCCGCAGCGCGACGCTCTCGGTCTGCGACAGCGAGGACGCGTTGGGCATGTCCATGTAAATGAGAAAGTCAGCGCGTTCGCTGAACGGAAACATTTCCGCCTTGAGTTTGCCAAGCTGTGTCGCGCTGAAGCCGACGGCCGCGAACGCCACAATGATGAGCGGGATGCCGAGGGGGAGGAGACGACGCAGGGCACCGCCGTAGAGGCGGATTGCCAGCGCTTCGCGCCTCGCCTTTGTGCTGGGCTTGGGAAGCTTCGTACACAGAAATGGCAAAATGTAGAGTGCCGTGATCCAAGACCCCAGCAGCATGGAGGAGACAACGGCACCGAGGGAGAACGCGAACTCGCCTTCAACGCCCTCCAGCAACAGCATAGGGGTGAACGCTGAGATGGTGGTGATGGACGCCACCGCGAGGGGGAGCACGAATTGGGAGCCGGCGGAGCGGGCCGCCTCTTCGGGCGCCATTCCAGCGTCGATCCGGTTGTTGATGTCCTCCACCACCACAAGACCGTTATCCACCAACAGGCCGAGCGAGATGATGACGGCGGCGATGGACACCTGCTCGATGTCGACGCCCACAAAGCCCATGCTGGCGAGCGCAAAGCAGATGGTGAAAGGGACAATGCACGCAATCACCAGTGCGGCCCGGAAACCCAGGAAGATGAGCATCACCAGAAAGACGATACCAAAGGTTTGGCCAACATTTTCCAGCGCGTTGTTGACTGATTGGGTGACAACGGTTTCCTGGAAGGTGGAAACCGACAGTTGGATGCCGATGGGTTGGTTGTTTTCGAACGCGGTAAGCGCGGTGTCCAGGCGTTGCCCAAGGTCTTGGATGTCGCTGTCGGGCGACATTTCGATGGCGGTGATGATGGCGGGGACGCCGTTGAAAAATACCGGCGCGTTTTTCGGATCCTCGTAGCCGCGGCGCACGGTGATGAGGTCGGACAGGCGGATGTAGCCGCCAAGGCCGTCGACCTTGGTGAGGACGGCGCCGATGTCGGCCACGCTCTCCAGGTCGCCGTTGGCTTCCAGCACAATTTTGGTGCCGTCGGCGTCGATGTCGCCGGCTGGAAGGATCACGTTTTGGGCACGCAGGTCGTCGAGCAGCTGCTGCAGTTGGACGCCCACGGCGGCGAGGCGGCGCACGTCCACCTCTAGCCAGATCCGCTCGTCCTGCACGCCGTAGAGCGAGACCTTGGTGATGCCAGGCACCCGGAAGAGAGCGGTGCGCAGGTCTTCGGCAACGTCATCGAGTTCTGCCAGCGAAAAGCCATCGCCCGTGATGGCAACGGTGGCGATGGAAACATCGCCATAGTCGCTGTTGACCAGCGGCACGCCCGTTCCGTCAGGAAGTTCGCTTTGCACGGCCGACATCTTGTTGCGCAGGTCTTCCCACGCACTCTCAATGTCTGCGCCGTAGACGTTGTCGTAAAGGTGCACCTTCACCAGGGCTTGGCCTGTGGTGATGATGGTCTCCATGTCCTCCACTTCGGAGATCTCGCGGATTTTGCGCTCCACCGGCACCGCGATGAGGTCTTCCACGCGGGTGGGGGCCATACCGGCAAAATTGATCACCACCACGGCTGTGCGGATTGTAAGTTCGGGGTTTTCCCGTTTGGGGAGCCCGAAATAGGACGTGACGCCCATCACCAGGATGAGGAGCATCGTCAGGACGGTGAAACGGCTGCGGTCGAGCCCAAAGCGGGTGAAAACATCCATCGTCACTCACCCGCCGTGTCGGCCAAAAGCCGAACGGGCATGCCTTGGCGCAGGAACGAGACGCCCTTTGTTGCCACGTGTTCACCCGGTTCCAGCCCGCTGATGACCAGGAACTGGTTTTCACGGATGCCGGCCATGATGACCGCGCGGCGCTGCACGGTGCCGGTGGTCTCATCGTAGACGAAGACTTCGAGGGGCACCTCGACGCCCGGGCTCGCGTCCTCTGGAATTTCCACATCGGGGATGGCGGCGGAGATGGGGATGAGGTGGCCTTCTGCGGCCGGAAGCGCGAATTCGAAGGTGGTTTCGACGGCCATGCCAGCCTTCAAAAACGGTGTCGTCTCAGTGAGTTGCACCACAACCGGGAACGATGAAACGGTGTCCGCGCGCTCGCCAAGCTCGCTCACCCGTGCAGCCAAAATGGTGCTGGGGTCGTCGGCCAGGCGCACCGTTGCCGGGGTGCTGACCACAAGGCGGGACGCAACATCGAAGCTGACGGAGAGCGAGACTTCGAATGCGCCAGTTTCGTAAAGCGAAAGGACTGTGGTGCCGACGCCCACGGTCTGGAAGTCTTCCACATCGATGGCGTTGATGAGACCATCAAACGGCGCAAAGAGTTTGGTATCGGCAAGGTCTTCTTCGGCCGTCGCCAAGGCCTGCTCGGCTTGTGTGAGCTGTGATTGGCGCGAACGCACATCGGTTTCGGCGTCGGTGACGGCAACGCGCGAGACAACATTGCGCGCAAACAAGGTTTGTTGGCGCTGCAGGGTGTCTTCCACTTGGGCAAGCAGCGCCTGGGCCTCATCGACGGCGGCCCGTCGGTCACGCAAAGTGTTGCGGTACACGTCATCATCGAGTTCGGCGAGGAGCTCTCCAGCCTTCACCGTTTGGCCGACCCTCAGGTCCACGGTGCCAAGCCTGCCGGCGACTTCAAACGAAAGCGCGCTGATGGAGGAGGGCTCCAACACGCCCGGATAGCGGCGGACCTGTGTTTCGGCGATGGCGCCCACAGTGGTGGTAATCAGCCCGCGCACCGCCGGCGGTCCTGTCTCCTCCGTCGCCTCAGGCGTGCAGCCCGCCACCACCGCCGCAGTCACCATCACCACCGCAGCGGGCCAGGGTGGATGCACCGCACGGATGGCCGGGCGTGCCGCGTTGGTTGTGACCCAAACCATTCGGCTCAGGCGATGATGCCAATCAGAGCGAAGACGTTGCATGATGTTCCCAACACGGCTGTGGTGCGGCGCGGCCCCCCTGGCCATTGCGCTGCCGCGCACGATTATTGGAAGAGGTGATCACGCGACGGTAGGACGATGGGCGACTTTGACCGGACCAAATCTGACACACGACTGCAGGCGACCACCGTCCCGAACTTGCTGCTGTCGACCGTTGCTTTCGCCTTGTCGCGCGGCTTCTCGTTTGACGAATTAGAGACACTCACAGGCCTCGGCCGACAGACCCTGACATCCACGAATGAACGCGTGCCCGATGAAGCCAGCGTGTTGATTTGGAAAGCGATTGCTGCACGGGCACGGCCGACCGAAGCGCTGTCCTTGATGATGGCACAGTCCGTGCCGCTGTCCTTCGTCGGCGGCGTTGTGGAGGGGGCTCAGTTCGCCTCAACCGCCTGGGAGGCCCTCAGTTTTTTGGTGGAGAACTCCTCGCTCGTGTCAGACCGGTTGATCATGACGTTGTGCGACGAGGTTGATAACAACGCTGTGACACTATCTGTCTCTCACCCTCTCGACAGTGTCGATGGCGGTCGTTTGGCCGAGGTGGGGACGATGTTTTCGCTGCGCGTCTTCGGTTTTTTGTTTGGCGGCCGGTCCTTCCAGCGCAAGGTCACGTTCCGGCACCAGCCCGACGGGCCGGTGGAAGTGTACGAGCGTTATTTGCGTGCGCCCGTGCTGTTCGGGCAGCCAGCGAACACAGTTTTTTTGGATCGCAGCATCCTCACGGCGCCCATTGCACAGGCGCATTTTGAGATGTTCGAACATATCCGCACCCACTACCGTGTGCTGCGGGAAAGCAAAGACGATACGCTGTTTCCCGAGGGTCTTCGGGAACTGCGTCGCGTGGTGGTTGATAACGCGCAACTGGGCGACTACCGCGCCGCGTCGGTGGCCGCCAAACTTGGCATGGGCGTTCGCTCCGCCCAGCGCCTGGCCGCACGCCACGGCGTGACGCTGTCGACGATGATTGATGATGTGCGCCAAGCCAAGGCGATTGAATACTTGGATGACCCAGCCATCTCGCTGAGCACTGTCGCAATGTTTCTCGGATACTCCGACGACCGCGCCTTCCGCCGCGCGTTCAAGGCATGGACGGGCGAAACACCATCCAGCTTTCGCCGCAGGCGTGCAGCTTGACTGGGTGGAGAATCTTATCTGGGTCTGAGAGGACCCGGGATTTTCTAGAGCATCTTGGGTCTTCTCAGACCCAAAGAAGATGCTCTACCACTTTGAATCGGAGCGGTTACTCCCGGGTCAGATGATCCCATCTGACCCGAAACCGCTCTAGAGCGGCTCGCGCTCGTTTTGAATCGGTAGGGGATTCCCGCATCAGTTGAAGTCTGGTTCACGGTCATGGCTG
>JBCCBM010000029.1:0-43732 GCA_039034015.1 Pseudomonadota bacterium | reverse complement strand
GAGGAACCCCAAAAGCATGGCGGGCAGCGCCCACTTCAAAAAAGCTGGCATCTTGAAACTCCAATGAAGTCGTCGAGTATGGCTCAATAGGTGAATTGCTCGGCCAAGATGCGCTCGTCCCACGAATGGTCGGGGTCGAACATGATGTGGCAGCGTGCGGTGGCGTCTTGGGCAATGTCAACGCGGTGGACGGCGCGGAACTCTTGGTGGTCGGCGGCGGCCGCGATGGGGCGTTTTTCGGGTTCTAGGCACTCGAAGGTGACGGTGACGTGGCTGGGGAGCAGCGCGCCGCGCCAGCGCCGGGGGCGAAACGCCGAGATCGGGGTGAGCGCCAACAGTTTGGCGTTGATGGGCAAAATTGGGCCGTGGGCCGACAGGTTGTAGGCGGTGGAGCCGGCGGGCGTTGCCACCAGAACGCCGTCACAAATGAGCTCGGCAAGGCGCGGGCGACCGTCGATGGCGATGGAGAGTTTGGCCGCCTGGTGGGTTTGGCGCAGAAGCGAGACCTCGTTGATGGCGAGCGCCTTGTGGGTCTCGCCGGCCGCGTTTTGCGCGGTCATGGCGAGGGGCCGGATGGTGCGCGTGTCGGCGCGGGCGAGGCGGGCGGGCAGGTCGTCGAGGGCAAACTCGTTCATGAGGAAGCCCACGGAGCCGCGGTTCATGCCAAAGATCTTTGTGCCGGTGGACATGAAGCGGTGCAGCGTTGCAAGCATCATCCCATCGCCGCCGAGGGCGACGACGATGTCGGCCTCCCCGGGCGGCGCGTTGCCGTAGCGCGCGATGAGGGCGCGGGTGGCAGCGTCTGCGTCAGGGGTGTCGGCGCTGAGGAAGGTGAGGCGCTCTGTCACGGGCCGGCCGGGTGGTTCGGGGTTCGACAGTGTGGGCAAAGGGCGCGCCCGTCAATCTTGGGGGAACGGATGGCGCAGATCGATGAAGCCCGTGTGCGGGCAGCGCTGGGTGATGTGGTGGTGCCCGGCGGCGCGGCGCTGACGGCCGGCAACCGCATCATGCGCCTGTTGGTGGATGGCGAGCGCGTCGGCTTTGCGATCCGCGTGCGCCCGGAAGACCACGCGGCGATGGAGCCGGTGCGCCAGGCCGCGGAGGCCGCGGTGAAGGCGCTTGGGGCGCGCGACGTTTTGGCAGCGCTCGTGGCCGATGAGACGGCGCCGGCGGTGAAATCGGGCAGCCTTTTGGCGCGCGCGCGCCGGCTTGCGGGCGCGGAAAGGCCTGCACCGCCGCCCCCGGCGCCCGCCCCCGCCCCGGCGCCGAAAAAGCCGCAGACGGCGCGCACGGGGCCCGTGCCGGGGGTGGCGCGCATCATTGCGGTGGCGGCGGGGAAGGGGGGCGTTGGAAAGTCCAGCGTTTCGCTCAACCTTGCGGTGGCGCTTGGCCGGGCGGGCTGGCGGGTGGGGCTGCTGGACGCCGATATTTATGGCCCGTCCGTCCCCAAAATCACCGGGACAGAGGGCTTTCGGCCGGAAAAGGGCGCGGGGCTGCAGCCGGTGGTGCGGTTTGGCGTCCGCGCCATGTCCATCGGCTTTTTGGTGGCGCCGGAAAAGGCGGTGGTGTGGCGCGGGCCGATGGTGACGGGCGCGCTCAACCAGCTTTTGCGGGACACGGCATGGGGCGAACTTGACTGCCTCGTCATCGATATGCCGCCGGGGACGGGGGACATTGCGCTTTCGCTGGCGCAGCAAACGCCGCTCGATGGTGCGGTGATCGTCACGACGCCGCAGGATCTGGCGCTGATTGATGTGCGCAAGGCTGTGCAAATGTTTGAGGCCGTCAACGTGCCGCGCCTTGGGGTGATCGAGAACATGTCCACCTTCATTTGCCCCCATTGCGGCGGGGCAACGCCGATCTTTGGCGAAGGCGGGGGCGAGGCGGAGGCCGCGTCCATGGGCGCGCCGTTTCTGGGCCGGGTGCCGCTCACGATGGACATGCGCGTTGCGGCCGATGCGGGGGCGCCGGTGGAGGGGGCGCTGGGGGCAAACTTTGATGGGATTGCCCACGGGGTGATGGGCGTCTTGTCGAAGGGCGGGACAAAGCCCTTCCCGGTGATCGAGTGGGCTTAAGTAGGTTTAGGGCGGGGGCTTGAGGGTGAAGGCGAGGCAAAGGGCAGCGCTTGCACCGAGGATCATGGGGACGAGCATGGGGAAGAGGCCGGGGAGCCAGTCGGCCTGGACAAGGGCGCCCACCGCAACGGCCGACAGGGCGCCCGACCCGGTCTGAAGCGCGCCGGCAAGGCCTGAGGCGGTGCCGGCAAGGTCGGGCCGCACGCTGACGCAGCCGGCCACGCAATTGGGGAGCGCAAAGCCGTTGCCGACCCCCATCACCATCACCGGCACGAAGAGCGACAGGGGGTGCGTTGCGCCCCAAAGCGCAAGGGCGGATGCGGCCAGGATCCCGGAAAGGGCAATGGTGTTGCCAAGGCGGATCATCGGGACAATGCCGATTTTGGCGCCGTAGCGGCCGGTGACAAAGTTGCCGATGAGGTAGCCGGTGACGATGAAGGCGAAATAGGCGCCGAAGCTGGCGGCGGAGAGGGAGAAGACGGCCTGCGCCACAAAGGTGCCGGCCGCGAGGAAGCTGAAGAACGCAATGTTGAGCGCGCCCAGCGTCAGCGCGTAGGACCAGAAGGCGGGAAGGCGCGACAGGACCACCATCTCCCGCCCCCAGCGGGCAAAGACCCCGGGGCCGGTGGCGACCGTGTGCGTCTCGCCAAGGCGCACAATGCACAAGGTGAGGCCGACGGCGCCGAGCGTTCCCATCGCCACAAAGAGGGCGCGCCAGGAGGCGACCTCGTAAAGGACGCCGCCGATAAAGGGGCTGACCAGCGGGGCAACGGCCATCCCCATCGTGAGATAGCCGATCATGGAGGCGGCGCGGGCGGTGCCGTGAATGTCGCGCACGATGGCGCGGGGGATCACAAGGCCCACACACGCGCCAAGCCCCTGGAGCGTGCGGCCCACCAGAAGCCACTCGATATTGGGCGCGAGAACGGCGATCCCGGTTCCGAACAGGAAGAGGGAGAGGCCGCCAATCAGCGTTGGGCGGCGGCCATAAATGTCGGAAAGGGGGCCGGCGATGAGTTGGCCCACCGCGCTTGCCGCGAGGAACAGCGAGAGGGTGAGCTGGATCGTGACATCGGTGGTGCCAAGGTCGTCGCGCATGTTGGCAAGCGCGGGAATGTACATGTTGAGCGCGACCGGGAGCACCGTCGACAACATGACGAGGAGCAGGATGGGCGCGCGCGCCGGGTCCGCCAGGGGCATCGCGCGGGATCCTCGATGGTGGGGGCTGGACCTTTGGCGCTAACCGCCGGTGGCCGACATGTGGCGCGTGACCGCAGGCGCTGCACCGCGCCGATCGATCACAAAGTCATGGCCCTTGGGTTTGATGCGCAGACCCTCGTCGATGGCGGCGTGGAGCGCATCATCGGCCTCGGATTGGCGCATGGGGGCGCGCAGGTCCACCGCATCGTCTTGGCCAAGGCACAGGTACAGCGTGCCGGTGCAGTTGAGGCGCACCCGGTTGCAGCTTTCACAAAAGTTGTGGGTCATCGGCGTGATGAAGCCGAGGCGGCCTCCGGTCTCTTCGATGCGCACATAGCGCGCCGGGCCGCCGGTGCGGTCCGGAAGGTCGGTGAGGGTAAAGGTTTCGCGAAGGTCGGCGCGGACCTTTGAGAGCGGGAGGTATTGGTCGGTGCGGTCCTCTTCGATTTCGCCCAGCGGCATGGTCTCGATGAGGGTGAGATCGTGGCCATGCTCGTGGCAGTAGTGCAGCATGGGCACGATTTCGTGGGCGTTGGCGGAGGCGAGCGCCACCATGTTGATTTTGACGTTGAGGCCGGCGGCCTTGGCGGTTTCGATGCCGGCGAGCACCTTTTCAAGGTCGCCCCAGCGGGTGATGCGCTTAAAAGTGTCAGCGTCCAGCGTGTCGAGGGAGACGTTGACCCGGCGCACACCGCAATCCACCAGCTCATGGGCAAAGCGGCCGAGCTGGGAGCCGTTGGTGGTGAGGGTGAGCTCGTCGAGCGCGCCGGCATCAAGGTGCCGGGAGAGGGCGCGAAAGAGGCTCATCACATTGCGCCGGACGAGGGGTTCGCCGCCGGTGATGCGCAGCTTTTTGACGCCCCGGTCCACGAAGGCGGAGGCGACGCGGTCAATCTCCTCCAGCGTGAGGAGGTCTTTTTTGGGCAGGAACGTCATGTGCTCCGCCATGCAGTAGACACAGCGAAAGTCGCAGCGATCGGTCACCGAGATGCGCAAATAGCTGACGGTGCGGCCAAACGTGTCGACGAGGGCGGGGCGAACAGATGTACTCATGCCCAAGATATGGCACACCCACTACGGCGCGCTCAACGGGACAATTAAGGGTTTTCGCATGGCAAATCGCTGGCCAGCGCGGCTGATGGTGAGCGCGGGGCGCGACGCGTTGACCGTGACCTTTGAGGATGGCGAGGCGGTGACGCTATCGGCCGAGCATCTTCGCGTGTTCACCCCATCGGCGGAGCGGGTGGGCCATGGCGGCGCCCCGCTGGTGATTGGCGGCAAGCGCACGGTGACGCTGACGCGGGTGGAGCCTGTGGGCAACTATGCGGTGCGCCTCGTCTTTTCGGACGGGCACGACACGGGGATTTATCCGCTGACCGGCTTTGATGGCATGGGCGCGGGGCAGGGCGCGGCCTTTGCGCAATATGAGGCGGATCTTGAGGCGCTCGGCCTGTCGCGGGACAGGCCTGGCGCCGCGCCAGCGCCCCGGAAGGGTTGACGGGCGCGGGGGCGTTTGCCATCTGCGCTCGAGCGGTGGGGGATAGTTTAACGGTAGAACCGCGGACTCTGACTCCGTTAGTCCTGGTTCGAATCCAGGTCCCCCAGCCACATGCTCGCCTGTGACGCGTTGCGCCAGCCGGGCGAACCGCTTAGCCTCCTGTCATAAGCTGCCGCAAAAGGCAGTGTGCGGGAGGAGAGATTGAAATGGTGACGCGCTTTGGCGCAGCGCTGGCGGCGCTGCTTTCCATGGGGGTTGTCGGCGCTTCGGCGGACGATCTGCCCTATGGCCTGAAGGCTGGCAAACCGTTTGACGGGACGACGCTCAGCATCTTGTCGGTGGTGACGCCGCAGTTTGACGGGCTGATGCTGCGCGATGATGAATTTACCGAACTCACCGGGATTGAAACGGAGTGGACGTTCATCCCCTTTGGTTCGCTGCAGGAGAAGCTTGCGGCGGAAGGGCTTGCGGCCACCGGCACCTATGATGTCGTGAACTATCTCGACACTTGGGGCCCGCCCAACAACCATTGGCTGGTCTCCATTGATGAGAAGATGGCGGAAGACGGCATTTCGATGGACCGTTATCCGGCAGCGTTCGCCCGGTCGGCGCAGTTCGAGGGGCGCACGATGGGCTTCCCGCTCCGCGCCCATGCGCAGTTGATGTTCTATCGCAAGGATGTGTTTGAAGAGCTGGGGATTGAGCCGCCCAAGACGTGGGATGATGTGGTCGCCATTGGTGCGGCGATGAAAGAGGCCGGGAGCGACATGTCGCCCCTCGCGCTTTACTTCAACAATGATGGCAACCGGCAGAACCTCTTCATCTGGCTGAATTTTCTCTGGGCAGCGGGCGCTGATGTCTTTGACGACAACACGTGCCCGGCCTGGAACACTGAGGCGGGATTGAAGGCGAGCGAGGATTATGTGGCGCTTCACACGGTGCACGGGGTGACCAACCCGTCGTCCGTGGCGTTTGTTGAGCAGGACGCGCGCCAATCGTTCCAGCAGGGGAATGCGGCCATGGTTCCGCTGTGGTGGTGGGCGTATTCGCCGCTGACCAACCCCGAACAGTCGGAGTTGACCAAAGATGAGGTGGGCTTTGTGGGCATGCCCGCCTATGGCGATGAGACGGTGACCTATGCCATTTCGATGCCGTTTTCGATTTCGTCTTACTCTGACAATCAGGATGCGGCTTGGGAATTCTTAAAGTGGCTGTCCAACCCTGAACTGGAGCGCAAAAACGCGATCGAGCGTGAGGTTGAGGGCAAGACGATCATCAACAACGTCGTCACCCATGTGGCCAACCTCCAAGACCCTGAGGTGAATGCGATGAATGACAGCATTCAACAGGCTGCGTTCGACAGTCTTGAGAATTCTGACATCATGCCGCAGATCGCCGAATGGCCTGAGGTGGGTGACATTTTGTCGGCCGCCATTGCCGAAGCCGCGGCGGGTGGTGACACGCGCGAACTGATGACGGCGGCGGCGGACCGGGCGGAGCGGGTGCTGCGCCGGGCGGGCCACTGCCGCTAACATGGCGGTCGCCGGAGAGGCAAAGGCGGTGTCCGCCCCGCAGGTGAAGCGGGGCGGGCTGTCGGACGGGGTTTTAAAGTATCTCCTCGTCCTGCCGGCAGTGGTGGTGGTGTTTGCCACCGCCATCTGGCCGCTGATTGAAAGTCTGCGCCTCTCGTTCACCGTTGGCCGGCTGACCCGGCCGAACTTTCCCCAAGGTTATGTGGGGTGGGAGAACTATTCCTGGGCGTTCTTTGAGGAGCCGCCCTTTTGGAATGCGGTGTTCGTCACCGGGATTTACACGCTCGTCACCGTCGCGCTCACAACGCTGCTTGCGCTGGGGTTGGCGTTGCTTTTGGCGCCGGGGGGGCGGTTGCGCGGCGCGGTGCAAACGCTGCTCATCCTGCCCTTTGCCATGAGCCCGGCGCTCATCGGCGTCTCCTTCCGCTTCATGTTCAACCCCGAATTTGGGCTCTTTGACGCCTTCTTTGGCACGCTCATCCCGCCGCTGGCGGGTGTGTCGTGGCTGTCGGACCCGACGCTTGCCTTTTCCGTCGCCGTGATGGCCGACGTGTGGGGCTGGATCCCCTTCTTGACGCTGGTTCTGATCGGCGGGCTCGCCGCGGTGCCGAAAGAAACGGTGGAGGCGGCGCAAGTGGACGGTGCGTCCGGCTGGCGGGTTCTGAAAGACGTGACGCTGCCGCAGCTTCTCCCGGTGCTGGCGGTGGTGATCATCTTGAAGACGATATTCTCGCTCAAAACGTTCGACCAGATTTATATGCTAACCAATGGCGGGCCGGGGACGGCAACTCAGACCCTCTCCCACTATGTTTACTTCAACGGGATGAAGTATGGACAGATCGGGTATTCTGCCGCGGTGGCGTGGCTGATGGTGATCCCGATGGTGGGGCTCACGTTTTTGTACGCGAAATTTGTGTTCCGAAAGGCCGCGCGGTGAGGCGGCGCTGGCCTGAGATGGTGCGCGCGGCGCTGATTGTGCTGGCGGCCTTTGTCATGCTCGTCCCCATCGCGTGGATTGGGCTTGCAGCGTTCAAGAACACGATCGACGTCTACCAGCTAAAACTTGCCTTCACGCCGACGCTGGAGAATTTCCGCACCGTTTTTGAGCCGCCGTATGATCTGGGCGAAAAGCTCTTCAACTCGACGATTGTGGCTGGCGTCACTGTTCTGGTTGCTGTGCCGATTGCGACCATGGCGGCCTATTCCTTTTCGCGATTTCACCTTTTTGGGGAGACGGCGATCCTTGTGATCATCTTGGCGACGCAATTTGTGCCGGCGGTGGTGATCATCCTGCCGTTTTTCGTGATGTTTCGCGATCTGGGCCTCCTCGACACGCGGCTCGGGCTGATCCTCGTTAATCTTTCAATCGTGATGCCCTTTGCGATCTGGATGATCAAAGGTTTTATTGACGCGATCCCCCTCGATACGGAAGAAGCGGCGATGGTGGATGGCTCGTCCCGCCTGCAGGTGATCCGCAACATTGTTTTGCCGATGGCAGCGCCCGGCCTCATCACGGCAGGGATCTTCTGCTTCATCCTGGCGTGGAACGAATTTTTGTTTGCGCTCATCTTGACGCAGCGGGATGCGGTGACGCTCCCGGTGGGCCTTGCGCTCTTCAAGGGGGAGGAGGGCGACCTTTGGAACCTCCTCTCCGCGGCCGGGATCATCATCATGGTGCCGATGTTTGTGGCCGCGCTCTCGATCCGGAAATATTTTGTGCAGGGCATGACCATGGGGGCAGTGCGTTAGGTGGCAGAGGTTCGGCTGGACAGCGTCACCAAGCGCTGGGGCGAGTTTGTGGGCGTGGACGACCAGTCGTTGCACGTGGCCGATCAGGAGTTTTTGGTGCTTCTCGGCCCCTCCGGCTGCGGCAAAACCACCACGATGCGCATGATCGCGGGCCTTGAAACCCCCACCACGGGCGACGTTTTCATCGGCCCGCGCCGCGTCAACGACGACCTGCCCAAAGACCGTGACATTGCCATGGTCTTCCAAAATTACGGCCTTTATCCGCACATGTCGGTGCGCGACAACATCGCCTATCCGCTGAAAGTGCGCGGTGTGCCCCGGGCCGAAATTGGCCCGCGGGTGGAAAAGGCGGCCGAACAGGTGGAGCTTTCGCCGCTTTTGGACCGCCGGCCCCGGGCGCTGTCCGGCGGGCAGCGGCAGCGCGTTGCGCTTGCCAGAGCCATCGTGCGCACGCCGCAAGTCTTTCTGATGGATGAGCCGCTGTCGAACCTTGACGCGAAGCTGCGCGTCACGATGCGGGCGGAGCTCAAACACCTGTCCCGCCAGCTGAAGATCACCACCATTTACGTCACCCACGACCAGATCGAGGCGATGACGCTCGCTGACCGCGTGGCGGTGATGGACCGGGGGCGCATCGTCCAGCTCGCCCCGCCGAAGGAGATTTATAACGACCCTGCAAACCTTTTTGTGGCCGGCTTCATCGGCTCACCGGCCATGAACCTCGTGCACGGCGCGCTTGGCCAGGGCGCCTTTGTGCCGGACGGGGGCGGCCACATTGCGCTCCCCGGCCGCACGGCGCGGGCGGATGTGGTTCTCGGCGTGCGGGCGGAGGATGTGACCCTTGCACCCGCTGGCGGCGGCGCGGTGGATGGCACCGTGTTTGCCGTTGAAAACACGGGCGAAAGCACGCTTGTGACGGTGTCGGTAGGCACCCAGAAGGTGGTCGCCAAAGGGGATCGTCACATGGCGGTCGACGAGGATGCGGTGGTCGGCCTCATGATCGACCCGGCCCACACGTACCTCTTTGATGGGGCGGGGGGCGCGCGGCTGCGCTGACCGGGGTTGGCGCAGAAATTGTAAGGATGCGCGGCACGGCTTGACGCGCCGCGGGGAGCGCGCGACGTAGTCGGCCAAGCGTTTTGAGCGGATTGGAGTGGGGATGGCGTCGGATATTCTCGTGGTCGATGACGAGATTGACATCCGCAATCTCATTGCCGGCATATTGGAAGACGAGGGCTACGATGTCCGCACCGCCGCCGACAGCGATGAGGCGCTTGCGGCCATCGGCGCGCGCCGCCCGCAGCTGATCTTCCTCGACATCTGGCTCCAGGGCTCGAAGATGGACGGGCTGCAGCTCTTGGACACGATCCGCACCCAGCACGGCACGCTGCCAATCGTGATGATTTCGGGCCACGGCAACATCGAGACCGCCGTCTCCGCCATCAAGCGCGGCGCTTATGAGTATATTGAAAAGCCGCTGAAGGCTGACCGCCTGGTGCTGACCGCCGAACGGGCGCTTGAAAACTCAAAGCTGCGCCGGGAGGTGGAGCGGCTTGGGGAGAAAACCGGCGAGTTCCAGCAGCTGATCGGCAACTCGGCCATCATGAACCAGCTGCGCACGACGCTGGAAAAGTCGGCCCCCACCAACAGCCGCATCATGATCATGGGCCCCTCCGGCTCCGGCAAGGAGCTTGTGGCGCGCACGATCCACCAAAAGAGCCTTCGCAAAGACGCACCCTTTGTGGTGCTCTCCTCCGCCACCATCACGCCCGACCGATTTGAAGAGGCGCTGTTTGGCGCAGAAGAGCGCCCCGGCCATGAGGCCTCTGTCGGCGCGCTGGAGGAGGCCCACGGCGGCACGCTTTATCTCGACGAGGTGGGCGATCTTCCCATGGAGGTGCAGCAGCGCATGCTGCGCGTGCTGGTGGCCCAAGAGTTCACCCGCGTTGGCGGCCAGCGCAAGGTGAAGGTGGATGTGCGGGTGATCTCGTCCTCCGCCCGCGATATTCCGGAGGAGATTGAGGCCGGCAACATCCGCGAGGACCTCTTCCATCGCCTCTCGGTGGTGCCGCTCCGTGTGCCGGCGCTGGCGCAGCGGCGGGAAGACATCCCCATGCTGGTGGACTATTTCATCCGCCAGATTGCTGACAACCAGGGCCTTCCGCGCCGCATTGTGGGCGATGACGCGATGGCCGTCCTCCAGGCCCACGACTGGCCCGGCAACGTGCGCCAGCTGATGAACAACGTGGAGCGCCTTCTCATCTTGACGCGGGATGGCGACCCCAACGAGCCCATCTCCGCCGATTACCTGCCCAACGAGATCGGCGCCGTCGTCCCGCCGCTCTCCTCCTCCACAGGGGGCGAGCACATCATGGCGCTGCCCCTGCGCGAAGCCCGCGAGATTTTTGAGCGGGATTATCTGAAGGCGCAGATCGCCCGCTTTTCGGGCAACGTGTCCCGCACGGCTGAGTTTGTGGGGATGGAGCGATCGGCCCTCCACCGCAAGCTGAAGACGCTGGGGATTGCTTGACCGCTTTGATCGGGCTCGCAAAGACGCCATATCAGGCGGCAGGAGGCGACACCGATGACCAAAGTCATGCTTGGCAGCGTCTATGACGCGTTTCGCGCAGCCAATGTGCCCGACGACAAGGCAAGGGCAGCGTCGGAGGACATTGCCGGCTACGATACTGAGCTGAAAGAGATGCGCCGCGCGATCGACGCCATTCGCGCAGAGGTTTCGCTCGTCAAATGGATGGTCGGCGCCATGCTGGCCATGGTGATTGCCATTGCAGTGCGCCTCTTCGTCGGGGTGTAGGACGACCGGGGCCTGAGGCATGCGCATTGTGATCTGCGGGGCGGGCCAGGTGGGGTTCGGCATTGCCGAGCGATTGTCCACCGAGGGGCATGATGTCTCCGTCATCGATGTGTCGCCCGACCTCATCGCCAACGTGCGCGACCAATTGGATGTGCGCGGGGTTGTGGGGCACGGCTCGCACCCGGATGTGCTCCAGGCCGCGGGAGCGGAGGATGCTGACCTTCTGATTGCCGTCACACAGGCGGACGAGGTCAACATGGTGGCCGCACAGGTGGCCCACACACTTTTTCAGGTGCCCACCAAAATTGCGCGCGTGCGGGCGCAAAGCTATCTCTCGCCGGTCTACAAGCACTTTTTTGCGCAAAACCAGATGCCGATTGATGTGGTCATCTCGCCCGAGATTGAGGTGGGCGAGATGGTCATGCGCCGCCTCGCGCTGCCGGGCGCGGTGGAGACGGTGCGCTTTGCGGACGATGCCATTGTGGTGGTGGGCATCATGTGCGCTGAGGACTGCCCGGTGGTGGACACGCCGCTGCGCCAGCTGACCGAGCTTTTTCCCAACCTTGGCGCGGTTGTGGTGGCCGCCTTCCGCTCTGGCCGCCTGTTCGTGCCGCGGTCGGAGGATACGCTTCGGACCGGTGACCTTGTTTACGTGGTCGCGCCGCGGGAGCAGGTGCGCCGCACGCTTGTGATTTTTGGCCATGAGGAGCCGAAGGCGGCGCGGGTGGTGATCGCGGGCGGCGGCAACATCGGCTTTTACGTGGCGCAGGAGCTCGAAAAGCGCGAGCCCGGCACGAAACTCAAGATCATCGAAGCGTCCCGCCCGCGGGCGGTGGAGGTGGCCGACGCGCTCCACCGCGCCGTCGTGCTCCACGGGTCGGCGCTGGACCAAGACCTCTTGCGTGAGGCCGACATTGAGGATGCGGACACCATGGTCGCGCTCACGAATGATGATCAGGCCAACATTATCGCGTGCGTGATGGCCAAGACGCTGGGGTGTGTGCGCAATCTGTCGCTCATCAACAATGTGTCGTACCCAGCCCTTGCCAACGCGCTGGGGATTGATGCCTATGTCAACCCGCGCGCGGTGACCATCAGCCGTGTCTTGCGCTTTGTTCGGCGGGGGCGCATCGAGAGTGTGCACTCGCTGCAGAACGGGCAGGCGGAGGTGATTGAGGCGGAGGCGCTTGAGACCTCACCCCTGGTGGGCCGTTCGCTGCGGGATCTTGACCTTCCGGTGGGGGTGCGTGTCGGCGCCATTTACCGCAAGGGCAAGGCCATTGAAATCAACGGCGACACGCAGATCTTGGCCAAGGATCGCGTGATCATGTTCGCGTTGGCCGACAAGGTGCATCAGGTCGAACAGATGTTCCGCGTGAGCTTGGAATTCTTTTGAGAGAGCCGTCATGAGCCGCATCGCCTACGTCAACGGTCGCTATGTGCCCCACAAGGTGGCGCAGGTGCACGTGGAAGATCGGGGGTTTCAGTTCGCCGATAGCGTGTACGAGGTGTGCGAGGTTTTTCACGGTCAGATCGTCGACATGGTGCGGCATTTGGACCGGCTGAGCCGCTCCCTGTCAGAGCTTTCGATCCGCTGGCCGGTGAAACGCCGGGCGATGGAGGCGATCCTCAAGGAAGTCATTGTGCGCAACCGCGTCACGACGGGGCTTGTTTACGTTCAGGTGAGCCGCGGGGCCGCCCGGCGGGATTTTCACTTTCCGGCCCCCGGCACCCTGCCAACGCTGGTGGTGACGAGCCGTTCCATTCCCCGCGCCACCAAGGCAAAGGCGACCGCGGAGGGCATCCGCGTCATCACCACGCCCGACATTCGGTGGGAGCGGGTGGACATCAAAACCACCGCAATGACCGCGCAGGTGCTGGCGAAAGAGGCCGCCATGCGCGCCGGCGCGAAAGAGGCGCTGATGGTGGACCGGGAGGGGCGCGTCACGGAAGGGTCATCGTCCACCGCCTGGATTGTGGACGGGGAGGGGACGCTCGTCACCCGCCCCAAGGACATGGGGATTTTGCCAGGGATCACCCGTATGGCCGTGATGGACTACGCCGCCGCAAACGGCATCAAGGTGGACGAGCGCCCCTTCACGGTGGAGGAGGCGCTGCGCGCGCGCGAGGCGTTCGTCACCTCCGCGAGCGCCACGGTGACGGCGGTGGTTCAGATTGACGACACCGTCATTGGCAACGGGCGCCCGGGCTCTATCGTGACTGGAATGCGAGAGGCTTTTCACGTTAACGTGGAAAAACAACCTCTGCGGCACTACCTAACAGCGTGATTGGTTGTACCCCGCGCGAAAGACCTTAATTCTGAGATGAACGGTGTGGGCTGGGTGTTTGTGTGGCCCTCAACATGCACCGTCAGTCGCGTGGGCAGAGAAAGAACAAGAAAATGGCCGAAAAGTCCCAAAACCTTCAGGACACGTTTCTCAATCACGTCCGCAAGTCGAAGACACCGCTGACAATTTTTTTGGTCAACGGCGTTAAACTGCAGGGCGTTTTGACGTGGTTTGACAATTTCTGCGTGCTTTTACGCCGGGATGGGCACTCCCAGCTGGTGTATAAACACGCGATCTCCACAATTATGCCCAATCAGCCCGTCCAACTCTTTGAGCCGGACGACGCGGGAAGTTGATCGGATCTTATGCGCGCCGGTGAGTTGACCGAACGGGCAAGCCTTTCCACCAAGCCCACCGCCGCTGCGCCCACCAAGGCGCTCGTGCTCCTGCCCGTCCTGCGCGGGGGAAAAGACGAAGCGCGCGAGCCCGAGGGCCGCCTTGCGGAAGCGGTGGGGCTTGCCGCTGCCATCGCGCTCGACGTTGTGGACGCGCGCGTTGTCCCGGTGCGCACGCCGCGGCCGGCAACGCTCTTTGGCACCGGCGCGGTGGATGACATCACAGGCCTTGCCAAGGCCCTTGATGCGACGCTCATCATCGTGGACCACGCCCTCACGCCCGTGCAGCAGCGCAACCTTGAAAAGGCGTTCGGCGCAAAGGTGCTCGACCGCACCGCGCTGATTCTTGAGATTTTTGGCGAGCGGGCGCAGACGGCCGAGGGCGTCCTCCAGGTGGAGCTTGCGCATCTCACCTACCAACGCTCCCGCCTTGTGCGGTCGTGGACGCACCTTGAGCGTCAGCGCGGCGGCTTCGGCTTCCTCGGCGGGCCGGGGGAAACGCAGATTGAGGCGGACCGGCGGCAAATTGCCGAGCGGATCGGCCGCGTGGAGGCCGCCCTTGAGGATGTGAAGCGCACCCGCGCCCTCGCGCGGGAGCAGCGCAAGCGCAACAACCAGCCGGTGGTGGCCCTGGTGGGCTACACCAACGCGGGCAAGTCGACGCTCTTCAACGCGCTCGCCGGCGACCATGTGATGTCGCAAGATCTCCTCTTTGCGACCCTCGACCCGACGCTGCGCCGGCTAAAGCTCCCCCATGGCCGCGCGGTCGTCCTGTCCGACACCGTGGGCTTTATCTCCGATCTGCCGACCCAGCTTGTGGCCGCCTTCCGCGCCACGCTGGAGGAGGTGCGGCTTGCCGATCTCGTCATCCACGTGCGCGATATTTCCCACCCGGAGACCGAGGCGCAGGCGGAGGATGTGCGGCAAACGCTGGCCGACATTGGCGTGGAGCCTGGCCGCCGCGCGGTGCTCGAGGTGTGGAACAAGGCCGACCAGTTGTCGGCCGACGCGCGCCATACGCGGCGCGAGGCCGCCATCGTCCAGGGCGCCGTCATGATTTCGGCGGTGACGGGGGAGGGCGTCCCAAATCTCCTCTCCGCCGCGGAGGAGCGGCTTGCGGAAAAAGCGACCACGCGCACGGCCCAGATCGCCGCCGCTGACGGAGCGCTGCTCGCCTGGCTTTACCGCAATGTGGAGGTGCTGGCGCGGGAGGATGAGGGCGCGACCGTCTCCCTCACCCTGCGCATCCCCGAGGCGCGCCTCAGCGACACCCTTGCCAAGCTCGGCGATGCGCCGCCGGACATCGAGCCTGCGGGCGGCCCCTTCGTCCCATGAGCCTTGCCGTCCGCGATGCGACGGGTGCGGACGCCCCCGCCATTGCCGCAATCTATCACCCCATCGTGACGGGCACCGCCATCTCGTTTGAGACCGAGCCGCCGGATCAGGCAACGATGGCCGCCCGCATCGATGCCGCGCGCAAGACCCACGCGTTCCTGGTGGCCGTGGCGGATGGTGTGGTGGGCTACGCCTATGGCAGCGCCTATCGCCCCCGCGCAGCCTACGCGACCACCGCCGAGACGACGGTTTATGTGGCCGCCGATGCCCGCGGCAAAGGCGTGGGCGCTGCGCTTTATGGCGCGCTGTTGCCCCGCCTTTCGGCCCGGGGCTTTGGGCAGGCCGTTGCCGGGATCACACTGCCCAATCCGCCCAGCATCGCGCTTCACGTGGCGTTCGGCTTCCACCGCGCGGGGGTTTTGACGGCGGTGGGCAAAAAGTTCGACGTCTTTCACGATGTGGCGCTTTATCAACGCGCGCTGTCGTGACGGGCAAACACCTTTGTGAGGTCGATCACGCCGCCATGGGCCGCCCAATCGGCCGTCACCGGGACCACAAGGTCGCCATTGTCCAGCGCCTCACCCGCGCGCTCCATCACCGTGCGGGGGATTTTGAGCGCGCTTTGGAGCCGCAACCGCTGATCGAAGACGAGGCCGACCATGCCGTCGAACGGGCGGTCGGCGTAGGCCACAATGTCGGCAAAGGTGGAATAGGCGGGGTCTTTGGTAAGGCATCGGCCTTTCACCAACAGCCGCTCGCCCCCTTGGGTCATCACGTCAAACCCGCTGCCGGGCGCTGCGCACTGCCAGGAGGGCACCGCCCGCTGGACGAGCGCAAGGGCCGCGCGCCGCGTCTCATTGGGGGTTGGCCGGCCATCGCGCGGACGCTCCCGCGCTGAAATTGCCGCATCAAGCGCGGCCCGCATTGCGCGCAGCGCCGGCAGGGGCACGGCCGACAAAGTGTCCATGGCGTTGTCCACACTGTTTCCACACATTCTGCGGGAAACGCGCGACTTACACAACCTTAAGCATTATTAAGGCGCGTGGTGCGCGTGCCAGTGCCTTGCAATGTCCACCCGCCGGCAGAGCCAAACGTCAGGCTTTGAGGCCACATAGTCCAAAAACCGACGCAGCGCTGCCGCGCGCCCCGGCCGCCCCACAAGGCGGCAGTGGAGCCCCACCGACATCATCCGCCCGCCTTCCTCGTACAGTGTGTCGAACGCATCGCGCAGATACGCCTCGAACTGCGGGCCGGCGTTGAAGCCGGCCATGGCGGCAAAGCGCATGTCGTTGGCGTCAAGCGTGTAGGGGATGATGAGATGGGGGCGGGCGCCTTTGACCCAGTAAGGGAGGTCATCGGCGTAGCTGTCGGAGGAGTAGAGGAAGCCGCCGTCCTCCATCACGAGCTGGAGCGTGTTGGGGCTGACGCGGCCGGTGTACCAACCCTCGGGCCGCGTGCCGACGACGGCGGTGTGGCGGCGGATTGCGTCCGCCATTTGCGCGCGCTCGTCCTCGATCGCCATGGTGCCATAGTCGATCCAGCGGAGCGCATGGCTTGCCACCTCCCAATTGGCGGCGACCATGGCGGCCACGGCATCAGGGTTTTTCTCCAGCGCCTCGGTCACCCCATAAATCGTGAGCGGGATTTTGCGCGATGTGAAAAGCCGGTGGAGCCGCCAAAAACCCGCGCGGCTGCCGTATTCATAAACGCTCTCCACATTGGGTTCGCGCCGGGGGACGGGGGCGCTGCCCACCACCTCGTGCAAAAAGGTCTCGGCCTCGCCATCGCCGCTTTCCACGCTGCGCTCGCCGCCTTCCTCATAGTTGAGGACGAATTGGACCGCGATCCGCGCGCCATCGGGCCATAGCGGGTCGGGCGGGGTGGCGCCGTAGCCGACGAAATCACGATCGCTCATGGGGTGGTGTCCTGTGCTGCGGCGGGCATCATGACGTGGGTGCGGTAGTGATTGAAGGCAAAACGGGCAAAGGGCGCGGGGTCGATCGCGTAGTCCTTCCAGTTGTCCCGCTCCGTCCAGGCGTGGAGCATGGCGCCGGTGGGCCGCTCTTCCATGGCGATGAGGTCATGGGGCACGTCGACCGCGTTGCGGTTAGAAATTTCCCGGGGCATGGCAAGGCGGATGGGGTTCCCCACGATGACGCCGGGAATTTTGAGCCCGCCCGGCAGATAATCCGCGCTCCCGGCCGGGGTGATGAAGAAACTGGCCGCCCGCACCGCCTCCACCTTCTGCCGCATCGTTTGGCCAAAAAGGTGCATGATGGAGAGCGCCGGTTGGCGGCGGGCAAGGTCGGCGATCAACACGGCCTCTTGGGCCCGAACCTCATCGAAGAAGTCCGGCGGCGCGCCATCAAAGGGGGCGGTCATGCCGTTCACGATCACGGCGCTGACCCGCTCGTCATTCTCAGCCAGCGTTTGGAGAAAGGCGTCGATGACGTCCACCGCGTTCAGCCAGCGCATTTTCTCCACATCGAACGAGACGTAGAGCGGGCCGCGGGTTTTGGGGGCGAATGAGAGCGCACGCGCGCGGTCGCGGCGGCCAAAGATTGTGCGCAGCGCACGGTTGATTTGGCCGTGATTGGCAAGGCCCGCGCGCCCCATCACCACATGGCAGCGGTCGGTCCGGGCAACGCGCTCCGTGGTGACGCCAAGCTGCTCGTGCGCCCAAAAGGGGTCGAAGATGGTGCGCGTGGGGGGCGTATAGACCGGGACGCTTGTGCGCCCGGCCCGGTGATGGGCGCTTGCAAGGGCCGCGGCCTGGAGCAGCGAATCGGCCACCCGCGGGCGCACGAACGCAAACACATTCGGCAAGGTGGCGGCGGCGGCGGCGGCCGGGTCAAGATCGTCATAAAGCCCGTGATGGGAGAAGACGCCGCGGCTGTTGGTGACCCATGCGTCGCCCTCGCGCCAAAGGTGCCGCACCGTGCCCTCGTGGTTGAGGGAGAGCTTTTGGACAAGCGCCCCGTCGCAAAAGAGGGCGAACGTCATCATCGAGATGTGCCGGTCGCGCCGCACGATGCGAATGTCGCCCTCCGGCATCCCGCCGGGGCTTTGTTGGGCAAGGGGGAGGAGGGTCGCGCGCAGAAATGAGTCGTTGGTGGCAAGGGTCGGCGCTTCAAACATTTTTGCGTTGAGGCGGCCAAAGAGCGTGGCGCCGACGCTCAAGGGGTCTGCCGGGTGAAAGCGCGGCTTTTGCGTCATCCGTCCTTCGTGGCCGCTTTGGCAGCGGTCCACCGCCGGTCCCACTCGGCAAGGTCAAACGTCTCGACGTTGGCGCCCTCGGCCCGCGCTTCGGCCTCAATGTGGCGCACGCGGGCGGCGACCTTGGCGTTGGTGGCGCGAAGGGCCGCGTCCGCGTCAATTCCCGCGTGGCGCGCCACATTCACCAGCGTGAAGAGCACATCGCCAAACTCGTCCGCCATCGCGGCCGTGTCGCCCTTCAACGCGGCCTCCTGAAATTCGGCGACTTCCTCCGCGATTTTCGTGGCCGCCGAGGGGCCGTCCTCCCAATCAAGCCCGGCTTTGGAGAGGCGCTTTTGCATCTTTTGCGCCCTTTGGAGGGTTGGGAGGCCCACCGGAACATCCTCGATCAGCCCTTGGGGTTTGCCGGCCTTTTCCTCCGCTTTGATCTCGTCCCAGATGCGCTTGATCTCTTCGGGCGTGCGGGCGGGGCCATCGGCAAAAATGTGCGGGTGGCGGCGGATCAGCTTTTCGCAAATGGCGGTGGCCACATCGTCGAAGGTGAAGTGGCCGTCCTCCGCCGCGATCTGGGAGAGGAAGACCACCTGGAGGAGAAGGTCGCCGCATTCCTCGCAAATGTCGTCCAGATTGCCGCGCTCGATGGCGTCGGCCACCTCGTAGGCCTCTTCGACGGTGAAGGGGGCAATGGTCTCAAAGGTTTGCACAAGGTCCCAGGCGCAGCCGCCATCGGGGTTGCGCAGGGTCGCCATGATGGCGCGGAGGCGGTCGATGGGCGCGGTCATGGCGTTTTTGAAAGGCGCATAATTGGGATTATGGAACCAAAACCATCATGTCGTAGGCGGGCTCCACATGGGGCGGCAGCGCGGCTTTGAGCGTTTGATAGTCGAGATCTTGATGGAGGTTGGTCAACACCGCCCGCTCCGCCTTCACCCGCGCGATCCATTCAAGCGCTTGCTCCACCGTAAAGTGGCTGGAGTGCGCCTTGTAGCGCAGCGCATCCACGATCCACATCTTCAGCCCCTCAAGGTGCGGAAGCGTGTCCATGGGAATGTCGTGAAGGTCGGAGGAGTATGCGAGGTCGCCGATGCGAAAGCCGAGCGATTCAATCCGCCCGTGCCGCTGGGCAAACGGCATCATCGTGACCGCACCGCCCGGGCCGTGGATCGTGAGTTCGCGCCCCGGCGCAATCTCATTGGCATTCAAAATGGGCGGATAGCCGGCGGCACCTTCAAAACAGTAGCCGAACGCATCGCGGGCGCGGGCCTGCGTCTCGCGGTCCATGTAAACGTCGACGCGGGCGCGGCTTGCGAGCGCGAGGCCGCGGAGATCGTCGATCCCGTGAAGATGGTCGGCGTGGGCGTGGGTGTAGACGACCGCGTCGAGCGATGGGACGCCGGCGGAGAGCAGCTGCTCGCGCATGTCGGGCCCGGTGTCGACCAGGATGCGGGTGGTCGCGTCGCCAGCCCCTTTTTCGATGAGGAGCGCGCAGCGGCGGCGGCGGTTTTTGGGTTCTGACGGGTCACACCGGCCCCAGTCACCCCCCACCCGCGGGACGCCGCCGGAGGAGCCGCAGCCCAAAATCGTAAAGCGGGTCGTCATGAAAGGGGTGCCGGCGCCTTCACCTTGTCGAACAGGCGGTAAAAGTTCTGCGTGGTTGCCTCCGCCAAGCGCGCGAGCGGCACATCAATGGCCTCGGCAAGCCGGGTTGCGGTGTCCACCACGAAGGCAGGCTCGTTGCGTTTGCCGCGGTTGGGCGGCGGCGCGAGATACGGCGCGTCGGTCTCGATGAGGATGCGGTCCAGCGGCACCGTTTTCGCAATATCGCGCAGCGCGGCCGCGCTCTTGAACGTCACGATGCCGGAGAAGGACACGTAAAGCCCCAGCGAGAGGCCCTTTTGGGCCAAGATGGCGCCGGAGGAGAAGCAGTGGAGCACGGCCTTAAACGGGCCCCGCTCCATTTCGCGCTCAAGAATGTCTGCCATATCCGCATCCGCATCGCGGGCGTGGATCACCAGGGGAAGGCCGGTTTGCCGGGCCGCCTCGATGTGGGTCGCAAGGCCGGCGGCCTGCGCGTCGCGGGGGGATTTGTCGTAAAAATAGTCGAGGCCGGCCTCGCCGATCGCGACGATTTTGTCGTGCTCGGCCCTGCGGGCAAGGTCGGCGGCGGTGATGTCGGGCTCCTCCGCCGCGTTGTGCGGATGGGTGCCGATGGAGGCGTAAACATCGTCGTGGGCGGCGATGATGGGCGACAGGCGCTCAAACTGCCGCACACGGGTCGAAATGGTGACAAAACGCTCCACCCCGCGGGCGCGGGCGCGATCCAGCACCGCGTCGCGCTCGGCGTCAAAGTCGGGGAAATCGAGATGGCAGTGGCTGTCAACAAAGCGCATCAGCCGTCCGCCAGTTCGATACGCGGGACAATGGGGGCTGGCGCCGGAAGCACCGTGCCAGGGGCAAGCGGCGCGGCAAGGTCGGCGATCGTGCGCGCATCCTTCGGCACCGCCAAAAGGTCGAGGAGCGCGGCGGCGGTTGCCGGCACAAAGGGCTGGAGCAAAATGCCGAATTGGCGCAGCGCCTCGGCGGTGACGCCGAGCACAACGGCCATGCGGTCAGGATCGCTCTTGCGCAGTTTCCACGGCTCTTGGGCGGCAAAGTAGCGGTTCGCCTCCGACACCACGTCGAAGACGGCACCAAGGGCGGCGTGGATCGATTGCGCGTCAAAGTGCGTGCGGCAGGCGGCGGGCAGCGCGGCGACCGCGGCCATCAGCGCCTCATCCTCGGCGGTGCGCGGGGTGGCGGCGGGCGCGCGCCCCTCACAGTGCTTTGCGATCATGGAGAGGGAGCGCTGGGCAAGGTTCCCAATGTCGTTGGCAAGATCGGCGTTCACGCGGGCCACAAAGCCGTCCACCGAATAGTTGCCGTCTTGCCCGAAGGGCACCTCGCGCAACAAATAGTGCCGAAGCGGGTCGACCCCAAAGGCGTCCACAAGGTCGAACGGGTCAAGCACATTGCCCACCGACTTCGACATTTTTTCGCCAGCGTTATACAAAAAGCCGTGGCCGAAGACGCGCTTGGGCACCGGGAGGCCCGCGCTCATTAAGAACGCTGGCCAATAGACGGCGTGAAAGCGCACAATGTCCTTGCCGATCACGTGAAGGTCGGCGGGCCAATAGTGTGTGTGAT
Source organism: Pseudomonadota bacterium (assembly GCA_039034015.1). Lineage (GTDB taxonomy): Bacteria > Pseudomonadota > Alphaproteobacteria > Rhizobiales > Amorphaceae > Acuticoccus. The sequence continues at coordinate 22,446 of JBCCBM010000029.1, read as the reverse complement.
CGCCGGGATAGCCTGCGCTTGTCAGGTAATTTGTGAGCGCATCCACCCACACGTACATCACATGCTTGGGGTCGCCCGGCACCTTCACGCCCCAGTCAAGGCTGGTGCGGGAGATGGACAGGTCCTTCAACCCGCCTTTGACGAACGAGACCACTTCGTTGCGGCGGGTGGCGGGGCCGATGAAGTCGGGGTTTTCGTCGTAAAGGGCGAGCAAACGGTCCTGGAAGGCGGAGAGGCGGAAGAAGTAGCTGTCCTCCTCCATCCATGTGACGGGGGCGCCGGTGGGGGCGCGCTTTTCGCCGTCCACGGTGGTGAGCTCGCTCTCGACGAAGAACGCTTCGTCGCGCACGGAGTACCAGCCGCCATATTGGCCGAGATAAATGTCGCCGGCGGCGGCCATGGCGGCCCAAATGGCCTCGCTCGCGCGGATGTGCCGCGGTTCGCGGGTGGTGATGAAGTCGTCGTGGCTCGAATTGACGGCGGCGGCCATTTTGCGAAACAGCGCGCTGTTGGTGTCGGCGAGTTCGGCCGGGGTGATGCCGGCACTCGCCGCCGTTTCGACCATTTTTTGGCCGTGCTCGTCCGTGCCGGTGCAAAAGTGAACGTCGAACCCGTCGAGCCGCTTGAAGCGGGCGATGGCGTCGGCGGCAATCAACTCATAGGCGTGGCCGATGTGGGGCGCGCCGTTGGGATACGAGATGGCCGTCGAAAGGAAATAGCGGGGCTGCATGGCGCTGAGGTCGCGCCGGCGCCCTCACTTGTCAAGCCGCAGCGTCAAGCTCTGCCAGCGCCTCGCAAAGGCCAAGGAGGAAGGCGCGCTTGTCGAGGTTGAAAATCTCCACCCGCCGCCGCTCGCCAAGGGCATCAAGATAGGCGCGCGCCCCCTCCCCCGAGCCGGTGTGCCGCGCACGGGCCGCCAGCGCATCCATGGCAAGGTCCACAACGGCCTCATAGGCGGCGCCCTTCTTGTCGAGCGCGATGGCGGCGAGCCTGTGCCAGGTGGCCGGCGCGCCCATTGCCCCCTCCAGGAGCTGTCGCGCCGCGCGCACCGCATCGCCCTCCGCCCCTGCCGCCACGAGCGCGGCCCGCACAGAACCATCGCTCCCATCCGCAAACGCGCCATCCACCCCCAGATGGGTGAGCGCTGCGGCGATATCCGCGCCCTGCAGCGGTTTGAGGGCCACAAGGGCCGCGCGGGAGCGGATGGTGGGCAAAATGCGCCCCGGCGCGTGGGCCACCATCAGGAAGACGGTGCGCGCGGGCGGCTCTTCCAGCGCCTTCAAAATGGCGTTGGCGGCGTTGGCGTTCATGTCGTCCAACGCGTCCAGGATCACAACGCGCCAGCCGCCGCCGGGCGTCGTCGCCCCCAAGAAGGGGACGATGGCGCGCACGGTGTCGACCGTGAGTTCGGTCTTAAAACGCTTTTTGTCAGGGTCCCACGGGCGCGTGAGGGCGAGGACGCGGGGGTGGGCGCCTGATGCGACAAGCCCCGCATCGCGATTGTCGGGCGGGAGCGAGAAGTCGGACGCGATGGGTCCGCCGGCGACGAGCGCCTTTGCGATGCGGTAGGCGAGCGTTGCTTTGCCGATGCCGCGGGGGCCGGCCAAGATGAGCCCTTGGGGCGGGGCGGCGGCAAAGCGCGCGGCAAGGTCGGCCATGACCGCGTCGTGGCCGAAAAGGGCGGTGGCGGCCCGGGGGAGCGTTTGGTTGCCCAAAAGATTGGGCTCGGGCGCAACCGCCTCCGCCTTCGCCCGAACGGCCCGCGCCATGGGTCAGGCAGCGCTTGGGCGATCGAGGAGCCGCGCTTTCACAGCCTCCCAGATGCGATCGGCGAGCGCATCGGGCGAGAGGCTGGCGTCCACCACCACGCAGCGCGCTGAATCCCGCGCCGCGATCGCCAAGAACGCATCGCGCCGGGCGTGGAGGGTTGCCGCGTCCACCGCCTCAAACGCGTCTGTGCTTTCGCGCTCGGCAAGGCGGGCAATGGCAATCTCGGGCGGGCAATCGAGGATGAAGGTGAGATCGGGGCGCTGCGCCCCCACGGTTAGCGTGCGCAACACGTTGAGGAGCGCGGGGTCGGCCCCGTCGGCGCCCTGGTAGGCTTCGGTGGAGTCCATAAACCGGTCGCACACCACAAAATAGCCCTGGGAGAGCGCGGGGACGATGAGCGTATCGAGATGGTCGGCCCGGCCGGCGGCGAAAATGACCGCTTGGCCCGCCGGATCCAGCGTGCGTCCTTTTCGGCCGATCAGCGCCTCGCGCAGCCGTTCGGCCCAGGGGGAGCCGCCGGGCTCGCGCGTGGAGACAACCGGCCGCCCGCGGGCGCGCAGGCGCTGGGCAAGGGTGCGGGCCTGGGTGCTTTTGCCGGCCCCATCGCACCCTTCCAGCGTGATGAACTGGCCCCGTTCTGACAACGGTCCCCTCCCCACCCGGTCGAACCGGTCAAACGCGGACTGGGAGGATGTGGAAGGAGGAACGCTCTGTTGCAATGGTGGCCGCCTTCACTCCTGCGTTGGCGAGCTGACGCCGCTGCCATCGGTGGCGGCAAAAAGGTCGTGCGCACCGGCAAAGCGAGAGGCCGCCACGTTGGTCGCCCCCTCAGGCAGCGGCTGTGGCTTAATCTTCTTCTTCACCGGCTCAGCGTTGAGCGCGATGACAGCGTCCACCGCGCCGGTGTTTGCCGGCGTCTCAGTCGCATAGGCGCTGCGGGTGCTGGCAGCGGCCGCGCGGCGACGCTGGGCCTGGGTGCGCCGCGGGCGATAGGCCCTGCGGGCGGCAACCCCGGTCAGCTCGTCGGCCCGGGGCTCGGGATCGGCGGCGGCAAGGCGCACCTGGACGGAGCCCTCAGGCGCGCGATCATCGTCATCATCTCGGCCGAAGGGGAGCATGGAGCGCACGGAAGCAACAACGCCGCGCTTGGGCGCTTTGTTGAATTTTGCGGCCGCCACTTGGGTTTGCCGGTCAGAGCCGTTCACCGGTGCGGGGCCCAGATACTCGACGCGCACCTTGGTGTGGCCTTTGTTCAGCATGCCGAGCTTGGTGGCCGCCGCTTTGGAAAGGTCGATGATCCGGCCCTTCACAAATGGCCCGCGGTCGTTGACCCGCACGACAATGCTCTTGCCGCTCTTCTTCTCGGTCACCCGCACGTATGATGGCAGCGGCAGCGTTTTGTGCGCTGCCGTCATCGCGTGCATGTTGTACTTTTCGCCGTTGGCGGTGAGTTTCCCGTGGAATTGTTTGCCGTACCAGGACGCGACGCCGACCTTGTCATAGTCTTTGTCTTCCCGGGGCGTGTACCAGCGGCCGCCCACTTTGTAAGGCTTGCCGATCTTGCGGTAGCCTTTTGCGGTGGCTTTCGTCTTGGCGGGCTTGTCCACCGCGGCCGTCGTCAGCGCGGGCGTGATGTCTGAAATTGAACCGCCACACCCGGCAACGGCGAGGCTGAGCACAATCGCGACCAAGGGCAGCGCGGTCTTCATGGGGCTCACAGCGGGTCACTCCAGGCAGCATCGGCAAGAGGTGCGTGTCGCGCACAAGCGTCACATTACGCACCGCCGAAAGCGCTGCCCAGAAAGTTCGGTGGAATCTCTCAACGCAAACTTAATGTGTTGACAAATGTGCAACACTTCTTCGGCGGTTTATTGCGCCATTTCTCAGCCAAGCCCCGGCTTCCATCACGGCGCTCACTGGCGTTTTCCCGGCCAACACCGCGGCAAACACGGCCGTGTCGATGTTGCCGCCGCACAGGATCACCGCCGACGTTTTGCCGGCCTGGTGCTCCCGCTCGGCCATCAGCGCGGCAAGGGGCGCAGCGCCCGCCCCCTCGGCCACATTGTGCGTGGTGGCAAAGAAAAGCCGCACGGCCTGCGCAATGGCATCATCCGAGACCGAAACGATTCGCGCCGCGCCCTTCCCATAGATCGCGAAGGCGGCCTCCACAGGGTCGCGCACGGCCATCCCATCGGCAAAGGTGTCGGCCCGCGGGGTGGAGAGCGGGCGGCCCGCCTCGAACGAGCGCTTGGCATAGTCCGCGCCATCGGCCACGACGCCCACAATCTCGGCCCGGTGGCCGAGCGCATCGCGGGCGCCGATCAAGCCGCAAATGCCCGAGCCGCAGCCGATGGGGACATAAACGGTGTCAATCTCCGGGCGGGCGGTGAAGAGCTCGGCCGCGTAGGTCGCAACGCCGGTCACGAGCGCGGGGTGGAACGGGGGGACGAAGGCGAAATTGCGTTCCACGGCGATTTCATCGGCCCGCAGGCGCGCGGTGTCAAAATCCTCGCCATGCTCGATGAGCGTTGCGCCGAACGCGCGCATGGCCGCGTTCTTTTCGCGCGAGTTGCCCTCAGGGACGACGATGATCGCCTCAAGCCCGTTGCGGGTGGCGGCCATCGCCTGCCCCTGCCCGTGGTTTCCGCGGGTGGCGGTGACGATCCCGCGCACATCGGGCCGCGTGCGGGTCAAATGGTCCATGAAGGTGAGGCTGCCGCGCACCTTGAAGGCGCCGGTGGGCGTGTGGTTCTCGTGCTTGACGATCACCCGCGCCCCCACCGCCTCTGAGAGAAGCGGCCATTCGTACTGCGGCGTTGGCGGCACGGTGGGGCGGATGAGCGCGGCCGCCGCCTCAAGATCGTCACGGGTCATGGGGGGCTCCGAGCCGGTGGAGGGCGAGCCGGTCGTAATACGGGCGTGCCGCATCCGCCAGCCGGCGGGCATGGTCGCTCACAAGCGGGCCCGGGGGACGGGGCGGGCCAAACCCCGTGGAGCGCTCCACCGCGCGGTACCAGTGGGTGGCCCACACCCCATCGTTCGCGCGTCGCCCCGCCGGCCAGCGCAACATTTTGTTGGTGAAGGGGATTGAGAGCGCCGCACACAGCGCAGCCAGCACGCGCGCGGGGTTGGCGAGCACATCATCGGCATCGATCACCGGGGGTGTGCGGCCGGTGCGCTCGGCGGCGCGTTCGAACAGCATTGTTTGGCGCTCCACGCCAAGGTCGCCAAGGGTGGGGTTTTCGCGCTTGGCCTCATAGCTTGCCGCAACCGCGGCTGGATCGCGGATCAAGAAGGCCTCGGCGGTCGCCGCGACCCAGGAAAGGTCGATCCCGTCCACCATGTGGTGGGTCATGTGCTTTTGGTAGACGATTGGGGTTTGCGCCGGCGCTTTCGTGCACGCCTCGATCACCCGGTCGGCGTTGGTCTCGTGCGCGGCGAGGATGGCGTCGCGCATCGGGTGGTGAAGGCCCGTTGTGGCGAGGTAGACGGCGTAAAACGGCTCATCCATCACCGTGCAATCGCCGCGGGCCTCAAAGGCGCGCATCATCGCGGTCGAGAGGTTGCGCGGGCCCGACCACATCACGAGCCGCAGTGTCACTGGGCGGCAAACTCCGTCGCGGCTTTTCCGGCGGCAGCGTCAATATCGTCTTGTGCGGCGCCGAGCGCCGCCTTGCGCCGCTGCGCCGGGTCGGCCACATCCGACACCTGGACGGTCACCACCTTGTGCGCAAAGTCGATCCCATTTGCGTCAAACAAATCGCGCAGCCGCTGGAAGACGTGGCGCCGCACCAAAAACTGGTCGCCCGGCCGCGTCTTGAATTTGACGCGCATGATCATCGCTGAATCTTCCATCTGGACGACGCCCTGGCTCTTGGGCGGCTCCAGGAAGAGGTGGCCAAAATCAGGATCGGCCGCCATCTCTTGGCCAAGCTTTTTCACGAGCTTGCGCACCTTTTCAACATCCGTGTCATAGGTGAGGCGCACCGGCAGCTTCATGATCACCCAATCGCGCGAATAGTTGGTGAGCTGCTTGATCTCACCAAAGGGCAGGGTGTGGAGCGCCCCCTCATGGTGACGCAACTGGAAGGAGCGGACGGAAATCTTTTCCACCATCCCCTGCACACTGCCCACCTGGATGTATTCGCCCTTGCGAAAGGCATCATCCAGAAGGAAGAACGCGCCGGAGAAAATGTCCCGAATCAGCGCTTGCGCGCCAAAGCCGATGGCAAGGCCGACCACACCGGCACCCGCAAAGAGCGGCGCAACGTTGACGCCCATGGACGCCAAAAACACTGTCAAAACAATGGTGCCGATGAAGAACAGCGCCACGTTGCGCAGGATCGGAAGGAGCGTTGCAAGGCGCGACCCGCCGGGCCCAAAGCCCTCGCCCTCCCCGGGCTGCGGATCGGTGCCCACCTCGTCCTCCAGGCGGATTTCCACCGCGAGGCGCACCGCCTGCCACAGCGCCCACCCGAAAATGAGGACGAGCGCGATGGCAAATCCCCGCTCCAGCGCCGCCCCCCACGGGCCTGCAAAAAGGTGCCACACGGACACCAGCGTGGCCGCCCCCGCCACAAACGACAGGTTGATGGCGGTGCGCTCGTAAAGCTCGGTCCACCGCGGGTCGACATTGCGCGTGGTGAGCCGTCGGTCGTGCACGATGATCAAGACGCCCGCGACGCCCAGCGACACCGCAAGCCCCAAAAACGGGCCAGTGATCGGCCCCAGCGCGAGCGAGGTCGCCTCAAGGACGCCCACCGCCGTCAGCGCCCAAGCGAGGGCCAAGTAGGCCGTTGCCAAAAGCGGCCACACCGCCGCCATGAAGCGCCGCACGGTTTTTCGCCGCGGCTCGGTGCCCAAGATGGCCGCGCTGATCTCTTTGCGGTGCACGAGGAGCACCACCGAAAACAGCAGAACGCTGACCGTCGGCGCGATGAGGAGCATCAGCTTGTGCGCGGTCTCCACCAGCGGAAAGTAGGCAAACCAGTAGCAAACGAAGGTCACAAGGGTGGACAGCACGCCCGCCGTCATCAGCTGTGCGTAAAGTGACAGCGAAAGTCGGTCGCTGAACGGCAAGGCCCGCTCCGCCCCCTGCCAGGGCGACAACACCGCGCTCAAGAGCCCGCGCACAAGAAGCAGGATCGTGATCGACCAGATGGCCATGGACGCTGTCACCCGCTCGGGCGAGAGGTCGGGCTGGATCATGAGGACGGTGCCCGTCGCCACGAAGAAGAACGCGGCGGTGGTGGCCACGTGCTTGATCAAGATGCCAATATCCCGCGCAATCAGCGCCGCGCGGGTGCCCTTTGGCGCTTTTTCCACATCCTTGCCAAGGCTGATCACAAAGCGCATGGCAAAAAACCAGGCGATGGCGCCGGTCACCAGGGCCGCCAGCGTGATGAGCCCCGCCGGCAGAACCCAGCCGATGGAGCCGTTGCCGGCCGCGCGGAGTGCTTCAACCATCTGCCCGGGAACCCTTGGCGCGTTGCCCACCACCGCGCCGGCCTCGCGGCGCAAGGCCGCCACGCGCTCGTGCACATTGGTGTCGGCCACCGCGGGCGCGGGTTCGGTATCGGGGCTCGGAACGATCAAAACCGTGGCGCCCCCCGCCTCAAGCGCTTTGACGGCCGCCTCGACGTCGGGCGTCGAATTTGTCAAAGGCATTTGTGCCGCCGCCGCCCCCGCGAAACTGAGGATCAAGAGGGCGACGATCGTGCGAACGACGGTCATGGGACACTTCCGAGGGTTTTGAATGAACGGCAGGGCGACACAAATGGCCGATCCCGTCAACATCACGCCCGACCTTGTGTCGGCGCACGGGTTGACGGGCGAGGAATATGATCGGTTCACCACCCTCATCGGCCGCACCCCCACGCTCACCGAGCTTGGGATCGTGTCGGCCATGTGGAACGAGCACTGCTCGTATAAATCCTCAAAACCGTGGCTGAAAACGCTGCCCACGAAGGGCCCCCACGTGATCCATGGCCCAGGCGAGAACGCGGGCGTGGTCGACATTGGCGATGGCCTTGCGGTCGTCTTCAAGATGGAGAGCCACAACCACCCGTCCTACGTGGAGCCCACCCAGGGTGCGGCGACCGGCGTTGGCGGCATCTTGCGCGATGTGTTCACCATGGGCGCGCGCCCCATCGCGACCCTCAATGCGCTGCGCTTTGGCGACCCGGATCATCCCAGGACGCGCCATCTGGTGTCGGGCGTCGTGGCGGGCGTGGGCGGCTATGGCAACGCGTTTGGCGTTGCGACCGTCGGCGGAGAAACCGAGTTTGACGCGCGCTACAACGGCAACCCCTTGGTGAACGCGATGGCGGTGGGGATTGCCCGCACCGACGCCATCTTCCTGTCACAGGCCAAGGGCGTTGGCCGGCCGATCGTGTATCTGGGCTCCAAAACCGGGCGCGATGGCATTCACGGCGCCACCATGGCGTCCGACGTCTTTGACAGCACCGACGAGACGGAGCGTTCCACCGTCCAAGTGGGCGACCCTTTTGCGGGAAAGCGCCTTTTGGAGGCAACGTTGGAGCTGATGGCCGCGGGCTCTGTCATTGCGATCCAAGACATGGGCGCGGCCGGCCTCACCTCCTCCGCCGTTGAAATGGGCGCGAAAGGCAACCTTGGCATCCGCCTCACGCTGGACACCGTCCCCTGCCGGGAAATGGGGATGAGCGCCTACGAAATGATGCTGTCGGAAAGCCAGGAGCGCATGCTCATCGTGCTCGACCCCGCCGGGTGGGACGAGGCGCAGGCAATTTTTGCAAAATGGGAGATCGACAGCGCCATCGTGGGCGAAACCACCGATGATCTGCGCTTTTGCGTTGAACATCGCGGCCGCATTGAAGCCGACCTTCCCATCAAAGACCTTGGCGATGAGGCCCCGGTCTACGACCGCCCGTTCACAACGCCCCCTGCCCCGCCCCCGCTGACGGCCGCGCACACGGCCCCCCCGGCCGACATTGGCGCGGCACTCCTGGCGCTGGTCGGCAGCCCCAACGGCGCCTCCCGCCGCTGGGTCTATGAGCAGTACGATCACGTCATTTCCGGCAACGTTGCCGCGGGGCCTGGCGGCGACGCGGCCGTGGTGCGCGTTGCGGGCGACAAGGCGCTTGCCCTCACCGTCGACGTCACCCCGCGCTATGTTTACGCCGACCCTTTTGAGGGCGGGAAACAAGCCGTTGCCGAGGCCTACCGCAACCTTTGTGCGGTCGGCGCAACGCCGCTTGCCATCACCGACAATCTCAATTTTGGCTCCCCCAAGCGGCCCGAGATCATGGCGCAATTTGTGGGCGCCATCAGAGGGATTGGCGCCGCGTGCGAGGCGCTCGCCTTCCCGGTCGTGTCGGGCAATGTGTCACTCTATAACGAGACCGATGGGGTCGAGATTTTCCCCACCCCGGCGATTGGCGGCGTTGGCCTCCTCTCGCTCGCAAAGCGGGTGGGGATTGCGTGGGGCGAGGGGGAGACGCTTGCCCTCATTGGCGGCCATGGGGAGCATCTGGGCGCCTCGCTCTTTGTTGACTTCACCCACGGCGGTGTTCACGGCGCCCCGCCCCCGGTGGACCTTGAGAAAGAGCGGGCCCATGGCGCCTTCGTGCGCACCCTCATCGCCGAGGGCCATCTCACCGCCTGCCACGATATCTCGTCCGGCGGCCTTGGGCTCGCCGCCGCAGAGATGGCGCTCGCCAGCGGCATTGGCGCGCGCCTCGACGTGCCGGACGATGCGCACACGCTGCTCTTTGCCGAGGATCAGGGCCGCTACATTGTGGCGACGAAGACGCCTGACACGCTGTTCCAGGTGGCGATGGATGCCGGGATTGGCATTGCCCCGCTTGGCCGCACGGGGGGGCGCGATTTGATCGTGGCGGGGGCGCGTGTATCGTTAAAGGCGCTCAAGGCCGCGCACGAGGGATGGTTCCCGACCTATATGGCGTCTGCCGGCACACGGAAAGGTTAGCGCCATGGCCATGGACGCCCACGAGATTGAAGCCCTCATCCGAGAGGCGTTCCCGGACGCTGAGATCGAAATTCGCGATCTCGCCGGCGACGGGGACCACTATGCCGCAACGGTTGTGTCGGCCGCATTTGCCGGCAAAACCCGCGTTGCCCAACACAAAATGGTTTACGACGCGCTGAAGGGGCGGATGGGCGGCGAGCTTCACGCCCTCGCCCTCCAAACGGCCACCCCCTAAAACAAATTGGGTCTTTGGCGGCGCGCGCTTATGTTCATGGCAAAGCGCGGGCGCGAGCGTGCCCATCAGCCAAAAGCGGAGACAACCATGGACGCCAAAGACACCATCGATCAGGCGGTCAAATCTCACGATGTGCTCCTTTTCATGAAGGGCACGCCCAACTTTCCCCAGTGCGGGTTTTCCGGCCAGGTGGTCCAAATCCTCGACTATCTCGGCGTCGAATACGGCTCAGTGAATGTTTTGGAGGATGACGACATTCGCGCCGGCATCAAAGACTATTCCAACTGGCCCACCATCCCGCAGCTTTACGTGAAGGGCGAGTTTGTGGGCGGCTGCGACATTGTGCGCGAAATGTTCCAGGCTGGTGAGCTGCAGGAGCATTTTGGCACCGCCGGCATTGCCATCCGCGACAAAGCCGTCGGCTGATTGGCCCGACCGGCGCGGGGGGCGACTTTGTTTGTCGCCCCCCGCCTTAGAGCGTTCATCGCTCAGGTGGAATCACCTGAGCAATGAAAAACGCTCGCAGATCAAAGGAGCGCGCATCTTGTCTGCGCCCAACTGGGCGCAGGATGCGCTAGAGCCGTTCCGATCTGACTGTACACAGTCAGATCGGAGAAAACGGCTCGCTCTACAGTCGACGAGCAATTTGCTTCGAGATGACCGTGTAAGGTCATCTCGAAATTGCTCTAGCCAATCACCTCGCGGATGAGGGCAGCGGCGCCCGCCGGGTCCTCCTCATGGGCAAGGTGGCCAAGGCGCCGGATGTGGCGCACGGTGGCTGATGGGGTTTTGGCGGCCGACTGGGTGGCCACCACCGGCGGGATCATCTTGTCGCCCGCGGCGGCCACCAGCGTCATGTGGCAGGTGAGGCGCGACAGGTCCCGCTGGAGGGGCAAAAGGTCCCACATGGCCATCATCGCCAAGGCGCCCGCCACGTGGCCGGACCGGCGGAAGAGGGCGCCGTAAAGTGCCACGTCTTCGTCTGTGATGCGGGAGCCGGTGCTTTCCAAAAGGTTGCGAACCCGGCGGCGGCTGGCGGTGGCGGCAAAGACTTTTGGCACCAGCGGGTTCACGAAGAGCGCCTTCGCCATTGTTGAGAACAGAGGGCCCGCCGCCCCCGCAAAGGGCCGCAGCGAGGCGTTGAAGCCCACGATGTGGCGGGGCGCCACATGCCCGTCGAGCGCCATGCGCAGCGCCACCGCTGCGCCCGCGGAGTGGCCGATGATGGCCTCCGGCGGGGCGCCCTTGGCCGCAAACGCCCCCACAAGATGCGCCACACCCGGAAGGCCCATGTGCGCAGCGCCCGGCGTTCCTGTGAACCCATGGCCCGGCAGGTCGACGGCGGTGACGTGATGGTCGGTGGCAAGATCGCTCATCAGCGCGCGAAACGAGTGGGTGGACGCCCCGGTGCCGTGGAGCAGCAGGAGCGGCGGCCCCTCCCCCATGGTTTGCGCGTGAAAATTTAGCCCATCGGCCTCCACAAAGTGGCTCGCCGCGCGATGGGGCCAGTCGCGCCCGTCGGTGTCAAAATTGGGCTTGTCGTGAAGGTGCATGGCCCTCTCCGCAAGACCGCAAACTATCGCGCAGGCGGTCCCGGCGCGCTGTGACGGGCCGCCGCGGCGTCACCCCGGCGCAAGCTCGGGCCCCGTCGGCAAGGGGCACGCGCGCATCCCGCGCCCAATTGGGCGCAGACATGCGCGCCCGTTTGATTTGCGCGCGTTTTCTCTCGCTCAGGTCATTCCACCTGAGCGAGGCGCGCGGGGGGCGGCGGTCAGGCCGGCGCACGGATACGGTCCGAAAGGCCTTTGGCGGCGGCGGCAACGGCGCCCGGGGTTCGGCCAAGGGGCACGTAGCGGGCGCCCATGGCCTCGGCGAGGGTTTTGGCTGCGCGGCCCGGGCGCACGCCCGTGTCCACCAAAAGCGCGCCGATCCCTTCCGCGGCGATGAGCTTGGCCGCGCGCTCCGCCTCCGCCATTGCCGCCGCGCGGCCGGTGCCGGCGATGGCAACATTGGCTCGCCCATCGGTGAGCACCACAAGGCCCGCGTGCCGGCCCTCTTTGCGCGCGCGCAGGCAAAGGCGCGTTGCGGCCGAAAGCCCCGCCGCCACCGGCGTGCCGCCCCCCGCTGGCAGGATGGCAAGGGCGCGTTTGGCCCGGGTGAGCGAGCCTGTGGGCGGCAACAGCACCTCAGCTTCCGAGTTGCGAAAGGCAACCAGCGCCACCGTGTCGCGCCGCACGTAGGCCTCGGCGAGGAGCGCCTCCACCGCGCCCTTCGCCTCGGCCATGCGCGCAAAGGCCTGGCTGCCCGACGCATCGACGCAAAAGACGGTGAGCGTTGCCGCCTTCGCCTTCGTGCGGCGAATGCGAAGATCATCCCGGTGGACGCGCACCGCGCCGGCCGGGGCGCCGCGCAGCCGGGCAAAGGGCGCCGCCGCGGTCAGCGTCTCGGTGAGCGCCAAGCGCCCCGCGCGCCCTGGCATGCCGCGCCGCACACCCGCCGGTCGTCCACGGCCGCCCTGGGTTGAGGCGCCGGAGCGGCCGGCCGCCGCGCGCCGCCGATCCCCATCGCTGAGCCCGGCCAAAAGGCCCGCTTGAAGCGCAGCCGCCACAGCCTCGGCGAGCTGGTCGGCGGCGGCAGCGCCATCGTCGCCGGCGTCGTCCGGCGGCGGGTCGGGTGTGTCTGGGGTGTCCGGCGGCGGCGGGTCCTGCGCGGGGGGTGGCAGGGCGCCGATGCACAGGACCGCTGCCAGAGCAACGTCCGCCTCCTGCGCGCAAGCTTCTCCCCGCAGCGCGGCCAACGCCTTTGCCGCCTGCACCGCCTGGTGGGCCCGGCGCACCGTTGGCGCAACGGCCGCAAGCGCTGCGATCGCGGTGTCGTCGATTTCGACGCGGCGCCAGCCATCGGGCAGCTTGGGCACTGTGTCGGCGGGGGCGTCGGCGGGGGCGTCGGCGGGGGCGGGGGCGTCGGCGGGCAGGGTGAAGGCCAGCCGCTCGGCAAGGCGTGGGTCAAGGGGCGGGTCGTCCCCCTCCCCCTCGTCGAGGAGCGCCAGGGGGCGGATGGGGAGCGGGGCACCATCGGCGCCGCGGGCCGCCCCGTCGAGCATCAGCGCGAGGAGCCCCGCGGTTTCTGCCGGCAAGCGTTCGGCCCCCGCAATCACGAACGCGTCCGACGTGCCCGCCAACAGCCCAGAGGACAGGACGGGCTTGCCGGCGGACAAGGTGGCCGCAAGGTCAAGCCCGCCGGTCAGCCGTTCGATCTCGGCCGCCACGGGGATTTTTCGGTGGGGGCCGAAGGCGCGCACCAGGCCGTCCCGCTCGGCCGAGAAGGGGCCGCGCAGGACCACGCCGCCAAACACCTCCGGCGCCCCCCGCGCGAGGGAGAACGCCGCCGCGACCAGCGCGGCAAGGTCGTCAGGCGGCCCGTTCGCCATCGAACACGGCCGCCAGCGCACGCTCCACCCGCACGGCCGAGCCCGTCTCGTCCAGCGGATCGCGGCGCAGGCGATGGGTGAGGGAAAGGGGCGCGGCGGCCCGCACATCGGCCACCGTCACACTCTTGCGGCCCGAAAGGGCGGCAAACGCGCGGGCGGTGCGCATCAAGGTGAGCTCCCCCCGCGCGCCGTCGGTGCCCAGTGACAGGCCAATGGCGGCGACCAGGCCCAGAATGTCGTCCTCCACCGCAACGTCGGGGAGTTTTTTGCGCGCGGCGACGATTTTGCGGCGGAGCGCTTCGCCGGCTTTTTTGTGCGCCTCTGCAAAGGCCTCACGGTCGCGCTCATAGGCGTCGCGGCGCTTTAGGATTTCAACGCGCACGGCAAGATCGGTGGGGGTTTTGACATCCACCGCGAGGCCAAAACGATCGAGCAGTTGGGGGCGCAATTCGCCCTCTTCCGGGTTGCCGCTCCCCACCAACACAAAGCGCGAGGGGTGGCGCACCGAAAGGCCCTCCCGCTCCACAACGTTGATGCCGGAGGCGGCCACATCGAGCAAAATGTCGACGATGTGATCTTCTAGGAGGTTCACTTCGTCAATATAAAGGAAACCGCGGTGGGCGCGGGCGAGGAGGCCGGGCTCAAAGACCTTTTCACCAGTGGCGAGCGCGCGCTCAAGGTCAAGGGCGCCGACGACGCGGTCTTCGGTGACGCCGAGGGGAAGGTCCACCACCGGCAGCGGCGCTTTGGTCTTGCGCTTGGTGGGGTCGGGGCAGGTTTCCACTTCGTCGGGGCGGTCGGGGTCGCAATTGTAGCGGCAGCCGTCATAGGTGGCGATGGGCGGAAGCGCGGCGGCAAGGGCGCGCACGGCGGTGGATTTGCCGGTCCCCCGATCCCCGAAAATGAGGACGCCGCCGATGGACGGGTCCACCGCCACGGCGGTGAGGGCCCGCTTCATCTCGTCCTGTCCAACAATGGCGACAAAGGGAAACGTCATGCCATCGTGACTAAAGCTGCCCGCGCGCGCCCGCAAGCACTCTCACCCGCGCGGCCCCCGTTTGCCCCGCAAGCGCAGGGAACGGCGGTTCAAAAGGTGCATGTCCGCCTCGCCGTTGATGGCCGCTTCGCCGAGCGCAATGGCCTTTGCGAGGGTTTTGGGATCGGTGTTGCGCCAGGCAGGTGGCGAGACCAGGGTGCGCCAGGGCGCCTCCAGCGCATTGTCGAGAAGGACGCGGGCAAAGCAGTGGTCGTGGACGATGGGCCAGCCCCGCGCCCGGGCCACCGCTGGCAGTTCGGTGTGGACGAGTGTGCGCCAACGCTGGCGCAGGGCCTCGTCCTGGTGGGTCACGCCGCGTCCTGTTGCGCGGTCGCAAGGGGCCCTGTCGGACGTGCGGTGGAGCGGCGCTGGGTGCTGCGGCTGATCTGCCGGGTCAAAAAGATCACCGGGATGAGCCCCGCCGCCACAATGAGGAGCGAGGGCACGGAGGCAAGCTCCAACCGCTCATCGGAGGCGAGGCGATGGGCGCGGATGGCGAGCGTGTCAAAGTTGAAGGGGCGCAGGATGAGCGTTGCGGGCAGCTCTTTCATGATGTCGACAAAGGTGATCAAAAACGCTGTCAGCAGCCCGCCGGAGAGCAAGGGCGCGTGGATGCGCACAAACGTGCCGCTTGGGCCGCGGCCAAGGGTGCGGGACGCGCCATCAAGGGACGGCGCGATGCGCGCGAGGCCCGCCTCCACCCCGTTGAGCGACACGGCCAGAAACCGCACCACATAGGCAAACACCACCGCCGCAATGGTGCCGGTGAACAACAGCCCCGTCGGCCAGTTGAAGAGCGCGACCATGGTGTGGTGGATCGCCCGGTCGAGCGCGCCGAGCGGGATCAGTAGCCCCACCGCAATCACCGCGCCCGGCACCGCATAGCCAAAGCCTGCCACGTGGCCGAGCGCGGCCGTGACGCCCCCGCGGGAGAGCCGCCGCGCATAGGCAATCACCACCGCCACCATGACGGTTGCCACCGCCCCCACCGCCGAAAGGGTGAGTGTGTTGCTGATGAGGCGGAGCGTGCGATCGTCAAACCACACCGCGTCCATGGAAAGGCCGAGGAAAAGGAGCGTTGCCGCCGGCACCACAAAGCCGCACGCGATGGGACAGGCGCACACAAAAACCGCAAGCCCCGCCCGCCAGCCCGACAGCACCAGCGGCGCCATCGGTCGCTCCGCCCGGCCCGCCGCATAGCGCCGCCCACCGCGCCCCGCCCGCTCCAGCGCCAGGACCAGCACCACAAACCCCACCAGGATGAGCGCCAGTTGCACGGCCGCCACCCGGTCCCCCATGGAGAACCAGGTGCGATAAATTGCGGTGGTGAAGGTTTCGACGCCAAAGTGGGCGACGGTGCCGTAGTCGGCGACCGTTTCCATCACCGCAAGAGCAACGCCGGCCACAATGGCGGGCCGCGCGAGGGGCACGGCAATCCCGGCAAAGGCGCGCCAGGGGCCGCGGCCAAGGGTGCGCGCGGCCTCAAACGCGCTCGCCGATTGGCCCATGAACGCTGTGCGCGCAAGGAGATAAACGTAAGGGTAAAGCACCATGGAGAGCACGAACGCGGCCCCTTCCACCGAGCGAATGTCGGGGAACCAATAGTCCCGCGGGCCCCAGCCGGTGAGATCGCGAAGGCCGGTTTGGATGGGGCCAGGGTGCTGCAAAAGGTGGGTGTAGGCGTAGGCGCAGACGTAGCCCGGCATGGCAAGGGGCAGCACCAGGAGCCAGGTGAACGCCTGCCGGCCCGGAAAGCGGCACGCGGTGACGAGCCAGGCCGTTGCGACCCCCATCGCGAACACACCGGCGGCCACAAGGCCGACCAAAAGCGCTGTGTTTTGCGTATAGCGCGCGAGCACCGTGTCGGCGGTGTGGGCGAGCGCGCCGCCGCCCGAGGCCGCTGCCGTGACCACAAGGGCGATGAGCGGGGTGAGCGTCAAAAGGCACAGGATGAGCGCGATGGCGGACAGGATCGGCGCACCATTGTCTAGAATTTTTAAATTTCTACGTGCAGCTCGCTTCATTCATTTGTGTACCAAAGGCCGGCCAACATTGTGAAGCCGCGCGCTGCCACCCCCTCGCCCCCTCAACGAATGGCGGCCCGCGCGGCACGAAGCGTGTTATGGGAGCAACAGCGCCCCCGCCTTGACGCCCCCCGAGAACGGTGACCCCATGCAACACTCCCTGCCCGACGGCGTGCGGGTCTACGCCATCGGCGACATCCACGGCCTTGCCTGGTCCCTCGACATGATGCTGGGCGCCATTGAGGCCGACGCGGCCGACAATCCGTTCGACGGCACGCTGATTGAGGTGTTTTTGGGCGACTATGTGGACCGCGGTGCGGACAGTTTTGGCGTGATCGAGCGGCTGATGCGCCCACCCGGTGGGGGGCGCACCCGGGTGTGCCTGCGTGGCAACCACGAGCAAGCGCTGATGGACGCCGCCCATGACCTCGACACCATGGTGCGCTGGATGACCTTTGGCGGCGGCGAAACCATGAAGTCCTACGGCGTTGATGTGGACCGCCACGCCCACGACCCCCAGGCGCTTCAACCCCTTTTGGAGGCCGCACTCCCCGAGCGGCACCGCGCGTTCCTCCACGGTCTGCCCCGCAGCCACACCCTTGGCGACGTTTTGTTTGTCCACGCCGGCATCCGCCCCGGCGTTGCGCTCGACAACCAAGACCCCAACGATCTCATCTGGATCCGCGAACCTTTTTTGAGCGACCCTGCCCCCCTCCCCGCCCACATCGTCCACGGCCACACCCCCACCGACGACCCGTTTCGTGACGCGCGCCGCACCAACGTCGACACCGGCGCCGTCTATGGCGGCATGCTCACCGCCGCGGTGCTGGAGGGTGACACCGCGCGCTTTTTGGCCGTGCCAGGCGCGCGCTAAAACGCGATGTCAAACCGTGCGATCGGGAGGGCGCAGCCATAGCCCGAGCCTCCCGCCGGCACCATGCGATCGCCAAACCGTTCGCGGCACAGCGCGTTGTCGTCGATGCGCGGGCGGGATTTTCCCAAGAACGTGCTGAAGGTTCGCTCGAAATAGTGGGTTTTGCATCCACCGCCGCCTTCAAGGTCTTCACAGTAGCGTTGGCTGGAAAAGTGAAGGCCTGGAACGCATGTGGCTGCGAGTTCTGTTCGCGAATAGCTGGCCCCAGCGGCCATCGCGTAACCACGCTGACGGCAAAACGCCATGATCTCGTTGATTTTTCCGCGGTCGACATTGACGCGAGGCCCTGTGATTCCTTTGCCGGAAGAGCAATAGAGCCGACTGCCAGCGATTAAGCCCCCGTTCGCACCGGTGAGCGCTGCGCATGCAAATTTTCCGGCGTGAAGACAGTCCTGATTCCACCGCCGATCGGTTCTTTTGCAGCCACCATGTAACTTTCGAAGGCGGGGTTTGCGCGCTGCGTTGCCGACCACACCTTCGATCGCAAAGATAACCGCCGCAGAGACGGCCAGCGTGGACGGGTTGACGACGTCTTTCGGCGCGCCGGCCGATGCCTCGGCGTTCAAAACTGCGACCACGTTGTCGGACTGATCTTCACGCTTGTCGCCGCCGCGTCGCGGGCGGCACGGCTGATCGGAAGGGAGTTCGCGTTTGAGTATCGTTGAACGCCCTTGCAGACCGCAAACATGCCGTCGTCGCGATCGCTGTCCGAACAACTGATCAAACATGCGTCTCCCGCGCCTGCCGTGTTTGTCCTTAAAGCTTCGTGAAAATAGTAGCGCGGCAAAGTTGCACCGCGTTCGATCCTGATCAACCCGATAAGATGATCATCAGAACTCTTCATCTTGGCTGTGCGCGGTCGCTGCAAGCTGCCCGCCATTTGGGGCGTGGTGGCAACTGCCAGCCGGACGGCGCTTAACCAGCGGGAGCGATCGATTGGCTGCCGCGCTGAATAGGGCGCGGCCGTATGACTGCCTGGAGCGCAGCGCAGGCTCTGCCGCCGCTACGACGGTTTGCGGCGGGCGGGCGACCGGTCGGGCTTGGTGGCCTGGCGACCGCGGGCAATGGCGAGTGCCTCGCCCGGCACATCCTCGGTGATCACGCTGCCCGAGCCCACATAGGCGCGCGGGCCAATGGTGACCGGCGCCACCAGCGCGCTGTTGGAGCCGATGAAGGCGCCCTCGCCAATGGTGGTTGTTGCCTTCACCACACCATCATAGTTGCAGGTGATGGTGCCGGCCCCAAGGTTGGCCCCTGCACCCACCGATGCGTCGCCCACGTAGGACAGGTGGTTCACCTTCGCCCCATCGGCGATCGTGGCGTTTTTGATCTCCACAAAATTGCCGATCCGCGCGTCTGCGCCAACGTCAGCACCGGGTCGCAGGCGGGCATAGGGGCCCACGATGGCGCCGGGGGCCACCCGGGCGCCCTCAAGGTGGCTGAACGCGCGGATCCGTGCGCCCGCCCCCACATGAACGCCAGGGCCGAACACCACGTTGGGCTCCACCACCACATCAGCCTCCAACACCGTGTCGTGGGAAAAGTGGACGGTGTCGGGCGCCTCCAAGGTCACGCACGCGAGCGCCGCCGCGCGGGCGCGGGCCTGGAACACAGCCTCGGCTTTGGCAAGCTTGGCCCGGTCGTCAACGCCCATCACCTCGTCTTCGCCGGCCTCCTCCACCACCATCGCAAAGCCCTTTGCGTGGCCGATCTCGATGAGGTCAGTGAGATAGTATTCGCCCTTGGCGTTGTCGTTGCCAATGGCGCCCAGGGCCTCAAGGGGCGCGCCGGCGCGAATTGCCAAAATGCCGGAATTGCAAAGGGGAATGGCGCGCTCGGCGTCCGTGGCGTCGCGATGCTCGCGGATGGCGGTGAGCCGGTCACCCTCCATCAACAGGCGGCCGTAGCCGGCGGGGTCGGCGGGGCGAAAGGCGAGGACGGCCACATCGGCCCCATCGCGCACCCGGGCGACCATGCGCGCGATGGTGGCCGGGCGCATGAGCGGCGTGTCAGCATAAAGCACGAGGACAACGTCGGGGCCCTCGGCAAAGGCGGGTTTGGCGCACAGGAGCGCGTGGGCGGTGCCCTGTGGCGGGTCTTGGACGAACGTTGCGGGTGGCTCGGGCAGCGCTTGCGGCCACGTGGCATCGGGCGCCACAACAAGGGCGGTGGACCCGACGCCCGCCGCCTTGGCCGCCGCCAACACATGGTGCACCATCGGGAGCCCACCCACGGGGTGGAGCACCTTTGGTGTCTTTGAGCGCATGCGCGTGCCCTTCCCGGCCGCAAGAATGACCGCCAGCGACGACTGGTGCACCACACCCCCCTTGCCAAATCGTTCGTATCGCGGCCACCTGTCCCTCAACCGCACCGCGGCCGCAAGGCCGCCTTGGTTCAAAGAGGCCGCAAGGCCGCCCTGTCGCAGAGAGGCCGGAAGGCCTTCCTGTTGCAGAGACGCCGGAAGGCCTCCCTGTTGCAGAGACGCCGCAAGGCCTCGGTGGTTAAAGGTTGGCCGCAAGGCCGCCCTGGTTCAAAGTTGGCCGCAAGGCCGCCCCGTTGCAAAGGTGGCCGCGAGGCCGCCACGCTCGAAAATGAGTTCGCCATGCTGCGCCTTTCCCTCGTCCTGGTTGTGGTGGCCCTCGCCGGCCGGGCCGCAGCGTTTGAACCCACCGGCAACATCGTCGCCGATGCGATGCTGAAAACCCTCGACGCGGCCGGCTTTTCCGGCGCGCGGGCGGAGGTTGAGCGGGTCGCCGACAGCGTGATCCTCAAAAATCCGCGGGCCACCGGCTTTGCCGCCGAAAGCATCATCGTCGACAGCGGCTCCATTGATGCCGACAACGCGTTGAACGCGGCCGCCATCACCTACCGCACCGTGTCGATCGCGGGCGCGGGGGGCGCCGTCTCCAGCGCTGAAACGGTCACGCTGTCGGGCGTCAAACTCTCCGGCACAGGGACCCAGACCGGTGTCGCGCGCCTGTTGGGCGATTTTTCGGGGATTGCGCTCACCAATGTGTCGGCGCGCTCTGCGGCGGGCGAGGCGATCAGCCTTTCGCGCCTTGCCGCAAGCGGCACCCGCGCCGATGGCGTGATGGACGGCGCGCTTTCGGTGGAGGGCCTCGTCTTCGACCTTTCGCTGTTTGACGAACCGGCGGCCGGCCAGATCCGCGCCCTGGGGTTTGACCGGCTCACCGTTGGCCTTGCCGCGGAAGGCGCGTGGCAACCGGACGGCCGCGCAAACCTTCGCACCGCCGCCCTTGGCGTTGATGGGATGGGGACGCTCACCCTTTCCGGCGCCGCGGTGGGGCTGACGGCCTCCTCCATTGCCAAGCTCCAGGCGAGCGCTGCTGAGTTTTCGGAAGTTTTGGAGGTGCTGGGCGCTGTCTCCTTGCGCGCGCTCACCGTGAGCTTTGAGGATGACGGCCTCACCAAGGCGCTCCTCACCGCCGCCGTCGGCCGGACGGGGCAAAGCGAAGGCGCGGTCACCGCAGCCCTCCTTGCCGCAGCGCGCCCCGCCATTGCGGAGCTCGGCGACACCGCCTTTGCCGCCGATGTTGAGGCCGCGCTCACCGCCTTTATGACAACGCCCGGCCGCCTCACGGTGCGCGCCATGCCAACATCGGACGTCACAGCCCTTCAGGTGATTGGCGCGGCGATGGTGAACCGGGCGCTGATCCCCGATCTTCTGGCGCTTACCATCACCCACGAATGAGCGGCCTTTCAGCCCTTGGCGGGTGCCGCATTGGCCATGCCGATGATGGCCGCACGGGCGCGACCGCTGTCGTGTTCGACCCGCCGGTCCAGATGGGCGTTGCCGTCCACGGCGGGGCGCCCGGCACCCGCGAGACCGACCTTTTGCGCCCCGGCCACCTCAACCCACCGGTGGACGCGTTGACGCTCTGCGGCGGCTCCGCGTTCGGCCTTGCGGCGGCGGACGGGGCACAGGCCACGCTTTTGGCCGCCGGCCGCGGGTTTGCGGTGGGGGCGGTACGGGTGCCCATCGTGCCCGGCGCCATCATTTTCGATCTCGTTGACGCGGTCGCCGACTATCGCGCCCTCGGCGCAAATGCCTGCGCGGCGGCCCTTCTTGGGGACGACGAACGGGAGGGATCGGTGGGCGCGGGCGTTGGCGCCACCACCGCAACTGTGCGCGGCGGGCTCGGCCTTGCGGTGGAGCAGACCAAGGCCGGCGGAGTCGGCGCGCTGGTCGTCAACAACGCGGTCGGCAGCCCCATTGCCGCGAACGGCCCCTGGTTTCGCGCCGCCCCCTTTGAGCGCGACGCCGAGTTTGGCGGCCTGGTCGCCCCGCCGCACGCCGATTTTGCCCGCGTGGAGACCAAGCTGGCCCGCGCTGGCGAGGGCACCGTCATCGCCCTCATTGTGACGGACGCGACCCTCGACACCGCCGCCCTCACCGGCCTTGCCCGCGGCGCCCACGACGGCATTGCCCTTGGCATCTACCCCGCCCACACGCTGCTCGACGGCGACACGGTGTTTGCCGCCAGCACCGCCCGCCGCCCACCCCCGGCAGGCCTTTCTGCGCACGTTGCCCTTGGTGCTGCCGCAACCCGGGCGCTCACCCGCGCGCTCACCCGCGCCGTCGTCCACGCGACCCCTGCCTCCGGCCCCGGCCCGCCCGCCTGGTCCACCCGGTTTCCCACCCGCACCTGAGTGCGGCCTGCCGCCGTGAGCGAAGATGACGCGCGCTGTTGCTTCGCTTTCAATGCGCGCCGCCGCGCCCACATACGGTGCTTAGCGCGCTGATCGCGGGCCCGTGTCCTGCCTGAGGCCTGGCTGATCTTTGTTGTCCTGACGAAAGGCCGCTGCCAAACGGCAAGGCGCGCCTCGACCGGCGACGTGGCCCGTGTATGGTCGGTGAAGCCAGAGGCGCTGGCGTTTGGGCCTAAAGCCGTTTCAGCCTGACTGTAGATATCCGGCGTGGCGGAGCATGTTGCGGCATTGGGCGGGCGTAAAGCGGTCGAGAAGGGCGCCGATGGTGTGCCAGAGCCCTTGTTTGGTGCGGGGCTCTGCGGCCCGCAGGAGCGCCT
>JBCCBM010000028.1:0-44011 GCA_039034015.1 Pseudomonadota bacterium | reverse complement strand
GCCTTTAGAACGAGCGAACAGTTTCGCCTTTAGAACGAGCGAACAGTTTCGCCTTTAGAACGAGCGAACAGTTTCGCCTTTAGAACGAGCGAACAGTTTCGCCTTTGGAACGAGCGAACAGTTTCGCCTTTGGAACGAGCGAACAGTTTCGCCTTTGGAACGAGCGAACAGTTTCGCCTTTGGAACGAGCGAACAGTTTCGCCTTTAGAACGAGCGAACAGTTTCGCCTTTAGAACGAGCGAACAATTTCGCCCGTAGAACAATTTCGCCCGTAGAAGAAGCGAACAATTTCGCCCTTAGCGCGCACGCGCTGCGCCCCGCCGGACCCTGCATACCTGCAAAGTTTCACTTGGCACGGTTAATGCCTCATCAACGAGGCTTGTGCGCAGCTTGTGGGTAAGCGGGCGGCCGCGCGACTGGTGCGAAGAATTTCGCCTTTAAATTGAATGCTGCACGGGCGTTCAAAACGCTTTGACAGGGCTGTGGAACTGTTTACAAAAAGCTGATGCAAGGTTCACGCCAACCGATAGGACGCCCGTGACTCCACAGCTGCGATTGGTTCAGTCCCAACGCCAAACCTTGGCGATGACCCCGCAACTGATGCAGGCCATCAAACTCCTGCAGATGTCGAACTTGGAGCTTGAAGCGGCCGTCCGTGAAGAGGTCGACCAAAACCCGTTTCTGTCGCTATCGGCCGGGCCCGGCACCCGCCCCACCGCCCGCCGCGACCCGTTTGCCGCCAGCACCCTCGACCCGCTGGCAAGCGTTGCCGACAAACCGACCCTTGCCGACCATTGCCTCTCCCAAGTCGCCAGCCTCCCGCTGACGGATGATGAGCGCGCCGCCGCCCACTTCCTCGTGCGCTCGCTGGATGAGAACGGTCGCCTCGAAGCCGACGTCATTGACGATTGCATCGCGCACCTTGCGGTCTCCCGCCAAACGGTGATGGACACGCTGGACGCGCTCCACACCCTTGAACCGGCAGGCCTTTTTGCCCGCAGCCTTGACGAGTGTCTTTCGCTGCAACTGCGCGCCACGGGCCGGCTCACGGATGTGGCAAAAGCGGTGCTCGCCAACCTCCCCCTCCTCGCCCGGCGCGACGTGCGCCGCCTTGCCGACCTTGCCGGCGCCGACGAGGCCGCTGTCATGGCGGTCGCGGCCGACATTCGCACCCTTGACCCGCGCCCCGGCCGCGCGTTCGACACCGCACCCCTCCAAGCGATTGAGCCCGATGTGATCGTCCAGCAGCGGGCGGACGGCTCGTTCCTCGTCGCGCTCGACACGAGCCGCCTGCCAAAAGTGCTGGTGGACGCCGACTACCACGCCGAAATTGCCGCAGGTGGTGCTGGCCCCGCGCTCACCTTTGCCAACCAGTGCATCCGCTCGGCCCATTGGCTCACCCGCAGCCTCGACCAGCGGGCGCGCACCATCGTGAAGGTCGCGTCCGCCATTGTGACCCGCCAGCGCGCCTTCTTTGAGGGGCAGGACGCCCATGTGCGCCCGCTCACCCTGCGCGAAATTGCCGACGATATCGGCATGCACGAATCCACCGTGTCGCGCGTCGTCTCCAACAAGGCGCTGTCCACCTCCCGGGGCGTTTTCCCGTTCCGCGCCTTCTTCGCGGTGGCCATCGACACCGCCGATGGGTCGGTCTCGGCCGATGCGGTGCGTGCCAAAATCCGCCAGCTTGTGGATGGCGAGTGCGAGGGGTCGGTGCGCTCCGATGATGAGATCGTCAAAAGCCTCAAAGCGTCCGGCATCGTGATCGCCCGGCGCACAGTGGCGAAATATCGCGAGGCCATGAACATCCCCTCCTCGGTGGAGCGGCGGCGCATTGCGCGGCAGCGCGACATCAGCCCCGCGCTCGACGCGCGTTGACACCGTTGCCACGGCGCGCCTAGAACCCGCGGCCGAACGGGCTTTTGGGCTTGTGACGGCGCCCTTTGTTGCACCATCATGACGCCCGCCCGGGACGTTAGGGAGTTGGTCAATGGCGCTCACGATCACCGGAAAGCACATGGATGTGGGCGATGCGCTCCGAACGCGCATCGACGAGCGTGTGTCCGACTCCGTCGGCAAATATTTTGACGGCAACCATTCAGGCCAGGTGGTGCTGTCCAAAACCGGCGCAGGCTTTGCCGCCGACTGCACCATCCACCTCGACACGGGCATTGTCCTCAAAGCGTCCGCCACGGCCGCCGATGCCACCCGCGCGTTCGAGCAGGCCGCCGACCGGATCGACAAGCGCCTGCGCCGCTACAAGCGCCGGTTGAAGGCGCACCACCATGGCCCCGCGCCCGTGCCCATGGCCGCCGCCACCGAATTTGAACTCGCCCTCCCCGACGAGGAGGACGAGGTGCCCGCCAACTACGCCCCCCTGGTGGTGGCCGAGGCGCAAACAAAAATCAAAACCATGACCGTGGGGATGGCCGTTCTGGAGCTCGACCTCATCGATGCGCCGGTCCTGATGTTTCACAATGCGGCGAATGAAACGCTGAACGTCGTGTTCCGCCGGTCGGACGGAAACGTGGGCTGGATTGACCCGTCGCTTGCCGGCGGCGCGGGGACGGCGGGCTGATCCGGTGGGGATCGCGGCCTTTTTGAGCGCCGATGCGGTTTTCACCGGCGTCGACGCCCACTCCAAAAAGCACGCCATCCAGGAGCTGAGCCATCTGGCCGCCCGCCTCACAAAACTGCCCGAGCGCGAAATTTTCGACACGCTCCTTCAGCGCGAGCGTCTCGGATCCACGGGTGTGGGGAACGGCGTTGCCATCCCCCACGGAAAGCTGGTCGCCCTCGACCATCTGGTCGGCCTTTTCGCCCGCCTCGCCACCCCCATCAGTTTCGACGCCCTCGACGATGCCCCGGTCGACCTCGTTTTCGTCCTCCTCGCCCCAGAGGATGGCGGCGCGGACCATCTGAAGGCGCTCGCCAAAATCGCCCGCGTCATGCGCACTGCCGATGTTGCGACCGAGCTGCGCGAGGCCCCCGGCCGCATCGACATCCACCGCATTCTCACCCGCACCCCGGTGAGCGCGGCGTAGGCGTCTGAGGGGAGCTGTGCTTGCGTGTGTACAAAGGGTTTTTGTCGCCAGAGGCGGATGGCGTGTTCTGCGTTGAGGTGCTCGGCATCAACGTGAACGCGGAGGGTGCGTCGATTGCCGATGCGGTCGATGAGGCCGCCTCCGGCATTGCGGATGTGACGCGTATCTTGCGGGCCGATGGCGTGCCGGTGCCATCCCCGGTGGAGCCGACCGATGCGGACCTTGCGCGCGGAACGCTTGTGGTGTTTCAGGCAGCGTTGGAAGGTGCTTATCCGCTCCGGGCTGCTGTGTGCGCCGCGCGCAAAGGGGCGGTGTCATAAAGAATGGTGAGCTTTGCGATGCGGCCGGCCTCCAGCTCAACAATATCAACCACCTCGAAGGTGACGACCTTGCCGCCCGAAAGCGTCCAGCGGTAGCGAAAGTGGAGGGCGGCGCTGCCGTCGGGCCCGGTGAGCACGCGAAGGAGCGTCGTGTCGGACCGGTTGGTGTCGGCAAAGAGCGCGGCGTAAAAGTCGGCGGCCGGCATTGTGCCATAGAGCGGGGAGACGACGACGCCGTCTGCCGTGAAGAGGGCCGCGATGTCGGGGAGGGAGGCGGCTTCGAGGGCGGCGAGATAACGCTCAGCGAGGGTTTCGGCGTCCATCGCGCGCTCCATCTTGTCAAGACCCCGCCAGTTTCCTAGAGCGGTTCAGGTTTGGGTGGAATCCCCTAAACCTGAAAAACCGCTCGCAAATCAAAGAGGCGAGCATCTTATCCGGGCCTCCGAAGGCCCGGGATGCTCGGCAGGGCGGCCAAACGGGAGAGGGTCATGGCAGGACGCACGCTTTACGACAAGATTTTCGACGATCACCTCGTTGATCTGTCCGACGATGGCACCGCGCTCCTCTACATCGACCGCCACCTTGTCCACGAGGTGACGAGCCCCCAGGCCTTTGAGAGTTTGCGCCTTGCTGGCCGCGCGGTTCACGCCCCCGCGCGCACCCTTGCGGTGGTGGATCACAATGTGCCCACCACCGACCGCACCCACGGCATTGACGACCCCGAATCTGCCCTCCAGGTGGAAACCCTTGCCCAAAACGCGGCCGATTTCGGCGTGGAATACTACGACGAGCGGGACAAGCGGCAGGGGATTGTCCACATCGTCGGCCCCGAGCAGGGGTTTACGCTGCCGGGCATGACCATCGTGTGCGGGGACAGCCACACCTCCACCCACGGGGCGTTCGGCGCGCTGGCGCAGGGGATCGGCACGTCCGAGGTGGAGCATGTGCTCGCCACGCAGACGCTGCGCACCCGCAAATCGCGCAACATGCGCGTGACAGTGGATGGCGTTGCCCCGGCGCACCTTTCGGCCAAGGACATCATCTTGTCCGTCATCGGCAAGATCGGGACGGCAGGCGGCACCGGCCACGTGATCGAGTACACCGGCAGCGCCATCCGCGCGCTCTCGATGGAAGGGCGGATGACGGTCTGCAACATGTCCATCGAGGGCGGTGCGCGGGCCGGCATGGTGGCGCCAGACGAGACCACCTATGCCTATATCGAAGGCCGACCAAAGGCCCCCAAGGGCGCCGCGTGGGAGGCTGCACTTGCCTACTGGAAGAGCTTGCCGAGCGACGAGGATGCCCACTTTGACGTCGAAGTGAGCCTTGATGCGGGCAACCTGCCGCCCGTCGTCACCTGGGGCACATCGCCCGAAACCGTGGTTTCCATCGATGGCGTGGTGCCCAACCCCGAGGATGTCGCCCACCCCGACAAGCGGCGCGCCATGGAGCGGGCCCTTGCCTATATGGGCCTCACGCCCGGCACGAAGATGACCGACATTGGGATCGACAAGGTGTTTATTGGCTCGTGCACCAACGGGCGGATTGAGGATCTGCGCGCTGTGGCCGACGTGGTGCGTGGGCAAAAGGTGGCGGACGGCGTCTCGGCGATGATTGTGCCGGGTTCTGGCCTTGTGAAGGCGCAGGCGGAACAGGAGGGGCTCGACGCGGTTTTGAAGGCCGCGGGCTTCGAGTGGCGCGAGCCCGGCTGTTCCATGTGCCTTGGCATGAACGCGGACCGCCTCGCGCCGGAGGAGCGGTGCGCCTCCACCTCCAACCGCAACTTTGAGGGGCGGCAGGGTTTTCGCGGGCGCACGCACCTTGTGTCACCCCAGATGGCGGCGGCCGCTGCGGTCGCCGGCCGCTTTGTGGACGTGCGCGCCTTCCGCTAAAGGCGCGCCCACCCCAGAAGGCGCGCCCTCTTTTGGCGGCGCGCCTTCTGCTGGCGGCGCGCGGAGCGTCAGTAGCGGTGGCGGCGATGGTGCCGGCCGCGGCAATGCTGGATCACCTTGACGACCTTGCCGAATTTTGTGCGGCGCACAATGCGGGTGCGGCAGGGGCGCTCGATGATTTTGACGCGCTCGCCGCGATAGCGCCAGTGGCCGGGGCGATCCCACCCGCGGTGCCAGTTGCCGCGATAGGGGTTGCCGCGGCGCCAGCGCCGGTCGTGATAGTGGTGCTCGCCGCGCCAATGGTCGCCATGGGCAAGCACCAGTGGCGCACGCTCGGCGGTTTGGGCGAACGCGTTGGTGAGCGGGCCGGCAGCGGCGGGCACAGAAAGGCCCAAAAGCGCGGCCATCAGCACAAAAATGCGAAGGGGCATCAAATCGTCTCCTCGTGTTGTGTTGTGCCCATCATCGCGGCCGCAGGCTGAATGGGCACTGAGGTGACTGTTAAGGGCCGCTTCAGCCTTTGCGCTCGACCACGAAACGGCAGGCGGCGCGCAGCGTGTCGCCGGCGGCGCCAAAGGGGCCAAGGGTTTCTGCCGCGGCCGCGGCCAGGCCCTCCACCCGCGCCTTGGCGGCCGAAAGCCCCAAAAGCTCTGGCAGGGTGACCTTGCCCTCGTCCGCGTCCTTGCCGACGCGCTTGCCGGTTTCGGCCTCCGTCCCCTCAAGGTCCAAAAGGTCGTCGGCGAGCTGAAACGCCTCGCCGAGCATCGCGCCGAATTGGCGAAGGCGGCCGACCTCGTCGCCCGGCGCGCCGGCCACCAGCGCCCCCGCCTCGCAGGCGCCGGCAATGAGCGCGCCGGTCTTCATGGATTGCATTTGCCGCACGCCGTCCACGTCGAGGCCGGCGGCGTTGATGTCGCGGTATTGACCGCCCACCATGCCCGCAAAGCCGGCCCCTTCGGCAAGGCAGCGCACCAGCGGTCCTTGGGCGGACGATGGCACCGGCGGGCCCGACAGCAGGCGAAACGCGAGGGACTGCAGGCCATCGCCCACCAGGATGGCGGTCGCCTCGTCAAAGGCCTTGTGCACGGTGGGGCGGCCGCGGCGCAGATCATCATCGTCCATGGCGGGAAGATCGTCGTGGACGAGGCTGTAGGCGTGGAGGCATTCGAACGCGGCGCCGACGGTGACGGGGGCCGGCCCGTCCTCGCCGAAGAGGCGCGCGCACTCGATGGCGAGAAACGGGCGAAAGCGCTTGCCGCCGCCAAGCAGGGCGTGGCGTGTTGCCGCAATCAGCCGCTCGGGCGCCCGCCCATCAGCGCTGAGGCCTGCGAGCGCGGCATCCAGTGCGCCGTCCGTCCGTTCGGCCGCCGCCGTCAACTGCGCCGCAAAACCCATGCCCATCCCCTCGTTTGGCGTTTGGATAAAGCTTAAGTGATGATTGTGGGGCGGGCCATCATGGCCCGGCGGGGAAATGGCCATGGGCCGTGTTTTCAAGGTTTTGGCGGTGGTGTGCGCTCTCGCCGTCACGGTGCCGGCGGCGGTGATTGCGCTTTATGGGGTGGTGGACCCGCCCGCGCTCCCGGTGCTGCGCCAACAGTGGAAGGGCGCGCCGGTGGACCAGCGCTGGGTGCGGCTCGATGAGATGTCACCTGGCCTGGTGCGGGCGGTGGTGATGGCGGAGGACGCGCGCTTTTGCCTGCATTGGGGCGTCGATCTCAACCAGTTGCGCATTGTGGTGAAGGACGCGCTGGAGGGCGGCCGCCCCCGGGGCGCCAGCACAATCACCATGCAGACGGTCAAGAATGTGTTCCTGTGGCCGAGCCGCTCTTACGTGCGAAAGGCCATTGAGGTCCCGCTTGCATTTTTGATGGACCTCATTCTGTCCAAGGACAGGATACTTGAGATTTACCTCAACAGCGCCCAGTGGGGGAGCGTTGCCTATGGCGCGGAGGCGGCCGCGCAGCGCCATTTTGGCGTGTCCGCGGCGCAGCTTTCTGAGCGGCAGGCGTTGGCGTTGGCGACCGCGCTGCCCGCGCCATCCCTGCGCAATCCGCGCCGGCCGGGGCCGCGACAGGAGCGGGCGATGGCCCGGGTGGCGCGGGAGCTTCGCCGGGCGCCGTGGGTGTTTGGCTGTCTTCCGCCGGCAATTCGCCCGTGATCGCATTGCGTTCGGCGGCACCGGGCCCTATACGCACGGGTCTGGCATTCCCGCATTGACCCGAACAACGCCGGCGCGACCCGCGGTGCGGCGAGGAGAACGACAATGGCTGTCCCCAAGCGCAAGGTCAGTCCCATGAAGCGCGGCTTTCGCCGCTCGGCCGACGCCCTCAAAGCGCCGACCTTTGTGGAAGACAAAGACTCTGGCGAGCTGAAGCGCCCCCACCACATCGACCTTAAAAGCGGCACCTATCGCGGCCGCCAGGTGCTGCCCGCCAAAGACGACTGAGCCCGCCGGCACCGCCCCAACCGCGGGCGGCGCGCGCTGGCAGACATCACGGTTTGGCGAGGCTCACCGGCGGTTCGTGATGCTCGGCCGCCTCGCCGCCCTCGGTGCTGGCAAGCGCGTTCACCTTGTCCTGCATTTCAGCAAGCTGTTGGCGCAGGACCTCAACATCCTTCGCCAACGGGTCGGCATTCTGTTCGCGCGCCGGCTCATTCACCATGGGCATGAACATGCGCACCGAGCGCTGGAACATGTCCATGTTGCGGCGCACCTGATCCTCCACCGCCGAGAGCGCCTGCACCCCGGTCTCGTTGAATTGGCGGGAGAGTTTTTCTTGTTCCCGCGCAAATGAGGCGAGGGAGTGCTCAAGATACGCCGGGACGACGGCATGCATCTGCCCATCGTAGAGCGTGATCAACTGGCGTAAGAACGCAATCGGCAGCAATCCGCTGCCTTTGCTTTCTGCATCAAAGATGATCTGACCGAGCACGCCCCGGGTGATATCTTCACCAGTCTTTGCATCCTGGACGACGAACTCTTCGCCATTGCGGACCATCGCGGCGAGGTCTTCCAGCGTGACGTAGACGCTGGTGCGCGTGTTGTAGAGCCGTCTGTTGGCGTATTTTTTGACGATGGTCGTCTCAGGTGTCTTCGACATCGGAGCCTCCTGGGTCGCGCGCCCATCAGGCGCCGGGCCGACCGGACCGCAGACAATGGCTTTATCCTCGTTACCGTCATTGCGGGAGGAACGAAAGCCAAATTGCTGCGATTGCGAAGGTGTCATGTCGGGGTTCGGTTGACAGCGCTCGGCGTTGCCTTCTTTCCTCGCGCGAAAAGGCCGCACCGTTGTGCGGTGCCACACTTTTGGAGAGTTTTCACCATGGCCACCAATGTCGTGATTGCCGGCGCCGCCCGCACGCCCGTCGGCAGCTTCAGCGGCGCGTTCTCGACCGTTCCTGCCGCGGATTTGGGCGCCACCGCCATCAAAGGCGCGCTCACCCGCGCCGGCGTCGCGCCCGATGAGGTGGACGAGGTCATCATGGGTCAGGTGCTGACGGCGGGCGTTGGCATGAACCCGGCCCGCCAGGCGGCCATGTTTGCCGGCATCCCCGATGGCGCCACCGCGTGGACGCTCAACCAGGTGTGCGGCTCGGGCCTGCGGGCCGTGTGCCTTGGCATGCAGCAAATTGTGGCGGGGGATGCGGACATCATCGTTGCGGGCGGCCAAGAAAACATGACCCTCTCGCCCCACTGCGCGCACCTGCGCGCCGGCCACAAGATGGGCGACTACAAGATGGTCGACACCATGATCAAAGATGGCCTTTGGGACCATTTTAATGGCTACCACATGGGCACAACCGCGGAAAACGTTGCCCGCCAATGGCAAATCACCCGCGAGAACCAAGATGAATTTGCCGTTCGCTCTCAAAACAAAGCCGAGGCGGCGCAAAAGGCGGGCAAATTTGCCGACGAAATCGTGCCGGTGACGGTCAAACACCGCAAGGGCGACATCACCGTCGATCAGGACGAGTATATCCGCCACGGTGCCACCCTTGAGGGCGTTGCAAAGCTTCGCCCCGCCTTTGACCGGGAGGGCACGGTGACGGCCGGCAACGCGTCGGGCATCAACGATGGGGGCGCCGCGGTGGTCCTGATGACAGAAGAGAAAGCGGCGCAAAAGGGGCTGACGCCCATGGCACGCATCGCCTCCTGGGCGACCGCGGGCGTTGACCCCAAGGTCATGGGGTCCGGCCCCATCCCCGCCTCGAAAAAGGCGCTGGAGAAGGCCGGCTGGTCGGTCAGCGATCTTGACCTTGTGGAGGCCAACGAGGCGTTTGCCGCCCAGGCCTGCGCGGTCAACAAGGACATGGGTTGGTCGGACGACATTGTGAACGTCAACGGCGGCGCGATTGCCATTGGCCACCCCATCGGCGCGTCGGGCAACCGCGTGCTCAACACGCTCCTTTTTGAGATGGCGCGCCGCGGCGCGAACAAGGGCCTTGCGACGCTGTGCATCGGCGGCGGCATGGGCGTTGCGCTGTGCGTTGAGCGGATGGGCTGACGGTGAGCGCTGTCAAAACGGTCCGCCCGCTGACGGCGGATCGTTTTGCCGACTTGGAGCGCCTTTTTGCCGGCAAAGGATGTGGCTTTGCCGGCAACTGCTGGTGCATGTCGTACCGCTTGCCGCGGGGCTGGCGCGCGGCCGACGGTGTCAAGCCGGCCGACGCCAAACACGCGCTGATGGCGGACCTTGCCGAGCGTGGGCCTCCGCCCGGCTTGATCGCCTATGACGCGACGGAGACGCCGGTGGGCTGGGTGTCGGTCGGCCCGCGCGCCGACTTCCCGCGCCTTGACCGCTCCAAAGTGATGAAGGCGGTGGACGATGTGCCGGCCTTCGCGGTGGTCTGTTTTGTGGTGCCCACGCCCCATCGCGGGCAGGGGATCGCTCATGCCCTTTTGGCAGCGGCCGTTGATTTTGCGCGCGAACAAGGCGCCCCCGCGGTCGAGGGCTACCCGATCGATAAGGACAAGCGCGCCCAGTCGCAGTTTTTGTGGCCGGGCACGGGCGGTCTTTTCCGCGCGGCGGGCTTCGTGGAGCTCGCCCGCCGGGAGCCCGAGCGCCCCTTCATGCGTCTGACGTTTTGAGGGGCATTGCGGCTGCGGGGCGCACCCCCGCCACTGCAGCGCGTGCGCCCATGGCGGCGGCCTTGGCAAGATACCGCTCGATCCGGGCGGGGCTTGCCGTCTTCACGGGGCCCATCTGGACGATCGCCTTGGGGGCGATGCCGCAGAATGCAAACACTTGGTTGCGGATCACGCGGCGGCCGGGCCGGCCATAGATGAGCCGGTCGATGAGGGGCGGCGTGTCGGACGTGACGATGGCATCGCCGGTGCGGCCTCTGAGGAGCTTCTCCCAGCCAAGGCCGCGGGCGTGATATTTGTAGCCGAACCCTGAGGTGAGCGCGCGGTCGAGCACCGCTTTGGCGCGCGCGGGCATCGCCGCCCACCAGTAGGGGTGGACCACCAGAACGTGATCGCACCAGCGAAGGTTGGCGCGCCAGGCCTCAAGGTCGGGCTCCAGCGCGGCGTTCTTGTCGGTCATCGCGCCAGCGTCAAACGCCATTTGCGAGAGGTGCTGCACGCGCACCGTGGCGCCCGCGTCCTTGGCCGCCGCCGCATAGGCTTCGCCCAGCGCCTCGGACAAGCTGCCCGCCCGCGGATGCGCCACCCACACAAAAATCCGTTTGCCCATGATGAGAGCCTTTCCCTTCGCGCTTGACACCATGTCAAGTTGACGCTGTGTCAAATGCGTGCTTCTTGACACGATGTCAAGCGTTCAAAACCCCACCAAAGCGAAAATTCTGACCGCAACCGTTGCCATGCTGGAGGACCGCGCCGCGCGCCCCGTGCGCGTCGCCGACATTGCCAAGCGCGCCGGCATCAGCCGCCAGGCGCTTTATCTGCATTATCCGACGCGGGCCGAGCTCTTCATCGCCGCCGCGCGCCATGTGGACACGCTCGCCGATGTGGACCGCCATTTTGCCCAAAGCCGCGCGGCGACGGGGGGCCGGGAAAAGCTTTCCGCCATCATCGAGGCGTGGGCGTCGTATCTTCCAAACGTGGTGGCCGTCGCGGCGGCGCTCAGGGACCTTCAGGACACCGACGAGGGCGCGGCCGCCGCCTATGCCGACCGCATGGGCGCGGTGCGCGACGGGTGCGCGGCAACGGTGGCCGCCCTTGCCGCCGATGGCGACCTCACGCCAGCGCTTTCTGAGATGGAGGCGACCGACGCGCTTTGGACGCTCGTCTCCGTGGAGAGTTTTGAGCGGCTGACCAATGCGTGCGGGTGGACGCCGGACGCTGTTGCCCGCGTTTGGCACCATATGGCGACGCGCGCGCTGATTGGCGGCGTTTGTTGACCCTTTGGCGAAAAAGGTGCGGGCGCGATGGACCACGCACATTGACGCGGGCGCCGCGCCCCCCAAGACTTTTTAGGCGGCCCCGGTGAGAGGGTCGAACCAGGGATAAGGAAATTCCTCAATGGCACGAACCGCGCTCGTCACCGGCGGCACCCGCGGCATTGGCGCTGCAATCGCAAAACATCTGAAGGCCGACGGTTGCAACGTCGCCGCCACCTATGGCGGCAACGATGAGGCGGCAAAGGCCTTTTCCGATGAGACTGGGATTGCGACCTTCAAATGGTCCGTCAGCGACTATGCCGCCTGTCAGGACGGCATTGCGAAGGTGGAAGAGGCGCTCGGCCCGGTCGACATCTTGGTGAACAATGCCGGGATCACCCGCGATGCGCCCTTCCACAAGATGACGCCCGAGCAGTGGCACCAGGTGATCGACACCAACCTCACCGGCGTCTTCAACATGACGCATGTGGTGTGGCCGGGCATGCGCGGGCGCAAGTTCGGGCGCATCGTGACCATCTCGTCGGTGAACGGGCAAAAGGGGCAGTTTGCGCAGGTGAACTACGCCGCGTCGAAGGCAGGCGATATTGGCTTCACCCGGGCCCTTGCCCAAGAGGGGGCGCGCGCCGGGATCACCGTCAACGTGGTCGCGCCCGGCTATATCAACACCGACATGATGTCGACCATCCCTGAGAAGGTGATGAACGACGTGATCTTGCCGCAAATCCCCGTCGGGCGCCTTGGCGAGGCAAGCGAGATTGCCCGCTGCGTCGCCTTCCTCTCGTCCGACGAGGCCGCCTTCATCACCGGTTCGGTGATTTCGGCCAATGGCGGGCAGTTCTTCGCCTAACCGAGCGGGCGCTATGCCTTGCGGGCGATCAGGAAGAGCGCCTTTTTGGGTGTTGGCTGCCAGATCGTCTCAAGGGTGAAGCCGGCGGCCCGGTGCGCCTCCAAGACAGCGTCCCGGGTGAAAAGGGTGAGCACAGGCGGGAAGAGTTTGACCGCCTTTGCCACCGGCGCCACGACGCGCAGCCAGCCGGCCGCCTCCGTCAGGCACAAGGTGCTCGACACAAACGCGCCGCCCGGCGGGAGCATCGCGTGGGCCCGCGCGATTGCGCCCTCCCAGTCCGCCACCAGGTGCAAAACGTTCAGTGCGAGGATGGCGTCGAACGGTCCGCCCTCGACCGCCTCCCAAGGGCGGGCTTCAAAGCTGAGGTTCGGCGCGCCGCCTGCGCGTTCCTTCGCGATGGCGATCATGGCGGGCGAGAGGTCTGTGCCCAGATACGACGCAACGTGGGGCGCGTGCTCGCGCGCGGTGCCGCCGGTGCCGCAGCCCACCTCCAAGACACGCATGTCCGGGCGCAGGATCGCCTGTGTGAGGGCAAGCTTGTGGGTGTAGGCGGCGGTGTCGGAGATGGCCTGGCGCGAATATTTTGGGGCGATCCGGTCCCAAAACCGAGGGTCGGGGAGGGTGGCGGTCGTCATCGCGCAGTGTCCTTTTGTGGCCCCGTCAGCGCCCCGCGGCCGGCCGGCACACGCCAAGTGGGGGCGCCCGCCTGCACTCGCCAGCGGGTCGCCCATGCGCGATTGCATGGCAGAAAGGACGTTAAAGCTGCGCCTGGTAGCCGATGTAGCCGACGTAAAGCGCGAGAAGTGTTGCGCCCTCCCAGCGGGAGACGCGCCGGCCGGTCGCCACCACCACAATGAGGATGACGGAAATCAGCACCATCATTGGGATGTCGAAGGTGCGCATGTTGTCCGACACGGGGATGGGCGCCAAGAGCGCGGTGATCCCGCCGATGCCGACGGTGTTGTAAACATTGGAGCCAAGGACGTTGCCGAGCGCAATTTCGGAGTGTTTGCGGATGGCCGCCATGATCGAAGTGGCAAGCTCGGGCAGTGAGGTGCCCACCGCCACCAGGGTGAGGCCGATCACCTCTTCGGACACCGCAAAGCGCCGCGCGACTTCCACCGCGCCCTGCACCAGGTACTCTGCCCCGGCCACCACCAGGCCAAGCCCCATGATGAGGAACAACACCGAGAGATAAAGCGGCGTTGCGTTGGGGGCCGGCACATCGTCAATCTCGGCCGGGCGGCGACGGTCAGAGCGGATGGTGTAGACCAGATACGCCACCAGGAAGACCACGAAGAGGCCGCCCATCCAGCGGTCGATGAGGCCGGTCCAGGCGGCCGCTGCAAAGGCGATGGCCGTTGCAATCACGATGGACCCGTCCCGCAAAACCGCGTCGCGGGAGGTGAAGAAGGGGCGCATCAGCGCCGCCGCCCCCAAAATGAGCAGGATGTTGGCAATGTTGGAGCCGACGATGTTGCCGATCGCAATGCCGGGCGCACCGCCAAGCGCTGCGCGCACACAGGTCACAAGCTCGGGCGCGGAGGTGCCGAACCCCACGATGACCACGCCCACCACCAGCGGAGAGATCCCAAGGCGCACGGCGATGGCGGAGGCGCCACGCACCAAAAGCTCGCCGCCGATCAAGAGGCCGATGAAACCGCCCACAATCTGGAGGGTGAGGATCATAAAGGCGTTCCTGAAAAGGCGGGTGTGCGGCCGGGGGGCGGCACGGCGCCGGGGTCAGAGGGCAGTGATGGGGCGAAGGGATAGGCGTGCGCCCATCACCTTTCAACCGCCGGAGGGTGGGCGGGGCGTTGGGCGCCAATCGGCCGGCGCCATTTCAAAACCTGCAAAATCAAAGCCGGGCGCCACGGTGCAGCCCACAAGCGTCCAGCGGCCAAGGCTCTCGGCCGTTTGCCAGTGGCTTGCTGGCACCACAATCTGGGGCCGCTCGCCGGCCAGCACATCGGGCCCGAGGCGGTGGGCGCTCGCATCATGGCCGTTGGGCGACAGGGTGAGCGCAAGGGGCGCGCCGGCATAAAAATGCCAGACTTCGGCCGCATCCACCCGGTGCCAGGCCGAGACGTCGCCCGCCTCCAAAAGGTAGTAGATGGCGGTGGAGTGG
The DNA here is from genome assembly GCA_039034015.1 of Pseudomonadota bacterium. Classification (GTDB taxonomy): domain Bacteria; phylum Pseudomonadota; class Alphaproteobacteria; order Rhizobiales; family Amorphaceae; genus Acuticoccus. Next base: position 29,417 of record JBCCBM010000028.1, on the reverse strand, counting down.
CCGCGCGGTGCGCCGTCGGCGTCGCGAAAGGTTTCGGCAAAATGGCCGCCCTCGGGGTGGGGTTTGAGGCCAAGGGCGGCGATGAGATCGGCAGCGGTGGTCAAAACCCGTCCCGCCCCTGGCGCAGTTTGGCAAAGACGGCCGCGGGCTCGGCGCCCGCCATGCCGAGCGCGGACGCAACAGCCGGGTCATCGGCGCGCATAAAGGGGTTGGTGGCCTTTTCAAGCGCCATGGTGGTGGGGACGGTGGGCTCCCCCCGCTCGCGCATGGCGGAGATGGTGGCGAACCGCTCGGCGATGGCGGCATCATCGGGGAGGGTTTGGGCCGCAAACCGCGCGTTGGTGAGCGTATATTCATGGCCGCAGAAGATCTGCGTCTCGTCCGGCAGTGCGGCGCGCAATTTGAGGAATGAGGCCCACATGGTGGCCGCGTCCCCCTCAAAGAGGCGGCCGCAGCCCATGGCAAACAGCGTGTCGGCGGTGAAGGCAAGGCCAGCGCCGGGCATAAAGTAGCTTGCCGGTCCGGAGGTGTGGCCGGGGGTTTCGATCACCTGCACATCGAGCGGGCCGAGGGTGAAGTGCGCCCCATCGCCCACCGTCTCGTCGAGGCCCTTGATGCGGTCGGCCTCGCCGGCGGGGCCGACGACCTTGGCGGTGCCGCGCACGGCGGGCAGCGCGTCCACATGGTCGGGGTGGTGGTGGGTGATGAGGACGGTGGTGAGCGTCCACCCCGTCTTGGCGAGCGCGGCTGCGATGGGGCCTTCCTCCGGCGCGTCGACCAGAACCGTTTCATCGCCCGCGTGGACGAGGACGGCATAATTGTCCGAAAGGCAGGGGATGAGGCGCACGTCGGCCATCGGGGTCTCCGCAGTTTTGACCGGCCTACCCCGGATTCCTCCCAATTGGAACCTGAGGGTGACACCCTTCCCATTCGACGCCCCATTCCGTAACAGAGCGCACGAACGAAAGAACGCGGATCGGCCCCCTAATGCACCTTGATGTTGGTGAGCTGAACGCCTTCTACGGCACGCCCCTTGGCCGCACCGCGCGGGGGGTGATTGCGGGCGAGCTGTCGCAGATGTGGCCCACCGCGCGGGCCGAGCGGGTGCTCGGCCTTGGCCACGCAACGCCGTACCTGCCGCCCTTCATGGCCGAGGCGGAGCGGGTGTGCGCGATCATGCCCGCGGTGGAGGGGATCACGCGCTGGCCTTCCGACGGGCCCAACCAGGCCGCGCTCGCCTACGAAGACCACCTGCCGCTCCCCGACAACAGCTTTGACAAGGTGCTCCTCATTCACCTCCTGGAGGTGACGCGGGACCCCCACGCGCTCCTTCGCGAAGTGTGGCGCGTTTTGATGCCCCAGGGGCAATTGATTGTGTTTGTGCCTTACCGATCAGGGGCGTGGGCGCGCACGGATGGGACGCCTTTTGGCCTTGGTCGGCCGTTTTCCCGCAAACAGCTGGCGGCGTTGTTGTCGGACGCGGGGCTGGAGCCCTGCGCGGAGCGGCGGCTTTTGTATGTGCCGCCAAGCCGCCGGCGCTTCATTCTGGGCTCCACCCGGGCGTGGGAGGAGTTTGGCCGGGCCGTCTTGCCCCGCTTTGCCGGGTTGGTGGCGATGGAGGCGAAGAAGGTGATGGTGCGCGGCATCCCCGTCAAACCGCGGGGGCTGCGCTTTGCCGTCCCCGGTCTTGCGGTGCCAAAGCCTGTGGGGGGTGTCAGCGCATCCCGGGCCTTTGAGGGCCCGGCAAAGATGCCGCGTCATTCACATCGCGTTAGCGCCGCAGAACGAACACCGCTTGCTCGCCCAAAAGGTTCCAAAACCACCAGGGCGCGTTGAACGGGATGCGCTTGCCGCCCGCGTTCAGCGCGATCGCCTTTTCCACCACAATGCCGGAGTGATCGCAAAGGCTCACAAAGTCGCGAATGGTGCAAAAGTGGATGTTGTCGGTCGCCCACCAAGGGTCGGGCAGAAGGCCGGTTGAGGGCATGGTGCCATTGACCAGCAGTTGGAGGCGGATGCGCCAAAACCCGAAATTGGGGAAGGAGACGATGCCGCGCCGGCCGATGCGCAACAGGTTGGCGAGCACCGCAGAGGGGTCGCGCGTCGCCTGGAGGGTTTGGCTGAGGATGACGTAGTCGAAGGCATCGTCGGGGTAGGCGTCAAGGTCGGTGTCAGCATCACCCTGGATGACCGAAAGGCCCAGCGCCACCGCCTCGTTCACCCCTTTTTGGCTAAGCTCGATGCCGCTGGCGCGCACGCCCTCTCGCGCCTCCAAAAGCGCCATTAGCGCGCCATCGCCGCAGCCCACATCCAAGATGCGCGAGCCGGGCTCCACAAGGTCGCCGATGACCTGATAGTCGACACGGTGGGCAGCGGCCGGACCTGTCATGGCTGTGGCCCCTCAATGCCCCGGGCGCGGGCCGCACCGGTCAGAAAGCCGCGGACGGCGCGGTGGAACTGCGGCTCTTCCAGCAGGAACGCGTCGTGGCCCTTGTCGGTCTCAATTTCCACGAACGAGACCTGCGCGCCTGCAGCGTTGAGCGCGTGGACGATTGTGCGGCTTTCGGTCGTTGGGAAGAGCCAGTCCGACGTGAAGGAGACCACGCACCAGCGCGTTTGCCCGCCCATAAAGGCATTGGCAACCCGGCCGCCATGGGCGCTGGCCAAGTCAAAATAGTCCATCGCGCGGGTGAGGTAGAGGTACGCGTTGGCGTCAAACCGGTCGACGAAGGTGGAGCCTTGGTGGCGCAAGTAGCTTTCCACCTGAAAGTCGGCCTCAAAGCCGAAGGTGACCATCTCGCGGTCTTGCAGGGCGCGGCCGAATTTGCGGTGGAGCGCGGCCTCCGACACATAGGTGATGTGCGCGGCCATGCGCGCCACGGACAGGCCTTTGTGGGGTTTGACACCGCGCGACATGTAGCGCCCGCCGCACCAATCGGGGTCGGCCATGATGGCTTGCCGGCCCACCTCGTGGAAGCCAATGTTTTGCGGGGAGTGGCGCGTGCCGGTGGCGATGGGGAGCGCGGAAAACACTGTGTCCGGGAAGCTTGCGCCCCATTGCAGCACCTGCATGCCGCCCATGGATCCGCCGATCACGCAAAACAGCGTTTCGATGCCAAGATGGGTGACGAGCCGCTCTTGGGCGCGCACCATGTCGGCTATGGTGACGATGGGCATGTCGAGCCCATAGGGCTCGCCGGTCTCACCGTTTTGGGAGGCGGGGCCGGTGGTGCCCGAACAGCCGCCCAAAACGTTGGCGCAGATCACGAAAAAGCGCTCGGTGTCGACTGGCTTTTTGGGGCCGACCAGCGTGTCCCACCAGCCGGGGCGACCGGTCACGGGGTGGACGTTGGCCGCGTGTTGGTCGCCGGTGAGGGCGTGGCACAGGAGGATGGCGTTGGTGCGGTCGGCGTTGAGGGTGCCGTAGGTCTGATAGGCGATTTGCCACACGGGGAGGGAAACGCCGGCGTCCAGGGGGAGGGGCGCGTCCTTGAAAACCCCAAGGGCGCTTGTGGGCCGGTCCACCTCGGTGCGGCGCCGCGCTTCGCGGTTCGGCTGCGCGGTGGTGTCGTCCATCAACGGGCCCCGTTGGACAAAAAACGAGGTGCGGGCGTCGCCCATCGCGCCGCGTGGGTCAATGTTTTCTTTGCCTCTGCGCCGCCGGTTTTGTAGGCACGGGGCTCACGATGACGGGTCCTTTGCGCATGGCCGCTCCCCCCACAACGGACGAGACGGCCGGGCGCCTCAAAGCCTTGCGCGACCGGCTGGATGTCGTCGACACCTCCATCCATCGCCTTCTGCGCGAGCGTTTTGAGATCGTGGAGGAGATTGGCGCTGCCAAGGGGCCTGACGAACCCGTGATCCGCCCCGCACGGGAGGCGGCGGTGATTGAGAACCGCCTGGCGCTCCACAAGGGGGCAATGCCGCCCGATATGCTCGCCCACATCTGGCGGGTTGTGATGAGCGCCGCCTGCATGGTGCAGCGCCCCTTCACGGTGCACACCTTTGGCGCGCCCGATGTGGCCGCGTTCCTTTATGGCCCCGTCCCGCTGATTGCCCACAGCTCGGCCGAGCGGGCGGTGCGGGCCCTGTCGCCGGGGGATGTTGCCGTTCTCCACGGGGATGATGGCTGGTGGCGCGCGGCGCGCGAGGTTGGCGCCCACGGGCTCCTTCGCGTTCCCCTGGAGGGGGGGGAGGCGCTGGTGGTGGGCGGCCCCAATGTGGCGCCCGGTGCCGGGCCGGACGCGGTTTTGGTGCGCGATGAAACCCTTCAGATCTTGCCCGCCAGTGCGATCACGGCGGACGACATTGTCCTTGGCCGCCCGCACACCTTCCCGATGAAACTTCCGACTGCGAAGATTGCCCCATGAGCCCCACCCACCGCGCCGCCCTTGACCGCATTGCCCCTTATGTCCCCGGCCGCGCCGGCGCGACGGGGCCAAAGGCGCACAAGCTGTCTTCCAACGAAAATCCGCTCGGGCCGAGCGCTGCCGCAAAGGAGGCCTTCGCGGCCGCCGCTGCAACGCTGGAGCGTTACCCTGATGGCGGCTCAACGCGGCTTCGCGATGCGATCGCCGCCACCTACGGCCTCAACCCCGCCAACATCATCTGCGGAAACGGCTCGGACGAGATTTTGGCGATGATCGCCAACGCATACCTGGGTGCGGGCGATGAGGCGATTTTCACCCGCCACGCCTTCCTGGTCTATCGCATTGTGACCCAGGCCGCGGGCGCCGAACCGGTTGTGGTGGATGAGACCGACTATCGCGCCGATGTGGACAAGATCCTGGATGCGGTGACCGACCGCACCAAGGTCGTCTTCCTCGCCAACCCCAACAATCCGACAGGCACCTATGTGCCGGGCGAGGCGGTGCGGCGCCTGCGGGACGGTCTGCCGGGCCGCGTTCTCCTGGTGCTCGATGCGGCGTATGCGGAATATGTGCGCCGCAACGACTATGAGACGGGGCTGGAACTTGCCGCAACGCGCGACGATGTGATCATGACGCGCACATTTTCAAAAATTCATGGGCTGGCGGCGCTGCGCCTCGGGTGGGCCTATGGCGCGGCGCCCATCATCAGCGCGCTGCACAGGGTGCGCGGGCCGTTCAATGTGAATGCGCCGGCGATTGCTGCGGGCGCGGCCGCGGTGGCCGACCGGGCGCACGTGGACGCGGCCGTTGCCCACAACGAGCGGTGGCTGCCGGAGGTGACGGAGGCCATTCGCGCGCTCGGCTTCGGCGTGGTGCCAAGCGTCGGCAATTTTGTGCTGATCGACTTTTCGAGCGTTCCGGGCGCGGAGGCATCGGCGGCGGACGCATACCTGTCGGCGCGGGGGATCGTGGTGCGCGAAATGGGCGCCTATGGCCTCCCCGATGCGCTGCGCATGACCATCGGCGACCAGGCCGCCAACGAAGACACCATCGACGCGCTCAAGGGTTTTCGCGCGACCCTGCCGTGACCTTCGCCTTTGAAAACGCAACCATCATCGGCACCGGGCTGATTGGGGCGTCCCTTTCGCTCGCCCTTCGCGCGGCGGGCTTTACCGGCACCATCGCAGCCGCCGACACCAACCCCGCCGCGCTGGAGGAAGCGGAGGCGCTCGGCCTTTTCGACCGCTACCACACCGACCCTGCGGACGCGGTGGCGGGGGCGGAGATCGTGATCCTCGCGATCCCGGTCGGGGCGATGGGGGCGGCGGCCGCCACAATCGGCCCGGCGCTGGCGGAAGGGGCGATTGTCACCGACACGGGGTCAGTGAAGGGGGCCGTGATTGCGGCGATGGAGGGGCTGCCCCGCCACGCGCGCTTTGTGCCCGCGCACCCCATCGCGGGTTCCGAAAATTCTGGGCCAAGCGCGGGGTTTCCGGGCCTTTTTGCGAACCGCTGGTGCATTTTGACGCCCACCCACAAAACCAACCCCGCGGCGCTGCGCGTGGTGGCCGACATGTGGCGCGCCTTCGGCTCCAACGTGGAGGTGATGGACATTGCCCACCATGACCGGGTGTTGGCGCTCACCTCGCACCTGCCGCACCTCATCGCCTACAACATCGTGCGCACCGCCTCCGACCTTGAGGAGGTGACGGATGCAGAGGTGATCAAATTCTCCGCCGGGGGCTTTCGCGATTTTACGCGCCTTGCCGCATCCGACCCCACCATGTGGCGTGATGTGTTCCTCAACAACAAGGAGGCGGTGCTGGAGACGCTGGGCCGCTTTTCGGAAGATTTGGCGCTGCTCCAACGGGCAATCCGCTGGTCGGACGGTGACCTTCTTTATGACGTCTTCACCCGCACCCGCGACATTCGCCGCCGCGTGATTGACGCGGGGCAGGACACCGCCGTCCCCAACTTTGGCCGCCCGGCCGAGACAGGGGAGGAGCCCGAGCCGAGCGCTTCGCCCGACACGCGTGAGCCGAACCGGTCGGTGCGCTAGGGCGGTTCCCGATCAAGTGGACTCATTTGATCGGGAAAAACCGCCCGCTTTTCTGAAGGGTAGGGCATTTTTCTCGCGCCGTCTGCGGCGCGACATGCCCTAGCGAACGAGCGCCACCCGCGGGATGGTGAAGAGGGGCACGAAGCCCGCGCGCACACGGCCATCGGAGACGGTGAGCGTCAGCTTTTTGGCGGCGCGATCGCCGATGGTGGTTTCGGGCGCGAAGGCCAAGATGTTGGCAAGCACAGAGACAACGGTCGCCTCCGCCTCCGGCGCAACGGCATCGATATAGGGGAGGCCCTCGTCGTAGCCGGCGAGGGCAACGTCGATGGTGCCATTGAAGAGCCCGGCCGGCGTGAGTGTCAGCATGCCCGAGGCGGCAACCGACATCGGCCCGCTTTCAAAGCTTGCACCGCGAAGGTCGAGGGTGAGCCCATCGGTGAGGAGGGCCGCCAAAACAGGCCGCGCCGCGCCGGAGAGCAGCGGCGCACCGTCCGACAGGGTGCCATTGAAGGCGAGGCGCGCGGGCATGGCGCCCTCGGTGGGGCGCAGACCGTCGAGCCGGACCGCAACGTCGAGCGCGGCTGGTGTTGCCGGGTTCTGCCGGGCGTTGACGGCAAGCTTGCCGACCGTGGCCGGTGCCCGGTCGCCCACCACCACAGAGGCGTCCTCCACCTCTGCGTCAAAGCGGGTGAGGCCGGTGGTGAGGGTGATGCGGGCGCTGGCGCGGGCAAGCGACCAGTCGGCGGTCAGATCGTCAAACCCGTTGGCCGATACGGTGACGGGGCCGCCAAGCTCGACGATCGCGCGGCGGGGGTTGTAGACGAGCGCGGCGGCGGTCAGCGCTTCGATGGTGGCAACGGCGACACCATTGCCCACGCGCGAGCCGCGGTCGCACCGGATTTCGATGCGGAAGGGGAAGCCCGTCACGCTGCGGTTGACGCAATCGCCCACAAAGCCGCGGGCCACGGCCTGATGTTCCAGCTTTTCGGCCTGACGGTCCACCACCGTGGCGGCCGCGAACCAGGCCACCGACCACGCCACCACCACAAGAAGGGTGAACACCATCAAAAGCTTGTAGCGCAGTGTTTTGGATTTGGTGCGGGACCGTTTGTCCGGCTCGTCCTTGCGCATCGTTGTCCTTCTCCCCCACGCAGAACGGGCGTTTTGCGGTGGCGCAGCGCCGTTCGACGTTGTGCCGCAAGCCCACCGGCGCGCGGCCCACGCCTTGACATGGGGCAGACCGCGCCACAAGGCATGCCCACCGCGACGGAATGTGCCGGCAGGGTATGGCGTTCTACGTTTTTGGGTATGGGTCGCTCATGTGGCGGCCGGGCTTTCCCCATGAATGGGCAGCGCTCGGCACCGTGCACGGGCTGCACCGGCGATTGTGCGTCTACTCGTTCGTGCACCGCGGCACGCGCGAGCGGCCGGGGCTTGTGATGGGGCTCGACGCGGGCGGCGAATGCGCGGGCATGGTGTTCAAGGTGGCAAAGACGGCGGCTGAGGATGTCCTAGCGTACCTGCGTGAGCGCGAGCAGGTCACGATGGTCTACAAAGAACAAACGCTCCCCGTGCGCCTTTCGGGTGGAGAGACGGTGCGCGCGCTCACCTACGTGGTGGACACCGCGCACGAGCAGTATGCCGGCCGCCTGTCGGAGGATGAGACGGTTGCTCATGTGCGGGGCGCCGTCGGCCGCTCGGGCCGCAACGAAGACTATGTGATTGCGACCGCCGACCATCTGGTGGAGGCCGGCGTTGCGGACCCTGCGCTCACCCGCCTTGCGATGCGGTTGCGGTAGAGCACTTTGCGCCATCACGGCGCCACCCGATGGCCCAGCGCCGGCCGGTGGCAAGGAGCGCGGTGCAGCGCGTGGCGGGGCCACGGGCAAGCTGCGGGACGCTGTCCACCGGCCGGCGCTGGGCCACCTTCGGCGGGACAAGGGCGATCTCCGGACTGCGTTGCCGCTCTTGTCCGTGCCACCGGCACGCACTGCGAGCGGCGCCTTGCCGGCAAACGCCCTTTTCCCGTCGGGTGGTGCCGTGATGGCGCAAAGCGCTCTGAGCTGTCGCCGCGCGAAACGGGCGGGGCACTGGGGCGAAAAAAGTGCGCTTTTGGGGCTTGCGCGCGGGCGGCGGATCGATCATATCCCGCGTGCCCAATTTCGCACGTGCCTGTGGTCGCGTGCCGGTCACGTCGCTGGAGAGATCTTGCGGCGGGGCATGACCGGTCTTCCGGATTAAACCGGACCCTGGGGTGGCTTTTGACGGCGAGGAGCCGCCACGACCGCACCTCAGCGCGACTTAAAGCAACGACGTAGAGGGCTTCTTTGGTCTCTGCGCGCGGTCCAAACGCGCGCATCTGAAGAGGCGACTACATCCTTGCCAGGCGTGCGACTGTCTTCGGATATTCAAAGCGCTACGCATCACTCGGCCAAGTTCGCTTGGCCGCTTCGCCCCGCACCGGTCCGCCGGCGCGGATCCCGTGTGTGACGCGACGCGCCTTCCCGCGGGAAGGCCTTCGGACGACGCGCGCACCCGCCCTCGCCTCCACCGCGAGGGGGTGCGACCGTTGCGCCGACGCTCGAACGACAAAGGTCCTTGAGCGATGACCGACCGCATCGTCGAATTCTTGAAGAACACCCGCCCCGATGGCCCCTGCCTCGTGATCGACCTTGATGTCGTGCGCGGCAATTTTGAGCGCTTTCGCCGCGCGATGCCCGAGAGCGGCATCTTTTATGCGGTGAAGGCCAATCCTGCGCCCGAAATCCTGTCGCTCCTGGCCGACCTTGGCTCCAGCTTCGACTGTGCCTCGGTCCAAGAGATCGACATGGCGCTCGCTGCTGGCGCAACGCCCGATCGCATCTCGTTCGGCAACACGATCAAGAAAGAGCGCGACGTTGCGGCCGCCTTTGCGCGGGGCGTGCGCCTTTTCGCGGTCGACTGCGATGCGGAGGTGGACAAAATTGCCCGCCAAGCGCCGGGCGCGCAGGTCTTTTGCCGCATCCTTTGCGATGGGGAGGGCGCGGAGTGGGCGCTCTCCAAAAAGTTCGGCTGTGCGCCGGAGATGGCGATTGACGTGCTGTCGCGGGCGCACACGCTGGGGCTGGTGGCAACGGGCGTCTCGTTCCACGTGGGCTCGCAGCAGAAGAACCCGCGCGCGTGGGACAGTGCGCTCGCCTCCGCGGCCGCCATCTTCAAAACGTTGTTCGACCGTGGGATCGAGCTCACCCTGGTGAACCTTGGTGGCGGCTTTGCCACCCGGTATCTGGAAGACATCCCCGCCGAGCGGGCCTATGGCGCGGCCATCGACGATGCGATCCGCACCCATTTTGGCAACCGGCTGCCCCAAACGATCATCGAGCCGGGGCGCGGCATGGTGGGCAACGCGGGGGTCATCAAGTCGGAGGTTGTCCTCATCTCGCAAAAGGCGCGGGACGACATTCGCTGGGTGTACCTCGACATTGGCAAGTTCAACGGGCTTGCCGAGACCATGGACGAGGCGATCCGCTACCCCATTCACACGCCGCGCGATGGGGAGGCGGTGCCGTGCGTGCTTGCGGGGCCCACCTGCGATTCGGTGGACGTGCTTTACGAAAAGACGCCCTATCGGCTGCCCATCAACCTTGAGATTGGCGACGAACTTTTGATTGGCGGCACGGGCGCCTACACGACCACCTATGCCTCAGTGGCGTTCAACGGCTTCCCGCCGCTGGCGTCCTATTGCATCTGACCGACCGCCGCAGGACGCAGCATCTAGGCGGCTTTGCGGAAGGCGTCGATGAAGCCGTTGGCGCGTTCGCGAAGGTCGCCGCCGGTCTCGTCGAGTTCGGCGGTGAGGGTGGCGACCGCCTGGGCCGCCTCCCCCGTGCGGCCGGCACTTTCGCGGGCGTGTTCGGCAAGGTCGCGCACGCGCTCGGCGCTGCCGGCGACATCTTGCACGGTGCGGCTGATGTCGTCGGTGGTGACCTGTTGTTGTTCGACCGCGGCGGCGACGGCGCTGGACACTTCGTCCACCCGCGCGATTGCCGACTGCACCTTTTCCATGGCGGTGAGGAGGTCTTCGCCGGCGCCCTTCACCCGCTCTACCTCGGTGGTGATTTCGCTGGTGGCCTGGGACGCGCGGCCGGCCAGATTCTTCACCTCGCTGGCGACCACCGCAAAGCCTCGCCCGGCCTCCCCGGCGCGGCTTGCCTCAATGGTGGCGTTGAGCGCCAAGAGGTTGGTTTGGCCCGCCACCTCGGCGATGAGGCCCACAACGTCGGAGATGCGTTGGCCGGCCTCATCGAGGGCGCGGGCGGTGGTGGCGGCGCCCTCGCTCGCCGCGGCGGCCTCTTTGGCAATGTCGGCGTTGCGGCGGATTTGCTGGGCAACCTCGGCGAACGAGCCGGTCAGCTGTTCGATGGCGCTTGCCACGCTCTGCACCGCTTCTGACGTGGTGCTGGCAAGGTGGGTCGCTTCGTCGGTGTTTTGCGCGCCGGAGTTGGCCGCGTCTTCCAGGGTTTCGGTCCGGCCGTTCAGGGCCTGGATCGCATCGTCGATCTTTTCCAGGAGCGAGCCCACATCGGTCTCAAAGGTGGCGGCGGTGCGCTCTTGGGCGGTGCCGGAGCGCAGGGTCACCATGGGGCCCGCGTAGGCGCCGCCGCGGTCGCGCAGGGCATCGATGCGCATGAGGACGACCTCATCGCCAAAGCGCACCCGCTCCACGTGGGGCATGCGGTCCGGCTCTGCGATGAGCTTGCCCATGTGCGCCCCATCGGTGTGAAGCGCGGTGATGGCGGCGCCGGTCAGCGTGGTCGGCATCGGGGCGCCGGCCTTGCGCAGGGTGTCCACAAAGGCGATGGCGGCCGGGTTGGCGGTGTCGATGGCAAACCCATCGGCCACCGATGCGCTGAGCGTTGCAAGGTCGGACTGTTCAACGATTTGTTGGCGGAGCGCGGCTTGATCGGCCACTTTGGCGAACTTTTGCAGCGCCACTTGAAGCGCGCCAATCTCATCAGCGCGGGTGATGGTGACGTCCACCTTCTCACCATCGGCAAGGCTGTTGGTCTGCGCGGCCGCCTGGCGCAGCGGGCGCAAAAGCACGAAGCCGGAGAAACTCGTGGCAAGCGCGGTGAAGACCGTCGCAAGGCCAGCGATCAGCAGGAGGCCCCGGCTCACCGACTGTTGTTGGGCCACAAGTTCAGCGTCCTCCACACCCACATAAAGGATGCCCGCAACGCCGTTGCGGTTGGCCGGCACCGCGTCGTTGGCGGCCATGATGGGCAGGTACAGCGTCTGATAGGCTTTGCCGAGGATGACCGCTTGCCCCAGGAACACATCGCCCGCCGCATTGGGCGCATAGGCCGCGCTTTGCTTGCCAAGGACGGTGCCCACCGCGCGGTTGCCGTCCGGCTTGATGATGTTGGTGGTGCGGCGGACAAAATCATCCTGCGCCGGATCGTAGGCGAAGATGGTGGCCGTCTCGCCGGTCATGTCGGTGACAAAGTCGATGTAGGTGTGGTCGGGGTCCGCCGCGGAGGCAAGCTCTGGCCACGCCGCAAGGGTGACGCTCTCGATGGTCGCGTCTGCGTCCCGATTGATGGTGACGCCGTCCACCTGGGACGCCAGGATCCGCGCGGCGACTTCAATGTTGGCGGACTGGGTCTGCAGCACCTTTTTGGCGATGAGATTCGCAACCCGGTCTTGCACGAAAACCTGGGTGACGGCCGCACTCGCCACCAGGCAGAGTGTGGTCAGAACGGCAAGTTTGAGCCAAAGGGGCAGGCGGGCAATCAGCGACATGGCATCCTCGTCTTGTGGCGAGGAGCCTAGCGGGTCGATCTTGCGTCAGACTGACGCAGTGGGGCGCGGCCGCCGGTCGGCCACCGCGCCCGGAGGCAAACCTGTTAGCGCCGGACGCGAATGCGCGTGTTGCCGCGGCCGTGCTTGCGAACAAGATTGTACAGCTTGCGCGCATTGCCGGGGGCGAGGCGAACGCAGCCGTGGGACGCCGGCCGGCCCAGCGCCTTGGTGTAGTAGGTGCCGTGGATCGCATAACCGCCGCGGAAGAAGATGGAGTTCGGCATCGGCGAGCCGTGATACTTCCGCGAGAAATATTTGCGATACATCCGCGTTGGCCGATACGACCCTGTCGGCGTGCGATAACCCCGCTTGCCGGTCGACACCGCCCAGGAATAGACGCGCTTCTTACCGACGCTCACATACATGCGCTGCGATGACAGATCGATTGTTGCCGTCACCCGTGCGGCCTCCGCCGCCGTCGCCGAAATGACAACACCAGCAACGAGCGCCACTAAAAGTGTGCCCAATGACTTGAAAAAACCCATCGTCCCCTCCTTCGATGACCAGTATCTGCACGTGAAGACGGCAGATCTGGATAAAAATTGCATAGGCGAACCGAACAAACGTTAACGCACGTCACACAATGAACGAGTGTGGCACGCTTGTGTGGCGCGCGCGAGGCATGGAACGCCCGGTCGGCAAGGGTTTTGAAGGGTTGCGGGGGCGTTAATGCTGCGCCGCGCTCACGAAAACGTGACCGGGACGGCAGGGATCAATCAGGCGGCCGCGTCAACGGCCGCGCGGATCAACGCTTTTGCGTCCTCCCCCGACCAGTCGGCCGCGCCGTGGAGAAGGCCCGCCACGCACCCGTCCGGCGCAATCAAAAGCGTCGTCGGCATGCCCACCGCAAGTTCGGCCGCGCGCAGGGAGTTGAAGAGCGTAAGCGTCGGCTCCCGGTGGTAGGCGAGCGCCGTGGCGTTGGTCTCCTGAAGGAAGTTTTCGGGCCGGTTCTCGTCCCGGTTGTCAATGGAGGTGGCAATCACCGCAAAGTCGGGGCCCGACAGCGCGGTGTGGAGCGCGGCCAAATGCGGCATCTCCACCCGGCAGGGCGCGCACCACGTGGCCCACAGGTTCAGCAAAATTGTGCGCCCCTTCAGCGCGTTGATGGTGGTTGCCGCCTCGCCCTCGCCATCAAACGGGAGGCCGGTCACATCGCGCGGGGTGATGGGGGCAAAGCCGACCATGTCGCCGGTGGCCAAGGGGGCAAGGGCCTGAGACACCCCCGCCGCCATGTGGCATTGCGATGACCCGGCCACGCGCCTAAGAATGTCGGGGCCCGCTGTCCACGCAATGGCCCCGACAAACACGGCCACGGCAAGCGCTGCGGCCCCGATGATGACCCGTTTTGGCACCAAACCCCTCCCTGGCGATCTCCCATGAGTTCTAGCGACACCAACGGCGGCAGCAACGCCCTCTGGGGCGGGCGTTTCGCCGCCGGCCCGGACGCTTTGATGGAGGAGATCAACGCCTCCATCGATGTGGACAAGCGCTTGGCCGAGCAGGACATTTTGGGCTCCGAGGCCCACGCCACAATGCTCGGCGAGACTGGTATTTTGGCGACTGACGACGTCGCTGCCATCCTCACGGGCCTCACAAAGGTGCGTGAGGAGATCCGCGCCGGCACGTTTCCGTTCTCCCGCGCGCTGGAAGATATTCATATGAATATCGAAGCGCGCCTCAAAGACCTCATCGGTGAGCCCGCCGGCCGGCTCCACACCGCCCGCTCCCGCAACGACCAGGTGGCCACCGACTTTAAGCTCTGGGTGCGCGATGCGCTGGATGCGTTGGACGCCGAACTTGCCGACCTCCAGGCCGCATTTGTGGCCAAAGCGGAAGACCACGCAGGCACCGTGATGCCCGGCTTCACGCACCTTCAGTCCGCCCAACCGGTGACCTTTGGGCACCACTGCCTCGCCTATGTGGAGATGTTGGCGCGCGATCGGGGCCGCCTGTCAGACGCGCGGCGCCGCCACAACGAGTGTCCGCTCGGCGCGGCGGCCCTTGCCGGCACCGCCTTCCCCATCGACCGGATCCACACCGCCGGCGCGCTGGGCTTTGACGGCCCGGCCCGCAACTCGCTGGACGCCGTCTCCAGCCGCGACTTTGCGCTTGAAGCGCTGGCTGCCGCCGCCATTGCCGCCACGCACCTGTCGCGCTTTGCGGAGGAGGTGGTGGTGTGGTGCTCGGCGCCTTTCGGGTTTGTGACCCTCTCGGACGCCTTCACCACGGGCTCCTCCATCATGCCGCAAAAGAAAAATCCGGATGCGGCGGAGCTTGTGCGCGCCAAGGTGGGCCGCATTGTGGGCGCGCTCAACACGCTTCTCATCGTGATGAAGGGCGTGCCGCTCGCCTACTCCAAAGACATGCAGGAAGATAAACCCCCTGTGTTTGACGCGCTGCCGGCGCTCTCCCTGTGCGTGCGCGCCACCACCGGCATGGTGCGGGACATGACGGTGAATGTGGCCGCCATGCGCGCCCTTGCCGCCAAGGGGCACACCACCGCAACCGACCTTGCCGACTGGCTGGTGCGCGAAAAGGGCCTTCCGTTCCGCGATGCCCACCACGTCACGGGCGCGGCGGTGAAGGCGGCCGAGGCGCTCGGCAAAGAGATTGGCGACATGACGGCCGACGAATTGGCCGCCGTGGACCCCCGCATCGACGCCTCCGCGCTCACCGTGTTGACGGTGGACCGCTCCGTCGCCTCCCGGGTGAGCCTTGGCGGCACGGCGCCCGAGCGCGTGCGCGAGGAGGCGGCGCGGTGGCGTCAGCTTTTGGCGGCATCATGAAGGCGCTCTCCGCCCTCCTCGCGCTCGCGGTTCTCCTGTCGGCCTGCCAGCTTGGCCGCAGCGGCCGGCCCGAGCGCCCCGCCCCCCAAGGCCCCGTGGTGCCCGTGAACCCTGATGAGCCAGCGTCCGCCACTGCGCCCGACCGCGGCTTCCCCCTCGACCCGATCCTGCAGTGACGGCGCGCTGATGCACCACTTTGCTCGCAAAGATGGCGTCCTCTTTGCCGAGGACGTGCCGCTCACCGCCATTGCCGACGCGGTGGGGACGCCCGCCTACATTTATAGCCGCGCCACCTTCACCCGGCACGTGTCGATTTTCACCGACGCGCTCGCCACCGCCGGCGTCCCGCACCTGGTGTGCTACGCCATGAAGGCGAACTCCAACCAAGCGATCCTGACCTTAATGGCGCAGCTCGGCGCCGGCGCTGATGTGGTCTCCGGTGGCGAACTTTTGCGCGCGCTCACCGCTGGCATCCCTGCCGACAAAATCGTGTTTTCCGGCGTCGGCAAGACCGACCAAGAATTGTCGGACGCCCTCGACGCCGGCATCTTGTGCTTTAACGCTGAATCCCAGTCCGAACTTGTCGCCCTGTCGCGCATCGCCAGCGAGAAGGGCCTTACGGCGCCCGTCTCCCTGCGCGTCAACCCAGATGTGGAGGCCGGCACCCACAAGAAGATCGCGACAGGCGCGAAGGAGACCAAGTTCGGCGTCCCCGCCTCCCGCGCCCGCGAAATCTATGCGGACGCGTCAAAAATGCCCGGCTTAAGAATCACCGGGATCGACATGCACATCGGCTCGCAGATCACCGCGCTTGCGCCCTTCGATGCGGCCTTTGCGGTGATGGGCGACCTTTTGGACGTCTTGCGCGCGGACGGCCACGCCATCGACCATGTGGACCTTGGCGGTGGCCTTGGCGTCCCCTACGATCCGGCCGACCCCCATCCCCCGCGCCCGGAGGATTACGCCGCGCTCGTCGCCCGGCACTCCAACCGCTTCGGCTGCCGCGTGCTCACCGAGCCTGGCCGCATGATCGCGGCCAATGCGGGCATCTTGCTGACCCGGATCATCCATCGCAAAGAGATGGAAACAAAGACCTTTTTGGTGGTCGACGCGGCCATGAACGATCTCATCCGCCCCACGCTGTACGACGCCCACCACGACATCATCCCCATCGCCCCGCCGACGGCCCCGCCCGAGACGGTGGATGTGGTGGGCCCGGTGTGCGAAACCGGTGACTACATCGCGCTCGACCGCACAATGCCGGCGGCCGACCGCGGCGATCTCCTCGCCATCATGAGCGCCGGCGCCTATGGCGCCGTCCAAGCAAGCACCTACAACACCAGAACCCTCATCCCAGAGGTGATGGTGTCAGGCGACGCGTTCGCCGTCATCCGCACGCCGATGCCCCCGGAAGAGCAGATCGCCCGGGATCGTGTCCCAGGTTTCCTGAAAGCAACACCCCCCGTTAGAGCCTGATCGTCGGAGCCGCCGTCGCGCGCCCTGATCAGCGACGGCCGCGGGAGGGGTCCGGGGCGCGCTTGCGCGGGCGGAGCCTTCACCCTTGACCCCTCCCGCGGTCGTTGCCAGGGCAAAAGCGCGATGGCGGCTCCGACGCTCAGGCGCCCCTGATTGTTGGTGAGACCGGAGCCCCCGCGGGACGCGCTTCCGGCTCAACGCACGAGGACGTTGCGAAACTGCCAGGGATCATCTGCGTCGACGTCATCGGGAAACAGCGAAAGGCGGCCCGAAAGCGGCGTCCAGTCCGTGTAGTAGCCCATGACGGGGCCAAGATACGGCATCTGGATTTCGAGGCACCGGGCAAAATCCATCTCGTCGGTCTCGACAATGCCGGCCTCGGGGTTTTCAAGCGCCCACACCATCCCGGCGAGAACGGCGGATGAAACCTGAAGGCCGGTGGCGTTCTGGTGGGGCGCAACGTCCCGCGTTTCCTCAATGGAAAGCTGGGAGCCAAACCAATAGGCGTTTTTGCCGTGCCCATAAAGGAGCACGCCAAGCTCGTCGATGCCGTCCACAATCTCGTTCTCGTCGAGCACGTGGAGGACCGATTGCGGTTTGCCGCCCTGGCCGAACATCTCGTGGAGGGAGAGGACGGCGTCGTTGGCGGGGTGGTAGGCGTAGTGGCAGGTGGGGCGATAGTCGGGCTCAAGGCCTTGGCCGAGCGTAAAGTAATCGGCGATGGAGACGCTCTCGTTGTGCGTCACCAGGTAGCCGTATTGGGGGCCGGGGGTGGGGCACCAGGTGCGCACCATGGTGGCCGCGCCCGGCTGCAGCATAAAGCGCGCGGCCTGGCAGCCGGTGCCGGCGTCCTGGGTGCGCATGTTGTCCGGCATCCAGCGCTCGTGGGTGCCCCAGCCAAGTTCGGCGGGCTGGAGCCCTTCGGAAATAAAGCCCTCCACCGACCAGGTGTTCCAAAACGCGTCGAGGGGTTTTGGGTGCTTGGCGCGCTGGGTGTCGCGCTCGGCAATGTGAATGCCTTTGACGCCCGTGTCGCGCATCAGGGCCGCCCAGCCCTCCCGGGTCTTTGGGGCGGTGCCGTCGCCAATGCCAAGGTCGCGGGCCACATCCATCAGCGCCTGTTTGACAAACCAGGACACCATCCCGGGGTTCGCGCCGCAGCAGGAGACGGCCGTGGTGCCGCCGGGGTTGTTGCGCTTTTCAGCTCGGGCGGTTTCGCGAAGGGCGTAGTTGGTGCGGGCGGCAGGGTCTGCATCGGTGGCGAAATAAAAGCCCGGCCAGGGTTCTACCACCGTGTCAATGTAAAGGACGCCGAGGCGCCGGGTGAGGCGCATGATATCGACGGAGGAGGTGTCGACCGAAAGGTTGACGCAAAATCCCTGGCCTTCGCCCTCCGTGAGGAGGGGGGTGAGGACGGCCTCATAATTCTCGGGGGTGATGGCGAGCTGCTCGTAGTGGATGCCGCGTTCATCGAGGAGGGCGCGGTCGGCGTCGGACGGGTCGATCACGGTCATGCGCGCTTTGTCGTACGCAAAATGGCGCTCGATCAGCGGCAGCGTGCCTCGTCCGATGGAGCCGAAGCCGATCATCACGATCGGTCCGGTGATCGTCCCGTGGACTGGCCAGTTGCGCATTCCCGCCTCGCTCGTTGCATCGCCGACGGGACGCTACGTAGCGCCCGGCACGCCTGCGCACAGCGGGGCCTCACGCAATCCCGATATCGGCGACCCTTGGTGTGGCCTCACGGACCGGGGGCGCGGGGAGGGGAAGCGCGCCGGGGAAGGAGCGTGGCAGCCCGCTCGACCCCTGGGTGGTGGAGGCCGGCACAGGGCCGATCGCCTCCACGGGGGTGCGCGCATTCGCCAGGATCAGCGCGCCCTCCGCATCGGCCACCACATCAGGCGGGCTGCGGGTGTCATCCACACACGAGATTCCCACCGAGACCGTGAGCGGCGCGTCCTCGCCAAGGGTTCGCCGCACCGCCTCGCGCAGCCGCTGGGCGGCGAGGTAGGCGCTGTCCATCGTGGTGTGGGGCATCAAAACGCCGAACCGGTCGAACGAGACGGGGGCGCAAATGTCACTGTCGCGCACCGTGTCGCCGAGCGCCCGGCCGACGTGGGTGCGCAGGGTCTGCCAACCTTCCCGGGTGAGCGCGGCGCGTTTGGTCACAGCATCATCGATGGAGATGAGCAGGAAGGCATAGTGGGTGCCATAGCGGTCCGAGAGGCGCGCGTGGTGGTGGATCTGGCGCATGAGGTAGTCGGTGCCCTCAAGGTCGGTCTTGCGCAAAAAGGCACGCTCGGTCTTGCGGGATCGGCGCTCGCGGGCGCGCTCCAGCTCATTGTGGACGAGGAGCGCGAAGAGGAGCGTTGCAAAGGGCGACCACATGGTGATCACAATGACGAGCGAGCGCACATCCCGCGGCTCATCTCCGCTGAAGGGCGCAAAGAGCGCCAAGAGCGTCAGCGGCGAGAGGCAGGCCGGCAGGAGGAGAAGCGGGCGTGTGATGGGCCAGCCGAGACGATCGACAACGACGCGGATGCCGCTTCCAAGCGCGGCGGCGATGAGGATGCCGATCATCCCCGCGCTGGCGCCGGGGCCGCCGGCATCAAACCGCATGGCAAGGGGCAGGGGCACCGTGGCGAGCGCGCCGAGCGGGCCGCCGAAAAAGCTGGTGACGATGATGATGGCGGACCGCCCGTCCACCCGGTATCCGCCGTAGGCACTGGCCAGGGTCATGGCGAGCGCAGCGCAAATCCCGCCGACAAGGCCGATGATGATGCTTTGGATCGCCTTTCGCCGGACATGTTCGTAAATCGCGCCGAAGACGAACGAGGCCACAACCAACAGGGCGACGGATGTGAAGAGCTGTTGCAAGACAAATTGCATTTGACGCACCGATACTACGCACGGACACCGTCACCGTAGCGCGGGTGCCTTGTGCCGGGCCTGCTGCCCCGCGTTAGGCGGCGCCGCCGGGCAGCGGATGCACCGTTGCCCCCTCGCGCGCCCCGTAGGGCGGGTTGGGGATCGAAAGATGCGCCTCCCGCAGCGCTTCCGACCAACGGGCGCGCACCGCGGAAAAGTAGGGATCATCCTCGCCAATGCGAAGGTTGACGCTGGTGCGCAAGCTCCCCCTTGGCAACACCATCGCATCCACCGGAAGCCCCACCGCAAGGTTGGAGCGCATGGTGCTGTCCATGGAAATGAGGGCGATTTTGAGCGCTTCGTCGAGGCGGGTGTCGAAGGCGATGGACCGGTCGAGGATGGGTTTGCCGTATTTGTGCTCGCCGATCTGGGCGTAGGGCGTGTCCTCGGTGGTCTCCAGGAAGTTGCCGGCGCGGTAAATCATGAAGAGGCGCAACCGCCGCTCACCGATTTGCCCCGCCACCAGGAGCGAACAGTCAAACGCGCCGCCATCGGCGGTGAGCGCTGCGCCATCCCGCTCACGCACCGTGCGCACGGCCCGGCCCACAAACTGCGCCGTCTCGAACATGGAAGGCGTGTTGTGGAGGTTGACGAGCTCGCCGTTGGGGCCGGGGAGCCCTTCCGTGATGTGGCTCATCACGGCTTGGGTGACGGCAAGGTTGCCGGCGGTCGCCACCGCAATCACCCGCTCGCCGGGCGTTTCAAACACCTGAAGTTTGCGGAAAGTGGCAATATTATCAACGCCCGCGTTGGTGCGCGTGTCCCCCACCATGACGAGGCCGTCTTTCAGCAAAAGGCCGACACAATAGGTCATGGCAGGGGCTCCAGCGTGTGCGGGTGTGGCGGATGAGGGCATTGTCTGGAAGGCGTTCCATCCGCTCATCACGCGTCTCCGTCAGGATTGGGATTGGGACTGAAAGGCGCCGGGCCGGCCGCGCTCTTCCATGGTGACGGTGACGGAAAGCCGCTCGCCAAACCCGCCATACGTTGCGCCGCGCACCGGGGAGGCGGACGCGGTGTCGAGCCCCACCGCAACACGCACATAGCTTTCATCCGGCGAGCGGCCAGCGGTGGGGTCAAAACCGACCCAGCCGAGCCCGGCCACGTCAAGCTCCGCCCAAGCGTGGCCGGCATGGGTGTCCCGCGCCCGGCCCGCCTCGAACTGGTAGCCCGACACATAGCGCGCGGGGATGCCGTGGGCGCGGGCGGCGGCACACATCACATGGGTGAGGTCTTGGCAAACGCCCCGGCCGGCGGCGAGCGCCTCGGATGCGGTGGTGTGCGTGTCCGTGGCGTCGCCGTCGAAGGTGACACGCTCATAGACAAGGCGGTTGAGGGCGTGGGCAAAGGCGAGGGACGAGCCGTCCGACTGGGCGGCTGCATCATCGGCAAGGGACGCAAGGGCAGCGTCCGGCGCGGTGAGCGGCGTTTCGCGCAAGAAAATTGCCGCCGGAAGCCGCTCGCGCGTGCCGGACACGACGCCGGAGGAGCCTGAGGTTTCAACGATGCCCGAGGCGGTGATCACAAGGCCATCGTCCGGCACTTCGGTGGTGACGGTGTGGCAAATGTTGCCGTAGGCATCGTCGAAGCGGCGCAGCGGCGCGTCGCCCGACAGCGTGATGCGCCAGTCGCGCAGGGACTGGGTGGCGCTGGACGCGGGCGTCAGGCGCAACACCTCGATCACCGAGTTCGGCGTCACGTCGTAAGCGTAGCGTGTTTCGTGGGCGATGGAGAGGCGCATCGCGTCATCCCTGCGGATTGGTCACGTTAAGGCGAGTTTAGGGCGCTGTCCTTGGCCAAGGCAGCGCAGCTGTGGATACCGGCCGTGCGGTTGGGGGTTAGCGCAGATACTGTGCCTCGATCGCCGCACCAACGGCCCCGTTGGCCGCCACCGCGCGCACCAGAAATTCGTGCAGACCCTCTTTATAGAGCCCGTCGACGGTTTGGTTGGCAAGGACGCCATGGTGCGCCCGGGCCGCACGCTGGGCGGGCCCGTGGCGGCCATAGTCGGACGCCAGCTGATCCAAAAAGCGGGACACATTGTCGGCGCACGACAGCATCGAGCGGGGCATTTCTTCGCGCAAAATCAAAAGCTCGGCGACGCGCCAGGGCCGCAGCGCCTCGCGAAACACCCATTGGTAGGCCGTCAGCGCAGAGGTTGCTCGCAGGATCGAGGTCCACTGAAAATAGTCGAGCCCGCCGCCCACCTGGTCGCCTTCGGGGAGGAGCACGTGGTATTTCACGTCAAGGATGCGGGCGGTGGCATCGCCCCGCTCGATGAAGGTGCCGAGGCGAAAGAAGGCGTGGGCATCGGTGCGCAACATGGTGCGGTAGGCGGCGCCATCGAAGCGGAGCGAGGCTTCTTTGACGACCGACAAAAACTCGGCAAGCTGCCGCGGGCTCATCCCATCGATGGTGTAGCGGCGGGTCTCTAACCATGCGCCGTTGATCGCCTCCCACATTTCCCGTGTGATGGCGGTGCGCACGGCCCGGGCCGAGCGGCGCGCCACATCAAGGCACGCGCGGATGGAGGAGGTGTTGTCGGCCGAAAAGGCGAGCCATTCGATGACGTTGCGCCGGTTCGCCTCATCGTAGCGGGCGGCAAACTCGGCCCATGAGCCGGTGGCGAGGACGGCCGATTCCCACTCGTTCGTTGTCCCCCCATAGGTGGAGGGGAGGGAGGCGAGGCGCGCTGCAACATCAAGGATGCGGGCGGTGTTTTCAGCGCGCTCGGTGTAGCGGGCGAGCCAATAAATGTCGTCGGCAACGCGGGAGAGGAGCATTCCGTTACTCCCCCAAAACCCAGGTGTCTTTGGTGCCGCCGCCTTGGCTGGAATTCACCACCAAGGAGCCCTCTTTGAGCGCGACGCGGGTGAGGCCGCCCGGCACCGTGCGGATCCCGGTGGAGCCGGTGAGGACGAAGGGGCGAAGGTCCACATGGCGCGGCGCAACCCCCTCGCCGACGAACGTCGGGCAGGTGGAGAGTGCAAGGGTCGGCTGGGCGATGAACTCGTCCGGGTCCGCCTTCAGTTTTGCCCGAAAGTTTTCGATCTCGTCGGCGGTGGCTTTTGGGCCCACCAGCATGCCGTATCCGCCGGAGCCGGACACGGTTTTCACGACCAGCTCGGGAAGGTGTTCGAGCGTGTAGGCGAGCGCCTCGGGCTCCCGGCAGCGGTGGGTGGGGACGTTTTTGAGGATGGGCTCTTCGCCGAGATAAAACTTAATGATTTCCGGCACATAGGTGTAGACCGCCTTGTCGTCCGCAACGCCCGTTCCCATGGCGTTGGCGACTGCGACATTGCCGGCCCGGTAGGCGGCGATGAGGCCGGGCACACCCAAAATGCTGTCAGGGCGGAAGGCGAGGGGGTCCAGAAAATCATCGTCCAGGCGTCGGTAGATAACGTCGACCTTTTTCGGCCCCTCGGTGGTGCGCATGTAGACAGAATTGTCGCGCACGAAGAGGTCGCGGCCCTCCACAAGTTCAACGCCCAATCGGTCGGCCAGGAATGAGTGCTCGTAATAGGCGCTGTTGAACGGGCCGGGGGTGAGGATCACCACCGTCGGCTCCCGCGAGGCGGTTTTGGGCGCCAGGGATTGCAGCGTTGAGAGGAGCTCGTTGGGGTATTGTTCGACAGGTTCCACGCGGTGGGTATCAAACAAATCCGGGAAGAGACGCAGCGTCACCTCCCGGTTTTCGAGCATATAGGAGACGCCGGAGGGGGTGCGGAGGTTGTCTTCCAGCACATAAAAGGTTTCGGCGTCGACGCGGACAATATCGATCCCACACACGGGCGTGTAGACCCCGTGGGGCACGTCAACGCCGACCATTTCGGGGCGGAAATACGTGTTTTGGTAGATCAGCGCTTCGGGCACATGGCCGGCGCGGATGATGTCGCCCTTGCCATATATGTCGGCGAGGAAAAGGTTGAGCGCCTTCACCCGTTGGGCAAGGCCGGCGGACATGCGCTCCCACTCGGCCTTGGTGACGATGCGCGGCACAATGTCGAAGGGGATGATCCGCTCTTCGGCATCCTGGTCGCCATAAACGGCGAAGGTGATGCCGATGCGGCGAAACAGCATTTCTGCCTCGCGGGCGCGGGCACGGAGCTGATCGGCCGGCGCCTCGGCCAGCCACGCGCTCACGTTGCGGTAGGCCTCGCGGACGGTCTCACCGTCCCGCATTTCGTCAAACGCTGTGCTCATGGGCCAAACGGTAACGGCGGCGGGCGCAACGTCAAGCCCGGGGCGGATTGTTGTCTGCCCGCTCTCGCGCCGTGCCTTGAAATTGGTCAGGCGGCGGGGCGGACGACGCTGGCGGCGGGCTCGGCCGGTGGCACCAGGGCGCCGTGGGTGAGGGCGCGGGTTTCAAGCCAGCGGGCGGCCGCCTCCGCCGCCATGGGGCGCGCGGCGCCAAAACCCTGGATTTCCATGCAGCCGAGGGCGGCAAGGGCGTCCATCTCCGCGTCAACTTCGACCCCTTCGGCCAAAACGCCGACGCCAAGGTGCCGGGCAATCTCCACCACCGCGCGCATCATCTGCCGCAGGTCCGGGTCTTTGTGGATGTCGCGCACGAGGCTGCGGTCCACCTTGATCTTGTCCACGGGCAATTTGATGAGGCTCATCATGGAGGTGTGGCCGGTGCCAAAATCATCGAGGTGGATGTGAAAGCCGCGCTCGGCGAGGCGGTGAACGGCGTCTGAGAGGGCGGTGGGTGCGCCGTCAAACAGAACGGTTTCCAGCACCTCCAAGCCGATGGTGCGGGGGTCAAGGTTGCGGGCGAACACCTCATCGGTGAGGCGCTCCACAAAGTTTTGGTCGCCAAGCCGGTCGGCGGTGATGTTGAGGGAAAGGGCCGGCACGCAAACGCCCGCCCGGCGCCAGGCTGCAAAATGGTCGAGGGCTGCCAGGCGCACCTGGTCGTCAATGGCGTTTAAGAGGCCAGCGCGCTGCGCCACATCCAAGAACGCGCCGGGGGCAAGGACGCCGCGCTCGGGGTGGGTGAGCCGCGCCAAGACTTCCACGCCCACGGTTCGCCCGGTGCCGAGCGCCACCTGAGGCTGAAAGTAGGGGATGAAGGCGTTGGCGAGCAGACCGTCTTGGATGAGACGGCGGGTGGCGGCATCGGCCTCGAAGCGCTCGCGCATCGCGACCTCGAACACTGCAAACCGCTGGCGCCCGGCCCGCTTTGCGCTGAAAAGGGCAAGGTCGGCGTCGGCAATCAGGCGGTCCGCGCTCGCCCCGTCGTCTGCAATGAGGCGAATGCCGATGCTCACGCCCAGCGACCCGTGGTCCACAGCGCCCGTCGGCGCGCTCACCCGTTTGATGATCTTTCTGGCCAGCGCCTCCACGGCGCGGCGGCGGACGTTTGGCAGGACGGCGACAAACTCATCCCCGCCGGTCCGCGCGATGACGGCGTCTTCCCCCAGCACGTCGCGAAAGATGGCGGCGGCATGGATGAGGGCCGCATCCCCGGCCTCGTGGCCGCCGGTGTCGTTGATGGTTTTAAAATGGTCGATGTCGAGCTGGAGGACGGCGCCACCCTCAAGCGGGGCGGCAAACGCCTCATAAAGGCCGCGGCTATTGGCAAGCCCTGTCAACGCGTCGGTGACGGCGAGTTTTTCGGCCTCGGCGTGCGACTGGCGCAGCCGTTCCATGAGGCTTGCCGCATCGGCAAGGAGCTCTTTTTGGGTGGAGAGGGAGAAGACGAGATCGATGGTGTTGTCGGAGGGCGCAAAGTCGTTCCTCTGGAGCCCACACCGGTCCACGACATCGGCCATGTGCGCGGCAAGGGATGCGTTCATCAGGTGTCCGTCATCGGCCAGGGGTGTGATCATGGCGCGGAAGGTGACGGGCGGCTCGTTGAGGCACGCGATGGAGAGGGATTGTCCTGTGGCGTCGGCGAGGGCGCTGAAGGTTTTGATCCGGCGCGGGCGGCGCACGGTGAACGCGTCGAAGAAGGGTTGTCCGACGAGGGGGCGCTCGGCAATGCGCGCCAAGGTGCGGCCGACGCCCACAATGCGCCCTTCCGCGTCGAGCCGCAGGTGGAACGGCATCAACTGGTCGAGGGCGTCCGTGGTGATTGTGGCGCTCACCGCTCCGTCACCGTGCATTGGGGTTGATGACCTTGGTGGGATGGCTACGCCGCAACGTCGGTCTCAACGCGTTTGGTGATGATCTCGACGGTGAACACCTCACCGTCCTCCGAGGCGTGCTCGGGCAGGTGGGTGACGCGGATCTCCTCGCCGAAGCGCTTGGCCAGACCGTGGAGAAGTCCGGCGACCATGGGTGTGAGCCCCTGGCGGTGGGACATGTAGTAGACGTGAAATGAAGTGTCGGAGAGGGGTTCAACCTCGAAGCTTGGGGGCTGGAGGTGGGGCATGGTGGCGGAGATGCGGTCGTGCATCTCGTCCAGGCTTTCCAGACAGCCGCGGAACCCGTTGCCGTTAAAATCGAGAAGGCGGCCCCAGGCGGTGCGCGAGGCAAACTCTGGCCAGTATGCGCCAAAGGCGTTCAAGGCGTCCTGCGCGGTGATGTCGAATTTTTCGCAGATGGCTGCGACCAAGTCGTAGGTGACGCTGTCGGGCACGACGGACATGGTGTCGAAGGCGCGGTCATCGACGCCGGCGGCGGCCCGGATTTCATCCCAAGCGGGCTCCCCATGGGTTTCGACCACGAAGCGCCGTATGCCGTCGTTCACCATCCCGTACATCGTTCATCCCCCAACTCGGTCTTAGGGGATTAGGCGATTAATCTTTTGTCTGGCTTGGTGTGCGGCGCGCGCGGGGCGGGGCGGACGGTCGACGCGGCCCGGGGGTTTATGTGGCCAGGCCGCGAAATCGCGCGGCGGGGGTGATCCGCTCAGGCGGGTCGCTTTTCAACCGCTGCATGATGCGCTTAGGTAGCGCGGTGGCGCAGAAAATCCGCGCTCAAGCAGCGCGAAGCGCGGTAGCGCAGAAAATCCGCGCTCAAGCAGCCCGAAGGGCGTTAGTGCAGAAAAGATGGTGCCCAGGGGCGGGATCGAACCACCGACACTGCGATTTTCAGTCGCATGCTCTACCAACTGAGCTACCTGGGCGCGGCCCGTGGGCCCGGTGGAGGCGTATAATGAGGGTTCGGCGGCCTGTCCAGCACCTAGAGTGTGGTGGGCGGTCCGAGGGCCGGGTGCGGCGCTGTAGTTTTCTGAAATCGTTACGTTTTTCTGTTTGCGGTGATTCTTTGCGAATGGGAACCGCGCTACTCGGCGGCGGCGGCGGCGGCCTGAGGTGGGGCGCGGTCGCTGCGCTTGGCGACCAGCGCGTCGACGGCAATGGCCACCTGGGGATGGGCGGCCACCACCTCGCGGAACATGCGCCCGTCCAACACCAACACCTCGCCGTAGCCAAGCATGGTGACATCGGCCGAGCGGCGGTCGCCGGAGAGCGCGGCAAGCTCCCCCACCACAGCGCCCTTGCCGAGTTGGAGGGTGTTTTGGCCGGTGTCCACCTCCACTGCGCCGGATGCGATGAGGTAGACCGTGTCGCCCCGCTCGCCCCGGCGGATCAGCGCTTCGCCCGGCACCACGAAGCGCACCCGAAGGCGCCGGGCAATGTCGGTGAGGGCGGCGGCGTCGATCGCTTCAAAGAGGCGGATCCCGCGCAAGAGTGCGCCCTTGTCCACATCAAGGTCGAGGGCGAGGGAGCGCTCCAGGCGGCGGTTGGAGGCGGCAAGCTCCTTGTCGAGGGCGCCCATGAGTTCGGCGCCGATGATGCCCTCCTCGCGCAGCATGGCGTACTCGTGCCGCTCGCGGGAGAGGGCGATGCGCTCCAGGAACCGGGCCTCAAGGGCGGCGGCGTAGTGGGGGTATTGGAGGGTGAGGGCGCCAAGGGTTTCTTCAAGGCGCTCGCGGCGACGGCGCAGGATTTGCCGGCAGACGCCCGCCACCCGCTGGCCCATCACAGGGGCAATGCGGTTCGCCACAAAGGGGGTCAGTTCGCGCAGCACAATGCGGCGGACCGTCAGCTTTTCAAAGCGGTAGGCAAGGGCCGCCGAGAGGAGCCGC
The DNA here is from genome assembly GCA_039034015.1 of Pseudomonadota bacterium. GTDB lineage: Bacteria > Pseudomonadota > Alphaproteobacteria > Rhizobiales > Amorphaceae > Acuticoccus. The sequence continues at coordinate 1,916 of JBCCBM010000028.1, read as the reverse complement.
CGGGTGCCGAAGAGGCGCTGCGCAATGAGCGCGACGCGGAAGATGGGCGAGAAGCGCAGGACGGCGGCTGAGGCTTGCAGATAGCCAAGGCGGCCGGCGGCGCGGGCGGCCTCGCCCATGCGCTGGGCCTCGCGGTTTAAAAGGGCGGCGACGCGGGAGGAGACGATGCCGGTCTCCCCATGGCGGGAGAGCGCGGAGCGTTCCGCCTGGGCAAGGACCATGAGCGCCAGGGTGAGGCGGGCCTTTGCGGCGGTGGGCACATGGCCGGCCTCGCCATCGGCGGATCGGGCGGCGACGCGCGCGGCAAGGTCGGGGTCAATGTCATAGGCGTTGGCGGCGCGGTCGACTTCGATGCGGGCCGCGTCCTGGGCGAGGGCCCGCGCGCCGGCGCCAAGGTCCTTGTCGAAGGTGGAGAGGGCGTGAAGGCCAAGGCGGCGGGTGAGCGGCTGCAGGGTGAGGCCGTTGACAAGTATGGTGAAGAGGACGAACGCCGTGGAGAGGACGGCGATGAAGACCTTTGCCTCATCCGGGATGGTGTCGGCCTCGGTGACGGAGAGCGCCAGAAGCAGCGTCAGCGCGCCGCGGAGCCCACCCCACCACAGGAGGAGCCGCGCCCGGTGCCCCAGCGTGCGCGACAGGGCCGCCCGGGGCAACAGCGGCAAAAACCCCCACAGGATGAGCGCCCGCGCCGCAAACGCCGCCAGCACCAAGACGAGCGTTGCGAGCAGCATCTCGCCAGAAAACCCAGTGAGAAAGGCCGGCACCAGAAACGCGCCGAGCACGAAGACCAGCGAGTTGGACCAGAACGAGAGCTGCGCCCAGATGACGCGCACATGGCGCCAGGCGGCTGGGGCGCGGCCGGAGCGAGCGCGGCCGGCCGTCACCAATCCGCTGGCGATGACGGCCATGGCGCCGGAAATGCCGAGCAATGTCTCGCACACGACGTAGGCCAGGTAGGGCAGGGCGACGGTGATGGAGGTGAGCGCGGCCGGGTGATGGCGCGTGAGGGCGACGAGCACGGCCGACAACGCGCCAAGGGCGGTGCCGACCACAAGGCCGCCCGCGCCTGAGATCAAGAAGACGGTCAGCCCATCCCAAAGGGTGACGCTTGAGGCGCTGGCAACGGCGGTGAAGAGGATGGTGAAAAGCGCGATGGCGGCGGCGTCGTTAAAGAGGCTCTCGCCCTCCACGATGCGGGTGAGGCGGGCGGGCGCGCCAACGCTGCGGAAGATGGAGAGGACCGCCAGCGGATCGGTGGTGGAGACGATGGCACCCAGAAGCAGGCACACGATGAGCGGCTGCATGCCGAGCGGGGCCAGGGCAAGGCCGATGGCAAAGGTGGAGACGCACACCGCCACCACCGCGAGGAGGACGATGGGGGCCGCATCATCCAGCATGCGGCGGGCATCGATGCGCAGCGCCGCGTCAAACAGGAGGGGCGGCAGGAGGAGGAGGGTGAGCGTTTCGGCCGAGAGCGGCAGGTCGCCGAAGAGGTGGGCGAGGGGCGCAAGGGGGGTGGCGGTGCCGAAGGTGGCGAGGAGGCCAAGGAGGATGCCCAGCGCCGCCAGCACGATGGATTGCGGCATGGCAAGGCGCTCCGCCAGTGCCTCCACGACGGCGATGAAGATGAGGAGGACGGCGAGCGCCGTCATGACGAGCGAGAGGGACACGGGGTGTTTTTTGTCCTGCGCCGGGGCGTCGGACTGCGATACCTGGCGCGGGCTGCTTTTTCGACCCTTTGTTGTGGTGTGCCCGTTTTGATTTTTGCGGGTCGCCGCGTCCCGCAGGGGCGCGCGACTGGCGGACTGGCGGACTGGCGGACTGGCGGACTGGCGGACTGGCGGACTGGCGGACTGGCGGACTGGCGGACTGGCGGACTGGCGGACTGGCGGACTGGCGGACTGGGGGACGGGCGG
>JBCCBM010000027.1:0-44508 GCA_039034015.1 Pseudomonadota bacterium | reverse complement strand
GTACGTGCGCCATGTGCTCGCGCCGGAGCTTCGGCGCGGGGACGTGGTCATTATGGACAATCTGCCGGCCCACAAGGTGAGCGGCGTGCGCGAGGCTATCGAAAAAGCCGGCGGAACGCTTCTTGACCTTCCGCCCTACTCGCCCGACTTCAACCCCATCGAAAACGCCTTATCAAAGCTGAAGGCCCTTTTGCGCAAAGCAGCCTGCCGGACCATCGACACACTCTGGCATGCTGTCGGATTGGCGCTCCCCGCCTTCAAACCCGAGGAGTGCAAGAACCTCTTCACCAACGCCGGATACGACTACGCTTACCCTCGGGCCTCTAACTCAACGGAAAGCAGCAGGCAAGCGAGTGCCAAGCCGCCAGCGCGGCGCTGCGGTGGGTGAGCGCCGCTTCTCGTCTATACGGACCGCACTACGGTGCCACCAAGGTCAGGAGGTCGCGTGTCACGCTTGGACCGATCGGGCCAAAGGCGTCGAGCGGGACGTGATCGCCGGTCCTGGGGTCGGTGAGTGTGATCGCGCCGCTGCGCCATCGGATCACTTGGTATGGGGAGCCCGCTGGATGACCCGCGGCGATGCGACCACGCTCGAATGCGCGGATTGCGCCGCGAACCACGCCGTCGTCGGTGGGCTGAAGAACCCCGATTGCCTCGCCGGTTTCGACAGCCACGACCTGCGCGCGCCCGGCCGGTAGTGGTTGGAACTGCACGGTCTTGACGACCTCAGCCTCGCCGTAATCCACGTTCGAGCCGCCGATCCCGAAGACGCGGCTTCCAACGACGAGCACGGCAGCCAAAAGGATGAAGCCCATCAAAAGACGCATCGGCAGGGGGACACTTGGGCGCTTCGGTGTTACGGTCGACGCCTCCGCTACCGGCGCGGCTTCGGGCTCGGCCTCGGCAGAGGCAAGGCCAGCGCGCAGTTGTTGGCCCAGGAGACCTGCGGCAACCGGAGCGCCTGGAACAGCGCGCAGCGTCGGTTCAGGCTGGCTGAAGCGCCAAGGCCGAACGTGCGGCCACAGGAAGAGACCGCCCAAACGAAACCGTTTGGAGAGTTTTAAGGAGATGCTGCCCGTCCCGTCGGCGCTGGACTTTACGGCAACGGATTCAATCTGTTGCAGCGGGATGTTGAAGGTCTTGGGCAACGCCATCCCGACGTTGAGAAGAACGCGGCCGCTTGTGATCGTGTAAAGCGTTGTGCGCGCCACAAGCCAGGCAATGCCGCACAGGATGGCAAGGGCAGGTGCTGCAATTGCGAGGATGACGGCGGCGGAGAAAGCGCCCTGCTCGGCACTGCCCTCGGACATCACCACTGTGACGCCCTGCAAGATGGCGTAGGCGACGAAATAGACGGCCACGAGGCGGACGTGAAAGACCTCGGCCGCAACGTTTTGCCAGCGTGGCGCGCCCTGCCAGACGATGGCCTCTCCGGGAGGAAGCCGGGCAATGATTTCGGCCGTTGCTTTGGTACGGTGTGCGGCGGCGCGGCCAAGGTTCGATCCGCCCAGCGCAGCGACCTCAGGCGCTGGGCTCAGCGCCTGTTCAAGATTTGCGTGCATTGTCCCCCCCCAACGATCAGACTTAGTCGTAACGCAATAGTACATTACTCGGCTTGCGACGCTTTTCCGTCGCGTACATCAACCCACCACCAAAGTATCCAAAGATCTTGTCTTCTTCGAGCAGCGTGATCTCGCTGTCGCTCTTTGTCCTTGGAACGTCGGCAAACTGCGGGCCGGTGATGGCGTGGACGTACAACCGTCGCTGCGCGCCGCGCCAACGACGCACGATCCCAAAGTGCATTGGCACCAGAACGCGCGCCTCGGGGTCACCCTCCAGCTGGACTTCGTAAAATCGGATGATCCGCTCAGAGAGGTCGACCCAGAGATCCGTGACGGTGCCACCGACGGCGCCGTCGCAGCCCATGGCGGCGTAGCCAATCGGGCTCTTGCTTTTTGCCGACAGTGCAAAATCAGGCGCCGTGCGAAGCGGCACAATTTTGACATGCCCCTCGGCGGTGAGGTCGGGCACGTCAGCGCGCTCAGCGTAGGCGGCGGGGCCCACACCATCGAGCATTGGATTGCCGGTCGGCTCCTTTGGCGCACCGCTCCAAACACGCAGCGGTTTAAGGTTGAGGGGGCGCTCCTCCCGCTTACCATCTGGCTTTTCGACTTCGCCGTGGCCGTGGGGCATCAGGTAGGTCTTGGGATCCGGCATGAAGATCACGCCGGCTTCTTCAATGCGCCCCGTCTCATCGGACTCGAGCGGGTACCCTTCCCGCCGGCTCTCCTTTTGCAGGTAATAGACCAAATAGAAGAAGAAGCCCCAGAACGTGTAGAGAAGAACAATCGTCAGATCGACCTCACCGACAATTTCGCCCATCTTCTAGTTCTCCTCATCGCGGACGGACTGCGCCGTCCTTATTTCGTCTCAGTGTATGGCGGGTAGGGCGGCGGGGGCGGTGCCGACGTCTAATCGGCGCCCCAGCTCGACACGGTGGAGTTTGGGGTGACGGGCCAGATGGAGAGGTCCCTTGGGACGATCCCCGCGTCCTGCCCCCACACGGTCCAGTTGCCGACCACGGGGCCGGTGATCAGGATCCCGATCCCACCTGTGAGCGTGGTGAGGACGGCGAACCACCAGGCCCAGCGGTGGATGGATTCGTAGGATGCGTTGAACCCCATCGTCCAGCGCCAGAAGAGTCCAGCGCGCTCGGCGGCGGTGCCGCGGTCGGTGATCTGCTCCAGCTCGCGCTCACCGCCGTAGCGGGAAACGGCGAGGATGGTTGCCCCGTGCATCGCGAAGAGGAGGGCGGACCCGTAGAGGAACGCGATAGAAAGACCGTGGAACGGGTTCCAGAAGAGGTTGCCATAGATGAGCGAGAAGCGGTTCGTCCAATCAAGGTGCGTGAACACGCCGAAGGGGACGGCTTCGGACCAGCTGCCCATCAGGATCGGGCGAAAGAAGCCGAGCACCAGGAAGAGCCAGATTGCGGACGCGAACGCGTAGCAAACGTGAAGCCCAAGACCCAGCGCAACGGCGCGGCGATACATGCGCACCCACCACAACAGGATCGACGCTGTGATGAAGAAGCCGGCAATCAGCCACCATCCGCCTTCGTTGAGGGGCGGAAGGATCTTGAGGCCGTGTTGGCGCAATGGCGGATCAAGTGAGAGCCAGAGGAGTTCCGTGAAGAAGCGGCCAAGGTTCCAATCCACCGAGGCGAGCATGTTGAGCCCGATGATGTTGAATCCGACCAAGAAGCAGCCGATCGATGCCAGGCCAGAAAAGCCAAGATAAATGGGGCCCAGCTGGGCGTTACCGATCCGCCCCAGGAAGTGGGACATCACCGTTTTCTTCGTCCGGTTCGCCTCACCACCGACGATGGGGATGCCTTCGTCGGGCGGACCGAACACTTGTGTTCTCGTGAAGACGTTCTGGTATTGGCTCACGAAGGCGCTCCTGGTCGTCTATCGCAACTTTGTTTTTGGGTGGGGAGTGATAGTCACATTTGCGATCAGCGGAAGTATTCCCACCACAGGACCCACGCTTGCGACCAGATGGGCGGGCCGGAGATGATGATACAGGCCGCACTCCAGAAGCCGGCGGACAGCGCCAGGAACAATCCCAACCTGTGAATGCCGAGCGTGCCGATCGAGTAACCAATCGTATCGCGGAAGTAAGTGTCTTCGTGCTCAGGTTGTTTCACCGTTTCGCCTGGCTGCACGTTGGCCGCGGACAGGACCATGCCAGCGTGGAGTGCCAGCGCGAACGCGTTGACGAAGAAGAACGTGATCGCAACCATGTGGAGCGGGTTGTAGTGGAAGTTGCCGTACTGATAGCCGGTGAACCAAACCCAGTTCACGTGGCTCCAAATTCCGTACGGGAAGCCGTGCCCCCATGCGCCGAGCATCAGCGGGCGAAAGATGTTCAACGTCGCAAACGCCAAGATCGCGAAGGCGAAGGCGAGCGGGATGTGATACCCCATCCCCAGCTTGCGGCTGATCTCCACCTGGCGGAGCGCCCAGGACACGAACGCGCCCATGGCGCAAATCGTCGTCCACTGCCAGAGCCCGCCTTCCGTCATCGGCGCGAAGCCGAGTTTGTGGCTGACGTTGGGTGGGTTGATGCTGATCAGCCAGGGGTTCCACGTCGGGCCGATGGCCGCGCCGTAGATGATCAGTGCCGTGCCGATGATGGAAAAAACGACCGCCGTGACGCCGAAGAAGCCCACGTAGAACGGGCCGACCCAGAAATCAAAAGCATCGCCGTAAAGTAAGGTCCCGCCCCGGACCCGATACTTCCGCTCGAAGCTGAGCAATGCCATGGCGCCCTCCGCACAGTGTTCTCGAAGGGAAGAGGTTGGTTCAACCGCGTGCAGGAGCGCGAAAGGGACCGATCGCGCTGCGACTGCTGATGAAAACGCCTTCCCACATTGGCGACAATAGGCATTGACACTCTGGGGCGTCAATCAAAATTTACACCCACTTCGGCGAGGGTCGAAACGGTCGCATGAAGGTCGCGCGGCATGCTGCCCGATGGCCATAAACTGACTGTTTTTGTATAGCCTTCGGGTACGGTGCCGGGTTTACGGCGCGCCCCGCCTGTGTCTACGTGTGCGCCCGATTATTGGAGAAGGGGATGGATCGCCTCGGCCGTGGTCCCGTCGGTGCAGAACCTTCGGCACGATCGCGGAACGGCGACGACGCTCTTAAGCCGCCAAGGTCTCAAAACCCTCGCCTAGACCACGATAACTTACCAAAGAAAGCAACAAACATGACGCCGAAAATAGACTTCGTTGCAGCAGTCATGCTGTCAGTGGCAGCGCTCTTTGCGAGCGTGTCGGTGGCTGCGGCGGAAACAATCGAAGTCAAGATGTTGAACTTCGATCCCAACGATCCCAGCAAGGTCATGGTGTACAGCCCGGAAATTGTGCGCGCACAACCCGGTGACACGATCCGTTTTGTCTCGGTCGACGCCTTCCACAACTCGGCCTCGATTGACGGCATGCTGCCCGATGGCGCGGAATCATGGCAAAGCCCGCTCTCCGAGAACTACGAGTACACCGTGACGGAAGAGGGCACCTACGGCTTCATTTGCGAGCCGCACTCCTCCCTCGGCATGGCCGGCCTCATTCTTGTGGGTGACCACACCGTCAACCTGGAAGCGGCAAAAGCCGTTCAACACCAAGGACTTGTCCAACAAAAATTCGACACGCTGTTCGCGACGATCGAATAGGACGATGCGAGGGGTGGCAGACCGCCGCCCCTCACCCCCAACAAACCTTGGGACATTGCCGCGCGGCGGTGCGGGTCAGCGACCGGATCTGTGGGACACAAAGCGCTCTTCTGGCGCTAATTCCGTCGCGTTTGCTTCACTATTTGCGGATGGGAGCAGTCGGTCCGCCGCCACGCCGGGCGTGGCAGAGGCTGTGGCGTCAGCCAACATCTCCGCCACAATCGCAGCGACCGTTGGGAAACACCCGCAGCACCGCCCGCGGCGCTGAAGCGCCTTGTAGATGGACTGCGGTTCCAAAGAGGCAGATGGGTCGGCCCCCAACAGTTCGCGCACGGCGCCCTCAATCTCTGCGCGGCGGATGACGTTGCAGTGGCACACGATCATGGGCGCACCAGACCAGTGGCCCGCAACGCGCAACGCACCGGCTGCCCAAACCACTCTCCGCCAGCGCGCATACGTCCCCCAAACGTCTGAGGCGAAACGCTCGCTCGATACTGCAATCGCTGTCAACGATTACGCTTCATTTTGGAACGGTTACTATTTTTATTTGGAGGGGTTACAGAAAACTCCGAATTTCGAATTATTCCAACGTAAGCTGGCGCACCCCGCCGCCGCGCCCTTCAACCGGGAAAGATCCGCGCGCAAAGCCACGCCGCGAGCGAAAACACCAGCACGGTCGCGGCCGCAAACGTCACATGGCGAAGGTCCCACAACAGCGTGCCGCGCAGGAGGCCGAGATACTGCCACCCAACCACCATCGCGGCGATGCAAAGGGCCGTCAGCCCGATCTGAACGGCGCGGGCGATCATGGCGCGGGCGCAATGCTGTCAAACTCGGCCAGGAACACCGGCATCCCGCCGCGCCGCTCCACCCGGCCGGACAGGGCCACCCGCGCGGCGGACCAGCGCGTTGCGTGCGCTGCGGCGCTTTGCCCCGACGCATCCCCCAATAGGAAGACGGTGGCGCCTTCAACCGGCGCCGTCGACACGAAAACCGCCGGAACACCGCCAACAATACAAAGGTTTGCGCACGCCTTATGGGCGAGCCCGGTGCCCGGCCGCATCGCCCCCGCGTAACACTTGCCATCACAAATCTCGCCCGTGAGGCGCCAGCGCCCGAGGTCCGCGATGGGCGGCGCGGCGGCCACACCCTCGGCCGGCTGCAGGCCGGTCTGGTTGCCGCGCACCTGCATCATCAAAAGGTCACCGCGCGCCAACATGATCCCCGTCGCGCGCACGCGGGTGCCCAAAAGGTCGTCAACCCGGTGGCCAATCCCGCGCTTGCCAGGGTTCGACAACAAGATGCTGCGACCGGAAAAGCGGCCCTCCCCCTCCACATGGAGGATGGGCGAGGGGCCGTCCGACAAGGTCCCGGTCAGGGTTTGCGCGCCCCAGTCCCAGCGGAACGCGCCGCTGCCCGGGTCATTCTGCGTCGCCGCGGTGACGAGTGCGGCCGCGCAAAAGGCCAAAACGCTCGCCGTCGCCACAACCCACAAAAACCCCCGCAGCCCCCGCGGCGGCGCCATCCAGCCCACAAAGAACGGCGCGCCCTTCATGGCCGCCCGTCCGGAAGGGGGAGCGGGGCGACGGCGGTGCCCGGCGGGTTCGCCCGGGTGTCCAACAGCACCCGCGCGCCATCAAGCCGCAGGTTGTAGGTGGGGATGCGCTCGGTGAAGGGCGCGGGCGAGCGCCCATCCTCCGGCCGATACTGAAAGCCGTGCCACGGACAGGTGATGCACCCATCAATGATCCGCCCTTCGCCAAGGGGCCCATTTTGGTGGGCGCAGGCGTTGGAGACAGCCGACAAGGCGGCACCATTGCGAAAGACGGCCGCCCGCTCATCACCCCCGATGGGCACCACAATGGCGCGCCCATCGACGAAGGCGTCCACATCGGCGACGAAAATCTCCGTCCCCCGCGCGGCCTGCCCGCCCCCGCGTGCGACGAGGTGAAGCCCCACCACGAGCAGTGCCCCGCCCACCACAAGCGCGCCAAACGCCGGGTTGGTGGTGTCCTGAAGCGCGCCCAGCGCCACATGCGCCACCGCCGCAGCGTAAGCGACGTAAATCAGAAGGTGCAGCCGCTTCCAGACCGGCGCGGTCAGAAAGGCCAGCCAAAAGTCGTGGCTGGTCGCCGCCAATATGGCAAGGATGGAGAGGGCCAAAAGGCCCAGCATCTCAAAGGGAAAGCCGATGAGACGGTCAAAGCTGGTGTTCGCGGTCAGGAGCGCCTCGTAAGCGTCGGTCGGGCTGAACGCGTAGTACCAGCCGAGCACGTAAAACGCGTGGACGGCCGCGACCACCGCGGTGAGGACGCCAAAATGCCGCCGGTTGTAAAGCAGCGGCAAAAAGCGCTGGTCGAGCCGTGCGAGGGGCCCGATGCACAAGATGAACGTCAACATGAAGAACGCGCACGAGCCATAGGCGCGCATGCGCACGATCGCCCCGTCCACCGGGCGCGTGGTGTCGGCAAGCGGCGTCCCGACGCGGATGAAGACGAGGATGTAGCCGGCCACGCACGCCAAGAGCACGGCGTCGTAGACCCATTTGTTGGCCGTCCACTGCACTGGCACGAACTTGACGCTCATGACGGCGTGTCCAGCCGGATGGCGGGGGCCTCGGCCGGCCCGTCCTGCCGCGCGATGAGGGCAACGCCAAGGACGAGCGGCACCACCACCGCAAGGACGGCCGCAAGAACGGCCTGGGCGCGCAGTGGCGGCCGGTGCGCGCGCAGATCCACCCGCGCCCCCCGCTCCAACGCGGCCCAGCGCCACAGCACCACCGGCCACAACAGCATAATCCCGGGCACGAGCAACGGCCGGAAGAGGAACGCCCCCCGGGCGCTCTCCATCACCCGCCCGACCCCAAAAACCAGAAACAGCGCGGCAACCCCGAGGCCCACCGCCCCATACAACCACGCAACGTCCACAAGCGTTGCGCCCATCACGCGGGCCCTTGCAAGGGGTTGGCCGGCATAGTCTCTCCGTCGTCAGCGCGACCAGTGTCTGGCAAGCGCTGGCCGGACGCAAGCGGCGCGGCCGGGCCGTGCGCGCAAATGGGGCGCGGTGGTGCGGGCTTTCGGCGCGGCTCCGCCGTGCTACTCAAGGGGGGTGAAAGGCCGATCCATGCTCCACCCCGTCGACCCTGCCGCGCTCACCCGCCTTGTGGCGGCGCTTTTGGTGAGCGAAGGCGCGAACGCGGCCGAGGCTGACCTTGTGGCCGCCCACCTTGCCGACGCCAACCTCACCGGGCACGACAGCCACGGCGTCATCCGCACCCCGCGGTACCTTGCCTGGCTCCAGGAGGGGACGCTGAAGGCGGGCCAAACGCCGCGCATTGTGGCGGACACGGGCGCGCTTTTGCAGCTGGATGGCGGGTGCGGCCTTGGCCAGTCCCTCGGCGCGGCGGCCACACGGATGGGGATTGCGCGCGCCAACACCCATGGCGCCGCGATCATTGCGATGCGGCGCGCGGGGCACATTGGCCGCCTGGGCGCCTTTGCCGAACAGGCCGCCCGCGCGGGCCTCGTTTCAATCCAGTTTTGCAACGTTGCTGGCTCGTCGCTCGTCGCCCCGTTTGGCGCGGCGGCCCGCGCCATCTCCACCGCACCCGTTGCGATCGGGGTGCCCAACCCGTCCGAGGGCGGCGACTTTATTTTGGATTTTGCCACATCCATGGTGGCGGAGGGCAAGGTGCTGGTGGCCGCCCAAGGGGGAAAACCCCTGGAGGGCGATCCGCTGGTGGATGCCGCCGGCACGCCCACCGCCGACCCCGCCGTCCTTTATGGCCCAACGCTCACCACCACCGCCGACCCCCGCGCGGGCGAGGGTGCGCTGCGCACCATGGGCGCCCACAAGGGCTCTGGCCTTGCGCTGGCGTGCGAGCTTTTGGCCGGCGCCCTCACCGGCAACGGCGCCAACGGGCCAACCGAGCACCCGTTCAACAATGGCTGGCTCGGCATCTTCGTCGACCCCGCGCGGCTTGACGATGCCCCGGGCTTCGCGGCCGAAGCCTCAGCGTACGTCACCCATGTGCGCGGCCTTCCGCCCGCCGCCGGCACCGCACGCGTTCTCGTCCCCGGCGACAAGGAGCGCGCGCTGCGGGCCGAGCGATCCGAAAACGGCATTCCCCTCCCCGCCCCGGTCCTTGACGCCCTCGTGACCGCCGCAAACAACCGCAACCTCGACCCCGCCCTCACAAAAATCACAAAGAAGGCCCCATGACGCTCTTCACGCCGCTGCTTGCGCAAAACCGCCCGCTCATCACAACCTTCATCAAAACCCCCCACCCCATGATTGTGGAGGCATTGGAGGGCACGGGCCTCGACTGTCTAATCCTGGATGGCGAGCATGCCCCCTTCGATCTTGCCGCCTTTGACACATGCCTCCTGGCGGGCCGCGCGATCCAGATGCCGATGCTCGCCCGCGTCACCGAAGGAAGCCCGGCCGAGCTTTTGCGCGTTCTGGACATGGGCGCCGACGGCGTCCTGGTGCCCCATGTCCTCACCGCGGATCAGGCTGAAAGCATTGTAAAATCGGTGCACTATGGCGCTGGCGGGCGGGGCTACAGCGCCCACAGCCGCGCCGGTCGCTACAGCCAGCACAACATGGCCGCGCACCTTGAGAACGCAAAATCCGTCGGCATCGTCGTCCAGATTGAGGACCCTGAGGCGGTGGAGAATGTGGCCGAGATTGCCGCTGTGCCTGGGGTCTCGGCCATGTTTGTGGGCCGGGCGGACCTTGCCGTCTCCTACGGCGTCAACAACCTCAACGACAAGATGGTGAGCGATGCGCTGGACGCGGTGCTTGCGGCGGGCAAGGCCAACGGTGTCCCCGTCGCAACCTTTGCGCCGCAGCTCAGCGACGCCACCGCCTTCTTCAAAAAGGGCGTGCGGATGGTTGCCGTCGCGAGCGAGCACAAGCCGATGCAGGATTTCTTTGGCAAAGCCCCGGTTGCCGCAGCGAAGGGTGCGTAAGGCGCGATGATGGACCTGCCCAAAACCCCCTCCTTTCGCCTTGATGGGCGGCGGGCGCTGGTGGCGGGCGCCTCCTCCGGCATTGGGCTCGGAGCGGCGGTGGCGCTGGCGGAAGCTGGCGCGGCCGTCACCCTTGCCGCACGCCGGGCAGCCCCGCTGGAGGCGACGGCCGCCGCCCTCACTGACGCTGGCCACACCGCGACCCCCCTCGTGCTTGATGTCGCCGATGTGAGCGCCACCGCAAAATCCGTCAGCGCGGAAGGCCCGTTCGACATTTTGGTGAACAGCGCCGGCCTTGCCCGCCACGGCCCCGCGCTTGAGACATCACAAAACACCTACGACGCGGTCACCAACGTCAACGTGCGCGCCGCCTACTTTTTGGCGCAGGCGGTCGCGCGCGACCTTGTGGAGGCGGGCAAGCCTGGCTCCCTCATCACCATCTCCTCGCAAATGGGGCACATTGGCGGGGTGGACCGCGCGGTTTACTGCGCCACAAAACATGCGGTCGAGGGGTTTACCAAGGCGATGGCCATCGAGTGGGGGCCGGCCAAAATCCGCGTCAACACCATCTGCCCCACCTTCATCGCCACTGAGCTTGCCGCACAAACCCTCAAAAATCCGGAGCGCCGACGATGGGTCGAAGAGAAAATCAAGCTCGGCCGGGTGGGCGAGGTGGAGGACGTGATGGGCGCGGTGGTCTTTTTGGCTTCGGACGCGGCCGCCCTCATCACCGGCACCTCGTTGCTGGTGGACGGCGGGTGGACGGCCGGCTGACATGACCGAGACCCCCGCCCCCGACCATCCCCCCGCACGCCCCACCACCGCGTTTCCAAAAGACGCGTGCGACACCCACCTTCACATGCTGGGCGCGCCGGGCGAGTTTCGCCTCGCCGACAAGCGCGCCGAAGACCCCGCCCCCGGCCTCACGTTCGACGACTATGTCGACCGCTACCGCGCCGTCATGGAGACCGCCGGCATCACGCGCGCCGTCCTCGTGCACTCCATTCTTTATGGGACCGACAACGCCGTCACCTTCGCCGCCCACGATGCGCTGGGCCATGACACAACGCGCGTCATCGCCCTCGTCACCGACGATGCCAGCGACGACCACCTCACCAACCTTGCCCAAAAGGGGGCGGTGGGCATCCGCCTCAACTATGTGCACGGCGGCGTTTTGAGCTGGGCGGGGGCAAAAGCGCTTGCCCCAAAGCTTGCCGACCGGGGGATGCACCTTCAAATGCTCCTCAACACCGACAAGCACATGGCCAAGGTCGCCGCCGACGTTGAAGCGCTGCCGGTCCCCATCGTGATCGACCATATTGGCTGGCCGGACATTGCCGCAGGGCCGGATGAGCCAGGCTTCACCACCCTTCGCCGCCTCATCGGCACTGGAAAAGTCTTCGTAAAACTCTCCGGCATTTACCGGCTCGACGACCCGCCGTACGACGAGACCGACTCTTTTGTGGCAGCGCTGGTGGCCGAAAACCCCGCCGCCTGCCTGTGGGGCAGCGATTGGCCGCACATCATGCTCGCCAACGCCGGGATGCCGCCGCTCAGCCTATTGGTGGACGCCTTCGCCCGCGCCGTGCCAGACGAAGAGACCCGCCGCCAAATCCTGGTGCACAACCCCGCCAAACTTTACGGATTTGCCCCATGAGCCGCACCGCCGAGATCTTGTCGCGCCTGGTGGCGTTCCCCACCGTGTCCCGCACCGACAACACCGCGCTCATGGACTATTGCGCCACAACGCTGGCGGCGGCGGGCGCCACGCTCACCCGCATCCCCTATGAGGACGGGCGCGACAATCTTTATGCCGTCATCGGCCCAGAGGATGGGGCGCCCGTGGTCCTCTCCGGCCACACCGATGTGGTGCCTGTGGAGGGCCAGGCTTGGACGCGCCCGCCCTTTGAACTGACCGAGGCGAACGGCAAGCTTTTCGGCCGCGGCACCACGGACATGAAGGGCTTTGTGGCGGCCGCCCTCTCCGCCGCCGAGCGCGCCGGCAGCGCCCCGCTCAAACGCCCGCTGGCGCTCGCCCTTTCGTGCGACGAGGAGGTCGGCTGCCTTGGCGTGCGCCCCATGGTGGACGCGCTCGCGAAGGCGCCCGTGCGCCCCTCGCTGGTGATTGTGGGCGAACCCACAAACCTTTCCGTTGCCACCGGCCACAAGGGCAAGACCGCGCTGCGGGCCGAAGTTTACGGCCGAGAAGGCCACTCCGCGCTCGCCCCCTTTGCGCTGAACGCGCTCTACCTCGCGTCCGACTTCGTGGCAGCGCTCCGCGCCCGGCAAGCCGCGATTGCCGCCCATGGCGCACGGGACGCGGACTATGATGTCCCCTACACAACCCTGCATCCGGGAAAATTGTCGGGCGGCGTGGCGCTGAACATCGTGCCCAACCGCGCGACCGTCGATTTTGAGATCCGCGCTCTCGCCGAAGATGACATGGGCGCCATCGTCGACGAACTGCGCGCCGAGGCTGCGAACGTGTGCGCCGCAACGGGCGATCCGGACGCGAAAATTGCCATCGAGAGCGTCTTTTCCTACCCCGGCCTTGCGACGGACGATCGAACCGCCATCGACTTCGTGAAGGGGCTCACCGGCGCCAACGGCACCATCAAGGTCGCCTACGGCACCGAGGGCGGGCTTTTTTCCGAGCGGGTGGGCGCGCCGGTGGTGGTGTGCGGGCCAGGCTCGATGGCGCAGGGCCACCGCCCCGATGAGTTCATCGCCAAAGAACAGCTCGACCGGTGCGATCAGATGTTGACGGCCCTCATCGACCGCCTGTGTTGAGGGCGTAAACCGTTTGGGCCGCGCGCTGGCCGGGGAGGACAAACTCCCCCATCGCGCGGCGCCCGGGGCCCGCGAGGCGTGCGGCGGCATCCGCGGTGGCGAGCACCGGCTCACGCAGCGTTTTGGTGAGGTTTTCAAGCCGCGCCACCGCGTTCACCGTCGGCCCGATGACCGAGAAGGTGAGCCGCTCGGGAATGCCGATATTGCCGTACACCACCGGGCCGGTGGCAAGCGCAATCCCCGTCATGTCGGCAACGCTGGTGCGTCCGGCAAACGCCGGCTCGCTCTCCCGCAGCCGCTCCAGCGCGACAATCACCGCCTCCGTCGCCGCGCTTGCGGCCGAAAGCCCCGCCTCAGTGAGCGGAAAAATCGCCAGAACCGCGTCGCCGATGAAGTCGAGCACATTGCCGCCCGCCGCCTTCACCGGGCCCGCGGTGGCTGAAAAGTAAGCGTTCAGGACAGGAATATAGGCCTCAACGCCCAGCGCCTCGCACAGCTCGGTGGAGCCGCGCATGTCGCAATACCAGATGAGCGCGTTGATGGTCTCACCTTGGCCGCGGGTGATTTCGCCCTTCAGCACCCGCTCACCGGCGACCCCGCCAAGGTAGGTGGCGGCCAGCGTCTCCCGCATGTCGCGCTCCATGGCCGAGCGTGTGGTGAGCGCGAGCATATATTGCAGGCGACGAAGGGCCGTCATGTCATCATCGTTAAAGCCGCCCTCCCGTTCGCTCGTGAACGACAAGATGACGCCAGACCCCGGCCGGTCCTTCACCGTTGCGGTGGGCAAATGCCCAAAGCCGACCTTGCTGATAAAATAATCCGTGCAGCCTTCCGCCGCGAGGGTTTCGAGGATCGGATACGCGAAGGGCGTGTTGGATCGGTCAAGCCGTGCGCGGATTTCGGTCTCTTCGCTCTCCAACAGCGCGTGGATGGGCGAGGCGAGAAAGGCGTCCGAAACCATCGCCTCGCCGACGCGCCACCGCTCCATGGTGACGCCGGTTTCGGGCCGCCAATAGAGCGACTGGCTGATGAACAGCGGGTTCAAAAGGCGCCAGCCGATCATGATCCGCACCGCGCCGAAGGCTTTTCGCGCGCGCTCGCCAAACGTCTCCAGCACCTCGTGGAGCGGGCGATCGGCCACCGCGCTGATGGCGAGGAACTCTTCAAGCCCCTCGACGGCCCCGCGGGTGGCGACAATCACGAATTTAGGCCGTTCGGCCGTGGCAGTGCTTGTACTTCTTGCCGGAGCCGCAGGGGCAGAGCGCGTTGCGGCTCACCTTGCCCCAGGTGCGCGGGTCGGCCGGGTCAATCTCGGACGCAGCACGGCGGGTCACCGGCTCGCGCGTTTTGAGCTCCCCATCGTCCTGTGGGCCATCGCCAACGCCCTCCCAATCCATATCATCGTCAGTGGCCAGCGGGTCGAAGAGGCCCGGCTCATAGCCGTCCACCGCATCGTCGGAGGGGAGCTGCGGCGCCTCGCGGATTTCAATGCGCATCAGCTGCCCGGTGACCGCCGTTCGAAGCTCTTGCAGCATGCCCTCAAAGAGAGAAAACGCCTCGGTCTTGTATTCATTCAGCGGATCGCGCTGGGCATAACCGCGAAAGCCGATGACGGAGCGCAGATGCTCAAGCGTTGCAATGTGTTCGCGCCACAAATGGTCAAGCGTTTGGAGGAGGACGGACTTTTCCACCTGCCGCCAGGTGTCCGAGCCATACTTCGCAACCTTGCGGGCCGCGGCTTCATCCACAGCCTTGGTCACGCGATCGCGGATTTCTTCGTCCGCAATCCCTTCCTCGTCCGCCCAGTCCTTCACCGGCAGCTCGAGCCCAAAGACCTCTTGGATGCTGGTGGTCAGCCCCTCCGTATCCCACTGCTCCGGATACGCATTTTCCGGAATGTTCTTTGAGACCAACACGTCCACCACATCGTGGCGCATGTCGTTGATGGTGTCGCGGACACTATCGTCCGTCATCAGG
This sequence comes from Pseudomonadota bacterium, assembly GCA_039034015.1. Classification (GTDB taxonomy): domain Bacteria; phylum Pseudomonadota; class Alphaproteobacteria; order Rhizobiales; family Amorphaceae; genus Acuticoccus. Next base: position 29,530 of record JBCCBM010000027.1, on the reverse strand, counting down.
TCTTTGCGCTGATCGAAGACGACCTTACGCTGATCATTCAGAACATCGTCATACTTAAGGATGTTCTTGCGCGCGTCAAAGTTGCGGGCCTCAACCTTTTGCTGCGCCTTTTCCAGCGCGCGGTTGATCCAGGGGTGGATGATCGCCTCGCCCTCTTCCAGGCCCAGGCGCTTGAGCATCCCATCCATACGCTCCGAGCCAAAGATGCGCATCAGGTCATCTTCGAGCGACAAGTAAAACAGCGAGCGCCCAGGGTCACCCTGCCGGCCGGAACGACCGCGGAGCTGGTTGTCGATCCGCCGGGACTCGTGCCGCTCGGTCGCAAGCACAAAGAGGCCGCCCGCAGACAGCGCCGTTTGCTTCATCTCTTCGGAACGCGCGCGGATCGCGTCTTCCTTCGCCGCGCGATCCTCGCCGGAATACTCGGCAAGCTCTTCCTTGATGAGCATGTCTGGGTTGCCGCCCAGCTGAATGTCAGTGCCGCGACCGGCCATGTTGGTGGCAATGGTGATCGCGCCCGGCACCCCGGCCTGGGCGATAATTTTCGCCTCCTGCTCGTGAAAGCGCGCGTTCAACACCTGGAAGGTGGGCTTGCTGCCCTTTTTCGTGAGGCCAAGGTCACCGGTGCCTGGCGAATTGAGGTCACGTTGGCGAAACCCATCCTTCTTCAAGCGCTCGGCAAGTTGTTCGGACTTCTCGATGCTCGTCGTGCCCACAAGGATCGGCTGCCCCTTGTCGTGGGCCTCTTTGATGCTGTCGATGATGGCTTTATATTTCTCATCGTGGGTGCGGAAGACTTGGTCATCCTCATCCACCCGCTCAATGTCCCGGTTGGTGGGGATGGAGACCACCTCAAGACCATAAATGTTGCCGAACTCTTCCGCCTCGGTGAGCGCCGTACCGGTCATCCCGGCCAGCTTATCGTACATGCGGAAATAGTTTTGGAACGTGATCGACGCGACCGTCTGGTTTTCCGGCTGGATGGGCTGGCGCTCCTTCGCCTCCAGCGCCTGGTGCAGCCCCTCGCCATAGCGGCGCCCCGGCATCATCCGGCCGGTGAACTCATCGATGATGATGACTTCGCCGCCCTTCACAATGTAATCCTTGTCGCGGAAGAACAGCTTGTGGGCCCGCAGCGCCTGCTGAAGGTGGTGAACGATGGTCACATTCTCTGTGTCAAAGAGGCTGTCGCCCTTCATCAGGCCCGCGTCTTTGAGTTGCGCTTCCAGCCGCTCGTTCCCCGCCTCGGTGAACGTTGCGGTCTTCAGCTTTTCATCAATCTCATAGTCGTCCGCCTCAAGGCCGGGGATGAACCCGTCAACGGCGGTGTAAAACTCGGTGCGATCCTCCAGCGGCCCGGAGATGATGAGCGGCGTGCGCGCCTCGTCAATCAGGATCGAGTCCACCTCGTCCACGATGGCAAACGCGTGTTCGCGCTGCACCATGGAGCGGATGTCGTACTTTAGATTGTCGCGCAGATAGTCGAAGCCGTACTCGTTGTTGGTGCCGTAGGTGATGTCGGCGGTGTAGGCGGCTTTGCGCTCCTGGTCGGATTTGCCGTGGACGATGACGCCCACCTCCATTCCCAAAAAGCGATAAATTTGCCCCATCCATTCGGAGTCACGTTCGGCGAGATAATCGTTCACGGTGACGACGTGGACGCCCCGGCCGGTCAGCGCATTGAGATAAACCGGGAGCGTTGCCACAAGGGTTTTGCCCTCGCCGGTCTTCATTTCGGCGATCGAGCCCTCGTGGAGCACCATCCCGCCGATGAGCTGCACATCAAAGTGGCGCTGGCCAAGGGTGCGCTTGGCCGCCTCCCGCACGGTGGCAAAGGCCTCCACGAGAAGATCGTCGAGGCTGGCGCCGGCGGCGAGCCGCTCGCGAAACTCAGCGGTCTTCCCGCGAAGTTGATCATCGTTAAGGTTTTGAAATTCAGCCTCGGCGGCGTTGATTGCGTCCACGCGGCTGCGGTAGCCCTTCACGCGGCGGTCGTTCGCCGAGCCAAAGAGGCGTTTGGTCAGGGTGCCCAGCATCAAGAATCCTTGCGTCACATACGGCGGCGGCCCTCGCGCGGCGCGTCAAAAGGGCCAAAATGGTCGGTCCGCCCGCGAAAAATTCAGATATGACCGGGCCCGGTTGATGTCAAACGAGCCCACACGAGGAGCCGCGGCCCCCGCGCCGCAGAGAGGACCTTTCACCATGTTAACACGGCTTTTCGGGGCGACCATCATCGCCGCGGCCCTTGCCCTGCCCGTCAGCGCCCAGGAAAACCCGGTGCTGGCCACCGTCAACGGCAAAGACATCACCGCCTCCGACGTTGCCTTCGCGATTCCGACGCTGGAAAGCGCGCTCTCCCGCGTCCCCGCCAACCAACGCCCCCAGGTGGTGCTCGACCTTTTGATCGACATGGAGCTCATCGCGGACGCTGCCGAAAAAGCTGGCGTCGACGAGGACCCGATCGTCGCCCAACGCCTCGACTATTATCGCTCCCAAACCCTGCGCGACCTTTATCTGGAGCGCCTCTTCGCCGAAGAGGTGACCGAGGATGCGGTCCGTGCCCGCTATGAGGAAGAGGCCGCAAAAGCGGAGCCCACCAAACAGGTGACCGCCCGCCACATTTTGGTGGACGAGGAAGAGCTTGCCACCCAGCTGATTGCCGAGCTTGCCGCCGGCGGCGACTTTGACGCCCTTGCCAAAGAGCACTCCAAAGACCCCGGCTCCGCATCCCGCGGCGGCCTTCTCCCCGCCTTTGGCCCCGGCCGCATGGTGCCGCCCTTTGAAGAGGCCGCGTTTGCCCTTGAGGCGGGCGAGACATCGTCAGAGCCCGTGAAATCGGATTTCGGCTTCCACATCATCCGCGTGGAGGAGAGCACCACGCAGCCCGTCCCAAGCTTTGAGCAGGTGGGCAGCCAAATCCGCCAGCTGATGATCCGGCAGACCTTTGTGGCCGAGATCAACCGGCTCAAGGAAACGGCCACCATCGAGCGGACGAACGCTGGCCAGTGATGTCCCCCTTCGCCCCGAAAACGCCGCCCGCCGTCCCCCCTCTTGCGGGCGTTCGCATTGCGACCGCGGCGGCCGGCATCAAAACCCCGGGGCGGACGGACGTGTGCCTCATGGCCTTTGACGCCGGCACGGTGGCGGCCGGCGTCTTCACCACCTCCCGCTGCGCCTCAGCGCCCGTGGAGTGGTGCAAGGCGATTGTCCCCGGCCCCCTTGCCGGCCTCCTCGTCAACTCTGGCAACGCCAACGCCTTCACTGGCGCGCGCGGGGCAGAGGCGACCCGCCGCAGCGCCGAAATGGCCGCAAGCACCCTCGGCACGACACCTGAGGCCATCGCGCTTGCCTCCACAGGCGTCATCGGCGAGCCCCTGGCGGCGGAAAAATTTGCCGCCGTGATGGACGATCTTGGCGCAACCCTCTCGCCCGACGGCTGGGCGGACGCGGCCCACGCCATCATGACCACCGACACCTTCCCCAAGGCGCTCACCCGCCGCGTGGGCGCAGTGCAATTGAACGGCATTGCCAAGGGCGCCGGCATGATCGCGCCCGACATGGCCACAATGCTGTCGTTCGTCGCGACCGACGCGAGAATCCCCGCCGAGCGGCTGCAAGCGATGCTTGCCCGCGCGGTCGACAAAACATTCAACAAGATCACCGTGGACAGCGATACGTCGACGTCCGACACCGTGCTCGCCTTCGCAACCGGCGCCGCCGGCCCGACGGACGAGGCCGCTTTCGAGGCCGCGCTCACCGACCTTTTGCGGGATCTTTCCCATCTCGTCGTCAAAGACGGTGAGGGGTGCACCAAGTTCGTGGCCGTCACCGTGCGGGGCGCCACCAGCGATGCGTCGGCCGCAACAATTGCCCGCGCCGTTGCCGACAGCCCCCTTGTCAAAACCGCCATCGCCGGCGAGGACGCCAACTGGGGCCGCATCGTGATGGCGGTGGGCAAAGCCGGGGAGCCCGCCGACCGCGACCGCCTCGAGATCCGCTTTGGCGACGTGCGCGTTGCGGTGAACGGCGAGCGCGACCCGGACTACAGCGAGGCCGCCGCCTCCGCCGTCATGCGCGCGCCGGAAATTGCCATCACCATCGACCTTCACCTTGGCAAGGGCACCGACACCATCTTCACCTGCGACCTCACCAAGGCCTATGTCGCCATCAACGGCGACTACCGCACATGAGGCTGCTTCTGGTGGTCGCCGCCGCGCTGGTGGACGCGCACGGCCACATCCTGATTGCCCAGCGCCCCCCCGGCAAAGCGATGGCGGGCCTTTGGGAATTCCCGGGCGGAAAGGTCGAGCCTGGCGAAACGCCCGAAGCCGCCCTCATCCGCGAGCTTCACGAAGAGCTCGGCATCACGGTGGCCGCAGCCGACCTCACCCCCCACACCTTCGCAAGCCACAGCTACGACGCATTCCACCTCCTCATGCCGCTTTATGTGTGCCGCCGCTGGCAAGGCACCCCGACGGCCAAAGAGGTGGCGGCGATCCGCTTCGTCGCCCCCAGCGCAATGCGCGATTTTGCCATGCCAGAAGCGGACGGCCCGCTCGTCGACGCGCTGCAGTCCGTCTGACGGTTCGCCGCCGTCACCCCTCCGGCACGCGGCAGGCGCGGCCGGCGTCCTGAAGGGCCGCACCAAGGCCCGCGATGGTGAAGGTGGCAACCGTCTCAAAGCCAGCGCCGTCCTTGGCGTCCTCGGGGAGGAGGTCGAAGGCGAGGGCAAGGTCGCGGCCGGTGTGGAGGGCGGCGAGGAAGGCCTCGCGGTCCTTGGCGAAGAGATAGACCGTTGCGTCATCATTGGCGCCGCCGGCCCCAAGATCGAACCGGCGCTCATCCACCACCGCCACCGCGCGGCCGAACACGGTGTCAAAGAGGCGCTCCTCTTCGCCCGGCTCCTGGTCGGACCGGAGGCGGCGCGCGGGGGTGAGGACGCCGAGCACAAAGTCGCGCCGGCACAGGATCATCAGCCCGTCGATGGTGCCATTTGTCTGCGCCACCGGCAGGGTGACCGCGCCGCGGGGGGTGACGTCAAAGGCGAGCGCGGGCGCGCACCACAGCGCCAACGCGACCACAAGAATGCGCATCAGAAGAGCCCCGTCACCTTGCCGTCCACCACATCAACCCGCTCGGCCGCCGGCGCGCGGGGAAGGCCGGGCAACGTCATGATGTCCCCCGTCAGCGCGACGAAGAAGCCCGCGCCCGCCGACAGGCGCACCTCGCGGATCGGCACCTCAAAATCCTCCGGCGCGCCAAGCCGGGTGGGGTCCGCCGAGAATGACATTTGCGTTTTGGCCATGCAAACGGGGAGCGCGCCAAAGCCGGCCGCCTCCCACGCGCTGAGCGTGGCGCGAACGCCCTTCCCCGCCACTGCGCGCCCCCGGTAGATTTTTGAGACAACGGCCTCAATCTTCGCCCACAGCGGGAGGTCGTCGGCGTAAAGCGGGGCAAAGTCGGCCGGCCCATCGCAAAGCTCGACAACGGCGCTTGCAAGCTCGGCCGCCCCCGCGCCGCCTTTTGCCCAATGCTCGCACACGATGGCGCGCACGCCCATCGGCGCCAGCGCGTCGGAAATGGCGGCAAGTTCGGCGTCCGTGTCCGATGTGAAGCGGTTGATCGCCACCACCACGGGAACGCCAAAGCCGCGCACATTCTCAACGTGTCGCAAAAGGTTGGCCGCGCCGGCCGCAACCGCCGACGGGTCGGGCGCAGAAAGCGCCGCCTTGTCGACCCCGCCGTGCATTTTGAGCGCGCGCACGGTTGCCACCACCACCGCGGCGGACGGGGAGAGGCCGCCAAGACGGCACTTGATGTTGAAGAATTTTTCGGCGCCCAAGTCGGCCCCAAACCCCGCCTCCGTCACCACATAGTCGGTGAGGGAAAGGGCGGCTTTTGTGGCCGACAGGCTGTTGCAGCCGTGGGCAATGTTGGCAAACGGGCCGCCGTGGACGAAGACGGGCGTCCCCTCCAGGGTCTGCACAAGGTTCGGCAACAGGGCATCTTTCAACAGCGCCGTCATGGCCCCGTCGGCGGCAAGGTCTTTTGCGGTCACCATGGTGCCATCGGCCCGGGTGCCCACCACAATGCGGCCAAGGCGCGCCTTCAGATCATCGATGCCATCGGCAAGGCACAGGATCGCCATCACCTCCGACGCCACGGTGATGTCAAAGCCGCCCTCGCGCGTAAACCCGTTGGCGCGGCCGCCAAGACCGATGGCAATGTTGCGCAGCGCCCGGTCGTTCATATCCACCACCCGGCGATAGGCGATGCGGCCGGGGTCGAGCCCCAGGGCATTGCCCCAATGGAGGTGGTTGTCGACCATGGCCGCAAGAAGGTTGTGCGCGGCGGTGATGGCGTGAAAGTCACCGGTGAAGTGAAGGTTGATGTCCTCCATGGGCACGACCTGGGCATAGCCGCCGCCGGCCGCCCCGCCCTTCACGCCAAAGCACGGGCCGAGCGAAGGCTCCCGCAAACAGGCCATCGCGCGCTGGCCGATGTGGTTGAGCCCATCGGAAAGGCCGACGGTTGTGGTGGTCTTGCCCTCCCCCGCCGGCGTCGGGCTAATGGCCGTTACAAGGATGAGCTTCGCCCTTTGCGGCGCGGGCGGCATGCGCACCTTCGCCTTGTCCGCGCCATAGGGGATCAGTTGATCGGCCGAAAGGCCGGCCCGCGCGGCAATCTCGGTGATGGGCCGCAAGGATGCGCGTTGCGCGATGGTGAGATCGTCCATGGGCCTCGCCGTTCATCGTTTCGCCAAGGCGTAGCATGGCGCGCACCGCATCGCCATTAACCAGTTAACCTTCTATTTATGGCTTCTCTGCCGTAGTCGTTGACAATTTGGCTGGTCACGTAAAGATCGTGACCTGTAAGCGATGCTATAAATGCTTCAGCTCAATTGAATTGGTTAACGGAGAGCCAGATGTTTCGCCTTCTCACTGCGGCTGTTCTTGGGGGCGTCGTTGCGATCACGGCGCAGGTCGCGCCGTCCGCCGCCGGCGACCACGGCCTCTATGGCCACAAAGGCCACCGCATCGTGCGCCATCATCACCACGCCCCGCGCCACGGCGGGCCCAATGAAGACAGCCACGTCATCATCCAAGACGATCGCCGCACGGTCGCCTGCTACGATGCCACCTACTACCCCGCCAAATACCGCGTGGACCCCCAAGGCATCCGCAAACGCGGCGCCACGTATTCGGTGCACAAGCACGGCAAACGCTGGACCAAGCAGCGCCACGCCTCGGTCTACCTTGAGACCCGCACCCGCATCAAAGAAGACTATGTCAGCCTTCGTAAGGTGCACTGCCACAAATAAGGCCTAACCCGCCTCCCGGCGGACGGTGACGCGCACCTCACAGGCAAGCGTCACCAACGCCCCCTCGTCCGCCACCACGCGGCAGCCACTTTCGCTGGGCCCCGCCACCGTTGCGCGGGGTTTTGCCTGGGGGACAGCCCCCACATCAATGGCCGACAGCACCGCCCCCAGCGGCACATCGCCTTCCGCGGCGACTTCAATGTGCCCGGCGGTCTGGCAGATCTCCACCGATCCATCATTCACACACCGCGCCTCAGGCGTTGCGCTCACGCACGCCGCGAGGCCGAGGCAAGCGCTGCACAAGGCAAGTGGTCTTAATCCCATGGGGTGCCCTCTTCGCGCGCGGCACACCGTGTACGTTTATGGTTAATAATAGGTGAAATCATCGTCGCGAGTCGCAAGATAAACCTGACAGAAGTATATCAGAAATACTTTCAGGAAACTTTGAATAAACGCAGCATATCTTGACACGGCGCGTTCTCTCCTCGTCAGCACGAGCGAGAGTGAAATGTTCAAAGTACACTCGAAGAAAGCCGCGTGCGCGATGATATGCGCATTGGGCTTTCAACTGGGGACGGCCGGCGAAACAAACGCCAATCCGTCCTTCTCTAACCCCAGGGCACTCACCGTGCCCACAAGTCTTGCGCCACACGAGTGGCAAGCCTTCACCGACCGTTTTGTGGCCGGTGACGGCCGCGTCATCGATGTGGAAAAGCAGGGCGTGAGCCACTCAGAAAGCCAGGCCTACGGCATGCTGCTCGCGGTCAAGGCCGATGATCAAGCAACGTTTGACCAGATCCTCGACTTCACCTTCCGAAAAATGCGGGGGCGGGGCGATGGCCTGATCTCGTGGCTCTATAACCCGCGCGCCTTCCCGCAAATTGTCGACCGCAACAACGCCACCGACGGCGATGTCATCGTCGCCTACGCCCTGGTGAAGGCCGCATTGAAGTGGGACGAGCCGCGCTATGTGCGCCTTGCGACGCCCCTCATCGAGGCCATCGGCCGCCATCTTCTGAAGGACGAGGGCGAGCATGTGATCGTGCGCCCGGCCGCGTTCGGCTTTGGCCGGCAGCACCACACCGACGGCCCGGTCGTGAATCTGAGCTACTATATCTACGATGCGCTGCACCTTTTTGCGCATCTCAACGACCGCTACCCCTTCGCCCAGGCGTTTGAGTCCGGGCTCGAACTCACCGCCACCGCCATGGCACGCTCCGGCGGCTATGCGCCGGACTGGATCACCCTGCGCCGCGACCGGCGCTACCGGCCCGCCCACGGCTTTGCCAAAAAGTCGTCCTACGACGCCGTGCGCATCCCCCTTTACATGGCGCTGGGGGGCCGCGTGTCGGCCGAGCACTTCGTCCCGTTTGACCGGGCGTGGAATGTTGACGGCAACCGCGCGCCCCAGGACTTTGACCTCCACGCCGGCCGGGTGATCATGGACATGAACGACCCGGGCTATCGGGCAATTGCGGCGCTCGCTGCGTGTGCGGCGCGCAATGTGCCGATGCCGCCATCGCTGCAGCGCTTCCGCCCGACCACCTATTTCGGGTCGGCGCTGCACCTGATGGCGCTGTCGGCGGCGCGGGTCTCTTTCCCCCATTGCGTGCAAGGGGCGCCCCACCGCGGTGCGCCGGTCGCCGGGCTGCCGCCGGCCATGAATGTGGTGGCCGGCTCGGCCCCCCCGCGACGCCCGCTCACCCTTGACGATATGCCGGGGCTTGGCGGCCGGCCCCTTGCCCCGCCGCCCCGCACGGTCGCCCAAAGCGCCCACTTCGTGATGCGGTAGGCGCCCACCCCCACGCTGACCACCTTGGCGTCGCTCTCCCCCCGGGAGCGGCGCCCTTTTGGCGGCCCTCAGACGCGCACCACCGGTGCCGCCGGTGCCCGCTCCGAAAACCCCTCAATTTCGCGCACCAGCGCCGCCCGCTCCCGCCACAGGGGCGCGAGCGCCTCGTCCGCCATCGCAATTGCCGTCTGCGCCGCGTCCGACAGCGCCTCCGCCCGCGCAACGGCGGCCCTCGCCTTTTGCGCCGCCGCGCGCGCCCTCGCCGCAGCCGCTGCCCGCCGCTTGGCAAGGGACGCTGTGTAAAGGGGCGCGGGCGTCACAGCGGACGCCGCCGCAGCCACACGGTGGGCAAAGGCCTCAACCGTGCGCCGCTCGCCATCCGACAGCGCGGTGACGCGCGCGGCCGCCCCCGTCATCACGTCCGCCGCCGACGTGACACCCGCCCGGCGGAGCGCGGCAACCGCGGCAAGGCCAAGCCCCGCATCCCGCCCGATGGGGGCAGCGGCGAGCGCCGCCGCGACCGCCTCCCGCGCCGCTGCCTCGCGAAACGCCACAACCTCACGCGCTGGCCCATCGGCCGCCTCAATGGCGGCGGCCACCGCGGCCTCCGCCACCGTCTTGGCGGCCCGCGCATCGCGCAAGGGAAGCGTGCGGGCCGCCGCGCGCATCGCCCGCACAAGCCGCGCATCCACCCGGCCAAGGTCGTTGCGCGCAGGGTCGGCCAAGGTGCCCGAGAACGCCTGCCAGCCGAACGCCACCATCACCAGCATCATCGGGAAGGCGGGCGGCGAGACGTACGTCAAAAACCCGCCGAGCACCGAGCCCACCACCGACGTCCCCTGGGCAATTCGCCGGCCGAGCACGCTGCGCTGGCGCACAACAAGTGCCTCGCCGGAAAGGTCCGGCGGGGTGGGCGCCCACCGCTCCAGCGGCGCAATCGCCGCCACCCGGGCCGAGAGCGCCGAAAGGTCGGCCCCGCCCGGCACCGCAGAGAGCGGCGGCGGGAAGAGCGTTGCCCCCGTCGCGCTCTCAAACTGGCAAAACGGGCAGGCGTGGAGCGTCCTGTCATAGGCATGGGCGGGCACTGCGCGGCACCGCACGAGGGCGGCCTCATGGTTTGCCAGCGCGCGCACAAAGGCCGCCGCATCCGGCCGCTCCCCCGGCGAAAACGCCCGTTCAAACAGCGCCGAGAGATGCGGCACCGCCAAAAGCCCCATCATGCGCGGCGGCGGCGCGAGCCCCGTGTTGCGCGCGCGGCTATAGGCAAAACGGTGGGCAGCGATCGCCTCCGGCACCGTCACATCCGCCGTCGCGCTCACCCCCTTAAACGGGTGGCGCCCGTGAAACAGAAGCTGAAAGACCACCACCGCAAGGCCAAATGCGTCATGCTGCGGGGTGCGCTCCACGTCGAGGGAGGCGCCCATCAGCTCCGGCGGCGTAAACTCTGGGACACCCACCGTGCAGCGGTGCACGGTGCTGCCCGCCCGCACCTGAAAGCTGTCGGCATCAATCAACGTGACCGTTGCATCCGGCGCCACCAACAGGCCGGACTGGTTGATGTCACCGATGACGGCGCCATCGGCGTGGATGGCGGCAACGGCGCCCGCAATGTTTGCCGCAACCCGCACCAAAAACCGCGCGTCCGCATGGGGAAAGTGGAGTTGGCGCGAGCCCGGCCCCGTCACCTCATGGAGGGGCAAGGCCCCGTCCACCCGGCGCATGGTGAAGCCCGCAAAGGCCCCCGCCCCATCACTCGCGATGGTGAGGGGGAAGGCGACCGCCGGGTGCCGCTCGGCAAGGCGCGCGGCCACCATCGCCCGCACTTTGGCCGCCCGGCTCGCGGGCTCTGCATAAAGTTTCACGCAAAGGTCCGGCGCGCCCTCGATGGCATGGACAACGCCCTCCCCACCCTTGCCAAGCACGGGGCCAAGGGGGAGCGGCGCGCCATCGACCGCAATCAGCATCGCACCGCAAGGCAGAGCGTCACATCATCGTCGGTGCGCTCGGCCACCGCCGGCTGGGCGAGATAGCGCCGGAGCGCGGCCGAGAGGGCGTGATCGTGCCCCGCCGCGCCCTCCTGAAGGATTTTGAACCAGCGGTCGAAGACCGGCGCCGGCGCACCGCTGGCGGCCTCGATCAAAAGCCGCTCCAGCCCGTCGGAGAATACGGCGAGCGCGGTGGCCGGGGCGGTTGCGGTCCGGATCTCGCTGTCGCTGGTCAAGAACGTCGTCTCGCCGGCAAACGCGCCAACGTCTGGCGCGGAGAGGACGGCAAGGGCCGCCCCCTTTGCCACCACAGCGCCATCGCCCACATGGGCAACCGCTGCGCCCGCCTCGGTGAGGGTCGCCACAATCAGCGTCGTTGCAAAGTCCCGCGGTGGGCGGCCGGCGCCGGCTGCGGCACGATGCAGCCGCGCCCGGGCCACCTCGCAGGCCGCGCGGCAATCGTCGACGGAGCCCGCCTCAGATTGGCGCAGCGCCGCGCGGGCCGCCCGCACGCCAAGCGCGGCGCCCACCCCGCCGCGCGCCGCGCTGCCGGCGCCATCGGCCACAATCAGCGCCACGCCGAATGGGGCGCTGAAAGCCGCAAAATGATCCTGGGACGGGGCGCCTTGGCGGGCGTGGCGGGTGCCGCGCACGCCGGCGGCAACGGTGGTCGCCCTCACTCCCCGGCGACCGCCCAGCCGCTGGGCGCTGCGGGGTTGTCGAGCGCCGGCGCCTCATCGGTGCGAGACTGCGACACTTTTGAGAGCGAGTTGGAGAGCCAGGCGAACAGCTCTTTGAACTGGAGGCCCTTCAGCATCAGCGGCGCGCGGACCGACAGCGCCGACAGCGCCTCCATGTCCGCCCCCTCCACGCCAACGGCAAAGAACATGAACGCCTTGTCCCGCTCCCCATCGGCGATGGTCTTTTTCGCAGCCGTCACATCGTCGGTGGGCGCGCCATCGGTGATGAGAAAGAGCCAGGGGCGGTAAAAATCGATGCCGCCGGTGCGATAGGAATCCTTGCGCGCCCTTGTGAGCGCGGCGGCGCGCACAATCGCCTCCCCCATCGGCGTGTTGCCGGAGGGTTCCAGCGTCGGCGCCTCAAAGGCGGTGACCGGCCCGAAATCGGACAACACGGTGACGGGGCCGAAGGTGACCACCGAAAGCTCGATACGCTTTGCGGCAAGGCTGTCGCTTGCCACCTCCTCGTGAAACTGGAGGAGGCCATCGTTGAGGGCGGCGATCTTTGCCCCGCTCATGGAGTAGGACGTGTCGAGGAGGAGGACCACCGGGCAGCGCGGCTCCGGGTTGTCGATGAACTCGGACCCATCGCCAAAGGGCTGTTGGTCGATCATCCGCCGCCCCTTTGTCGCCGCGGCCTACTGGAAGCTGACGGCGGTGATTTCGTACGCCCGCGCACCGCCGGGGGCCGCGACCTCCACCGAATCGCCCACCTGCTTGCCGATGAGCGCCCGCGCAATCGGCGAGGAGATCGAAACGCGCCCCGCCTTCACATCGGCCTCCACATCGCCAACGATCTGGTATTTCTTTTCCTGCTCGGTGTCTTCGTCCACCAGCGTCACGTGGGCGCCAAACTTGATGGTGTCGCCCGAAAGTTTGGTGAGGTCGATCACCTCCGCGCGGCCGAGCATATCTTCCAATTCTTGGATGCGGCCTTCGTTGAGGGACTGGGACTCCTTCGCGGCATGATATTCGGCGTTCTCCGACAGGTCGCCATGGGCGCGCGCCTCGGAGATGGCCGCGATAATTTTGGGGCGCTCTTCGGACGTGCGTTGCTTGAGCTCACGCTCCAGCGTGGCGTACCCATCAGCCGTCATCGGAATCTTGTCCATCACCCAACCTTTGGCCGCGTCATCCGCGAAGTCCGACAGTGTTCACCGGAAGTCTGGCGCTTGGCAAGATACCTCAACCCCGCGCCAGCGCGCTCACATAGGACTGCATGGGCCGCACCTCAAGGTCGTCGGCGGTGTGGAGTGCAATCCCCTCCACCGCGGCGAGCGCCCCGGCAAGGGTTGTATAATAAGGCACCTTGTGAAACAGCGCCGCCCGCCGCATTTCCTTTGAATCCGCAATGGCTTGCGGCCCCTCGGCCGTGTTCAACACCAGCTGGATCGAGCCGTTTTTGACCGCATCCACAATGTGCGGCCGCCCTTCCGACATTTTGTTGATGCGCTTGGCGAGAATCCCGTGGGCGGCAAAATCGCGCTGTGTGCCCGACGTTGCGGCGATGGTGAACCCTTGTGCAATCAAGGTTGAGGCGGCCTCGCGGATGGCCGCCTTGTCCCCATCGCGCACGGAGATGAAGACTGTGCCGCCATCGGGCAGCCCGTTTCCGGCCGCAAGTTGGGACTTTGCGAACGCGGGGCCAAAGGTCTTGTCGATCCCCATCACTTCGCCGGTGGACTTCATCTCCGGCCCCAACACCGTGTCCACCTCCGGAAAACGGTTGAAGGGAAAAACCGCCTCTTTCACCGACACATGGTCAAGGCTCGCATCCTGCAGCCCGAACGAGGAGAGCCGCTCCCCCGCCATCACGCGCGCGGCAATTTTTGCAATCGAGACGCCAATCGTCTTGGCCACAAACGGCACGGTGCGCGAGGCGCGCGGGTTCACCTCAAGGATGTAGATCGTCTCATCCTTGACCGCGAACTGCACGTTCATGAGCCCCACGACGCCCAGCGCCAGCGCGAGCGCCGAGGTTTGCGCCCGCATCCGGTCCACAATGTGCGGCGGGAGCGAGCGCGGCGGCAGCGAGCAGGCCGAATCGCCCGAGTGGATGCCCGCCTCCTCAATGTGCTCCATCACCCCGCAGATGAAGACTTCCGTCCCATCCGACAAAGCATCCACATCAACCTCAACCGCTTTTTCAAGATAACGGTCGAATAGAAGCGGGTTTTTGCCAAGCAGCGTGTTGATCTGCCCGGTCTTGTCGTTGGGGTATTTGGTGCGGATGTGCGGCGGGATCATACCGCGCAGGGTACCAAACAGGTAATCGTCCAGGCTCTCTTCGTTGCGCAGCACCGCCATGGCGCGCCCACCCAGCACATAAGACGGGCGCACCACCACAGGCATCCCCACCTCATGGGTGATGAGGCGCGCCTGCTCCACCGAATAGGCAATGCCGTTCTCAGGCTGCTTGAGGCGCAACTTGGTGAGGAGCTTTTGAAAACGGTCCCGATCTTCGGCAAGGTCGATGGCGTCCACGCTGGTGCCGAGGATCGTGTGCCCCTCATCCACCAGCCCCTGCGCAAGGCCAAGGGGCGTTTGCCCGCCAAACTGGACGATGACGCCCATCAGCCGGCCGGCCGACTTTTCAACGCGCAAGATCTCAAGCACGTCCTCAAGGCTGAGCGGCTCGAAATAAAGCCGGTCGGAGGTGTCAAAATCGGTGGAAACCGTTTCAGGGTTGCAGTTGACCATGATGGTCTCGACGCCGGCCTCTGCCAGCGCATAGGCCGCGTGGCAACAGCAATAGTCGAACTCGATCCCCTGGCCGATGCGGTTTGGCCCGCCGCCCAAGATGACGACTTTGTTGCGGGCCGAGGGCTGCGCCTCATCCTCCGCCGCATCGCCAAACTGGGGCTCGTAGGTGGAGTACATGTAGGCTGTGGGCGCCGCGAACTCAGCCGCGCACGTGTCAATCCGCTTATAGACCGGGCGCACCCCAAGCCGCTCGCGCAGGGCCCGCACCTCGTCCACCGGCGTGCCGGAGAGCGTGGCAAGCCGCTGGTCGGAAAAGCCCGCCCCCTTCAAAAGGCGAAGATTTTGCGCCGTTTGCGGCAGGCCGTGGGCCCGCACCCGCGCCTCAAGGGCAAGGATCGCGGCAATCTCGGTCAAAAACCACTTGTCGATCTTGGACGCATCGTAGACCGCATCAATGTCAAAGCCGCGGCGCATGGCCTCGGCCACCTTCAAGAGCCGGTCCGGCCGGGGGATCGCGATGGCGGAGCGGATGGCCTGGGAATCTTCGCCAACCCCAAGCCCCTCGATCTCGGCCTCGTCAAACCCCGTGAGCCCCGTTTCCAGCCCGCGCAGCGCCTTTTGAATGGCCTCCTGGAAGGTGCGGCCAATGGCCATCACCTCGCCCACCGAGCGCATGGAGGTGGTGAGCACGGAGGCCGCGCCCGGAAACTTTTCGAACGTGAAGCGCGGGAATTTGACGACCACATAGTCGATCGTCGGCTCGAAGGAGGCGGGGGTGGCGCCCTTGGTGATGTCGTTGTCGAGCTCATCAAGGGTGTAGCCGACGGCAAGTTTTGCCGCCACGCGCGCGATGGGAAAGCCCGTCGCCTTCGATGCCAGCGCGGACGAGCGGGAGACGCGCGGGTTCATCTCAATCACGACCATGCGCCCGTCGGCGGGGTTCACCGCAAACTGCACGTTGGAGCCGCCAGTCTCCACCCCGATCCGCCGCAGGACGGCGATGGAGGCGGAGCGCATGCGCTGATACTCTTTGTCGGTCAGCGTGAGCGCGGGGGCAACGGTGATGGAATCGCCCGTGTGCACCCCCATCGGGTCCACATTTTCGATGGAGCAGATGATGATGGCATTGTCCGCCCGGTCGCGGACCACCTCCATCTCATACTCTTTCCAGCCGAGCACCGACTCCTCAATCAACACTTCCGTGGTGGGCGAGGCGTCGAGCCCGCTCTCCACAATGTCGAGGAATTCTTCGCGGTTATAGGCGATGCCGCCGCCCTGGCCGCCCAGGGTGAAGGAGGGGCGGATGATCGCCGGCAATCCAATCCGCTCCATCGCCCGCAGCGCATCGGGCAGATTGTGGACGATGTGGCTGCGCGGGCTCTCCAGGCCGATCTCGGTCATCGCGCGCTTGAACTTTTCGCGGTCCTCCGCTGTCTCAATGGCGGTGGCATCGGCGCCAATCATCTCCACACCATAGCGGGTGAGAACGCCGGCGGCCTGGAGGTTCAGCGCGCAATTGAGCGCGGTTTGGCCGCCCATGGTCGGGAGCAGCGCATCGGGCCGCTCCTTGGCGATGATCTTTTCCACCATCGCGGGGGTGATCGGCTCGATGTAGGTGGCGTCGGCAAGCTCCGGATCCGTCATGATGGTGGCGGGGTTGGAGTTCACGAGGATGACGCGGAAGCCCTCCTCCTTCAGCGCCTTGACGGCTTGTGTGCCGGAATAGTCGAACTCGCACGCCTGGCCGATGACGATCGGGCCGGCGCCGATGATGAGGATGGACGAAATGTCGGTGCGTTTGGGCATTTTGGCGGCGCTGACGGGGGGGAGACCGCCCCTCTTAGTCAGTCGCGGCCCGGCGCAAAACCCCCAACCGTGCAGACCTGCCGCTTAGCACCCGCAAAAGCGTCGGTTTCGGCCTCAATCCTCGTCATCATCGGGGATGGGGGGGTCGATGTCATTTTCCCCGCCGCTCACCCAATCGACGGTGCGCCCGTCAAACTCTTCGACCCCGCAGGCGATGGCGTAGCACGCCAGGCGCACCGTTTTGGGGATTTCGACCTGTTTTCCGTCCCGATCGCCGCGCTCATAATACTGGATCATGCGCCGCTTGAGACCCAGTCGGTCGGCCAGCTCGCGCTGTTTCCAGCCATGGGCCTTGCGCCACGCTCGGAATTGGTCGGGCGTCATATTTTCATTCTCATCGCGCATTTTGTGCGCTTCATCACTTTAAAACGCGCACGATGTGCGTATATTGATGTCACAAGGCGCACTGATTGCGGGAGACGTAACGGGTCACAGCCACGAACGCCAGCCGAATCCGCCACAGGTTTCAAACGGGAAGGACGATACGCCATGTCGAACCATTTCATCCTCGCCAAAGCGCAAATGGTGCGCCCGCTGGACGCACAGGTGCGGGTCACGGCCCATCGGCCAGCCGCCCCCCGCGGAACGTTTCTGAAGAGCCTGCGTACATTCTTGGCCCACGGCCGCTGGCACCACGCGTCATGATTTTGCACTGTCCCCTCCGCACGATGAGGGGACAGACGCATGCGCTGGGAAGGCCGGGAACGCTCCGCTAACGTTGAAGACCGGCGCGGCCGACCTCGCCGCGTGCCACGCCGCACGCCGGGGGGCCGGGTCCGCTTGCCCCGTCCAGGTGGGACGCGGCGGGCGGGGGGTGGATCGATCATCCTCTTCATCGTGGTCGCAATTGCGCTCTGGATTTTCGTCGGAATCAACCCCCTACAGCTTTTGGACATGCTTGCGCGGGAGGGCGGGCCCGGCCCCGTGGTGACAGCGCCGCAGGAGCGGGCCACCCCCGAGCAGCGCGCCGCACGGGACGAGAACGCCGCGTTCCTCGCCGTCGTCCTCAACGAGACGGAAGACACCTGGGGCCGCATTTTCGCCCAAAACGGCTCCCGCTACGAAGAACCGCGCCTTGTCCTCTATTCCGGCTTCACCAACACGGCCTGCGGCTTTGGCAACGCGGCGGTAGGCCCATTCTACTGCCCCGCCGACCGCAGGGTGTACATCGACCTCTCCTTCTTCGAGCTTTTGGACCAGCGCCTCGGTGCCCCCGGCGATTTTGCCCAGGCCTATGTGCTTGCCCATGAGGTGGGCCACCACGTCCAAAACCTGACCGGCGTTCTGGGCCGTTTCCACCGCGACCGTCAGCGCCTAGGCGAGCGCCAATCCAACCTTGAGAGCATCAAGGTCGAGCTTCAGGCCGACTGCTATGCGGGCGTGTGGGCCCACGCCGCCGACCGTTCTGGCATTGTGGAAGAGGGCGACATTGACGAAGCGCTGGGCGCTGCCTCAGCCGTCGGCGACGACGTCATGCAGCGCCGCCAACAGGGATATGTGGTCCCGGAGAGTTTTAACCACGGCACGGCCGCCCAGCGCAGCCGGTGGTTCCGCATCGGCTACCAATCCGGCAACCCGTCAGAGTGCGACACGTTTGGCGCAAGAGACCTTTAGCAAGGTCAGTCCCACACCCACCCCCACACTTCCTTTGGTGAGACGAGAGACGCGACCTTCCCCTCAAACCCGCTTGGCGGGTTTGAGCGTTCTTTGATGCGCAACTGGCCAATAGGCCAGTTGCGTGGAGCCGACTAACCCCCGGACCTCGCGGAGAGGATGACGGGTCAAGGCCACCAAAGTCGGCCATTGCCGACTTTGGCAACAAACAACGCCGGCAATTGTGCCGGCGGAGCGCAGCGTGCCTTGAGGCGTCATCCTCTCCGCGAGAGAATGGAACGGAGGCGGGAGAGGCTTGGCACCCCGCCCCACCCGATGTCTCAGACCCAGGGCCGATCCGCTGAAAGCTTCGTCTCGTGCGTGGCGATCGCCTCCGCGCGCTGCATGGTCTGCCCGACATCGTCGAGCCCATTGACCAGCGCGTGTTTCAGCCCCGCATCAATCTCAAACGAGACGGGCTCACCGTCCGCGCCTTTGATCGTCTGCCCCGGCAAATCCACCGTGAGCGTCGCGTTGGCGCCTTTCTTGGCGTGGTCCATCAAACGCGCCAGCTCATCGGGCGTGACTTTGACGGGCAAGATCCCGTTTTTAAAGCAGTTTTGGTAAAAAATGTCGGCAAACGAGGTCGAGATCACGCACCGGATGCCACGGTCGAGTAACGCCCAGGGCGCATGCTCGCGGGAGGAGCCGCAACCAAAATTGTCGCCAGCGACCAGGATCGCAGCGTCCTTGTAGGCCGGCTGGTTGAGCGAAAAACTTGGGTCCGGAGAGCCATCGGGCAATTTTGAAATCTCAGCGAAGAGGCCCCGGCCAAGCCCCGTGCGCTTGATCGTTTTCAGATAGTCTTTCGGGATGATCATGTCGGTGTCGACATTGATCATCTCGAGGGGCGCGGCGGGGGAGGTGAGCGTCGTAAAGGCCTGCATCAGCCACCGTTAACGCGGGTTCGCGGCCCGGCGCAACTCTGCCTCAAGATCGCGAAGGTCCTCGTTCAGCCGCTCGCGCAGGAGCTGGGTCCGAGAGAGCGAGCCGATCGCCGCATCAAGCCGCTCCTCGGTGTCGGTGAGGCTCTGGCCAAAGCGCTGGACGACGGCTGCATCCAGCGCATCCTCCGTCACCAGCGGCGAAAGCCCGTCGAGCGCGGTGCGCACGGTCGCCACAACGCGGGAGAGGTCGACCACCACATCATTGTTGAGCTGGGAAAGTTCGGCAGCGCTCCTGGCAACGGCGGCGGTCACGCGGTCGGCCCGCCCATCGGTGCGTTCCAGCGCGTTCAACAGCACCGGCGACATGCACATCAGCCCGCCGAAGAAGAGCGCGACAATCACGCCCGCCGTCATCCCGCGGATCATGCCGATCAAAAGGCCGCCCACGATGATCACAAGGCCCGCCGCCATCGGCACGAACCATTGCAGATCATCATACTCAAAGTTTGAGAACAGCTCGTTGAGTTCCATCGCGGCGCGTCTCCATCCCTAGAGCAGCCTTGGCCCTTTGGCGCCAAAACCCGTTGCTCTACGCCTCAGTCATCAAGCGCGCGCCCAGCCCGCGCCGGCGCGAATCATGCAATGAGTCTCTAGCGCCCGAACCTTTCAATCAAGTTTTCCGCGCCGCGGCGTAGTATTCTTCGTTGGGCGCCATGCGCGTCGCGCTCGCCACACGGTTCGACATGTTGAAAAACCCGACCACGGCCGTGAGATCCCAAATGTCCCGGTCCGAGAGGCCCACCGCGCGCAAGCCCTCATAAAGGTGCGGGCCGGCAGCATCAGGCGCATCGGTGAGCGCGGCGGCATAGGCGGCCATCGCCCGGTGCCGCGGCTCAAGCTTGGCGACACGCCAGTTGACCACAAGGGTGTCCACAAGGTCCGCATCGCCGCAAAGCGCGCGGAGGGCCGCACCATGGGCAATCACACAATAATGGCAACGGTTCGCCGCCGACACCACCACCGCCACAAGCTCCCGCTCAAGCTTTGAAAGGCCACTGTCACCGAGCATCAACTCGTTATACATTTGTGTGAAGGCGCGCAGCTTCGTCTCGTCGAAGGCGTAGGCGCGCAACACGTTGGGCACCAACCCCAACTTCTCTTCACATTTTGCAAAATACGCTTGGGTCTCGTCCGACAGGGGCCCTGCCGGAAGATCCAAAGAAATCACCGGTTCTTCACCGTCCACCGCTAGACCCTCCCCCTAAACTCGCCCCATGATTGCGCAAAACCGTGCGCGCAGAGAAGCCCGCCACACCCGAGGAGCGCCAAAGAATGCTGGAAGACTTTTCCGACGCGAAAGATGGCACGCTGTCCGCGCTGGCCGACAAGGTGCGCCAAACGGGGGGCGACGTCGCCTTCGCCACATTTTCTGAAGCGCTCTTCCGCCACGCCGCCGCGGAGGATCTGGCGAACTACAGCGTGGATGACCTCCACCGCCTGGCCAAGGCCGGCTGGCGCGCCATGCAACTGCGCACCCCGGGCAAAGCGCGCATCGAGGTGATGGCGCCCGACGATGTCAACATCACCGAAGAGACCGGCCACGCCATCACCGTTGTGGAAGCGCTCAACGACGACAAACCCTTCCTCTTCGGCTCCCTCAAGAACGAGCTTCACGCCCAAAATCTCGACCTTCACCTCGTCGTCCACCCCATCTTTTCCATCGAGCGGGATGAGGAGGGCCGCCTTGCCCGCTTCCACGGCGAGGCGCGCCACGGCGATGGCCTGCCCCACGAAAGCTTTGTGCACGTCCACGTTGAGGCGATCGACGACCCCGGCCAGCGCGACGCGCTTGCCGCGAGCCTGCGCGCAGTGGAGGCCGATGTCGACGCAACGGTTGCCGATTGGCAACCCATGCTGGACCGTGTGCGCGCCACGATCGCGCGCTTTCAAGAAACGCCGCCCCCCATCCCCGCCGAAGAGCTGGAGGAGGGCCTCGCCTTCCTCCAAAAGCTTGCCGACGGCGACTTCATCATGACGGGCATGCGCCAATACGCCCTCGACGGCTCGGTCGAAACCGGCGAGCTCATCGCCGACGAGGATGCCGGCCTTGGCATCCTTCGCAACCCTGACATCAAGGTTTTGCGCCGCGGCACCGACCTTGTGACGCTGAACTCAGAAATTCGCGCGTTCCTGAAACGCTCCGCCCCCGTCTACATCTCCAAAGCCAACGTGCGCTCAAAGGTGCACCGCGCCGCTCACCTCGACTATATTGGCGTCAAACGCTACGAAGACGGCGCGCTCAAAGGTGAGCTCCGGATCGTCGGCCTCTTCACCTCAGAGGCCTACACCGAATCGGTGCGTGACCTTCCGATTTTGCGCCGCAAGGTCGATGCCGTCACCGCCGCGCTGGGGTTTGACCCGCGCAGCCACTCCGGCAACGCCGTCACCAACATCCTTGAAACCTACCCCCGCGACGAGCTGTGGCAGATTGACGAGGCGCTGCTTGCAAAGTTCACCCTCGCCATCCTGCAGCTCTCCGAACGCCCGCGCGTGCGCATCCTGCCCCGCGTTGACCCGTTCGACCGTTTCGTCTCGCTGCTGGTCTACATCCCGCGCGACCGCTTCACGACACAGGTTCGCGAGGGCATCGAAGCCCTCCTCGCGCAGGCATACGACGGCCACATCTCCGCCCGCACCACCTTCATGCCCGAAGGCGTTCTAACCCGCCTTCACCTCATCGTCGGCCGGCGCCATGGCGAAACGCCCACCCCCGATGTGCGCGAGCTGGAAGACCAGATCGCCGCGATGACCCGCACCTTCCTCGATGATCTGTTGCGCGCCGCACTCGAAAGCCCCAAGCGCAAACTCGACCGCAAAGAGGTTTTGCGCTGGGCCGACGCGTTCTCCGACAGTTATCGCGCAAGCTACGCCCCCGTCCGCGCGCTCCAAGACATCAGCATTTTGAAGCAAATCGGCGAGGACGCGCCCCTCGCCATCCTGTTTTACCGGCGCGACACCGACACCGCCGCCCGCTGCTCTTTAAAAATCTACAACCACGTTCACCCCATCCCCCTCTCCCGGCGCGTCCCGATCCTGGAGGCGATGGGCTTTTTGGTGGTCAACGAGCGCACCTTCCGCATCGATGCCCCCAACGGCGAAGGCATCTACATCCACGACATGTCTCTGGCGCTCGCAAGCGGCGGTGAGATCGACATTGCCGCCAACGCCGGCAAACTCCACGGCCTCTTCCTCTCCGTGTGGGATGGGCTTGCCGAGAGCGACGGTTTTAACGCCCTCCTCCTCAACGCAGGGCTCGATTGGCGCCAAATCGCAATTCTGCGCGCCCTCTCCCGGTACCTCCGCCAAACCGGCATTGCCTACGGGCAAGGTCTCATCGCCGAGACCCTCAACCGCTACCCCGATGTTGCCCGCGCGCTCATCGAATTGTTCGAGGTCCGCTTCGACCCCACAAAGAACGACGAGGGCCGCGCCGAGGCCGAAAAGGAAATCCACTGGGGGCTCGAAGAACTCTACCAAGACATTCAAAGTCTTGCGGACGACACCATCGTCCACCGCATTTCGAACCTCATCGAAGGCACGCTCCGCACCAACGTCTACCAAAAGGACGAGCACGGCGAACCTGTCGAAACCTTTGCCTTCAAGCTTGACCCCCACGCGCTGACCGGCCTGCCGCGGCCCGCACCCTACCGCGAAATCTGGGTCTACTCCCCCCGCGTGGAGGGGGTGCACCTGCGCTTTGGCGCCGTCGCCCGCGGGGGCCTGCGCTGGTCAGACCGCCCGCAAGATTTCCGCACCGAAATTCTGGGCCTTGTGAAGGCGCAGCAAGTCAAAAACGCCGTCATCGTGCCCGTCGGCGCCAAGGGCGGCTTCTTCGCCAAGCAACTCCCCGACCGGTCCGAGCGCGACGCCTTCTTTGAGGAGGGCCGCGAGGCGTACAAAATCTTCATCAACGCCCTCCTCACCATCACCGATGACCGCGAGGGCGGTGACATCATCCCGCCCAAAGATGTTGTGCGCCACGACGGCGACGACCCCTACCTCGTGGTTGCCGCCGACAAGGGCACCGCCACCTTCTCCGACACCGCCAACGGCATTGCCCAAGAGCGCGGCTTTTGGATGGACGATGCCTTCGCCTCCGGCGGCTCGGCCGGCTACGACCACAAGGCCATGGGGATCACCGCCAAAGGCGCGTGGGAGGCCGTCAAGCGCCACTTCCGCGAGATGGACCACGACATCCAGTCAACACCCTTCACCGCGGTCGGTGTCGGCGACATGTCAGGCGATGTCTTTGGCAACGGCATGCTCTTGTCCGAACACACAAAGCTCATCGCAGCCTTCGACCACCGCGACATTTTCATAGATCCCGACCCCGACGCCGCCAAAAGCTACGCCGAGCGCAAACGCCTCTTCGAGTTGGGCCGCTCCTCTTGGCAAGACTACGACCGGTCCGCCCTTTCGGCCGGTGGCGGCATTTATTCGCGCGGTGCAAAGTCGGTCACCCTCTCGCCCGAAGCCCGGGCCGCGCTTGGCATCGGCCCCGGCGCCCACCCCCCCCAAGACGTTTTGCGCGCCATCCTGAAGGCGGACGCGGACCTTTTGTGGTTCGGCGGCATCGGCACCTACGTGCGCGGCCCGCAAGAAACCAACCTCGACATTGGCGACCGCGCCAACGATGCCCTGCGCATCGAGGCCGGTGACCTCCGCGTCAAAGTGGTGGGCGAGGGCGCAAACCTTGGCGTCAGCCACAAGGGCCGCATCGCCGCCGCCCACAACGGCGTGCGCCTCAACTCCGACGCCATCGACAACTCCGCCGGCGTCAACACCTCCGACGTTGAGGTGAATATTAAGATCGCGCTCGCGGAAGCCATGCGCGCCAAAGGCCTCAGCCGGGAAGACCGCAACGTCATCCTGGAAGAGATGACCGACGAGGTGGGCGACCTTGTCCTTCGCAACAACTACCTGCAAACGCTCGCCATTTCCCTCTCCAAACGGCAAAACACCGAAAGCGCCGGCTTCCAACGCCGCCTCATGGAGGTGCTTGAACCCCGCGGCCTCGACCGCGAGCTGGAGGACCTTCCCTCCAACGCCGCGCTGGACGAGCGGGTCGCCACAGGGGAAGGCCTCACCCGGCCCGAAATCGGCGTCCTCCTCGCCTACGCAAAGCTCACGCTCTACGACGACATCTTGCAATCCGACGTCCCGGACGACGCGTATTTGTCGCGTGAGCTTGCCCGTTACTTCCCAAAACTGATGGTCCAGCGTTTTGGCGATGAGGTGGACGGCCACCGTCTGCGGCGCGAGATCATCGCGACCATGCTTGCCAACTCCATGATCAACCGGGGCGGGCCCACCTTCATGGTGCGCGTGGGCGATCAGACGGGCGCGGCGGTGGACGAAATCGCCTACGCCTTCGCCGCCGCGCGGGACGCCTACAACCTCATCGCCCTCAACGCGGAGGTGGACGCGCTCGACACAAAAATCGCCGGCGACCTGCAGCTAGAGCTTTACGCGGCCGTGCGCCAACTCCTGCTCGACGCAACGGTCTGGTTCCTGCGCAACCAATCCTTCGCCGACGGCCTCCAGTCCGTGGTCGACCACTTTCGCCGCGCCCTCTCCGACATGCGGGGCTATTTTAACGACATCTTGCCCGAGGAGCAGAAAACCCGCGTTGCCGAGCGGGAAGAGGAACTGCGCGCCGCCGGCGTGCCGGACGAATCGGCCATGCGCCTCGCCCGCGTCGCGCTTGCCAAAAGCGCGCTCGACATTGTGGTCGTCGGCGACCGCTGCACCATCCCCCTCCCCGAGGCCGGCGATGTGTGGTTTGCGGTGGACGCGCACTTTCGCTTTGCGGGGCTGGATCGCATCGCCCGCGCGGTCCCCGTCGGCGACTATTATGACGGCCTTGCCCTCGACCGGGCGCGCCGCGCGCTGGCTGACGCCCACAACCGCCTCGCCGAAGCCGTCCTCACCACCACCACCGCCGAGGATGGCAATGGGGCCGAAAGGGTCGCAAAATGGGCCGAAACCCGGGCAACCGCGCTCCAGCGCACCGAGCGCGCGGTGGCCGAAATTGTCGACGGCGGCACCGTCTCCATCTCACGCATCGCGGTGGCATCGGGCCTTTTAAAGGATCTTGCCGACACCACCGGGGCGACAGATTAATCCTTCGTCAACCATAGTAAACCGAATTGCACAGCCCGGTTTAACGTTCACTTTACCGGAACGCATTACCTAAGATCTTGCCGATTGCGTAAGGGTAATGCGTCGCAATGAGCACCTCAACGGCCGGGGCGGTGGCGCCTCCGCTCCGGCCCCTCCCCCTCGACGAAATCCTGTGCGGCGACGCCACTGCCACGCTCGCCACGCTGCCAGACGGCCAGATCGACTGCATCTTCGCCGACCCCCCCTACAACCTCCAGCTCGACAAAACGCTCCTGCGGCCCAACCACACCAAGGTCGCCGGCGTCGACGCCGCGTGGGACCGCTTTGATGATTTCGCCGCCTACGACGCCTTTTCCCGCGCCTGGCTCACAGAGGCGCGCCGCGTCCTCAAACCCAACGGCACGATCTTCGTCATCGGCAGCTATCACAACATCTTCCGCATCGGCACCGCGCTACAAGACCTCAAATACTGGATCCTCAACGATCTCATCTGGGTGAAATCCAACCCGATGCCAAACTTTCGGGGGCGCCGCTTCACCAACGCCCACGAAACCTTGATCTGGGCCGTGCGTGAAGCCAAGCGCACCGACTATACCTTCAACTACCGCTCCCTCAAAACCTTCAACGACGACGTCCAGCACCGCTCAGACTGGACCTTCCCCCTTTGCGGCGGCGCGGAACGCCTGCGTGACGAGACCGGCCAAAAGGCCCACCCCACCCAAAAGCCCGAAGCCCTGGTGCGCCGCGCGCTCCTCGCCGCAACGCGTCCGGGCGACATCGTCCTTGACCCATTTTTCGGCACAGGCACCACCGGCGCGGTCGCAAAGCACCTTGGCCGCCACTTCATCGGCATCGAGCGTGAACCGGCCGACGCCGCACGGGCGGCAAAGCGCATCGCCGCCATCACCCCCGCCGCTGACGTGGAGCAAGACGGGTTTGCCCCAAAACCCCAAAAGATCCCGTTCGGCATGCTCGTGGAGGCGGGGCATGTGCGGCCGGGCGAGCGCATGTGGGGCGGCAAGGATGGGCCGGTCGCCACCGTGCGGGTGGATGGCTCCATCCGCTCCGGCGCCCACGAAGGCTCCATCCACAAGGTGGGTGCGGCCGTGCGCAACCTGTCGGCCTGCAACGGCTGGACATATTGGCATGTGCGCGACCCGGCCGGCGCCCTCGTCCCCCTCGACGCCCTGCGCACCGCAATCCGCCAAGCCCTTTGACGTGCGGCCACAATGAAGCCCTCTGACGGCGGACCATTGACAGGCAAGTAAGCGCTTCTTACATCGCTCCCACCATCGGAGCGCTTGGAGGCCCCAATGCCGACGCGTCACCCCCTCGCGGCACCCTCGCAATGAGCAGCACCCTTTCGGCCCGCGCGCCGCTCAAATTGCCGGCCCACGACAGGCCGCTCGCGCGCACCGCGTGGTTGATGCTTGCCCTTGCGGCCGTCACCGTCGCGCTGATGGCCATCGATCCAAGGCTCTTCAACGGCGTCAGCACCTGGCTAAAACCACTCAAATTTCAGCTCTCGCTGGCCGTCTTTTTGGGAACGCTTGCCCTCATCATGGGGCAACTGACGCCGGCGGGGCGGGAGAGCCGCCTTGCCGCCGCCATCCGCTGGTTCGCGATCCCCACCAGCCTCTTCGAAATCGCCTACATCATGCTCCGCGCAGGCCTCAACGAGGCAAGCCACTTTAATGACGCCGACGCGCTCGGCCGCACAATGTTCACCCTGATGGGGCTTGCCGCGCTCTTTCTGACCGCAACCGCCGGCCTTCTTGCCATCCTCACCCTTCGCCATGCGCGGCCCGCGATGGCGCCCATCCGCCTTTACGTCGCATCGGGGCTGATGATCTCCGCCGTCCTCGGGATTTATACGGGCGCGGTGATTGGCGATGCGGGGAGCCACTGGGTGGGCGGCGCGCCGACGGATGCAGGCGGCCTGCCGCTGGTCAGCTGGGTGCGCGATGGCGGCGACCTGCGGGTGGCGCACTTTTTCGCCCTCCACGCCATGCAGATTTTCCCGCTCCTCGGCCTCGCGCTGATCGCAACCTCCGCCATCGTGCGGCACGGCGTGTTGGCGATCACCGCCACCGCCTACACCGCATGTGTGTTGGCGCTGTTGTGGCAGGCGCAGCGGGGCGAACCGTTCCTCCCCGGCCTTATGGCGTGACGCCGCGGCGGGCAATGTTGATGAACTGCGGCCCGTCCGTGTCCGGCGCGCGGGCCACAATCAGCCCGTCGACCGAAAAACTCTCCGGACCATCGTGCTCGGCAATCAGCGCATAGCCGGCCTTTTGCAGCGCCTTCAGGCACGCCACCTGCCGCCCGTGCCCGTGGGTGGAGATGAAAAGATAGCGAATGCGCCGCGCCTCAAGCAGCGGCGCGATGTCAGTGAGGAGCGCCGTTTCCGCGCCCTGAATGTCAGCGTGGAGGATGGTGAGCGTCTCCCACCCCCGCGCCGCCATAATGGCGGCCACATCCACCCGCTCCGGCGCAATTTTTGCGCCAAAGCCGGTCTCGTGCACCATCTCAGTGTCGCCCACAATGCCGTGGCGAACCTCGGCGGAGAGGCCGTTGCGCCGCAGCGTTGCGAGCCCCGCGGCAAGGTTGTCGACCGCCGGCTCCACAATCACCGCCGCCCCCTTGCCTTGCTGGCGGCGCAGGAAGGAGGCGGTGTAAAACGCCCAGAACGCGCCAAGCTCGATCATCGTGGCGCCGGGTTCGATGGCGGACAGCACCGCCTCGAACACAAACTCTTCCTGGGGCTCATGCCGCCCGCCGGAACGCGCGATGAGGTCGGTCATCCAGGCGCCGTAGTAGGCGTCCTTTGGCACAAGGGTCCCCTCGTGCATCACCTGGAAGGGCCCATCCGGCCCCGGCACGATGGCCCCGGCCCGTGGGTCCCGCGGGGTCGCGGGGATCGCGCGGGCGCCGGCAAGGGCAATGTCGCCACGGATTTTCTTGTCCGTGGAGCCCACCGGCATCTCGCGGGGGTTGGCCTCGCGCGCGGCAAGGATGGCACGGCAGAGCAGCGCATCAAACGCGGCCTCACCGCTGTGGAGGGGCCCGGCGCGGCGCATCAGCGCATCGGCCGCTGCCGTCTCCCCCGCCGCGAGCCACGATGTGGCGCGCTCCATCACCCCCTCGCGGGTGGGCGGATCGTCAGACGGCCGCGGGGCGGGGGCGGGGGCCGGCCGCTTGGGCGCGGCAACACCGGCCAGCAGCGTTGCCATCGCGCCGACTTTCCCGCGCCGCAGCAAATAGCCGGCGCCGCGGGCGAGCGACTTTGTGTCAGACGGGCGCAATCGCCCGCGCTCGGCATAGAGCGCCCCCAACATTTTTCGGTCACCGCGCGTTTTGGCAAGCGCGATGTTGAGACCGTTGCGCGCCAAGTCCGACACCTGCGGCAACACCTGAAACGCGGCGCCAAAGGCCTCTGCCGCCTCGCGATGCCCCGCCTTCGCCGCCGCCACGGCCACCGCGATTTGCCCATTGCGGGCCGATGCCACCGGCGGCGTCTCATACCGCGCGACCGCGGGCAGTGGCCCCCTTCGCCCCCCCTCGCGCCGGAGGGCCTCCAGCGCGTCGCGATCCAGATACCAGCCGTCAAACTTCGACACGTCCGCCAAAACGCGCTCAAACCCGCGGTCGGCGAGGAAGGCGTCGATTTCCGCTTCGCGGGGCGTGTTGTTGTGCTCCACCGTTAAAACGGTCGGCCGGTGGCTCTCAAAGGGGACGGTGCTGAGGCATTCCAGCTCGTTCCCCTCCGTGTCGAGGGAGAGATAATCGAGCCGGTCAAACCCATCGAGCGCGTCGGCGATGGAAATGGTCCCGACGCTCTCAATCGTGTGGGCCGCGCGGTTGCCTTTGCGCTCATGCCCGTCGTTGGGGTTCACGGCGTCTAGGCGCGAAAGTTCGCCCTTTTCGCACACCCGAAGGTCGACCGCGCGGGCCGGCCCCTCCGCAAGCGCCGCGTGGATCGCCCGTGCGCGCCGGTTTTCGCACACCGCCGCGTAGCCGCCCGCCATGGGTTCGACCAATACACCGTCCCAGCCGGCGGCCTCAAGCAGCGCGGTGTTGCTGAGCGAGAGGCCGTCGAACGCGCCGGCCTCGAAGAAGACGCCGCCGGTCTGGTCCGGCAGCGCCCACAGCACAAAAAGGTCTTGGCAAAGTTGGGCGTGGCTCTGGGCCACATTTTCGGCCGCAAAGGCCAGAAAGGCGGACGAAAGGGCAGCGTCCGTCATCGCGTCACACCTTTGGAAACGTCGCGGGCCCCCCCAACATGCGGGGGGCGCCCAACCACACGGGGCGAGGCACCCCACGCGGGGCAACGGCCCAAAGTTGGTGTTATTGTTGATCGGGTTGAACAACCCCCCCGCCCGGGGCGTGTAAGGGTCGCC
>JBCCBM010000026.1:0-45048 GCA_039034015.1 Pseudomonadota bacterium | reverse complement strand
CTCCTGCGCAAGGCTGCCGAGCGCACCGTTGCCGGCCTATGGCATCGCATCGGTGAGGTCCTCGACCTCATCACCCCAACCGAAGCCCGCTCCTACTTCAAAGCCGCCGGATATGACCCAGACTGAGCGCAAACCGCTCTAAGCTTCCGCGGCAAGGAGGCCCGCATTGCCGCCAGCGGCCGTGGTGTCGATGCAAATGTGGCGCTCGGCATAATACCGTTCCGGCGCAATCACCGCGGTCTCCAGGAGGATGAGCCGGCCGTTGCGGGCCGCGAGCGCCCGCTTGAGCGATCGCGTCCAGTCCGATGCGCCGGCCGCAGCAACGGCCACAAAGCCCTCGGTCATTGCAAGATCATCGGGCGCAACGGTGCCATCAAGCCCCACCACCGGGGCGCCCGCTTTGGTGAGCGGGGCAACGGCCGCGGCCGCCCCCGGCCCCACCACAACCGCGGGCGAGCCGGCGGCAAGGGCTTGCGCGGCCTGGGCAAGGGCAATGTCAACCGTGGGGCCAAGGCACAGGATCGGGCCCTTGGGCGGCATGATCATCTGGTTGGATTCGCCCGTCGGCCCCGGAAGGGTGAAGGGCCCATTGTCAAAGCTTGCCGCAGCGTTCACCGCCCGGCGCACCATTGACCCCTTGCCGTCCAGCGCCCGGCGCAGCACCGACACGCGGTCCGCCCGCGCCGCCCAAGAGGCCCCGTCAAGCCCGGCAAACGCTTGGCTGACCGCGCTTGCCGGCACGGTGTCCGCAGCCGGCGCCCCATGGGCGGCAGGCATCTCTGTGCGGCGAAACCGGTCCACATAGTGCGGGCCGCCTGCCTTGGGCCCGGTGCCCGAAAGCCCCTCGCCGCCAAAGGGTTGGCTCCCCACAATGGCGCCGATTTGATTGCGGTTCACATAAATGTTGCCCACATGAATGCGGTCGACAATGTGCTGCACACGGTCATCAATGCGGGTGTGGAGACCAAAGGTGAGGCCAAAGCCGCGCCCGTTGATGGCATCGATGGTTGCGTCAAGCTCACGCGCCTTGAACGTTGCAACGTGGAGGACGGGGCCAAACACCTCGCGCGCCACATCCGCAATCCCATCCACCGCGACAAGCGCGGCACCCACAAACGTGCCCTCCGACGGCGCATCGAGCCGCTTGAGGACGCGGCCCTTGGCCTCCTGCGCGTCCACATAGCCCTTGATATCGGCCTTGGCGTCGGCATCGATGACGGGGGCAACATCGGTGTCGATGGACCAGGGATCCCCGGTTTGGAGCGCATCCATTGCGCCCTTGAGCATGGCAACGACGCGGTCCCGCGTGTCTTCCTGCACATAAAGCATGCGAAGGGCCGAACAGCGCTGCCCGGCGGACTGGAAGGCGGAGGCGACAATATCGTCCACCGCCTGTTCGGGGAGCGCGGTGGAATCCACAATCATCGCGTTGAGGCCGCCCGTCTCGGCAATGAGGACGGCGTCGGCGGACGCGTTCTCGGCCTGCGCCTTAAAAATCCGCTGGGCCGTCTCTGTGGAGCCGGTGAAGCAGATGCCGGCAACGCGCGGATCGGCGGTGAGCGGGGCGCCCACCGTTGGCCCATCGCCGGGCACGAGCTGGAAGGCGGCCGGCGGCACGCCCGCCTCGCGAAAGAGTTCGGCCGCGCGGGTGGCGATGAGCGGCGTTTGCTCGGCCGGCTTTGCGACCACCGCGTTGCCGGCGGCGAGCGCTGCCGCGATCTGCCCCGTAAAAATCGCGAGCGGGAAGTTCCACGGGCTGATGCACACAAAAACGCCGCGGCCAGCGCCCGGGTCCTCATCCTCCAACCGCTCGGCCTCGTTGGCATAGTAGCGCAGGAAGTCGACCGCCTCGCGCACCTCCGCGACGCCATCCAACAAGATCTTACCCGCCTCCCGCGCGGCAATGGCGCAGAACTCGGCCGTGTGCTCTTCATAAAGATCAGCAATTTTGCGCAAGATTTCTGCGCGCGCCGCGACCGGGGTTTGCGACCACTCGTCAAAGCCGCCGGGCGCGGCGTTGAGGGCGCGGGCAACCTCAGCCGCGGTCGCCTCGTGCACCACGCCCACCCTGCGGCCATCGGCGGGGGAGAGGACGGGCGTTGCGGCGCCCTCCGGTGGCGCATCGCCCGCGATCACCGGGCGGCCGGTCCACGTGGCGTCGGCAAACCGGTTGCGGGCGGTGAGAAGCGGGGCGAGCGCCGCCGGCTCCTCCGTGCGAACCCCTTTGGAATTTTTGCGGTGGGGCGCAAAAAGGTCGGCCGGCATGGGGATGCCGGGGTTCTGGATGGGCGCCTGCGCCATGGCATCACCCACCGGGTCGGCCGCAATGGTCGTCGGCGCGATCTCCTCATTCACAATCTGGTTCACAAAGCTGGAGTTGGCGCCATTTTCCAGAAGGCGGCGCACCAGATACGCCAAAAGATCCTTGTGCGGGCCGCACGGCGCATAAATCCGGCAGCGGGTGCCGGCTTGGTCTTTCACAATCTGGTGCAGCGCCTCGCCCATGCCGTGGAGCCGCTGAAATTCAAAACTGTCCCGGTCGTTGCCGGCCATCTCGAGCACCGCCGCGCAGGTGTGCGCGTTGTGGGTGGCAAACTGCGGATAAATCCGATCGCGCCGGTCGAGCAGCATCTTTGCACACGACATGAACGACACGTCCGTGTTCACCTTGCGGGTGAAGACGGGGAAGGTGTCGGCCCCAAGCTCTTGGGCAAGTTTTATTTCCGTGTCCCAGTAGGCGCCCTTCACGAGGCGCACCATGATCTTCCGATCAAGGCGCTGCGCCAACGCATAAAGGTGCTCCAGCACCTGTGGCGCCCGCTTGCCATAGGCCTGGACGACAACACCAAACCCGTCCCACCCTTTGAGGCTCGGATCGGCAAGGACCGCGTCCACCACATCCAGCGACACGTCGAGCCGGTCCTGCTCCTCCGCGTCAATGTTGAAGCCAACCTTGGCCTTCGCCGCCATCTGCGCCAGCGTCAAACAGCGGGGGATCACCTCGGTCTCGATGGATTTGCGGTGGGACGTGAGGTAGCGCGGGGAGAGCGCTGAAAGCTTGACTGAAATCCCAGGGTTGTCACGAACGTCGTGCTTTGTGACCTTTGCGATCTCGGCAATGGCGTGGGCGTAGCTGTCGAAGAAGTGCTGCGCGTCGTCTTGCGTGCGCGCGCCTTCGCCCAGCATGTCGTAGGAGTAGGTAAAGCCCTTGGCGCGCAGCTTTTCGGCGCGTTTGATCCCCTCCTCAATGGTCTGGCCGAGCACGAATTGCTGGCCCATGATGCGCATGGCCTGGCCAACGGCGGTGCGCACCACAGGCTCGCCCAGCCGCTTGATGAGCCGCCGCGCGCCGGCCGCCGGGCGGGACGGGTCACTGTCCAACACGCGCCCGGTCAGCATCAGCGCCCAGGTGGACGCATTCACCAGCGGCGAGAACGATTGGCCCAGGTGCGCGCTCCAATCGGAGGGGGCAATTTTGTCCTCGATCAGGTCGTCGATGGTCTGCGCATCCGGCACCCGCAGGAGCGCTTCGGCGAGGCACATCAGCCCCACGCCCTCATCGGTGGAGAGGCCATATTCGTCGAGAAAGGCCTCCATCATGGTGGGGTCGGTGTCATCCCGCACACGCTGGATGAGCCGTGCGGCCTCATCAGTCACCACCTGGCGCCGTTCCGGAGAAAGGTTCAGCGCCTCGGCAAGCTCGTGGACAGCCTCGGCCTCATCCACGCCATAGCGCGCGCGCACCGCCTCTCGCGTCCCATCACTGGCCGGCACAATGGTTTGACCCAGACCGTTCATTGGGTTCTCCCGTCCGCTTTCCGCGCTGTCGCGGCCTTATTCTACCCAACCGCGCACCGGCCTGCACCGTCCTACCGGCGGTGAAATTTCCGCCACCGCTGCACACATTGAGCGCACCCGCGTGGGCGCACCCGCCCCCTCATGTTGGGATTGCAACGCGGATTGGCGCGTTGGCGGCCCCGTCCACGAAGGGCGACCACGCATTGTTTGGCCAAAGCAGCGTCATGCCGCCGGTGCGCGGGCGGTAGGCGGCGGTGTAAAGCGTGCCAAACCCCTGGCGAAAGGCGACCGAGTAGAGCGGCGGGCGCAAGAATGCGCTGATGAAGGCGTTGTCGTTGTCCTCGTGCAGGGTGAGGCGCTGGAGGAGAAAACGCTCCCGCTCCACCGTTGCGGTGAAGCGGGCGTGGGAGGCCCACTCCACCCGCTCCTGATGGTTGGTGACGGCGGCTTGGTGGGTGATGATGGCGGGCCGATCGGGCGCGAGATAGGCGGTGAGATATTGCCGTTTGGCGTCCAGAGCGGTGACGTTGTAGCTCATGTGGCAGGGGATGCGGGCAAGGGCGCGGCCCGCCTCCACCGCCGTCTCACACGTTTGCAGCACATAGCGCAGGATGATCGGGACGCCGAACCCGTCGCCCACCACCTTCCGCCCGCCGAAGGTGAGCGAGACCGCAAGCCCAGCATCGTTCACCCCGTCGACCATGCCCCAGAGGCCGTCCGACACCCCCTCCACCGCCCGGCCCCCCCACTGGGTGCGCAGCGCCACCGCGTCAAAGAGTTGTGGGCTATAGTCATAGTTGCGCACAAGCAGCGGCTCTTCCCCCGGCCAGATGGCTTGGGAGCAGGCCGACAGGTATCGCGGCGGGCAGTAAAAGCTTAAAAAGCGTGCAGCGAAGTCTCCGCCGCCGGCAAGATCGCACAGCGCCTCGTAGATCGGCATGAGTTCGGGCATATAATGCTTGAGCGCATTGCGGGAGGCGGCGTAGGTGGGCCGCTGCTCGATCCCGTCGGAGAGCCACCATTTGCGGTAGGCCGGCCAATGCTCGGCGAAAAGCGCGGCCCAGGCGGGGCCCGGGCCGTCTTCGGCCACCGCGTGGAAGGTGAGCGCCACGGGCGCCTAAAGGATCTTGAAGGCGTGCTCGTCAAACGCGTTGGCCGCGGGGAGTGGGCGCGCCGAAAACTGCGACTTGATGGCCCTGATCCACGCCTTGGAGCGGTCGGTGAGCGCGAAATCGGCCGTCATG
The DNA here is from genome assembly GCA_039034015.1 of Pseudomonadota bacterium. GTDB lineage: Bacteria > Pseudomonadota > Alphaproteobacteria > Rhizobiales > Amorphaceae > Acuticoccus. Next base: position 40,006 of record JBCCBM010000026.1, on the reverse strand, counting down.
GAGCGGCCGCGGGTGACCAAGATGCCAAGGTCGGCCCCTTCGTAACGGAAGTCACCGGGTTTCAAGATCCGCAAGAAGAACGCCTCACGCTCGCTCTCCACAGCGCGGCGGTGATAGTCAAACCGGTCATAAACAACCCGTCCATCGTCAAGCATCTTGTAAATGCCAGTTTCGGGCGCGTGGGTGATGATGTCGACACTGTCGTCAGTGTGTTTGATCACCATTTGAGACCAGGAATCGATCATGTCCGGGTCGGCCCAGCGGTCGTTCAACTCCCCAACATCAATGTCGAACTTCTTGCCGGAAAATTCCAGCAGATGAAACAGGAAGAGCGGGGCATCCGCGTGGGCAAAGGCGGCGTGATTGGTCATGGAGCTTGCGCCGCTGATGCGCGGGTTCAGCTCACCGAGCCACAGCTCGTTGGTGCCCTCTTCAATCAAAAAATCGAGCTCGAAGTAGCCGCGATAGCCTTCCTGCTTCAGTTGCTCGCCAAAGCGGAAGGTGAGATCGCGCGCTTTGTCCCTCGTTTCTTGCGGGAAGGCGTCGGCAAAGATCTCGTTGCCACACCAACCGCCGCGATAGGGCGTGAGTTCTTTAAAACCCACCAATTCGGTCATGAGCGGACCGACAATGGTCCCCGCTGATGTGGCGCACGCCTCGATGGCCGAACCGCGGCACACGATCCGCCGCATGATCTTGATCTCACCTTGGCCGATGATCTCGTGTTCATGCTTTCGGAAGTCAGCCTCCGATTTTATAAAAAAGGTCGTGTGCCCGCTGTCACCAAAGGCGGACTGGAGCACAAGATCATCGCCAACGCCCGCGTCCTTCGCGACGTCCATCAACTGCTCGTAACTCGTCACCTCCGACAACACATTGGGCACTGAGGGAACGCCCGCCTTGTCCCCAATGCGAACGGTCTCGATCTTGTTGTCGACCCGATTGCGCAGCGACGCTGGCGGAAACCAAACCTCCCCGCCGATGTCTTTGGCGAACTTTTCGGTCTCCTCGTCAAACATCAAGAACACGAAGCGCGGGTCGCCCGGCCGCTCGCCAACGTAGTCGACCACCTCTTTGTGTTGCAGGAGGTAGTTGTTGATGTCTTCGATTGAGGTGAATTCGGGGTGCAGCTGTTCGCTCGGGCAAAAGACGTTTGGGTGCCGCCCGTCATAGCAGTCAATGTAGTTGATGAATTTAAAATTCTTCACCCACTCGTCGATGCCGAGAAGGTTAAAATTTGTGGCAGACACAAAGTAGATCGGCGAAGCGTTCGTGTGGAAGTAGCGTCTGATTTCCGAGATATTGTTCAGAACGTCTTTGGGCATGCGGCGGGCTCCGGGGCGGGGTGGCGTGGGGGCAGCGGGCGCGTCACTCCGCGGCGGCTGAGAGTGTCTGCGGAACCAGGCGGTCGAGCGTTTCAGGCGTGAAGATACGAAGTCCCAAATCATGCCGATAGCCGTGAATTTCGTTAACGTCGAGCGCGCGCATGAACGACAATATCTCCGCGCTGATCACCTGCCCAGGCACGAGGATCGGAAAGCCCGGGGGATATGGGATGATGAACGAGGCGGACACCAAGCTTTCGCCGGCGCGAATACGGCGATCGATCTCAACATCATCGATGGTGATGTAATCGCAATTGTCCTCGTCATAGGCGAGGAAGAAGGCTGAACGAATATCCCCCTCCGTCGTCACGGCGCGGGTGCCCTCTGGGCGGAACGCATCATGAAAACGGCTGAAGTCGGGGAGCGGCGGCAGGTCCTGCGTGAGGCTCTTCACCCGCCGCTCAAACGCGCGCCGCTCCATCTTGCTGGCGTCGTCCAGCAGCTCGTCCAACTCTTTGGCAATCTCCACCAAGACTTCGATGAGGTAGGCGATCGAGCTTCGAGTGGTGCCAATATTCGTCATGAACAAGACAGTGTTGCGCGAGGTCTTGTTGATTTGAATCCCGTACCGCTCCATCAAGATCTTCGTCTTGAAGGTGTCACCATCCCACCCGGTGCCACCCACCGCGAGTGTCACCCGCGTGGCATCAAGCACAAATTCATCGCTCGCCCAGGCGTCCCAAATATCGGTCCACCCACGCTCGCTGTCATAGTAGCTGGTCACACCACTTTCACGGAATTGTTCCGGAATGATGTCCCCGATGGTGAGCAGCTTAAAATATTTCCGCAAAAGCGGATGGCTGGTGATCGCCTTTCGCATGGACATGGCGGCCTCAACCTGCCGCTGAACCATCTCAAAGCCCTCAAGCTCCACCTGACGCCGCCCCACATCCAATGACGCGATGATCTGGTAATTCGGCGAAGTCGACGTATGTGTCATATAAGCCTCGTGGAAGACTTGCTCCACCTCCCCTTTAAAGTCTTGGTCGTTGATGTGGATCATCGAACCTTGGCGCAGAGCAGTGAGCGTCTTGTGCGTCGACTGCGTGGCATAGACACGAATGCGCGCGGTCGGCGGCGGAATTAACCGCGTGGCCACAAGCTCATCATCGTCCGCGTCCGCCAGGTCCGCCGCCTGCGCCGCATACCGCTGCGCATGCTGCGGGTCGCGCACCCTCTGCCGCAAAACGTTCGCCGCATTCATGGCCGTGCGCGTGCGATACGTGGGTCCAAACCGCGCGAACGCAAACCACGCCTCATCCCACAAAAAGACAAGATCAGGCTTGATCGCCAGACACTCTTCCATCACACGCTCAACGTTATAAACAACGCCATCGAACGTACAGTTGGTCAAAAGCAACATGCGGACGCGGCCAATCTTGCCCGCCGCCTTCAATTTCAAAAGCTGATGTTTGATTTCACGAATCGGCACCGCACCATACATCGAGTACTCATTCAGCGGGTAGCTATCGAGGTAAACCACCTCCGCCCCCGCCAAAACGAGCCCATAATGGTGAGACTTGTGGCAGTCTCGATCCACAAGGACAATGTCGCCAGGCCGCACAAGCGCCTGCACGACAATCTTGTTACAGGTGGACGTCCCATTTGTGGCAAAGAACGTCTGCTTCGCGCCGAACGCCCGCGCTGCAAATTCTTGCGCCTTCTTGATGGGACCGTGCGGCTCCAACAACGAGTCCAACCCGCCCGACGTTGCCGACGTTTCTGCCAAAAAGATGTTGGGCCCGTAAAACGCGCCCATGTCCTGGATCCAGTGGGAGCGAATGATCGACTTGCCGCGACTGATGGGCATGGCGTGAAAGACGCCCGTCGGCTGTTTGGAATACTCCTTCAGTGCCTGAAAGAAGGGCGTTTTGTAGCGCGTGTTGACCCCGCGCAGAATATTGAGATGAAGCTCTAAAAAATCTTCCTGACTGTAAAACACACGCCGGCACTGACCAAGATCCATCCCGGCAATGTCTTCAACCGACTTGTCCGTAATCAGATAAGCGTCAAGCTCTGGCCGTACCTTCGTGATCAGCCGGCAGAGCTCGGGCCCATAATCCTCGGGCCGAAGCGCTTCCATGTCTTCATCCACACGGCTGAGGTATCGCGTTAACACCGGCAACGTGTTCTGCGATTTGAGAACCAAACCTGGCCGAACAACCACGGCCTGAATGTTGTGGTTGAAGAGGATCGCAATCAGCGCATCTTCCACGCTCGAGGCGAGGACTGGCTCATAAATGAACATGTCCTCCGCACGGCGCACCCGCTGGAGCGACGTGCGCAGCCACCGCTCGTGCGCGTCGCTCGTCTCGTCAACAATCAAAACCTCAAAATACGGCCGGGTCGGCACCCGCGCGTCCATGGGGATCGCCGCCTCGTCCTCGAACTCGTCGTGGGTGTCGTCCTCCGCCATCAGCGCAATCGGCCGCCGGCGATACGCGTGGGAAATCAACGCGCGGCTTGCCCGGCGCACCACATGCTCACAATCGCGAAGTTTGTCTTGCTCCAGCATGCGCCGCATTTGCGCAAACGCCATGCGCCCTGGAAACGCCCAATACGCTTCAATGGGCGCCAAACTGTCGAACAGATCTTCCGCCAGTTTTCGCTGTTTTGCGAGCGCTGTGCCCTTGGTGTCGCGGCGAACCAACGCCTCCAACACTTGCCGCAACGCCGTCCAACGGTCGACCCTCAGTTGGACGGCGCTGTAATAGTCGCCAATCCCATGAACCGTGGCACTTTCCGTTGTCGACATGGATGACAGGCTCCCAACGCGTCATGACCGGCGACGCTGAGAACATCGTGACCCATCAATGGGCGGTCGTCACGCTGTTTTGCGCCGAAATAGGCGAAACATCCTCGCCGTCACCCCCTGCGCGCTCGCCGCCGCCCGGCCACTCGCGCCCCACAAGGTGGTCGTGCGCGGTGCGCGGATCGTCCGTGGAAAGCCCCGCTGTCGACCCGCGCTGGGGCATTTCCAGCGGCCCCAAGGTCTCCAAAAAAGGCGGCGTCCCGTTCGCGCGGTCGTACACTGGAAAATCCACAGGCCGATCGCGAAAACTCTTCAACACCTGGCCAAGGCCGCGCATCCCGGTCTCCCGCTGGCGGCGCACAAGGTCAAAATCCACCTCGATTGGAAAAATGTCCTCCTGCCCCGCCGACTGGTGAAGCACAATCGCCGACGGGTCCACCACGCACGAGCGGCCAACGCCCCCCGCCCCAAGCCCATTCACATCAACCACATAGCACTGGAACTGCGCCGCCGTCGCCCGCGCCATGGCAAGCTCAGCATCGCGGTCCGTTGTCCCGGTCAACACCGGGTGGAGGAGCACCTCCGCCCCCATCGCCGTCAACTGCCGCGTCGTCTCCGGGAACCACATGTCGTAGCATATGGACAACCCGAACCGGCCCACAGTCGGCACGTCAAACACGCAAAACTCAGTGCCCGCCTCCACATCGCTCTCATAGGGCCGGAACGGGAACATCTTTCGATACCGCGCCACAATCTCCCCGTTCGGGTTGATCACAACGGCGGTGTTGTAAATCCGCCCATCCTCAGCCTTCTCAAACATGGAACCCGGGATCAGCCAGATGCCGTGACGCCGCGCATCCTCCTGAAATTGCTGGGTGGCATGGTTGGGAAACGGCTGCGCGAAGCGGGACAGGGGGCCGGAGGGCGCAAGCTCGCTAAACAGCACCATCTGCGTCCACGGGAACCTGGCGAGCGCAACGTCCAGCCGGTGGCGCATCCCTTCCACATTGTCGTGGAGGGCGGCCACATGCATCTGAATGCCGGCGATGGCAAATGGGGTCATCGATCGCTTTCATCCAACTGGCTCACCCGCAGCGCCCCGCGCCGCACCTGGCGCCCGCCGGCGCGAAGGGTGATTGACGCCCGATCAAGCGCCGCCTTCGCCCATCCGTCAAGGCCCGCCGCGATGCGTGACCTTCGCGACCACAGCGCCCCGTCATGACAGGCTCGTGTGCGTCGCCCTCAACCGGCTCTCCAAATAATCGTCGCCGCGGATGTCGGCGTATTTTGCCGGCCGCCCGGGCCCTTGGCAGGTGGGGAGGCACGATACGATCGCATCCGGGTTGGGATCGAGGAAAAACGCCACCGAGAGCCGCGCGCGATCGGTGGGCGGGACGACGCGGTGGGGCGTTGAGACATAAACGTCGTTGGTCCAGCGCATCAGACAATCGCCGATATTGCAGATGAAGGCGCCCGGCAGCGTCGGCGCGTCGAGCCAGGCCCCCTCGCGCGTTTTGATCTGAAGCCCGCCCACATCGTCTGTCGCAAGAAGCGTGACGTTGCCATAGTCGGTGTGGGTCCCAGCGCCCAGTTGCCCCTCCTCAAGCGGCGCGGCGACAGGCGGATAATGGAGAAGGCGCAGCGTTGCGAGCGGCCGGTCGAGCGCATCGGCAAAGTGTTCGGGCGGCAAACCAAGGTCCACCGCAAACGCGCGGTGAAGGTTCCGCCCAAGGTCACAGATGGCGGCGAAATAGGCGAGCATCGTCTCGCGAAAGCCCGCCACCTCAGGCCAGAGGTTGGGCGCGCGAAACTTTTCGCCCGCCAGGACGCCCGCATCGTCCGGCGGAAGGTCGAGCCCGATGTTGAACGCCTCCTTGCGATCGGCGGGGCGCGAGGGGTCCAGCGCCTCCCCCTCCATGGGCACAAAACCGCGGTTCCCGGTGTGCGGGCCGAAGATAACGGCGCGCTTCTCCCCCTCCGGCCGCGCGAAAAAGCGTTGCGCGGCGGCAAACACATCCGCCCGCAACAGATCCGCCACCCCGTGGCCGGTGATGGCAAAAAAGCCCGGGCCCCGGCACGCCGCCCCCACGGCCGCCGCCACCCTCTGAAGCCCCTCCGCGCCCCCGGCCGACAGCGGCGCCACATCGATGATCGGGATCATGGCGCAAACTTGCGCGCCGCGCGCGAATGCTCGGCAATGAGGGCGGCGGCATCAAAGCCCGGGATTGTCCCGTCGATCACCTTCCATTCGCCTGCCACCATCACCCGGTCGGCCCGGTGCGCGCCGCAGTGGACGAGCGCGGCGATCGGGTCGTGGGCGCCCGAAAAGCGCAGCTCATCCAGCGTGAAGAGCGCCAAATCGGCCTGCTTGCCCACCGCGATGGCGCCAATGTCGCTCCGGCCAAGGCAGCGCGCGGACCCCTCCGTTGCCCAGCGCAGCGCGTCGCGGTGGGTCACCTTGTCCGCGCTCATGAGGCCAAGCCGGTTCACCATCAGCGCGTGGCGCACCTCTTCCATGAGGTTGGAGCAGTCGTTGGAGGCCGACCCATCCACCCCAAGCCCGACGGGGCTGCCGTGCGCCTCAAGGTCAAGCGTGCGGCAAAAGCCGGAGGCAAGCACCGCGTTCGACGTCGGGCAGTGGCACACCCCCACCCCGTGGGCCCCCAGACGCGCCACATCATCGTCGGAAAAGTGGATGCCGTGGGCGAGCCACACCCGGTCTTGCAGCCAGTTGCAGTCGTCCAGCCAATCCACCGGGCGATAGCCGAACACGGCCTTGCAATACTCCTCCTCGTCCACCGTCTCGGCCAGATGGGTGTGGAGCCGGCAATCGTGCCGGTCGGCCAAGACCGCGCTCTCGCGCATGATCTCGCGGCTCACGTTGAACGGCGCGCACGGGGCAAGCGCGATCTGGATCATCGCCCCGTCGGACGTGTCGTGATAGCGCGACAAGACCCGCGCGCTGTCCGCCAGCACCGTGTCGGCGTCCTGCACGATGTGGTCCTCGGCAATCCCCCCGTCCTTCTTTGAGATGGAGAGCGAGCCGCGGGTGATGGTCGCGCGGATGCCAAGCCGCTGCGCCTCGTCGACCTCAATGTCGACCGCATCTTCCAGCCCCTCAAAGGCCATATAATTGTGGTCCATCGCGGTGGTGCAGCCGGACAGCAACAGCTCTGTGAAGGCAAGGCGCGCGGCGACGCGAAACATGTCCCGGTCCAATTTGCTCCAGATGGGGTAGAGCGACTGGAGCCACGGAAAAAGTTCTTTGTTGTAGGCGGCCGGGTGCGCGCGCGAGAGCGTCTGGAAAAAGTGGTGATGCGTGTTGATAAGGCCCGGCAGCACCACGTGGCGGGACGCATCGAAGGTGACATCGATATCCGTTGGCGTCGCGCCTGAAGGGACGAGCGCCACAATCCGGCTTCCCTCCACAACGCACCCGCCGCCGGCATTGTCCGCCAAGATCCCGAGCGGGTTTTTCAGCCAGGTGCGCATAAGATCTCCTGTCGCGGCCGCCATATGATGCACGGCGAGGGCCAGGGTGGCACGCTGGTCCGCAAGTTGCACGCTGGGGTGAGGAGGGTTTTATGGCCGACACCGAACGCGACCCCATCGACACGCTGATTGAGGCCGCGCCCACGCTGGTGGGCCTCACCATTGATGATCGCATGCGCCCCGGCGTGCGCACGCACCTTGCCGCGAGCCTCAAAATTGCTGGCGCCATGGGCCCCGCGCCCAAAGAAGCCGCCCCCACCTTCCGCCCATGACCGACCTTCTGGACAGCGACGCCACCGCCATCGCCGAGGCAGTCCGCGCCGGCAACGTGTCCGCGCGGGAGGTCGCGAGCGCCACCTTGTCGCGCATTGCGGCCCGCGCCCCGCTCAACGCCTTCACCCATATTGCCGAGCCGCGCCTCCTCGCCGAGGCGGACGCGGTGGACCGTGCGCGTTCCGCAGGCACATCTGTCGGCCCCCTCGCGGGCGTGCCCTTCGCGGTCAAAAACCTCTTCGACCTCAAGGGCGTCACCACCCTTGCCGGCGCAAAGATCGAGCGGGACAACCCGCCCGCGCCCGCCGACGCGCCCCTTGTCCGCCGCCTTGGCGCGGCGGGGGCCACCTGCGCCGGCGCCCTAAATATGGGCGAATATGCCTATGACTTTACCGGCGAGAACTGCCACGACGGCGCGTCGAAAAACCCGCACGATCTCGGCCGGATGACCGGCGGCTCCTCCGGCGGGTCGGGCGCTGCGGTGGCGGGCGGCCTGGTGCCCCTCGCGCTGGGGTCCGACACCAACGGCTCCATCCGCGTCCCCGCCTCCTTTTGCGGCATTTTTGGGCTCAAACCCACCTATGGCCGCCTGCCGCGCACCGGCACCACCCCCTTTGTGGACAGTCTCGACCACCTCGGCCCCCTCGCCCGCTCGGTGCGCGATCTTGCCCTGTCGCTCGCCGCCATGGAGGGGTTTGATGCCGGCGACCCCGCCTCCATCGAAGGCCTTGCCCCCGCCGGCCCCGCCGATGCCAAGGGTCTGCGCGTCGCGCGGCTCGGCGGCTGGTTCTCCGGCCAGGGCGAACCGGTGAGCGATGCCGCCGCCGACGCCGTTGCCACCGCCCTTGGCGCATCCGACGTTCTCGACCTTTCAGGCGTTGCGGCTGCCCGCGCGGCCGCCTTCATCATCACAATGGTTGAGGGCGCCGCGCTCCACATGGACGCCATCCGCACCCGGCCCCACGACTTTGACCCTGCCGTGCGCGATCGCCTGGTCGCCGGCGCGCTCTTGCCAGGCGTCCACTATGTAACGGCCCAGCGCATCCGCCGCGCCTTCCAGGCCACCATGCGCGCCGCATTTTCAAAGTTTGACGTTCTGGTTGCCCCCGCAACGCCCATGCGCGCGCCTCTTCTTGGTACCCAAACGGTGACCCTTGCGGGCGAAGAGGTGCTCTTACGCCCCAACATTGGCATCTATACGCAGCCGATCTCGTTCGTGGGCCTTCCCGTGGTCACCTGCCCCGTCCCCCAGCCAGACGGGCTCCCCATTGGCGTCCAACTCATCGCGCCCGCCTTCCGCGAAGACTTTGCCCTCTCCGCCGCCGCCACGCTGGAAGCCGCCGGCGTTGCGGCCGCCCCACCGGTCTACGCCGGCGTTTAACAGCGGCATGATGCGGCCTTGCCAGTGGCACCCTAGCGTGACACGCGTTGCCACCGGCAGATGTGGGAGCGATCACGAATGACAGAGCCCCTCTCGTGGCTCGCCATGTTGGCGCTCGCTTGGGCGATCTTTGCCGCCATGATGGCGGTGGCGTGGACGCTCCAGCAGCGCACCGGAAATTCAGGCTGGGTGGACGTGTCGTGGACGCTGGGGCTCGCGGCCGGCATCTTCGTTGCCCTCCTCGCCTTCGGGGTTTGGGAAAGCGGGCGCACCGCACTCACCGGCGCGCTGCTGGCGCTTTGGGCGGGGCGCCTTGCGTGGCACCTTACCGTGCGCACCGGCAAAATCACCGACGACCCGCGATATGTGCGCATGGCCGAAGAGTTCGGCGAGGATGCGCCGAAAAAGATGTTCTGGCTCCTCCAGGCGCAGGCGCTCTTGTCGCTGCCGCTGGTGCTGACCGTCCTCATCGCCGCCACCAATGACGCGCCGTTCCCCACCCTCCTTGACGCGCTCGGCGTACTCATTTTCGGCGCGGGTCTTTACGGCTCCAATCTCTCCGACCGGCAGCTTGCCCGCTTCAAGGACGACCCGGCCAACAAGGGCAAAGTGTGTGATGTGGGCCTCTGGGCCTGGTCACGCCATCCGAACTACTTTTTCGAAACGGTGATTTGGTGCGCCTATGTGCCCCTTGCGCTGGCTGGCACAGGTCTCCTCTCGTGGAGCATTGTGGCGTTTGCCGGCCCGGTTGCGATCTTCGTCCTGTTGCGGTTCGTCTCAGGCGTCCCCCCGCTTGAGGCGCACATGAACGACCGCTACGGCGCGGCATACGCCGACTATGCGGCCCGCACGCCCGCCTTCGTCCCGCGCCCGCCCCGCTGAGCCTGGAGGTCTCGCCATGTCGGTCGCCCGCCTGATTGGCGCTGTGGAGCGTCTTCCGATCCCCGACCCCCTCCTGCGCGCCGGCGTTTTCGCCCTCGTCCGCGGCACCAGCCGGGGCACGGCGTCGGCCGCGCCAGACGCGTCAAAAGCCTTCGCGCAGGACATGGTCGGCCGCCCCATCGCCATTCAGACCGACAACGCCAACCGCCAGCACTACGAAATTCCGCCCGAATTCTTCCAAACCTTCCTCGGCGAACACCGCAAATACTCGTGCGGCTATTATGAGCCCGGCACCACGACGCTTGACGCTGCCGAAGCCGCTGCCCTTGCCCGCACGGCGCAGAACGCCGGCTGTGTCGACGGTGAGGACATTTTGGAGCTTGGCTGCGGCTGGGGCTCGCTCAGCCTGTGGTTGGCCGCGCAATTTCCGGCCGCGCGCATCCACTCGGTCTCCAACTCCGCCTCCCAGTGCGATTTTATCCGCGCCGAGGCCGCGCGCCGCGGCCTTGAAAACCTCCGCCTCACCACCGCCGACATGAACACCTTTGACCCCGGCGAGACGTACGACCGTATCGTCTCGGTGGAAATGTTCGAGCACATGTCCAACTGGCACGCGCTCATGGAGCGCGCCGCCGGCTGGCTTCGCCCGGATGGCCGGCTCTTCCTGCACGTCTTTGCCCACCGCACCACGCCCTACAGGTTCGACCATGAAGATCCTGTCGATTGGATCGCCCAACACTTTTTCGCCGGCGGCATCATGCCGAGCGAAGACCTCATCGGCGCCTTCCCCTCCTTTGACGTCGAACAAACCTGGCGCTGGGAGGGCACGCACTACGCCAAAACCGCCGAGGCTTGGCTCAAAAATTTCGACGACAACCGCGCGACGCTCACGCCCATCCTCACATCCGTCTACGGCAAGGACGCAGAACTCTGGCGGCGCCGTTGGCGGCTCTTCTTTTTGGCAACATCGGGCCTTTTCGGCTTCAACAATGGCGCAGAGTGGGGCGTCCTGCACGCCCTCTTGAAACCCACTGCCCCTTCGCCCTGAGCCGGTGCGCCAATTGGGCGCGTGTGGGCAGACTTTAATTTAGTTAAAGTCCGCGGAAATAAAGTTCAACGCCCGCACCTATGCCCACTCCCCTTCTTGCCCGTTCATGACCGCTGGGTTGAACCGCCCGCGATGAACCGCCCTGTCCCGCCCCCCTCCGGCGCGCCGCTCCGGCGGCGCCCGCGCATTGCGGTCGTCGGCTCGGGCGCGGCGGGCCTTGGCGCGGTCTGGGGCCTCCACGGGAAGGCTGACACCGTCCTTTATGAGGCCGAGGCGCAACCCGGCGGCCACGCGCTCACCATCGATGTCGGGGGCGCCCAACCCGTCCCGGTCGATATGGGCTTCATCGTCTACAACCAGCTCAACTACCCGCAGCTGGACAGCCTTTTCAAAACGCTAAAGGTCCCAACCGCACCGTCCAGCATGGGGTTTTCGGTCACCGCGCCCAATGAGGGGTTTGCCTGGGCCTGGCGCGGCAAACGCTATCCCGCGTCCTGGTGGTGCGTGGCGACCAACGCGCGCCGCCGCCGCCTCTTCCGCGACATTTTAACCTTCAACGCAAAGGCCCCAAGCGCCCTCAAGGCCGGCACGATCGACCCCGCCGCAACCCTCGATGATTTTTTGAAAGAGGCGGGCTTCTCCGACGCCTTTGCGCGGCACTACATCTTGCCGCTTGTGGGGGCGATCTGGTCGATGCCGCTCACCGGCGCCCGGCGCTTCCCGGCGGCAAAACTCTTTGCATTCTTCGAAAGCCACCGCCTTTTCAACATCATGACTCCGCGGTGGCGCACGGTGCGGGGCGGGAGCCGGGCCTATGTGAGCCGGCTTTTGGAGCATGCGGCGCCCGATGTGCGGCTCAAAACCCCCGTCGCCGCAATCCGGCGGGAGGCGGACGGGGCAACCCTCACCGATGGTGCCGGCAACGCGGACCGGTTCGACGCCGTCATCCTCGCCACCCACCCTGACCGCGCCCTTGCCGGACTTGCCGACCCCTCACCGGCCGAGCGGGAGGCCCTCGGCGCCATTGCCATGGACGACAACCGCGCCATCCTCCACACCGACCCCACCACAATGCCCACCGCGCGGCACAACTGGGCGCCTTGGAACGCCACCGTGGGCGCGGACGAGGGCCACCTCCCCCTCACCTACTTCATGAATGCGCTCCAGCCGCTTGCGACGCGCCAGCCGCTTTTTGTGACGCTCAACCCCGCGCGCGAGCCCGCCGGCGCCCTCCACGAAACCCGCTTTCGCCACCTCCAATACAACCACGCAGCGGTGGCGGCGCAGGCGAAGGTTAAGGCCATGTCCGGCGCCCAGCGCACATGGTATTGTGGCGCATGGCTGGGCTTTGGGTTCCATGAAGATGCGTTTGCCGCAGGGCTTGAGGCCGCAAACGGCGCGCTGTCCGCCACCGTCCTCACCCTTGCCTGACGGGCTGACGCTCTACCCCGGCACCGTGATGCACACGCGCGTTGCCAAACGGCGCCACATGTTCCGCTACCGCGTCTTCACCGTGTGCCTCGACCTGATGGCCACCCCATCGCATCCCTGGTTTTCGCTCGATCGGTGGAACCTTCTCTCCATCCGCGCCGCCGACCATGGGCCGCGCACGGGGGCGCCGTTGCGCCCCTTCATCGAGGCGCTGCTCGCAAAGGCCGGCGCGCCGCCCGCCGCGCGCCTTTTGATGCTCACCTACCCGCGGCTCCTCGGCCTCGCCTTCAACCCGCTCACCGTTTATTTCGCGCTGGCCGCGGACGGTGCGCTCCTCGGCCTGGTCTATGAGGTGCGCAACACCTTTGGCGGCATCCACCACTATGTCCACGTGCCCGAAACGCCGGCGCCGGTGGGGCAAACGGTGCGACACAGTGAGGGCAAAGCCTTCTTCGTCTCTCCCTTTATCGACATGGCGCAGCGTTATCATTTCGCCGTCGACGCGCCCGGCGAGCGCGTGTCGGTCCGCATTGTGGAAAAGAGCGGCGAGGCGGTCACCCTCACCGCCCGCTTTGATGGGACGGCACAGCCGATGACCCGGCGCACCATCGCAGCGGCCCTTGCCCGGGTCCCGCTCTTGCCGCTCACCGTGTTGGGCGGCATCCACTTTGAGGCGCTGCGCCTTGTTCTGAAAGGGATTGGCCTTCAAAAAATCCCCAAAGATGCGGGCCGGCCGCGGCGCGCACGGCACGAGGGTGTGATCCGATCGTGATTGGCGAAGCGGCCGCCCCACGGCGTAGCGTTGGCGGATAGATCGCCGCGCGAAAGGGGTTTGCGATGACCACCGTCCGCTTGTGTCCAGGCCGCCTTGCCTGGCTCCTCCCGCTTCTTCTCGTGTTGGCCGCCGTGCCCGCCGCACGGGCCGACACGCCGCTCCCCGCCCACGTGGTGGAGGCCTTTGGGACGCCGCCCGCAGTGCCCGATGGGCCGCTCGCCGATCCCGTCGCCGCGGCGGTGAAAAGCGCCTTCGTCGACAGCGTGCAAAACTCCGTCTGGGGTCGCGATCAGACCCTTGCCCTCCAGGAGATTGTGGCGAGCAAAGATCCGCGCCTCGTCTGGATCATCGCCGACCTCATGCGCTTTGTCCCGGGGCGAGACCTCAACGGCCTCCTCACCACCGCCGCTGCCGAGCTTTTGGCCATCGAGCGGCCCCGGCGCAACGGCTGGGGCGTCATCACCAACCATCTGATGGCGTGGAACATTCCCGCCCCGCCGGACTATCTCACCGCCAAGCGCGCCATCTTCACCTCCATGGTGCCGGGGTGGGACAAGCTCTTTGTGGAGGGCGAGATTGATTGGCGCCACGTCTCCTGGGGCGGCGTTTTGATCGACAATCGCGCCTATGACACCACCGATCAGCGCTGCAACTGCATTCCCGCCGCCGACAACCCGGAGGTGACCAGCGCCGACGAGGCCACATGGCTCTCCGATGATGCGGTGGTGTTCGGCGTTGTGGTGGGCGGCGAGGCGCGGGCCTATCCAAGGCGCATCATGGAGGTGCGCGAGATGGTGAACGACACCCTTGGCGGGCGCGACCTTGGCATCCCCTATTGCACGCTGTGCGGTGCGGCCCAGGCCTACTTCACCGACCGTGTGCCGGAGGGGGTGGAGCGGCCGATCCTGCGCACATCGGGCCTTTTGATCCGCTCCAACAAGGTGATGTACGACGTCGTCACCCATTCCGTGTTCGACACCTTTTTGGGCAACGCCGTGACGGGGCCGCTGGCGGAAAAGGGCATTGTCCTCCCCCAAGCGACCGTGGTGACCACAAACTGGGGCACCTGGAAGCGCGCGCATCCGGACACCACCGTCCTTGCTGAACGCCTGGCGCTGGGCCGCGATTTTGACTTTCGCAACAACCGCGATGCCAACGGCCCCATCTTCCCCGTCGGCGATGTGGACCCGCGCCTTTCGGTCCATGAGGACGTGATTGGCGTTGTCACCCCCGCTGGCAAGCCGGTCGCCTTCCAACGCACCGCAGCGCTGGTTGCCCTCACAAACGGGGATGATGTGACGTTTGATGATGTGCGCCTCACCCTCGATGGCGGCGGCGTGCGCGCGGAAGGGCCAGGCGGGGCCGACCTTGGCAGCCACGAGGCGTTTTGGTTCGCCTGGTCGCAGTTTCACCCCGGCACCGCGCTGTGGCCGCAATAGCTCAGGCGGTTTGCAGCGCGTTGACCAGCTGATCGGCAAAGCGGGCGGAGGCCACCGGCAACACGCGCCCGCGCATTTGCCCCAACAAAAGGTGCCCGGGCGGCACATCGGTTGTGGCAAGCGGCCGTGACACCAGGCCCGATGCCAACGGGTCAATCCCAATCGGAATTTGGAACGCCACCGCCCCTTCCGCCCGCACATAGTGGCGGGCAAGCTCAAAGCTGTCGCACTCCAGAACCGGCGCAAGCTCGCGCGTTGTGCGCCGGGCGCCCTCGCTCAGAAGATGCCGCACGCCGTAGGGCTCGGTGGGCACCACATGGGGGAGCGCCAGGCAATCGCGCAGCCGCACCGTCGCTTTTTGAGCAAGTGGATTGTCGGGCGTCATCAGGACGTGAACCGCCTGCGGCGCGCTCGCAATCACCTTAAAATCAACCATGTGCACCGGCTCAAACACCAGCGCGAGATCGGTGACGAACGCGGAAAGGTCCGCCTCCGCCGCCCGGCGATCGCGCACATTGACGCGAAAGCTGACCCCCGGATGCTCGGCTCGATAGCGCGCGATCTGCCGGGGCAAAAAGTAAGGCTGCACGGCCTGGCTGCACCCGATCGACACATGCCCGCGCCTGACGCCCGAAAGGTCCGCCA
Source organism: Pseudomonadota bacterium (assembly GCA_039034015.1). Taxonomy (GTDB): domain Bacteria; phylum Pseudomonadota; class Alphaproteobacteria; order Rhizobiales; family Amorphaceae; genus Acuticoccus. Next base: position 24,503 of record JBCCBM010000026.1, on the reverse strand, counting down.
CCTGGCGCTGCACCCGCTCAAAGTCCGAGCGCTGGGTGCGGTGGTGGTGAAGCAGCAGTTCACCCGCCGCGTTCAGTCGCACGCCGCGCGGCAGGCGCTCAAACACCTCTGCGCCAAACTCATCCTCAATGCCCTGGATGCGACGTGTGAGCGCGGAGGCGGTGAGGTTGAGGTCGTCCGCAGCTTTTCGGATGGAGCCTGCCCGGGCGACCTCCTCCAAAATCTTTAGGGTTTTGAGGGTTTTTGACATAACCGTTGCGTTTCATGCACCGCTATACTGAAAACATAGCATTGGAACGCAACGCTCGTCTCCCCCACGGTGCTGCCACCACACGCGGGGAGACCGGTCATGGACCTTTCACGGCGCAATATCTTAAAAATTGGCGCGGGCGCTGGGGCAGCCGCTGCCCTGCCGCTGGCCCTTACGCTGCCCGCGGAGGCGGCCGACACCCTGGTGGTGGTCCAGGGCCAAACCATCAACAGCCTTGACCTCCACCGCACCGGCACCAACCGGCCGAGCTACCAGATCGCCGTCAACTGCTATGACCGCCTGGTCTCGTTCGGCATCAAAACGCTCCCCGACGGCACGCTGTCCTACGATTACGCGACGCTGAAAGGCGAGATTGCCGAAAGCTGGACGGTCTCCGACGACGGCCTCGTCATCACCTTCACCCTCAAGGACAACGCCATCTTCCAGGACGGCTCGAAGGTGACGGCGGAAGATGTCAAATGGTCGTTCGACCGGGCCGTCTCCGCGGGCGGCTTCCCGTCCGTCCAGATGCGCGCCGGCGGCTTCACCCGCCCCGACCAGTTCGAGGCGGTGGACGCGCTCACCTTCAAGATCACGCTCGACGAGCCCACAAAGCTTGCCTTGCCGGACCTTGCCGTCCCCGTCCCGATGATCCTCAATTCAAAAATCGCCAAGGAGCACGTCACCGACGATGACCCCTGGGCGATGGAGTTCGTGCACAAAAACACGATCGGCTCCGGCGCCTTCAAGGTGGTGCGCTGGGACCCTGGCCAACAGCTCGTCTACGAGCGGTTTGACGGGTGGACCGGCGGCGAGCCCCCCGCCGTGCGCCGCGTCATCGTGCGCGAGGTGCCAAGCCCCGCCACCCGCCGCGCGCTGATCGAGCGCGGCGACGTCCAAGTCTCCTGGAACATCCCCAACAAGGACGCGCTGGAACTTGCCGACAACCCGAATGTGACGGTGTATTCAACGCCGGTTGAGAACGCGCTCTACTCCGTCGCGCTCAACCGCACCTTTGAGCCTTTTGCCGACCCAGACGTGCGCCGCGCCGTCGCCTACGCCATCCCCTACGAGGAGGTTTTTCAGACCTCCGCCTATGGCCGTGGCAACCCCATGTTCGGCGGCCCCTCCGCGGTGACAAGCACCCAGTGGCCCCAACCCTCGCCCTACGCCACCGACCTTGATTTGGCGAAGGAGCACCTGGCGAAATCAGGATTTGCTGGCGGCTTCGACGTTCCCTTCCACATCAGCCTCGGCCAGGCCGACTGGATGGAGCCCGCAGCCCTTTTGATCGCCGAAAACCTTGCAGCGCTTGGCATCAACGTGACACTGGAAAAAGTGCCTGGGGCGAATTGGCGGACGGCGCAGCTTGTTGAAAAGCGGTTGCCGCTCAGCCTTGCGTCCTTCGGCGGGTGGCTCAACTACCCCGACTACTTCTTCTTCTGGGCCTTTAAAGATGGGCATCTCTTCAACGCGTCCAACTATCGCAATGAAGAGATGGAGACCCTCGTCGACGAAACACTCTTCATCCCCACAACGGATCCAAAATGGGAGCCGAATGTTAAGCGGATGATCGAGATTGCCTTTGAAGACATTCCGCGCATTCAGCTTTGGCAACCGGCACTCAACACGGCGGTGAATGGGGCCGAAGGGTACCAGTATTGGTTCCACCGCGTTCTTGACGCTCGGCCGTTTAAACTGTCGTGACCATCGGGTGCCTCCGGCGGGCTGCCCAACACCCGCTTGCGGGTGTTGGCCATTGGAAGAATCCGAAGTTCGCAAACGAACGTCGGGCTCACCGACGATCACGCTCCGGGGGCACCGCTTTGGTCCATCCATGTTGAAAAGTCGCGCGCGGACGGTTGGCCTGCGCCTTTTGCAAACACTGCCGGTGGTGATCGGGGTGGTGGTGATCTCGTTTCTGCTCACCCGCGCGCTCCCCGGTGACCCTGCGGTCTACATCGCCGGGCCCGCCGCCACCGACGCCTCGATCCAAGAAATCCGCGTCGCGCTCGGGCTCGACCAGCCGCTCCCCGTGCAATTCGTCTACTACGTGCAAGATCTTCTTGCCGGAGACCTTGGCACATCACTCACCTCCGGCCAGCCGGTGCTGGACGACCTTGCGCGGCGCCTCCCCGCCTCGCTGGAACTCACACTCTGTGGCCTCCTCCTCGCGTGCCTTGTCGCGATCCCCCTCGGGGTGCTGGCGGCAACGCGGCCGGGCTCTTGGGTGGATCACCTTTGCCGCGTCCTCGTCACCGCGGGGGTCTCGATGCCCACCTTCTTCACCGGCATCGTCCTCGTTTTCGTCTTTTACTACCTCCTCGGCTGGGCGCCCTCCCCCCTCGGCCGGCTCGACTTTTTGTATCTTGAACCGCCCCGCGTCACAGGCTTCCTCCTCATCGACAGCGCGCTGATCGGCGATTGGGAGGTGTTTTTCGCAGCGCTCCGCCAATTGACGCTCCCCGCCATCACCCTCGCGCTCTTCACCATGGCGCCCATTGCGCGGATGACCCGGGCCGCCATGCTCTCGGCCCTCTCGTCCGACTTCATCCGCACCGCGCGCGCCGCAGGCCTCTCCAGCCGCACGATCCTCTTCCGCTACGCGCTGCGCAACGCGCTCCTGCCCGTCGTGACGACGCTCGGCATGGTGTTTTCCTTCTCGCTCGGCGCCAATGTGCTTGTTGAAAAAGTGTTCGCGTGGCCTGGCATCGGCTCCTACGCGGTGGAGGCGCTGGTGGCGTCCGACTATGCCGCCGTCCAGGGCTTTGTGCTCGCCATGGCGCTCCTCTTTGTGACGCTCAACCTCATCATCGATCTTCTTTACGCCGTCATCGACCCGCGCATCGGGTTCGACGGATGAGGACCGACACCACCCTTGGCCACATCCTCTATGTCCTGAAGGACAACCCGGTCACGCTGCTCGCCTTTTCCATGTGCGCGTTCCTGGTGTTCCTCGGGATCTTCGGCCCCTCGATCGTCCCCTACGACCCTCTCGCGTCCAATGCGGCCCGCGCGCTGGAGCCCCCGTCCGCCGACCACTGGTTCGGCACCGACAATTTGGGCCGCGATGTCTTCTCCCGCGTGGTGGTCGCCACCCGGCTCGACCTCACGATTTCGGTGCTTGCGGTCCTGCTCTCCTTTGTGGTCGGCGCGATGTTGGGCGCTATTGCGGGCTACTTTGGCGGGTTTGTCGATGCGGCCCTCTCGCGGGTGATGGACACCATCATGGCCTTCCCCCTCTTTGTGCTCGCGATGGGGATTGTGGCAGCGCTCGGCAACACGATCGAAAACATCATCTACGCCACCGCCATCATCAACCTGCCGTTCTACGCCCGCCTGGTGCGCGCCGAAGTCAACATTCGCCGCAACGCAGGCTTTGCCCAGGCCGCAAAACTCTCCGGCAATTCTGACCTTCGCGTGCTTGCCATGCACATCGTGCCCAACGCATTGCCGCCCATGATGGTCCAGGTCTCGCTCAACCTTGGCTGGGCGATCTTGAATGCGGCCGGCCTCTCGTTCATCGGCCTTGGCGTGCGCCCGCCAACGCCTGAATGGGGGATCATGGTGGCCGAGGGCGCCAACTTCATCGTGTCGGGCGAATGGTGGCTGGCGCTCTTCCCCGGCGCCACGCTCATGTTCGCGGTCTTTGCCTTCAACCTCCTTGGCGATGGCCTTCGCGACATTGTCGACCCGCGAAAGCGCACCTGATGCTTGCCGTCAAAGACCTCCACGTCGACTTCAAAACCCGCCGCGGCCTCGTGCCGGCCGTGCGCGGCATCGACCTTTCCCTCGCAAAGGGCGAAACGCTCGGCATTGTGGGCGAATCAGGGTCCGGCAAATCCGTCACGTCCTACGCGCTAATGCGCATCTTGGACGCCGGCGGCACGATCCGCGCCGCCGGCATGACGTACGAGGGCATCGACCTCAAAAACGCCACCGCGCGCCAGATGGCCGACGTGCGCGGGCGCGAAATCTCGATGATTTTTCAAAACCCCCGCGCGGCGCTCAACCCCATCCGCCCCGTCGGCAAGCAAATCGAGGATGTGCTGCGCCGCCATGTGCGCGCCACACGGGGAAACGCCCGGCAAAAGGCGATCGAGGCGCTGGAGGCGGTCAAGATTGCCGATGCCGCCGCGCGCTACCACGCCTACCCGTTTGAGCTCTCGGGTGGCATGTGCCAGCGCATCGTGATCGCGCTGGCGCTGGCGTGCGACCCAAAACTCCTGATCGCGGACGAACCCACAACAGGCCTCGACATCACCACCCAAAAGGCGGTGATGGAGCTTGTGACTGCCCTCATCGCCGAGCGGGGGATGAGCGCGATCCTCATCACCCACGACCTTGGCCTTGCCGCGCAATACTGCTCACGCATCGCGGTCATGAAGGACGGCGAGGTGGTCGAAACCGGCGCCTCAGCGGCGCTGTTTGCGGCCCCCACAGAGCCCTATACGCGGCGTCTGGTGGATGCGACGCCGCGCGAGGGCGCCAACGTGCGCGCCCTCCTCCCCGCCGAGGCGCGCACGCCGGAACCCGCGCACACACCGGCCGACACGCCGCTCCTCAAAGTGCAAAACCTTGTCAAAACCTTTGCCGGAAAGGCGGGGCCGGTCACCGCCGTCCGCGGCATCTCCTTCGCCGTCAACCGCGGCGAAACGGTGGGCCTTGTGGGCGAATCCGGCTGCGGAAAGTCCACCACGTCGGCCATGATCGTGCGGCTTTTGGACCCCACATCCGGCAAACTTCTCTTTGATGGGGACGACCTTGCCGCAACCCCCGCAAAGGCGTTTGCGCGGGACCCGCGGCGGCGCGACCTCCAGATGGTCTTTCAGGACGCCACCGACAGCCTCAATCCGCGCCACACCGCCGGCCGCGCGATGGATGAGCCGCTGCGCCAACTCACAAAACTCTCCGCCCGTGCGCGAAAAGACCGTGTCGCCGAGCTTTCCGACCTTGTGGGCCTCCCGCGGCACCTTTTGGACCGTTTCCCCCACCAGCTGTCTGGCGGCCAAAAAGCGCGCGTTGGGATCGCAAGGGCCATCGCGCTTGAGCCAAAATTCCTGGTGCTTGATGAGCCGACGGCCGCGCTCGATGTCTCCATCCAAGCCGTCGTCCTCAACCTTTTGGTGGATCTTCGGGCCAGACTTTCCATGAGCTACCTCTTCGTCAGCCACGATCTCAACGTGGTGCGCCTTCTGTGCGACCGGGTGGTGGTGATGCGCGCCGGCGCGATTGTGGAAACCGGCGCGGCGGAGGCCGTCATGGCTGCCCCCAGCGACCCTTACACCGCCGAGCTCATCGCAGCGGCGCCCCAACCGCCCGTGCGCACCGCGACGCCTTCCGGATAGACCCCATGCGCGACCTTGCCTTCACCCTCCCCGCCCTTGCCGCTGCCCGGGCGAGCGGCACCCGCCCCAGCGCCATCATCGCCGAGGCCTACCGCCGCCTCGCTGCGCGCGACGACCCCGGCATCTTCCTGCACCTCGCCGACAAGAGCGAGGCGATGGCCGCGGCAGACGCCGCCGACCCCGCGCTGCCGCTGGCCGGCATCCCCTTCGCGGTGAAGGACAACATTGATGTCGCCGGCATGCCCACAACGGCCGCCTGCCCCGCGCTCACCTACACCCCCGATGAGGACGCGGTGGTGGTGGCGCGGCTGAAAGCGGCCGGCGCCATCGTGATCGGCAAAACGAACCTTGACCAGTTCGCCACCGGCCTCAATGGCACGCGCACGCCCTTCCCCGTCCCACGCAACGCGGTGGACGATCGCCTGGTGCCAGGCGGCTCGTCGGCAGGCTCGGCCGTTGCGGTGGGGGCGGGCATCGTCCCGTTTTCGCTGGGGACGGACACGGCGGGCTCTGGCCGCGTGCCCGCCGCGCTCAACGGCATTGTGGGCCTAAAGCCCACCCTCGGCGCCCTTTCCACAACCGGTGTCGTGCCGGCCTGCCGCACGCTGGACGCGGTGTCCATCTTCGCAAACACCATCGAAGACGCGCACCACATCCTGGCCCTTGCTGCAGCGTTCGACGATGCGGACCCCTATTCGCGCCCCATCCCCATCCCGCCGCCCACTGCGCCGGAGGGCCTCACGCTCGGCGTGCCGCAGGCCGACACGGTTGCCATCCACGGCGGGCCATCGGGCGCCGGCGCATTCGCGCAAGCCATCACCGCCACCGGCGCAAAAACGGCCCCCTTCGATTTCGCGCCCTTCGCCGAAATCGCCGCGCTGCTTTATGCTGGCGCGCCCTTGGCCGAGCGCCTTGCGGTGATCGAGCCCTTCCTCACCATGCCGGACGCCGTGCACCCCGTGACGCGGCAGGTGGTGGAAAAGGCCGCAACCATGAGCGCGGTGGACGCCGTCCGCGACCACGACCGCCTCAAGACGCTTGCGCGCGCCGTCGCTCCGATCATCGACAGCGTTGACGCGCTGATGGTGCCAACCATCCCGGCGCCTTGCACCCTTGAAGAGATCGAGGCCGACCCCATCGGCGCCAACAACCGGCTCGGCACCTACACCAACTTCGTCAACCTTCTCGACCTTTGCGCCCTTGCCGTCCCCTTCGCGGGGACGCACGTCACCCTCATTGCCCGCAAAGGGGAGGACAGCCGCCTTGCCGGGATCGCGGCGGCAATGGCTGGCAACCCGCCCGCGCCCGCCCTCGGGCCGGGCGAAATGGCGCTCGTGGTCTGCGGGGCGCACATGTCGGGCCTCCCCCTCAACGGTCAGCTCACCGAGCGCGGCGGCCGGCTCTTGCAGGCGACCACCACCGCGCCGGCCTATCGCCTTCTGGCGCTCCCGGGCGGGCCCCCGGCCCGGCCTGGGCTCATCCGTGTTGCTGAAGGGGGCGGGTCGGTCGCTGTCGAGGTCTGGGCCCTGCCGCTTGCCCACGTGGGGAGTTTTTTGGCCGGGATCCCCGCGCCGCTTGGCATTGGCACGGTCGCGCTGGAAGACGGCAGCGCCGCAAAAGGCTTTTTATGCGAGGCGGTGGCCGAAGCGGGCGCGCAGGACATCACACACTTGAAATCCTGGCGTAATTTCGTGACTTCAAGCGGGTAACGCCGTCACGAAAGCGCGGCGGTCAGTCGTCCTCCCAACCGTAAATCGTGCGGGCGGTCTCCGGCGAGATTGCGCCTGAGGCAAGGTCGGCGGCAACGGCGGCGCGGTCCCGCTCGCGCGGGTCACCCATGCCGCCGCCACCGGGGAGCGCCAGGCGAAGGCGCGCGCCGGCTGGCACACGCTGGCGACCCTTTGTGCGAAGGGGCGTGCCATCGGCGAGCGCAACCCTGCCGGCCGCCCCAGAATGGCCGCCATCGCGCCCGCGGGCGGGGTTGTCGACCCGGTCGAACATCGCGTTCACAAAAAGGTCGTAGCCCGCCCGGGGCTCAATCTCGATCACCTGGCCAAGCCCGCCGCGGGTGCGCCCCGCCCCGCCCGACCCCTCGCGAAGCTCTTTGCGCCACACCACAATGGGCCCCACCTGCTCGGTCGCTTCGACGCTCATGGTTGAGACGCCGGAGGGAAAGGCGGTTGCCGAAAGCCCGTCGAGCCCCGGCCGCGCGCCCGTGCCACCGGAGTTGAACATCAAGACTTCGCGGCTTGGCAGCCCACTCGCCGGCTCGCACGCGCGCGCCGAAATCTGGATGTTCCAGAGCGCGGACGCCCCCTCCGCCGGCACGGTGCCGGGCATCGCCTGGTGGAGCGCACCCAGCACCACGTCGGGCACCAGATGGCCAATCACGTGGCGCACCGAGACCGGCGCCGGCCGTCGTGCGGCCAGGATCGAACCCAGCGGCGCGGTGATCTGAAAGGGTTCTAGCGAGCCAAAATTGTTGGGCACCTCAGGCGCGATGGCGCACTTGAGGCCGTAGCACGCGTAGGCCCGCGTATAGACCTCCGGCACGTTCACGCCCCGCGCGGACATCGCCGATGTGCCGGCAAAATCGGCCGACAGCCGGTCGCCCGAAACGGTGAGGCGAACGGCAAGGGTGACCGGCGCGTCATAGCCATCCACCTGCATGGTGTTGTCAAACACACCGTCCGGCACCTTGGCGATGGCGGCGTGGGTCGCCCGCCGGCTCCCCTCGATGATGAAGGCCGAAAGGCCCTCAAGATCGTCGAGCGCGAACTCGTCGAGCATGGCTTGCAGGCGGCGGTTGCCGGCCTCGTTGCAGGCGGCGAGGGAAAACATGTCCCCCACCGTCTGGTCGGGCGTTCGCACGTTGGCGCGCACAATCGCCAAAAGAAGCGGGTTCACCACCCCCCGCTCGGCAAATTTTGCAATGGGGATGAGGAGACCCTCCTCATACACCTCGCTGGCGTCGGGCCCGAACCCGCGGCCGCCGACGTCCACCACATGGGCCGTGCACGCAAAATAGCCGATGTGGCGTCCGGCGCGGAAGACGGGCGTCACCATGGTGATGTCGTGGAGGTGGCCGGTGCCAAGCCACGGGTCGTTGGTGATGTAAACATCGCCCTCGAAGATGTTTTGCCCGCCGATCGCCCGGGCAAAGTGGCCGACGCTTTCGGCCATCGCATTCACGTGGCCGGGCGTCCCGGTGACGGCCTGGGCCATCATGCGCGCCTCACGGTCAAAGAGGCCGGCCGAAAGGTCACCCGCCTCGCGCACGGAGGTGGAAAACGCGGTGCGCACCAGCGTGGTCGCCTGCTCTTCCACCACCGCAATCAGCCGGTTCCACATGATCGGATAGTCGATGGCCTCCGCGCTCATCCGCGCCCCTTTCGCACCAGGAGGATCGACCCGTCCGCCTGCCCCACCGCACGAAACGCGGAGGTGACGATGGTCGTGGTCTCGTCCTCCACAATGATGGCGGGCCCCTCGATCTGTTGCCCTGCCCCGAGCGCTTCGCGCGGCACCTCCGCCGCCTTCACCGTCTTGCGCAGCGCTGCGTCAAAAAACGCGCGGGTGCGAGCGGCCGGGGCGGGCGCGCCCTCCTCGATAACGGTGATTGGGGTGACAGCCGGCCGCGCGGTGGAGACCGTGACCGACCAGTTCGTCACCTCCACCGCCAAATCGTCGATGATGCGGCCAAAGAGCGTCCTGTAGGCCATCTCAAACGCGTGCCGGAGATGTGCCCCATCGCCGGGCGCAAGGCGGGTCGCGGCAAGCGGCACCGGGATCTCCCACCCCTGCCCCGCATAGCGCATGAAGGCGACAAGCGCGGTGTGGAGCGTTGCTTCCCCGGCGCCTGCGCGCACAAACGCGCTCGCCTCCGCCTCCAGCTCGGCAAGGGCCGCGTTCACAACCGGGACATCGAGGGTTTCAAGGCGCTGGAAAAGGCCGCGCGTTGCCTCAAAGGTGAAGGGCGCGCGCAGGAAGCCGATGGCCGAGCCCACCCCCGCGCTCGGCGGGATGATGAGGCGCGCGAGCCCCAGCTTTTCGCACAGCCGGCACGCGTGGAGCGGCGCGCCGCCGCCAAAGGCGACCATGGTAAAATGCTCAATGTCGCGCCCGTTCTCGATGGCGTGCACCCTGGCGGCGTTCCCCATGTTTTCGTCCACCATCTCGGTGATGCCGAAGGCCGCGTCCGCCGCTTCAAGCCCGAGGGGCAGCGCAACGCCTTCCGCCACAGCCGCCTCTGCGAGCGCCGGCGAGAGGGGGATTGCGCCGCCGGCAAATCCTTCCGCATCAAGCCGGCCGAGGATGAGGTTGGCGTCAGTCACGGTTGGCGCCGTCCCGCCCCGCTGGTAGGACGCGGGGCCAGGTTCTGAGCCCGCCGAACGGGGGCCGACCGCAATGCGCCCCATGGCATCAACGCTCGCGATTGAGCCGCCACCGGCGCCGATCTCCACCATCTCCACCACCGGCGTTGAGACGGTCATGCCTGAGCCTTTTTTGAAGCGGTAGCTGCGGGCGACCTCAAAGGTGGTGGCGGTCTTGGGCGCGCCGTCCTCCACCAAGCAGATCTTTGCGGTGGTGCCGCCCATGTCGAAGCTGAGCGCCTTGTCGATGCCGTGGGCGCGGGCAAAGCCGGCGGCAAAGATGGCGCCCCCCGCGGGCCCCGATTCCAACAGTTTGACCGGCTGCTCCTTGGCCGTCTCCAGATGCATGAGCCCGCCGCCGGAGTGCAGCATATAAACCGCGCCACAAACGCCCGCGGCCCGCAGCGCATCGGTGAGCCGCCCCAAATACGCGGCCACCTGCGGGCGCACATAGGCGTTGGCAATCACGGTGTTGAACCGCGGCAGCTCCCGCACCTGGCGCGACACCACGGACGACAGCGACACCGAAATTCCCGGCAACGCGGCGGTGAGCGCGTCGCCCATCATGCGCTCGTGGCGGTCGTTGGCGTAGGCGTGCAGGAAGCCGACCGCCACCGACGCATAGAGGCCGGCCGCCACCTTATCCACCAACCGCGCCACATCGGGCGCCTCGAGCGGGGCAAGCACGTTGCCGTCCGCATCCACCCGCTCGGCCGCCACAAACCGGTCGGCCCGCGCCACCAGCGGCGTTGGCAGTTGGAGGTTGAGATCGTACTGCTCGAACCGGTTTTCGGACCGCATCTCGATAACGTCGCGAAAGCCTTCTGTCGTGATGAAGGCCGTCTTCGCGCCCCGCCGCTCGATGAGCGCATTCGTCACCAGCGTTGTCCCGTGGACAATTTGATGGAGGTCGCCGGGGTCAACGCCGCCCCGCTCGCACGCGATGGTGATGGCGCGCACAATGGCGGCCTCCGGCGCGCCATGGTCGGTCAGCACCTTTGCGGTGGCAAAGACGCCCGGCCCCATTAGGGCGACATCGGTGAATGTGCCGCCAATGTCGACGCCGGCGCGCACCCCGCTCAACGCACGCTCCGAACGGCTTGTGTGGCCAAAAACGAAAGGTCGAGGGCGCTTGCCACCAACCGGGCGCCCCGGGCGCGGGCCATTGTCGTGACCGGGAGCGGCAGGGTTGTCGGCTCCGCGCCGGTCAAGAGCCCTGCGATCGCTTGGCCAAAGAGTGTGCCGGTGGTGATCCCGCGCCCGTTGTAGCCGATGGGGGTCCACAGGCCGGGCGCCAGCTCATGGATGCGGGGCATGTGATCGGCGGTCATCGCGATCTTGCCGTGCCACGCATCGGTGAAGGTGACCGGCCCCAGCTGCGGGAAGAGCCGCGCCACCTGCCGTCTTGCAAACCGGTGCGACAGACCGCCGACAATGCGCCCCATGGAGCCGATGATGAGCCGGCCCTCGCGATCGCGCCGCACGGAGCGCATCACCGGCGCCGTGTCCCACAGCCCTTGCCCGCCGGGGAGAACGGTCTTGGCCGCCTCCCCCAAGGGCTCCGTGGCGAGCTGAAAGTAGTGGATCGTGGTGAAGACTTTTGACAGGCCGGGCCAAAGGTCGTCGGTGTAGGCGTTCGTGCCCAGAACGACGGCGCGGGCGGCGACCTCCCCCGCCTCGGTCATGACGCGCCATAGCTTTTGCCCTTGGTGAAGCGCGGTCGCACGCGTGCCGAGCGTGATGCGGGCGCCCGCCCCGCGCGCGGCCCGGGCAAGCCCGCGCACATAGGCCATGGGGTTGATGGTGCCGGCCCGGCCATCCAAAAGGCCGCCGCAAAAGGCGGCGGTCCCGGTGTGGGCGGCCATCGCCTCGCGGTCCAAAAGGGTGACGGGCGCGCCCATCTTGGCCCACTCGCGGTGCCGGTCTTCAAGGTCCTTGAGGCCGGAGCGGGCGTGGGCGGCGTGGATTGTCCCGGTGCGGGTGGCATCGCAGCGGATCTGGTGGCGCTCGATAAGGTCGAACACCGTTTTTGGCCCGTCACCGAACCGGGCCAGAAAGCGCGCGCCCTGGGGCTCGCCAAGGACGCGGCGCACCTTGCTGGGCGGCAGCCAGACGCCCGCATTCACAAGGCCAAAGTTGCGGCCTGACCCGCCAAAACCAAGCCCGTTCGCCTCCAAAACATGGGCCGAAAGGCCGGCCTCGGCCGCGTGCAGCGCGGTGGAAAGCCCCGTGAAGCCGCCGCCCACAATGGCGACATCCACCGGCCCATCCGGCATCGCATCGCTGTGGGCCTGGGGCTCCACCGCCGTTCGATCCCACAGTGAAATCGCGGCCGCGTGCGCCATCCGTCCCCGCTCCTCGGCGTTCCAGCGGGGCGGAGGTTGCACGCGGTCGGTTTGGCGGTCAACATGCCCATCGGCGTACAACGCGGGGTGAGGGCCATGGCTTCGCTGAAACGGTCTGCGGCCGATCTCGTGCGCGAAAGCCGCGCGCGGATCGAAGAGGTCGACACCGCCGACCTTCTCGCCCTCCACGATGACCCCAACGTGGTGATTGTCGACATCCGCGATATTCGCGAGCGGCAGCGCCAAGGCTTCATCCCCGGCAGCTTTCACGCCCCCCGCGGGATGATCGAGTTTTGGGTCGACCCCGAAAGCCCCTATCACAAGCCGATCTTTGGCGAGGACAAGCGCTTCATCTTTCACTGCGCGTCCGGCTGGCGCTCCGCGCTTACGGTGGCAACGCTGAAAGACATGGGCTTTGCCGCGGCCCACCTGAAAGACGGCTTCTCTGACTGGGAGAAGGCCGGCGGCCCCGTCGAACGGCCCGCGTCCGAGACCTAACCGCCCCGCAGCCCTCGCGACCTCTCATTCGGGCGCGAAAACGGCCGCCCCACCCCGCGCGGTTTGGCATCACCTTGCCTGTTCCCCATCGGGTGCGCTTGCGCGCGCATAGCCGATTGTGCGCCCGGTGCATGACACTGCGGGCAGCCTTCGCCGTTCACTTTCCGTGCAGCGGGTCATGCGGACCCTTGGCCCAGAACCCCCTACGCGGTTCGCCAACCCAATGACGAGGGTTTTTCCGATGTTGTCGTTCCAATCGCTGATGGCGCACTCCCAGCAGCTGAGCAACGTGCGCAAAGACGCACTCGCCACGGGGACGGCGCTTCAGACAGGGAGCTTGGCCCGCCTTTCCGAAAGCCGGCAAAGCGCGACGGTCGCGGCCCTTGAACGCAGCGATGCCGCCGCATTTCGCACCACCGACACCCTTGTGGGCCACGGCACGCGGGGGATGACGAGCGCCGTGTCGGCCCTGCGCGCAAACGCTGCCGCCCTCACCGACCTTCGCGACAGTCTCGACGCCATTCGCACCGGCGGCAACGATGTGGCGCGGGTCAACACCGCCCTCAACGCGTTCCAGACGGCCGCCTTCAGCGCGTCTGCCGAGGCGCTCAGCGCATCGCCCCAAAACCTGCCGCTGCGGCCCGACGGCCAGTCCGCCCAGAACGCAAACTTCTTGGCGTCCGGCGGCAGCAACGACCGCACCTTCGTCTCCGCCTACGCGAAAAAGGCCGACGGCTCGATCGGGCTTTCCACCATCACCCTGTCGACGCCCGACATGGCGCTTTATGGCGATGCCGGCATCTTGTCCCGCGCGGTGGCCACCGGTGCTGCCCTCACCGAGGTGAGCGCCCACGACCTTGTGGGCACCGATGGCACCAACGGCTGGGTGGACCTCAACGCTGCCATTGCACAGATCGACAACGCCGTTGGTGAGCTTGAGGCCGCAGCGCAAAAGGGCGTGCGGCTTGAGCAAAGGCTCAGCAACCAAGAGCAGTATTTGCTGGATGTTGCTGAGATCAAAGATGGCCTTGAAGCCACCTTCCAGTCCCGCGCGGCGGAGGCGGCGGAGAAAAAGTTGGCCTCCCTGGAGGAGCGCTACGATTTCATGGCCGATGCCATCGACATTGGCCTCACCATCCAGCGGAACGTGCTTCACCTCTTTGGCCACAGCTTCACGCCGGTGTCGATCGAGCGTTCGCCCGTGGAGGCCGAAGCGCCCGCCGACGACACGGCGCGCCCGCCCGAACCCGCCCCCGTGCGCGGCACCAGCGACATTTACGACCCCATCACCCCCGCCACCGTTCCCGCCGGGGCCGACACGTTCACCTTCGGCGTGGACAACCCGGCGGGCGACAACGTGCTGTCAGGCGTCAACACCGGCGGCACCGTCAGCATTGACGCCAGCACCCTCAACCTTCGCCAAAACGCGTTGACGCTGTGGCTGGTGGATGCGGACACCGACGAGCGGGTCCAGCGCCTGTCGGTGGGCGGCGACCTTGATCCGGCGGGTCTTTCGGGCGGCAACTATGCCATTGAGGCCGAGATTGCCGATCCGGCGCTTGGCGCGCAATCGGTGCGCTTCACCATCAACGGGGCGACGACGGTCGACAATTCGCCGGCCGCGTTCAGCTTTGGCGCCGCCGGGACCGATATTGCCGGCGCCGCCTTGCCGGGCGGGCCGCTGACCATCCGCGCCGAGGCCTTCACCGAGGATGGCGCGGCCGGCGACAAGGTCATCGACGCCAGCTTCACCTTCAACCAGGGCGCGGCCTCAGCGCCGGACGCGGTGAGCGCCGATCAGGTGGCGTTCGACGCGCTGATCGCCGAGCTGGACGCGGCCGAGCGCGCCATGCGTGCCCCCCTCGGCCTGTCGGCCATCTCGGCCAACATGGACCGGACCGACACCATCGAAGTGACGGTGGCCGGTCAAACGCTGACCTATGATTTTGGCAACGCCGTGCGCGCCGCGCCGACCCAAACCGTCACCGCCAACGCCAGCACGGTGAACGGCACGGCCGGCAACGATGGCGTCCTCGTCACCAACGGGGCCGAGATCACGACGCTCTCCACCGGGGCCGGCAACGACACCGTGAACGCGGCCGCGGGTGGTGACACGGCGGCCTACATCGACGGCGCCAATGCCTCTGACGCTGCCTTTGGTGGGCACCTTGGCACTGCAACCCTGGGCGATGGCACCAACACTCTGAGCGTCAACGGCCGGGTCGACGCTGTGACCGGCGGTGCGGGGGAGGATGCCGTCTTCGCCCGGGAGGCTGGCACCATGTCGCTGGGCGATGGGGGGGACGTTGTGGTCCTTTCCGGCGCGGTCGGCACCATCACCACCGGCGCGGGGGACGATGGCGTCATCGTGGGGAGCAGCACCGGCACCGTGGACCTTGGCGCCGATGATGACACGTTCCGCGCGACGGCAGGCGCAGCCAACGTCATCGGCGGCTTGGGGGCGGACACGCTCCAGCTGGACGCAGGTGGCACCGCAGAAGGCGGGGCGGGGCGCGACACATTTATCTACGACTTTGCAACGGCAACGGGCGCGGCCACAACCGTGGACGGCGGCGCCGACCAAGACCGCCTGGTGGTGCGGGCCGACAATGGCGGCATCACCCAGCCGCAGCTTGACGCCCTGATTGCCGAGCTTGACGCCCTCGATTATCGCGGCGATCTCCCCACGCGCCTCAACGGCCTCAACATGGATCTTTCTTCCATTGAGCGCGTGGAGGTGGTCAACCTTGAGGGCGTCGTCACCAATTACCGCTTTGACGGGTCGCAGACCGGCCGCACCATCTTCAAGGAGGATGGGCCTGGCCGCGCCTTGAACGCGGGCGAAAACGACGTGCTCGTCACCAACGGCGCCAACGTCACGCAGATCGATCTGGCAGACGAGAACACCGCTGTTGAGATCGACGAGGGCGCCAACCTTGGCACGCTGAACGCGTTGGACGGGGACGACGACATCGTGGTGCGCGACGGGGCAACGGTCGGCACGATGAACCTTGGCGGCCGCCACGACGATGTGACCGTGCAAGGGGGCGCCGCGGTGGACAGCCTCGATGCCGGTTGGGGCAATGACGAAATCCTCGTTGAGGACACCGCGAGCGTGCGCATCATCGACGCCGGGGTGAACAATGATGCGGTGACACTCACCACCACCCAGGCGGTGGAGCGGGTCAACCTTGGCGAAGGGGACGACACCCTCATTGCCACCACATTCATCGACACCCTGCATGGCGGCTACAACGGCGCCGACGACATCACCATCGTGAGCGCCAACGCCGTGAACCTCGGCCGCGGCGACGACACCCTCGTCGCCACCGGCACGGTCGGAACGTTCAACGATGATGGCGGCAGCAACACGTTGTCGTTCAACAATGTCGGCACCATCACCATGGACACCGACCCCGATGGTGGCGGCGACGCGATCACGGTGAGTGGCACCCTGGGCTCCGCCTCGCTGGGTGAAGGCAACGACCAGATCACGTTGGCGACCACCGGCACGGTGGATGGCGGCGCGGGCAATGACACCATCAACGGTGGCACGGGCGCCAACACGCTGACCGGCGGCGCGGGGGCCGATCTCGTCAACGCGGGCGACGGCGATGACAACATCACCGTTGCCGTGGGCGACACCGCAAACGGCGGCGCGGGCGATGACGCCTTCATCCTCGATCCGTCACAGACCGAGGGCGCGGGCACCATCACCATCAACGGCGGCTCCGACGCGACGGAGGGCGCGGCCGCGGGCCTCGAAAACGGCAACGCCGGCGACATCCTTGATGTGACGGGGCTCACCAACGTCACCTGGGCCGCCGCGCCCGTGGACGATGGCACGGGCTCCTTCTCGGGCACCTTCACCTATGAGGATGACAACGGCGACACCGTCACCGTGAATTTCACCGGCATTGAGCAGCTGATTGGCGGGCCGGACGGTGTTGTGGACGGCGCGGCGACCGGCGAGGCCATGGGCGTTGGCTATCTCGATGGGAATGGCGATGGGATCACCAACGGCGCCGATTTCATCGACGCCGGCGCCGGCGAAGACACCATTGCAGCGGGCAGCGGGAACGACACCATCAGCGGCGGCACCGGGCGCGACACGATCGTGCTCGCAAACGGCGCGGGCAATGACGTTGTCACCGATTTTGACATGACCGACTCGGGCGACGGCACCACCGTTGACCAGCTGGACGTTTCCGCCCTCACCAATGCTGGCGTGCCGGTGACGACGGCGGACGTCACCGTCACCGACACGAACGGGGACGGCACGGGCGATGCGATCCTCACCTTTGCGGGCGGGGAGAGCGTGACGCTCCAGGGCGTGCTTGCGAGCGAAGTGGATGAGGCGGCCGAGCTGCAATCGATCGGCATTGCGTCTGCTGGCAACGGGGTCGTTCAGGGCGCAGGCAGCGCGCAAAACATGACCGTTGGCTACACCGATGCGGACGGTGACCAGATCACCAACGGCTCCGATTCCATTCACGGGAGCGGTTTTGCAGACACCATCGAAGGGGGCGCCGGCGACGACACGATCGATGGCAATTTCGGTTCAGACAGCATCGACGGCGGGACCGGGGATGATGTGTTCGTGGCGTCTGGCGGGGACAACACCCTGCGCGGCGGCGACGGGTCTGACACGTTCGGCATCGGCGCGGGCAATGACACCATCATCGGCGGCGAGGGGGGCACCGACCGCGATGTGATCGACGCGCGGGCGATCAACGATGCCACCAACTTCACCTTCACCGGGAATGGCGCAGGCACCTATTCCGACTCCGATGGCGACACGGGGGCCTTCTCTGAGATCGAGGCGTTGGTCTTGTCGGACAACAACGACACGCTTGACGGCACCGCCGACGCAGCGGGTCTCGACGTGGACGCCGGTGCTGGCAATGACAGCATCGTTGGCGGCGCGGCCAACGACACCCTCGACGGTGACGCCGGGAACGACACGTTGAGCGGCGGCGCCTTGAACGACGTGATTTCGGGCGGGGACGGCAATGACGAGCTGCGCGGAGATGGTGGTGACGACACCATCGACGGGAACTCCGGCGATGACCGTGTGGTGATGGAGAACGCCTTCGGCAATGACGAGCTGCGGGGTGGTGAAACCGTGGAGACCACCGGCGACACGCTGGACGGCAGCGCGGTGACACAGGACCTCACCGTCAACTACGCAAGCGACGAGGCGGGCTCGTTCAGCAATGGCAGCGCCTCGGCCAATTTTGCCGAGTTTGAGCGTGTGTTGCTTGGCAGCGGCAACGATGTGGTCAACGCCGCCGCGTCCACCGGTGGCATCGATATTGACCTTGGCGCCGGCAACGACACCGTGACCGGCGGCTCGGGCAACGATCGGATCACCGGCGGCAGCGGGCGCGACACGTTCGTGATTGCGGACGGCGCTGGCAGTGACACCATCACCGACTTTGACATGAGTGATGTCGGCGGCGTCACGGCGGACCAGCTGGATGTGTCGGGGCTCACCCATGGCGGCGCCCCGGTCACGACGGCGGACGTCACCGTGACCGACACCAACGGCGACGGCACGGGCGACGCGATCCTCACCTTTGCGGGCGGCGAGAGCGTGACGCTGCAGGGCGTGCTGGCCAGTGAGGTGGATGAGGCGGCTGAGCTGGAGAGTCTTGGCATTGCGGCGGCCGGCGATGGTTTTGTTGTCGGCACCAGCGCCAGCGAAAACATGACCACCGGCTACACCGACGCGGACGGTGACCAAATCACCAATGGTGACGATATCATCCTTGGGGGCGGTGGCACGGACACCATTGATGGTGGCCTGGGCAACGACATGATCGTCGGCGGAAATGACGATGACGTGATGTCCGATAGCGGCGGCAACGACACCCTCGACGGCGGCGCCGGGAACGACACCCTGAACGGTGGCGCGGGCGATGATGTCGTCGGCGGCAGCCTCGGGAGTGACAGCATCGACGGTGGGTCAGGCAACGACACCGTCGGCGGCGGCACCGGCAATGATACGGTCACGGGCGGCGCGGGCAACGACACCTTCGTGATCAGAAACGGGTCCGACCAAGAGACCATCACGGACTTTGAGATGGGGACCGATCAGCTGGACGTCACCGGGCTCACCTTCGGCGGCAACCAGGTGACGACCGACGATGTGACCGTGACCGACACCAACGGCGATGGCTCTGGCGATGCGGTGCTGACGTTTGCGGGCGGTCAGGTGGTGACGCTGCAGGGGATTTCGTCGACCCAGGTGGACGAGGCTTCGGAGTTGCAGGCCATCGGCATTCCGGGCCCCGCGACAACGCCCGGCGTCGTCGACGGCACGGCCGCGGGTGAAACCATGTCCAATGGTTACACGGACGCTGATGGCGATTCGATTGGGTCGGGCAACGATTCCATTCGGGGTGGTGACGGCAACGACACCCTCTTCGACTTTGCCGGAAACGACACAATGGACGGTGGCAACGGCAACGACGTCATCGGCGGCGGTGCGGGCAATGACGTGCTCACGGGCGGGGCCGGCAATGATAGCGTCAACGGTGGTTCGGGCAACGACACCATCACCGCCGGCGATGGCGCCGACACCCTGACCGGGGGCAGCGGCAACGACGTTTTCATCTACAACGTCAACGGCACCCTGGGGGATGGCAGTCAAATCGATGGTGGCGCCCACGGCACCGGCGACACTGTGGAGCTCAACTTCTCCAACCTTTCGGAGGTGGGGGACGAGGCGGCCGTGGAGGCGCAGCTTGCAAACTGGGTGGCGACCAGCACCTCCAGCGGCACACTGACGGCCATCAACCTTTACATGGAGAACATTGAGTCCGTGATCCTCACCCGCGAGGATGGATCAACGCGCACATTTAGCCTCTGACGGCGGAGTTGAGTGCGCCTCAGCCTGCCATGGCGGGGCGAGCTCAGGCGACGTCGATCACAAGGAGCAATCGAGTCTCCCCCGTCCCCGCGATGGGGGGTGAGCGGTGCAAAAGGCCGACGGCGGGCGTCGTCGGCCACAGTTTGCCGCGCAGGATGAGCGCGGCGCCGGTGGGCAGCGTGAGCGCAGGCGCCCCATCGGGCCCGAAGGCAAGCTCGGTTCCCGTTCCGCGGTAGGTGCACAGGAGCCGCGCCGCCACCGCGTCGATGTGGAATTTTGCGCACGCGTTGGACGAGACCGCCTCCAGCCGCAGCGCCAGTTCAGATGCGCCCATCACCGTCGCAAACTGGCGGGCGAGGCGCGCAATGTCGTCGATCAAGACGTCGCGCATGGCGTGGGGCGGGGTGCTGGCCTCGTCGCAGAGCTTGCCCACCGCGCGCGCAACCGCGTCCGGCCGCAACCGCAGGCGCCCTTGGGGGAGTGCCTGCGGGGCAAGATCGTCGATCCACCGCGCAAACGCACAGTCCCGCGGCCGGTCCCACAGGGCAGCGGCACAGCCCGGCCGGTGGATGGCGCCCAGCGCTGCCGCCGCGCCCACCACGTGGACGCCCGGGAGCGGTTGGGTGGACGGGGATGGTGCCGGGTTTGGCCGGCGATCGCCCACGAGGGCGGTACTTTCACCCAACATCGCGGGCACTGGGTCTGGTGGATCGGCCCAAACGTTTGAGGCCCGTTGGCCTGGGGGTGACGCCTCGGCTTACAAACTCAAATGTTTGGATAAGCTGATCCATCAAACAAGAAACCTTAAGGGTTCGATCCGAATGGATCGGACCCTTAAGCCGCCGCCTGGCGCGTCCAGAGGGGGAAGGGGTCGGGCATTTCGGGCATCGTCTCGCCGTCGCCAAAATTGTCGGGCATCAGCGCATCGTCGAGGCGGGCCTTGAGCGCCGGCCAATCGATCCCCGCGCCGATGAACACGATCTCTTGCCGCCGGTCGCCCCAGGGCTCTTCCCAGCGCTCGGCAAGGTATTGTTTGGCCGCGTCATGGTCGGGCCACCGCTCTTTGGGGACGGCCGCCCACCAGGTGCCCAGCGGCGAAACCGACGACAGCGTCCCCGCGAGCGAAAACTCCGCCACAAAGGACGGGCGCGTTGCGATCCAAAAGTGGCCCTTGGCGCGGATCACGCCGGGAAGCGGCCCGTTCATCAAGGTGTGAATGGCTTCCGGCAGAAAGGGCCGACGCGCGCGGTAAACGTAGGACGTGACGCCGTATTCTTCGGTTTCCGGCACGTGGTCGGCAAATCCGTAGAGTTCCTTGGCCCAGATCGGGTTTTGGTGCGCCTTTTCAAAGTCGAAGAGGCCAGTGTCCAAAATTGCCTCGGTGGGTACCTCGGAATAGCTGGTCTCGATGATCTTTGCGTCAGCGTTCAGGCTGCGCACGATTTTGCGCGCGGCGTCCACCTGGCCGGGCTTGGCATCGCTCACCTTGTTGAGGACGATGACGTCGGCAAACTCAATCTGGTCGGTGAGGAGGTGCACCAGGGTGCGCTCGTCCTCCTCGCCCAACGTTTCGCCCCGATCGCTCAAAAAGTCGTGACTGGCATAGTCGTGGAGGAGATTCACCGTGTCGACCACGGTGACCATGGTGTCGAGCCGGGCAATGTCGGAGAGGCTCTCGCCGTCTTCGTCGCGAAACTCGAAGGTGGCAGCGACGGGAAGCGGCTCAGAAATCCCAGTGGATTCAATGAGAAGCGTATCAAACCGCCCCTCCTGGGCCAGCCGGCGCACTTCGGCCAAAAGGTCGTCGCGCAGCGTGCAGCAGATGCAGCCGTTCGACATTTCCACCAGCGTCTCATCGGTGCGGGAGAGTTCGGTTTCCGCGCGGACGAGGTCGGCGTCGATATTGACCTCCGACATATCGTTCACGATCACGGCGACCTTGCGGCCCTCACGGTTGTTCAACACGCGGTTCAACAGGGTGGTTTTGCCCGCGCCCAGAAACCCGGAAAGGACGGTGACAGGAAGACGGGTATCACTCATTGGCAAACCCCATGGCGCTGATCTTTAGAATTCATCCGGACTGTTAGCTTATAACAGCGCGCTCGCCAAGCCGCTCTGCATGGGCCCACGATCTGCCCACCGCAGCCTGGGGATCGGCTGTGGGCAGCGAGGGGATTTTTAGGATGCGCGCGGCCAACGCCGCATTGCCATCCGCGTGGCCATGCCCCCCACGGTTGACACAACAAAGAATGCGGACGCGGCGATGACAATTGTCGGCCCGGTCGGCGTGTCGAATTGGAATGAGCCCAAAAGGCCGGCAAGCGCCGCGATTGCCCCGAGGGCCGCGGCCACAACCGCCATCACCTCGGGCGAGGGAGACAGCGGGCGCGCGGCCGCTGCCGGGATAATCAGCATGGAGGCGATCAACAGGGCGCCCACCACCTTGAGCGCCACCGCAACGGTGATGGCAAGGGCGAGCGTCAGGATCAATTGTTCGCGCGCCGGGTGGATGCCGCTGGCGCCGGCAAGGTCGGGGTTGAGCGTTGAGGTGAGGAGCGCCGACCAGCGCCAGGCCAAGAGGCCAAGCACCAGCGCGGCCCCCCCATAAATGACCAAAAGGTCGGTGCGGGTGACGGCCAAAATGTCCCCAAAGAGGTAGGCCACAAGGTCCATCCGCACCCCGGTGAGGAACGAGACCGCCACGAGCCCGGCCGCCAGCGCAGAGTGGGCGAGGACGCCTAGAATCGTGTCCATCGCAACGCCGCGGCCTGACAGCGCCGAGACGGTCGCCGCCATCGCGAGTGAGACCGCCATCACGCCCACAAAGAGCGAGATGTTGAAGGCCAGTGCGAGCGCAACGCCGAGGATCGCCGCATGGGCCGTTGCGTCACCAAAATAGGCCATGCGGCGCCACACGACAAAGCAGCCAAGGGGCCCCGCGGCCAGCGCAACGCCCACCCCGGCGAAAGCGGCGCGGGTCAGGAAATCGTCGAACATGCGTGGTCGCGGTGGCGGTAAAGGGCAAGGGCGCCGTCGGTCCCCTCGCCAAAGAGCGCCTGGTAGCCGGGGGCGCTCGCCACGTGGTGCGGCGCGCCCTCACAGGCAACGCGGCCATTGGAAAGGCAAACGACGCGGTCGGAGGCGGCCATCACCACGTGAAGGTCATGGCTCACCATGACGACGGCGCAGCCGGTGTCCTCGCGCACAGCGTCGAGCAGCCGGTAGAAGGCGGCGGCGCCGTTTTGGTCGAGCGCCTGGGTCGGCTCGTCCAGCATCAAGAGCGCGGGGCGGCCGATGAGCGCCCGCGCCAGGAGCGCGCGTTGGAATTCTCCGCCCGACAGCGCGGTCAACGCGCGGCCGGCAAACCCGGTGAGACCCACGCGCTCGAGCGCCTCGGCCCCCGCGGCGCGGGAGACCCGGCGCGGCAAGTTGAGAAAGCGGCCGACCGTCATTGGCATTGTGGGGTCAAGGGCAAGGCGCTGCGGCAGGTAGCCCACTGAAAGGCCTGGCTTGCGGGTGACGGTGCCCTCGCGCGGCGAGAGGATCCCGAGGAGCGTGCGCAGCAAGGTGGATTTGCCGGAGCCGTTGGGGCCGATCACGGTGACAATCTCCCGTTCGGCAATGGCAATGTCGACGTTGGAGAGCACAGTGCGTGCGCCGAGGGTGACGGAGACCTCGGTCCCGCGCAAAAGGGTTGCGCGCGGGTCTAGGAGCACCGGTCGCAGACCCCTTCAGCTTCCAGGACCGTGCGCTCGATGCGAAACCCGGCCTCCCGGGCCGCAGCCCCGAAGGCGCCGTGCTGCGGTTCGACGCACACTTCTCGCACCCGCCCGCAGTCGCGGCAAATGAGAAAGCCGGCGCCGTGGTTTTCGGACGGGTGTTGGCAGGCGACAAACGTTTTCCGGTCGCGCAGCTTATGGACAAAGCCTTGCTCGATGAGGAAGTCGAGCGCGCGGTAGGCGACCGGCGGCTGGCTGGCAAACCCTTCCGAGGTGAGCCGCTCGAGAAGTTCGTACGCGCTCAAGGGGCGCCCGGCCTCAAGCAGGAGCTGCAGCGCCTTGCGCCGGTTGGCGGTGAAGCGGCGGCCGCGCGCGGCGCACAGAGCGGCGGCAGCGTCGAGTGCGCGCAGTGTCTCTTCGGCCGGGGTTGGGCATTGATACATTATAACATCGCGTTTATAGCCTGGCGCGCGCCAAGACAAGCCAAGGGGCCCGCAATGAAGTCCATCCTACTTGCCACCGTCACCGTGTCGACCTTTGCGATGCCAGCCCTTGCCGCGCCCAAGGTGGCGGTGGATATTTTGCCGGTGCACTCGCTGGTCTCACGGGTGATGGAGGGGGTTGCGACGCCGACGCTCGTTGTCCCGCCCGGCGCCTCGCCGCACGGGTACGCCATGCGCCCCTCCGAGGCCGCCGCGCTGCAGGATGCGGACGTTGTGTTCTTCATCGGTGAGGCGCTGAGCCCGCAGATTGCGCGGTCGATTGAATCGCTTGCCGGGGACGCCACGCGCATCTCGCTCCTCGAGGTGCCCGACATTGTTCGCCTGGAATTTCGCGAGGGGGCAACCTTCGAGGCCCACGACCACAGCGCCCATGGCGACGATCATGATGATCACGACCATGGCGAGCACGCCTCCCACGATGATCACGACCATGAGGCCGAAAAGGCCCATGACGACCACGGTGAGCACGAGCACGCCTCACACGACGATCACGACCATGCGGCCGAAAAGGCCCATGACGACCACGGTGAGCATGAGCACGCCTCACACGACGATCACGACCATGCGGCCGAAAAGGCCCATGACGACCACGG
>JBCCBM010000025.1:0-46972 GCA_039034015.1 Pseudomonadota bacterium | reverse complement strand
GCCATACGTGTCATCAGCCGAGAGAACGCGTGCCATGCACCCCTTTCTCAGAGCCTACAACACTACGCGGCCTCACTCTGCTCTCGCCGATCAAACACCGTGGCGCAGACTGAATAATCTTCTTGGAAACGACATCTAGCCGACCTTGGCGCTGTAGCAGCCGCGGCCGATGGTGACGAGCTTGCCGTCGGCGCCCATCACGTCGACATCGGCGATCCCCACCGTGCGGCCGACGCGGCGGGCCCTCGCGCGCGCTTCCACATGGGGGCCAAAGGCAGGGCGCAGATAATCGACGCGAAGGTCGATGGTGGGGACCGCGCCGCCCACCGCAAGCGCGACCGCAAAGTCGCCCGCCACATCCACCAGCGAGGCGAGCGCGCCGCCGTGAAACTGGTTGGTGCCCACCCCCCGCTCTGCGATGGCGCCCATTGGCATGCGCACGGTCACCGTGCCCGCCTCAGCGTCCAGCGCGGTCACCTCCATGGAGAGCGCGGCGATGAAGGGGGAGGCTGCGAACATCTCATTGATGGCCTCGATCGTGAGGGGCGCAGGCTCGGCCATCACGCGGCCCCGTCGATGATGGCGGTCGCTTCAATCTCGATGAGGAGTTCGGGGATGAGGAGTTCGATGCCGCCGATGAGGGCGGCGGTGGGCACCTCGGTCTCGCCAAAGCGCTCGGTCTGGGCGCGGATGAAGCCGTCGGCGGCGGCCATATCGGTGATATAGGCGGTGACGCGCACAACGTCGGACAGGCGCGCGCCGGCCTTTTCGAGCGCTGCCTCAATCTTGTCGTAGGTGGCAACGGTTTGGGTATAGACGTCCGCGCCCACCGCCGTTCCATCCGGGCGGAGGGAAGTGGTGCCGGCGACAAAGACCATCGCGCCGGCGCGCACAGCGCGGGCATAGCCGCCGCCGGCCTCGGTTCCGTCAAAAATCCGGGTGTGGGGCATTGGGTCTATCCAAGTTCGCCATAAAGATCGGCAAGGCGGGTTTTGATGGCCTTGCGGTCCACCTTGCGCGCACCGGTGAGCGGCAGTGGGGTGGTTTCCAACAAGAGGCGCCGCGGGTGGGCGTAGGCGGGCCCGTTTTGGAGCGTGTGATCGCGCAAGGTGGCCTCGGTCGCTGTGCTCCCCTCGCGCACCACCACGAGCGCGACCGGCGCCTCGCCCTTGGTGGCGTGGGGGAGCGCCACCACACACACATCCACCACATCAGGATGGGTGAGGATGAGGTTTTCCACCTCTCGCGGATAGATGTTTTCGCCGCCGCAGTTAAACATGTCGTCCACGCGGCCTTGGAAGAAGAAGAACCCGTCGGCGTCTTTGACAAAAAGGTCGCCGGTGCGCAGCCACCCGTCGCGGAAGCGCTCGGCGTTGACCTCAGGAAGGTTGTAGTAGCCGGGGGTGACGCCGGGGTTTTTGACCCAGAGTTCGCCCGCGCGCTCGCTCTCAGTCCCATCAGCGCCGACGAGTTTGACCTCCCCTTCCGGCCATGCCGCCCCCGCCGAGCCGCGGGGGACGGGGCGGCCATCGGGCGGCGGGCCCAGCATCACCGGCCCCCCTTCGGTGAGGCCATAGCTTTGGAGGACGGCAACGTTGAGCTTTTCGGCCATGGCCGCCTCAAGCGCCTCGTGCACGGGCGCTGAGCCCACAACGGCGAGCTGAAGCGAAGAGAGGTCGAGGCTTTCCAAAAGGTCGGTCTCCTCCAGCAGGAGCGTGAAGACCGTGGGCACGCCGGAAATGTGCGTCACCTTGTGATCGGCAATGGCGGTGAGGAACGGCCGGGCGGCAAATTCTGGCATCAGCACCACGGACCCGCCTGAGGCGAGGCGCGGCTTGATGGCACCGGCCATGGCGTTCTTGTGGTAAAGCGGCACGGCGACCAGCGCACGCAACCCCTCCCCCGGCGGCCAGGTGGTGAGATAGGTGTGGAGCCACCACAATTGGCCGGCGTGGGTGAGCGGGACGCCCTTGGGCCGGCCGGTGGAGCCGGATGTGTAGGACAAGAACGCGAGCGCGCCTTCTGGCAGTTGCGGGGGGGTGAAGGGGCCGTCGGCGCGGGAAAGCGCGGCTTCAAAGTCGTTGAAACCCGGGGCGGGCGCGCCGATGGCAAGGCGCAGGGCAAGGTCGTCGCGGGCGTTGGCGTGGTCGATGATGGCAGCGTTTGCAGATGGTTCCGCGATGACGGCGCGGGGGGCCGCGTCCGCCATGATGTGGGCGATGACGTCAAACCCCTGGCGCGTGTTGATGGGCACGGGGACGAGCCCGGCGCGCATGGCGCCAAACATTGCCTCGATGAATTCCACCCGGTTGCCGCAGGAAAGGACCACCCGGTCGCCTGGCAAAAGCCCGGCGGCGGCGAGCGCGGTGGCGACCCGGTCAAGCCGCGCATTAAGCGCCGCGTAGCTGAGCGTTCGGGGGGAGCCGCAAAGGTCAATGATGGCGGGGCGGTTGGGCGTGCGGGCGGGCCAGTCCCCCGTCCAATAGCCAAGGTTGCTGGCTTTGGGGTCGGTCATTGCGGCAAATGCGGACAGTGCGATCCGCCTGTGATACGGCGGCACGACGCGTGATGCGAGAGGAGCTGCCCGTGCCTAAACACATTTCTGGGATCGACCATCTTGTCATCCTGGTGGCTGACCTTGAAGCGGCGGCCCAAACCTTCACCGCCCTCGGTTTTACGCTGAGCCCGCGCGGGGTGCACTCGGCCCACATGGGCACCGCAAATTACACCATCATGCTCCAAAATGACTATTTTGAGCTGTTGGCGCCCATCGCCGAGACGCCGCTCAACGCCCCCATGCGCGCGCGCCTTGAGGGGGGTGACGGGCTCTATGCCACCGCGCTGCGCACCGATGATGCGGCGGGCATGTATGACGAATTGGTGGCGGCTGGCGTTGGCGCGGAGCCGCCCGTTTCGTTCCAGCGGCCGGTGGATTTGCCCGATGGCAGTGTCGGCGAGGCGGCTTTTAAGGTGACGCGGCTTGTGGAGCCTGGCACCGCCCGCGACCAGCTTTTTGGATGTGAGCAGCTGACCCGTGACACCGTCTGGCTCCCCGCCTTGATGCGTCATGCGAACGGGGCAACGGGGCTTGCCGCGGTGGACGCGGTGTCGAACGATCCGGCCGCGGCGGCCGGGGCGCTGTCGGTCCTCTTTGGCACCACGCCTGAGGTCATTGAGGGCGGTGTGCGGCTGATGGCAGGCGAGGTGGTGATCACCCTCACCCCCGGCGGCAACGCGCCCCTGCGCCTCACCGGGATGAGCCTTGCGGTGGACGACATTGCCAAAACCAAGGGAGCGCTCGCAGCCGTGCCCTTCGCCGAGGGCGATGGCGCGATCAGCGTCGCGCCGGAGGCGGCCCACGGCGTTGCGCTCACTTTTGTGGCGCCATAGGGCCGGCACGTCAGTTAAATCCCTGGAGCTGTGCGGGGAGGTATGTGGCAAGCCCTGGGAAGAGGAGCACCAGGGCAAGCACCAAGAGCTGGCATGCGATGAACGGCAAGACGCCGCGATACATGTCGCCAAAGCTGATCTCTTTGGGTGCGATGGATCGCAAGTAAAAGATCGATGGGGCCATGGGCGGCGTCAAGTAACTCGTCTGGATGACGATCACCATGATGGCCGCGAACCAGATGGTGTCAATGTTGGCGCCGGCCAAGATCGGCAGGAAGATCGGCAAGGTGATCAGAACCACCGACACCCAATCGAGGATGAAGCCGGCAATAAAGACGATGAGGATCAAGACGAACAAGATCCCCCAGTCTGACAGGCCTGAGGTGACGACAAGTTGTTCCACCAGCGCGTTGCCTTGGTGGAGGCGGAAGATGCCGGCAAACATGTTACCGCCCGCCACAATCAACATGATCATGCAGTTGATGAGGAGTGTGCGGCGCAGCGTGTCGAACAGGACTTTGAAGGTGAAGCGACCGTAGGCGATGGTGAGGATGAGCGCGCCGAGGGCGCCGAGCGAGGCTGCTTCCGTGGGCGTTGCAACGCCCATCAAGATCGCGCCAAGCACCGCGCCGATGAGGAAGAAGGCCGGCACAATTCCGGTGAGCGAGACCCAGAGCTTTTGCCCGAGCGAGAGGTCGACCCCGTCCATCACCGGCGGCGCATCTTGGGGCCGCAGAAGCGCGCGCAGAAAAATGTAGCCCAGGAAGAGGGCCACCATGATCCCGGCCGGGAAGAGGACGGCGGCGAAGAGTTTGCCGGCCGATTCGTTGGCGATGGAGGCGTAAATCACCACCACAATGGAGGGTGGGATCATGGTGCCGAGCGACCCGCCGGCGCAGATTGTGCCTGAAATCAACGACTTGGAGTAACCGTTTCGCATCATGATGGGGATCGCCATCACCCCGATCACCACCTCCACCGCGCCAACAATGCCGGTGGAGGCGGCGATGATGGCGGCCATGGCGACGGAGGCCAGCGACAGCCCCCCCGGCAGGCGCCCGAGCCAGACTTGCATCGCCTTGAAGAGGCGCTCCGAGATGCCGGAGGCTTCCAGCATCACCCCCATGAAGACGAATGCCGGGATGGCGGTCAGCAAGAATTGGGACGCAGTGCCCTGGATGGAGTTATAAAGTTGGACGGGGGTTCGGAAGCCAAATTCTGGGAAGGCTAATAAAAACGCGGTGGCGATGAGGGCAAAGGCGACCGGGATGCCGAGAAAGACGAAGAGGAAGAGCGTTGGAAACATCAACGCGGCAAGGACTTCACTCTCCATCAGTCATCGTCCTCGCCGTTGTCTGTTGATCGATCATGGTTCGATGTATTCCACACGCTCGCTCGGCCCCGGCACATTGGCGGGCCAGCGGAGGCCCAAGAGGTGCCGCACCGTTTCGAGGATGACCTGGAGGAGGAAGGCAGCAAGTCCGATGGTGATCCCGGCGAGGAAGGGCCAAAGCAGCGGCTCCCACGCGCTCATCGCCTCCAGCGTTCCGCGGGTGTAGGCGCGGACCGCTTTGGTGTAGGCAAACTCGGTGGTGAGCCACAGGGCCGGGATCAGCGCAAAGAGGTAAAACGCCGCGTTGATCCCGTGTTGTGCGCGCATTGGGAAGCGGCTCGACAAGAAATCGATCCGCACGTGTTGGTTGGCGCGCAAGGTGTAGGCGGCGCCCGCCAAGAAGAGCGTGCCGTTGAACATGTAGGAAAGGGTGAGCGCCCAGATGGTTGGTGTGCTGAACGCTTTGCGGGAGATCACCTCGTAGATCATGGCGCCGATCATCACGAGGATGAGGGCCATGGCGATCCAGCCGACCACCCGGCCCACTTGGTCCAGAAGGCGGATGGCGCGCAGCACAGGTTCAGGACGCAAAGGGCACCTCCATGGGCGGCGGGCGCTGGGGTGCGCCCGCCGGGGTCAAAATTAGTCGCGGTGGTCGACGACCATATATTTTGAGTTGGCGCGCCATTTGTCTTGGAACGCGGTGATGGATTCAAACAGCGCCAGCGCGTGGGGGTTGCCATCTTCGGCGGCCGCCTCGCTCACCTTGCGGCCCCAGGTGCGCGCCGCCGCCTCCGATTTCTCGCGAAATTCGGCTGACAATTCAATGAACTGGTTGTTGCCGGCCTGCAGGGTTTCCATGGCATCAAGGTCGGCCATCACAAACCGGTTCATGCCCTCATAGGTGGTGATGCGGGCCGCAAGGTGGATCGCCTTTTGGTAGGCCTCCGGCAATTCTTCCCAGTTTTCAAGAAGGGTCACGCCTTCAAACGCGAACGCGGAGGCGTGAATGCCTGGGAAGATGATGTAAGGCGCCACCTCTTGATAACCTTGCTTCAGGTTTTCGGAAGGCGTTGAGTATTCGGTCATATCAAGACCGCGCCGCTCAAGCAGGCCATAGATTTCCGAGCCCGGCACCGTGGTGGGCGTTGCGCCAAACGCGTCTTGAATGATGGCGGCCCAGTTGCCGAGCGTGCGGTAAGACACGTCGGTCAGGTCATCAACGCTGGTGATCTCCACATGGCTGTGGGCGAAAAGTTCTGACGGGCCTGAGCCCAGGAAGAACGAGTGCATCCCCATGCGCTCGGCCCGGTGGGCGCGCAAGATGTCTTCGCCGCCGCCATAGTACATCCACGGCACCATGGCATCCACGCCAAGGCCGGTGGGCAGGCCGCCGATCATGGCGTTGAACGGGTCCTGTGTGCCCAAAAATGCGGGCGGCATCATCGCCATTTCCACAAGGCCATCTTCCACAGCCTCATAGATGCGGAAGATGTTGCCCATGGCCGAACCTGGGACCGGTTCTAGCACCACTTCGCCGTTGGTGAGTTCACCGACAAGTTCGGTGAACGGGACAAGAAAATTGTTGTAGTAGGACCCGGTTTCACTGTCGAACGTTGCAATGCGCCATTCGAACTCTTGCGCCTGTGCGGCGGCCGGAAGGGCCACCAAAGCGGCCCCCAGTGTCAACGCCTTCAAAATTCTCATGGATTTTTACTCCTCTGATTTTGCGGCCTGTTCATCCGCCGCTTGGGACGTTTTCCCTTGGTGTGGCGCGCTGCACACCCCGTGCCACTTGCCCTCACGCCGTCGGCGACACGATCACTTTGCCGTAGACCTTTCGCGTCTCCAAAAGACGAAACGCCTCCTGCGTCTCTTCCAGCGGAAAGACCCGGTCCACCAGCGCGCTCAGCGTTCCCCGCTCGACCATTGCAAGAAGTTCACGCACATCGTCGGTGGACCAGCCGTTGGAGCCAAGAATGTTGAGCTCAAAGGTCCAAATGAAGCGAATGTCGGTTTTGGGGTCAAACCCTGCTGTGGCGCCGCAGGTCACCATGCGCCCGCCCTTGGTGAGGCAGCGGAGCGAGGGCACCCAGGTGTCCCCGCCCGTAAAATTCACCACAAGATCGACGCCGCCGCCGCCCGCCACCCGAGGCTTGCCAAACTTTTCGATGACGGCGGTGCGAAAATCTTCTTCCGCGTAGTTGATGAGGTGGTCGGCGCCGAGCTCGGCAAGCTTTGCGAGCTTTTCATCGCTGGAGGCGGTTGCAATCACCTCCGCCCCCGCCGCCTTGGCAAGCTGCACGCAACAGGTGCCAACGCCCCCCGAGGCACCCAGGATCAGCACCTTTTCGCCCGCCGAGACCTTCGCCCGGCGCACCATCATGCGGTAGGCGGTGCCGTAGGCGCAGGGGAGCGCGGCGGCTTCCGCAAACGAAATCCCCTCCGGGATCGCCAGGAGCTGCTCGGCCGGCACCACCACATACTCGGCAAGCCCCCCGTCCGCCGTCTCGCCAATGAGGCCCGGCCGGTTGCCGCCCATGATGGGGTGGATCACCACGCGCGCACCAAGCTCCCAACCGGTCACCCCTTGGCCCAGCGCTGCAATGGTGCCGGCGCAGTCAATCCCCATGATGCGCGGAAAACCGATGCGGATGCCGGGCATCCCCTTCAGCGTGAAGAGGTCGTGGTAGTTGAGCGCGCTTGCCTCCACTTTGAGGAGGATGTCGCCCTCGCCGGGGGTGGGGGTCGGCCAATCGGGCTCGAAGGTGATATCGGCGATGGTGCCGTGCTCTTTGATCACTGCTGCGCGCATTGGGACCCTTTGTCGTGTGGTTGTTGCCGCCGTGCGGCGCAGGCGAGAAGCACCGGGACCATCGCATCAAGGTCCGCACACGGTGTTGCCCCGGCCGCTGCAATTGCCCCGGTAACGTCCACCGGAAGGTCGGTGTTGGACCCCTCCGGCACCGCGTTCAACTTGCCGCCCACGATGATGGGAAGGTCTGTGCCGGTGGCGCGCAGCCCCTCCACAAAGGGCACGCCAACGCCATTGTAGGTGCTGACGGCGATGAGATCGGCGCCCGCCGCCTCCGCTTCTGCCACCAGATCATCTGGGTCGATGGCGATGGCATAGACCACCACCTCAATGCCGAGCTGGGTCAGCACATCGGCCACCAGATAGGCGCCGTGCTCGTGGACATCGGTGGTGCCGAGCGCAACTTTCAGCCCCTTGGCGGGCGTGAGCGTTGGGGCGCGCGCGGCCACCCACCCTTGCGCGGTGGCGTTGAGCGCCATCACCCAATCGGCCGGCACCAGCGCCTCTGCGGCGCCTTCGCCGGCGCCAAACAGCGCCTCGATGCGCTTGGCGCCCAATCGCTTGATCGCCAGAAGGAGCGCTGCCGGATCGCTGGGGTCAACGCCGCGATCGGCAAGGCCGGCCAGAAGCCGGTCTTTGAACGCCTCGCCCCCCGCCACCAGCCGGTCGGCAAGGGCAGTGATGGGCGCCTCGTCGATGAGGTCGGCCGTGCCGTGCGCGTGTTCGGCAAGGCGGGCCGCAAAACGCTGGGCGTCCAAAATCTCGTCAACATCGGGGATGCGGCGGTTTTCGGTTACCGGCACAGGGTTGATGGCGTGGCCGGTGGGGTTGCGCCGCAGCGCGATGATGTCGGCCAGAAGGTAGCTGGAGAGGCTCGCGTAGTTGGCCGCCTCCGTCCCCTGATAAGCGATGGTGTTGCCATAGATCATGCTGCCGGGGGCGGTGGTGCGCGACGAAAGAGCCGCGTGGAAGGCAAGGCGGCTGAGCGGTGATGAAAAGTGATGGCCAAAGCAAAAGGCCGCCTTCACGCCAATCAAATCTTCCAAAATGTGCCGCTCCACCAGCGCCATGCCGAGCGCGGAGGCAACATCTTCAAAAAGGCCGGCAAACCCATCATCAAGGTTGGAGTGGACGAGGACGTCCCGCTCTTGGGCCCCGATGAGGCCGAGGGCGCGCACGGTCGTTTCGGTGGTGAACACATCATCGTCCCACCCCGGAAGGCGGAAGGTGAAATATTGGCCCATGTTGCCGATGGTGGTGACGCCGGCCTCAAGGGCGGCGATCGTGTTTTCCAGCGCGGCGGGCAGACCGATCATAAAGTCGCCAAAGTGGGCCGCGATCGGCGTTTTGTGGGTGATGCGGGCAAAATCGTCCGCGCCCTCCAGGACAATCCCGGTTCCGAGCGTTGCACCCTTTCGCTGGTCGGCCGGGTAGCCCATGGACCAGTCAAGGGTGATGCCAAACCGTGCGATGGGAAGGTTCTCGGCATCCGCGCGGTCGGCAAGGACAGCCACCGCGTCCAGCGTGCGGTCCAGGCTGCGGTAGCCGATGTGCGCGTGGCTCATGATGCGCCGGGCCGCGGCCTCCCGCGCCTTGTACGCGGCCTCTGAGGGGACCCCTTGCGCCTTGAAAAACGGCGAGTCCCCGACGCGAATTGTCCTTGCAAGGGCGCGGCCTTCGCCAAGCAGGTCGCTTGCGGGGGCCATGGCCGGGTCGGTCAATTGCGTTCCGGGGCGCATCCCCGCAGGATGGATCGGCTGGCGCCGTCCCACAAGCGCCTTCCTCAATTTTTGGAGTGCGCGGCCCCGTGCCCACCGTCCCCTCCCCCGACTGCCGGCTTGGCATCATCGGCGTTGGCCACTTGGCGCGCGCCATCCTGACGGGCCTTTTGCGCGCCGGCTGGGCGGCCGATGACATCATCCTGTCCCCCCGCGGCGGGGGCGCACAATTGGCCGCAGAGCACGGCTTTTGCCTTGCCCCATCGAACGCTGCGGTGGTGGCGCGGGCGCCGCTCATTTTGCTCTCCGTGCGCCCGGCCGATGCGGTGGCGGCGCTGTCGGGGCTTCCCTTTCGCGCGGGCCAAACGGTGATGAGCGCGTGCGCGGGCGTGCCGCTCAAGGATCTTTCCATCGCGGCGCCCGCATCGGTGATGCGGATCATGCCCCTCACCGCCTCCGCCCTTGGGGCAAGCCCCACCCTCGTCCACCCGGAAAACCCGGCCGCCGCCGCCTTTCTTGCCGCCCTTGGCACCGCCATCCCCATCGACAGTGAGGCCGCCTATGAGGCTGCCACCGCCAACTCCGCCGTCTACGGCTGGGTCCAGATGCTGGTGCGCGAGACCGCTGCGTGGACGTCGACCCACAACGTCCCCGCGCCGGTCGCAAGGGCGCTGGCTGCGCACACATTTGTGGCCGCCGGCCGCATGATCCTTGAGAGCGAGGCGCCCATGGACGACCTTTTGAAAAGCCTTTGCACGCCCGGGGGCATCACGGAGGCGGGCCTCAAACACCTTGAGGGCGCGGGGGTGCCACAGGGTTGGCGCGGCGCTTGCGATGTGGTCCTCCACCGTCTCAACAGGGAGTGAGCCATGAAGGGCACCGCACTTGTGACCGGCGCGTCCCGGGGGATTGGGGCCGCCATCGTCCGCCGCCTCACCAGCGCGGGCGTTGAAGTCTCCGCCCTTGCCCGGCCGAGCGACACCCTCAGCACGCTCTGTGAAGAGACCGGCGCCACCCCGCTCCCGGTGGATCTGAAGGACACAGACGCGCTGGAGGCCGCGCTCGCCGCTTGTGCGCCCGACATCCTCATCAACAACGCCGGCGTGATCACCGCGCGGGGCGCGCTCCACACCCTCACCCGCGCCGAGATTGACGACATGGTCGCCATCAACCTCACCGCGGTGATGCACACGCTCCGCCTCATTTTGCCAAAGATGGCGGCGCGCGGGTCGGGGGATGTGGTGCTGATCGGCTCCATCGCGGGCGGCCACCCGTTCCCCGAGATGGCGGCCTACGGCGCCACCAAGGCCGCGATCCGTGCGCTTGGCGAAGGCATCCGCCTCGACCTTCATGGGACGGGGGTGCGCGTCACCGAGGTGGCGCCAGGCCGGGTGGAAACGGAGATCAGCCTTGCCGCCATGGGGGGTGACCGGGCCGCGATGCAAACGGCGCTCTACACCGACGCAGAGGCGAGCCAGCCCGACGACATTGCCGCCGCCGTCGTCGCAGCGCTTCAAATGCCGCCGCGCTCCAACGCCACCTTCATCGAGGTGATGCCAACGCGCCAAACCATCGGCGGCGCGCTGTACGCCAAGAAAGGCGCGCCTTAGGCGTAGGTGACGGGGAGCTGCCGGCTGTCGCGGATGGTCTCCATGGAAATCATGGAGGTGACTTCGGTGATGTCTACGCTTTCGGTGAGCTTTTTGTAGACCGCGTCATAGGCCTCAATGCTCGGCACCATGACCTTTAAAAGGTAATCGATCTGGCCGGCGAGGCGATGCACCGTCACAATCTCGGGGATGCGGTCGACGGCGGCGTGAAAGCCTGCCAGCCACTCCGCATTGTGGGCCGCGGTGCGCACGGCCACAAAAACGGTGAGCGACAGGTTGAGCGCGGCCGGGTCAATCTGGTGGCTGAGGGGGCCCAACACGCCCGCCTCCTTGAGCCGCTGCACCCGCCGCCAGCAGGGCGAGGTGGTGAGCCCCACCCGCTCGGCAAGGTCGGCCACGGGGAGCGCGGCATCGCGCTGCAGCTCGGTGATGATGCGCTTGTCCGCCTCATCGAGAACGGGTTTGCCCTGGTTTGACCGCTTCACGAAATGCCATGCCCATGTTTGTGCCCATCACGGCAAAGAAAGGTACAAAATTTCGCCCCCACTTGGCTACCTTCCGTTGTGGCTCGCATTTTTGCAGGGAGACACCGATGGCCAACCTTTTCACCGATCACCCGCGCTCTGTGAATGAGACCTATTTTGAGCACATGGGGGTCGCCACCTCGTTCGGCAGCCGCATGATCCTGGCGGGTCTGGCCTGCCTCGTGCATGGCTTTTTGCCGTTCCTGTTCACAAAAACCGGCAGCCGCACGATCACCACGCTATACACGAAAATGACGACGGCCCGCGTGCGCAAAGCCCCGGCAAACGCGGTGACCGAGCAAGGGTAGTGACGGCCCACCCCGCGAGGAGGACGACATGACCGACGGCCTCAAGGCGCTTGCCGCAGAGATCCGCCGTGATCTTGCCCGCATCAACGTCCCCCCCGCCCGTTGGACGCCCCCGCCCGCCGATGGGGGACGGCATGATGCCGTCATCATCGGGGCGGGTCAGATGGGCCTTGCAGCAAGCTTTGCACTCAAGCGCGTGGGCATTGCCCACACTGTGCTGGACGCCGCACCCCGGGACGGGGAAGGCCCCTGGGTCACCTACGCGCGTATGAAAACGCTGCGCTCGCCCAACCACTTGGTCGGCCCCGCGCAAGACATCCCTTCTCTGACCTTCCGCGCCTATTTTGAGGCGCTCCATGGCGCCAACGCGTGGGAAACGTTCGGCAAAATCCCGAACGAGATGTGGCAGGCCTACCTTTCGTTCTTTCGCGATGCGCTGGAGCTTCCGGTGCAAAGCGACGTCCGCCTCACCGCCGTCACGCCCGATGATGGGGGCCTTGCCCTCACCGTTGTAGGGCCCGATGGGGAGAAAACTGTGCGCACGCGCCGGCTCATCCTCGCCACCGGGCGCGATGGGCTTGGCGGGCCGAACATCCCCTCCTGGGTGCCAAAGGGCGACCCGCGGTTCCAGCACAGCACCGAAGCGATTGATTTTGCCGCCCTTGCCGGCCGGCGCGTTGCGGTGGTGGGCAACAGCGCCTCCGCGTTCGACAATGCGGCCGAGGCGCTGGAGGCGGGCGCGGGTGAAGTCCACATGCTGATGCGCCGCCCTGCGCTGCCGGTCTTCAACCGGTTCAAGCTGATGGTCCATCCTGGCCACACCCACGGCTTCCCCGCCCTTTCGGACGAGATGCGCCTTGAGGTGCTGAATGCGGGCTTTTCCACCGCCGTCGCCCCGCCCCATGAGAGCGTTGCGCGCGTGGCGGGTTGGGACAACTTCTTCCTCCACACCGGAGCCTCGGTGCGCGCCGTCGCCGCCCCCACCATCGGGCTCGACCTTGGGGCGACGCACCTCACAGTCGACCACGTGATCCTGGGCACGGGCTTTGCGGTTGACCTGTCGCGCCGGCCCGAATTCGCCGCCTTTTGCCACAAAACGCTCCTGTGGAAGGACCGACCGGTGCCCCGCGAGGCGCTCGGCGGGTTTGCCAACCACCCGTATTTGGGCCGCGATTTTTCGCTCACGCCGCGCGAGCCGGGCGCCAATTGGGTGCGCCGCATCCACGCCTTCAACATTGGCGCCATGGCAAGCCTTGGCCTGTTGTCGGGCGACATTCCGGGCGTCGGCGAAGGGGCAAGCCGCCTTGGCCGCGGCCTTGCCGAAGCGCTGTTCGTGGAGGACGCCAACTGGCACCTCTCCTGCATCAATGCATACAACGACCCGGAAATCGTGGGCGACGAACTTCGCGCCGCCGAGCATCGCGCGCAAACTCTTGCGCTGAAGCGGGCGAGCTAACCTAAACTGGAATGGGGAACCATCGATGTTCGCAAAACTACTTGGCGCCGGCGCCCTTGCCGCGCTGATTGCCGTTTCACCGGCAAATGCCCAGGACGGGGAGCCCATCACCTTCGGCTTCCTGGGCCCCTTCACCGGCCAGTTCGCCGCCAACGGCCAACGCTTTGAAGAGGCGGCCAAACTCTTCGTGGAGCAGACGAACGCCGCCGGCGGGATCGCAGGCCGCCCCCTCGTCATCGAGTTTGAGGATGATCGCGGCGACCCCCTCCAGGCCGCCAACATTGCCCAGCGTTTCGTCTCCAATGACGATATTGTCGCCGCCATCGGCAGTTTTACCTCCACCGCCTCCATGGCCGCGGGCGAAATCTTTGCCAACGCAAAGATGCCCCAGGTGAGCCCCACCTCATCCCACCCGGACTACACAAAAATTTCCGAATACCAGTTCCGCATGCCCAACACACAAGACATCGTGGCGGGCCTCAACGCTGAACTCATCATGGAAAAGCTTGGTGCCGAGTCCGTCGCCATCGCCTACTTCCAAGACGACTGGGGCATCTTTGTGGGTGACGCCACCTCCGCCGAGGTGAAAGAGCGCGGCGGCGATGTTGTCCTCCTGGAAGCCATGACCCCCCAGGCGCGCGACTTCCGCTCCATGATCACAAAGATCCGCGCCCTACAGCCGGACGCGATCTTCCTCGCCTCCCACTACCAGGTGTCGTCCATCTTCCTGCAGCAGCTTCGCCAAGCGGGCCTCGACATCCCCGTCGGCGGCGCGGACAGCCTCTACAACCCCGAACTCATCAACCTTGCCGGCGACGCGGTCGAAGATTTTATCACGTCCGCCTACTTCTTCCCGGACGACCCTTCAAAAGCCGCCTTCACGGAAGCCTATGAGGCCAAATACGGCCGCAAGCCCGACCAATGGTCCGCCTTCGCGTACGACGCGGTTGCCATCACCGCCGAGGCCGCCAAAGTGCTCCTGGAAGCGGGCGAAGAGCTGACGCGCGAAAATATGCGCAACGCCATCGACGATTTGCCGCCCTTTGATGGGGTCACCGGCACCACCGACTTCGTGAACGGCACGCCGCGCAAGCCAATGACGCTCCTTCAGGTGCGCGACGGCGAGTATAAGCTCCTCGAGAGCGACAGCTAGCATCCCTTCGGGCCGCCCAAGGCGGCCCGTTTCCTTTACCCTCACCGATCGGCGCCGAATGCTGTCTCTCTTCCTCAGCCAGATCCTGAATGGCTTGGTTCTGGGCTCCGTCTACGCCCTCATCGCTCTGGGGTTCTCCCTGGTCTTCGGCGTCGCCAACATCGTCAACTTCGCCCAGGGCGCCTTTGTCATGCTGGGCGCCTTCTTTGCTCTCACGATGGTGGGGGCAAGCCTGCCGCTCTGGCTCGCCTGCATCATCGCCATTGCGGGCGCCGCCGCTGTCGGCCTGCTGCTCGAGCTCGTCGCCCTCCGTCCGCTCCGCAACGCGCCCTACATCGCGCCCCTTCTCTCAACGCTCGCCATCGCCTTCATCATCGACACGGGCGCCGAACTTGTCTGGGGCAACGAGTACCAGCCCTTCCCAAGCCCCCTCCAAGAGTACGTCTTCTTCGTGGGCGGCGCATTTATCACGGGCGTTGACATTGCAACCTTCGTCCTCGCCGTCACCATCGCGGCGGGCCTTTGGCTCTTCTTGAACAAAACCTGGCCCGGCCAAGCCCTGCGCGCCGCCGCCCAAGACCCAGAGGCCGCCTCCCAAATCGGCGTTGACGTCGCCGCCATGCGCCGGATGGCCTTTGCCATCGCGGGTGCGCTCGGCGGCATCGCGGGGCTTTTGGTGGCGATGTACTACCAAAGCGTCTTCCCCCAAATGGGGATCCCGTTCGGCCTCAAAGGCTTTGCCGCGGCGCTCCTCGGCGGTCTTGCAAGCCTCCCCGGCGCCGTCGTCGGCGGGCTTCTGCTGGGCGTCTTTGAAAGCCTTGCCAGCGGCTATCTCGGCGAGGGTTACCGCGACCTCGCCGCCTTCACCGTCCTCCTTTTGGTGATCGTCTTCCGCCCCAACGGCATCCTCGGCTCCGGCAAGCTCGACGCCATGGGGGGCGCGGCCGGCGCATCGGGGGGCATCCCCACCACGTCCATCATCGCCTCCCTCGCCGGCGCCACCGCAAGGGTCCGATCGCGAACGCTGGAGGCGCCCACCTTCGTCCTCCTCATCGCGTTCGCCGCCCTCGCCTTCCTGCCGCTCGCGGGCGTGTCGGGCTACATCCTCCAGGTGGGCGCGAGCTGCGCGATCTTTGCGATGCTTGCCGTCTCCCTCACGATCCTTTCGGGCTCGGCGGGCGTCATCTCCATCGGCCACGCGGCGCTTTACGGCGTTGGCGCGTACGCCGCCGCGCTGGTCGGCACCCGCTATGGCGTCCCCATGGAATTGATGGTGATTTCCGGCGCCTTCGCGGGCGCGGCCATCGGCGCAATTGTCGCAATCCCGACCCTCAAACTCACCGGTCACGCGGTGGCGCTCGCAACGCTCGCCATCGGCCAGGTGGGGTACCTCACCTTCCTCAACTGGATCGATGTCACGCGCGGCCCCATGGGGATCCCCGGCGTCCCCCGGCCGGATGTTGCGATCCTCTTCGGCCTCTCCACCAACTCCGTCGCTGCGCAATACGTGCAGTCGCTGGTGCTTCTCTCCATCGTGGTGGTGATTGCAGCAACCTTCATAAATTCCCCCGTCGGCCGCACCTGGCGCGCCATCCGCGAAGACCGTGTGGCCGCCCACGGCGCCGGGGTCCCGGTCTCCGGCTACATCATCGCAGCGTTCGTCATTTCTGGGATGCTCGCCGGGATCGCGGGCGCACAGTTCGCAACGCTCCAACAGTTCGTGAGCCCCGACAGCTTTATCCTCGACGTCAACATCATCCTCATCTCGATGGTCGTGCTCGGGGGCTTGGGCAACATCACCGGCGCCGTAATAGGCGGCGCGATCCTCGCGCTCCTCCCAGAGCTCCTCCGCGATATCGACCACTTCCGCATGATGGCCTACGGGTTCATCTTGTTGATCTTGCTGCGCTTCCGGCCCCAGGGCCTCATGGGGGTGAAATGACGGCCGCCCTCACCCTTTCCGGCATTGAGCGCCGGTTCGGCGGCCTCAAGGCCATCGACAATGTCTCCCTCACCGTGAGCGCGGGCGAGGTGGTCGCCATCGTCGGCCCCAACGGCGCGGGCAAGTCGACGCTCATCCAGATGGTCACCGGCTTTATCCGCCCCAACGCCGGCCGCATCACCTTTGAGGGCCGCGACATCACCCGCGCGGCGCCCGAAACCATCGCCGCCCTCGGCGTTGCGCGCACCTTCCAAACAAGCCGCATTTTTCCGACCCTCTCGATCCTTGAGAGCGTCATGATGGGCACCCAGCCGGACCTTTTGGGCCTGCGCGGCCACCACAAACGCCCCGGCGCCGTGGTGAAAGAGCTGGCAAGCGTCGCCTTCCGCCTCCCCGCCTATCGCGCCCGCCGCGCCGCCCTCCAAGAAAAGGCCGAAGGCGTCCTCAAACTCTTTGGCGAGCGGCTTTGGCCGAACCGGGACAACCCCGCCTTCAGCCTCTCCTACGCCAACCGCCGCCGGCTCGAGATCGCCCGCGCCCTCGTCGCGGACCCAAAAGTCCTCCTCCTCGATGAGCCCGCCGCCGGCATGAACCCCACCGAAACCGCAGAGCTCACCGACCTCATCGCCGACCTCCACGCCCGCCGCCCCGAACTTGCGATCGTGCTGGTGGAGCACAAGCTCGACGTCGTCCGCCGCCTGGCCGCCCGGGTGATGGTGCTCAACCAAGGCAGCGTCATCGTGGAGGAAACGCCGGAGGAGGCGCTCAGCGACCCCCGCGTCATCGAGGCGTATCTGGGCACCCGCGCCGCCCCCGAGACCGCCAAAGACCTTGCCCATGGCTGACCCCCTCCTCACCATCAACGGCGTCGACGTCTTCTACGGCCCCATCCAGGCGCTCTTCTCAGTCTCGGTCACCGTCGGCGAAGGCGAGACCGTGGTGGTCCTCGGCGGCAACGCATCAGGGAAATCCACCACCGTCAAAACCGCGCTCGGCCTTGTGAAACCCCGCACCGGCAGCGTCACCTTTGACGGTGCGCGCATTGACGGCACCCCCACCCACGATGTGATCGGCCTCGGCTTTGGCTCCATCCCGGAAGGCCGCCGCGTCTTCGTGGAGATGACGGTGGAGGACAATGTGCGCCTTGGCGCCTATCGCCGGCGCAAAACCGCAAAGGACCTTCCAGCCGATCTTGACGAAGTGTGGGAGATGTTCCCCCGCCTCGCCGAACGACGGAAGCAGCTCGCCGGCACGTTGTCGGGCGGTGAACAGCAGATGCTCGCCATGGCCCGCGCCTTCATGCGACGCCCGCGCCTTCTGTGCATTGATGAGCCCTCCATGGGCCTCTCGCCGCTGATGGTGGAGCGGGTCTATGACACCCTTGCCAGCTGGCAAAAGGCGGGCCTCACCATGCTGATTGTGGAGCAAAACGCCATGATGGCGCTCGGCCTTGCCCACCGCGGCTATGTGCTTCGCCAGGGCCACGTCATCACCGACGGGACGGCCGCACACCTCCTCGACGATGAAGCGGTGCGCCAAGCCTACCTTGGCGGCTAGCGCCATGGCGACCTTCGCCGCCCCCGACGGCACGCGCCTCACCGCCCGCCTCGCCGGCCCGGACGACGCCCCGCCCCTCATCCTCGTCCACGGCTTTTCCATGTGGTCGGGTGTCTTCGCCCGCCAGCTCGAAGGCCCCCTCGCCACCCGTTTCCGGATCATCGCGCCAGACCTCCGCGGCCACGGGGCCTCCGCCGTCGGGCCCGACCTTTCGGCCCTTGGCCGGGGCGAAACATGGGCGGGCGACCTTGCCGCCGCCATCGCCGCCTTTGCGCGCCGGCCGCCGATTGTGGCGGGCTGGTCTTTTGGCGGCCGCGTTGTCTGCGCCCACCTCGCGGCGGGCGGGGCGGCGGCGGGCGCAGTCTTCATCAACGCCGTCTCCGACGATGTGCTCCCCGATGGCGGAAGCCCCCACGGCCCCGGCGCGGCGGCCCTGCCAGAGATGATGTCAAACGACCCTGCCATCGCGGACGCCGCCACCACCGCCTTCGTGGATGGCATGACCGCCGACGCCCTCGACCTGGCGGCGCGCGACAGGATCCTTTCCGCAGCGCTCGGTGTCCCCCCAACGGTGCGGCGCGCCATGCGCACCATGCGCAGCGAGAACAGCGCCCTCCTCAACAGCCTTCAAATCCCAGTTCTCGCGGTGCACGGCGCGCGCGACCGGGTGATCCGCCCGGCCGCCGGCCTCGCGATCGCGGCCGCCGCCCAACGGGGCACCCTCGCGATGATGGAGAACGTCGGCCACGCCCCATTCTTAGAAGACCCCGACGGCTTCGACGCCCACGTCGACGCCTTTGCCAAGACGCACAACATCCCCTGACCCAGTGGGCCCAAGGCACCGGCGCTGGTCTCGATTGACACAGACGGCGTCCACATGGGGACCCTGTTCAGCCAAGGCGAAGGCGGGTTCTGCGCCGGCGTTGCGGTCGCGGCGCGGCTACCCGTCCTTGTAGTAGGCGGCGTAGCCGTTGAGGGCCGGGGCGCCGCCAAGGTGCGCGTAGAGCACGTTTGCGCCCTTGGCGAAGCGGCCTTTGCGGATGAGGTCGATCATCCCTTGCATCGATTTGCCCTCGTAGACCGGGTCGGTGATCAGGGCCTCGGTCTGGGCGGCAAGGCGGATGGCAGCGTTGGTCTCTTCGCTGGGCACGCCATAGGCGGGATAGGCGTAGTCCGGCTCGATGATGATGGCGTCATCGCCGAGCCCCTCAACGCCCACAAGGGCCGCGGTGGTGTCGACAATCTGGCGCACCTGGGCGCGGGTTTGGTCCAGGGTTCCTGATCCATCAATGCCGATGACGCTTTGCGCCCGGCCCTGCGCGCCAAACCCCACAATCATGCCCGCCTGGGTCGACCCGGTGACGACGCACACGATGATCGCATCGAACTGCACGCCGAGTTCGGCCTCTTGGCTCGCGACCTCCTCCGCAAAGCCCACGTAGCCGAGGCCGCCAAACTTGTGGACGGACGCGCCGGCGGGGATCGCGTACGGCGTGCCGCCCGCATCACGCACCGACTGCAGCGCTTCCTCCCACGATCTTCGGATGCCAATGTCAAACCCGTCGTCCACCAGGCGGCTGTCGGCGCCCATCAGCCGGGTGAGCATGATGTTACCCACACGGTCGTAGACGGCATCGTGGTGGGGCACCCACTTTTCTTGCACCACGACGCATTTGAGGCCGAGTTTTGCAGCGGTTGCGGCGACCATGCGCGTGTGGTTCGACTGGACGCCGCCGATGGAAACCAGCGTATCGGCCCCAGACGCCAGCACATCGGGCACGATGTACTCCAGCTTGCGCAGCTTGTT
This sequence comes from Pseudomonadota bacterium, assembly GCA_039034015.1. Classification (GTDB taxonomy): domain Bacteria; phylum Pseudomonadota; class Alphaproteobacteria; order Rhizobiales; family Amorphaceae; genus Acuticoccus. The sequence goes on along the minus strand of JBCCBM010000025.1, from coordinate 27,359 downwards.
GCCGCCGAACGCGAGCCCGGAGTTACAGTCTTCGCGCTTGGCCCACACCGTCACATCCCCACCGATGGCCGCCGAAAGCCGCGGCAACCGTTCAATCGGCGTCGGCCCAAAGGTGAGCGGATAGCGTTCAAAGTCTTTGAGGAGGCCTACCCCGCCCGGTGCCCGCTGTCCGTCCATGGTCGCTGCCCGCCCTGCCCGTTGTGACCCAAAGGGTGGCACCTTGGGCGACAGATGGCCAGTGGACGCGATTGGCAGACAGCGCGCCCGCCCTGCTGTCTGCACAGCGAGGCTAGTCGGCAGTGCGTTCGACGCCTTGATCTGGATGGCCGATCTGAGGCCCCGCTCGCGGAACGGTGCCTGCCAATATGCGGTGCAGATGGACCCGCGAGCTCAATTGGACTGATGGTGCAGCGCGCACAAATGCTCGCAAAGCACCAGCCTCGGCCGTTGCGCCGGAGAGCCGCTGTGGCCCGCCCGCGTATCACCTTTTTCAGGCACGGGTCCTTGGCCTTGTCAAAGAACAAACCGCCGGGCCCCCAGCCCTTGCCGCATGCCAAGCGTCCTCAGATCGGTCGCTCAGCCCCCATTTGTGAACGGACCACGGCTGCTTTTTGCGGCGCCTTGAGTGCAAGACAGTAAGAGCGTAAAACACCCTTTGATTGTATATCAACCACAGCGCGAAGCGCGTGGGGCGATCTGTGCTTGACCGAAACAATGGCTGTTTTGAAGTATGAAAAGTCCCCGCGACAAAGGCTTTTGGCGAGCGAACGGCTTCTACGACCATGAAGCGCGCGCCGTTGCGTGCCTTCGCGTGAAGCGGCCGGCCTCGTTGTGTTGAAACGCAATATGTTCATGGGCGCTGCGCCCGCGAGGATCGGCGGGACAGCGTCCACGATGGCGTTCACAATCTGCTCGCGAAACTATTTTGCCTTCGCGCGGACCCTCGCCACATCCTACCGGCGGTGCAATCCGAAGCACGACGTCACAATTGTCCTCGTCGACGTTCCCGATGAGCGGATCACGCAGTGGTGCGAGAGCAATGGCGTCAGGCTTCTCTCAATCTTTGATCTGTCGATCCCCAATATTTCGACATTTATCCTCAGCTATTCAATCATCGAACTCAATACGGCCGTCAAGCCGTTTGCTTTTCAATACTTCTTTGACGTTGACGGATACGCACGCTGCACCTACCTCGACCCAGATATTGGCGTTTACCGGCCGCTCTTGGAGGTGGACGCGGCACTCGACGACCACGACATTGTGCTCACACCGCACATCACGAGGCCGTTTTACGACACGTGGTACCCGGGCGAACTCGACATCCTTTCGTCCGGCACGTTTAACCTTGGCTTCCTCGCCCTAAAGGCCAGCGGAGAAACCCACCGCTTTGTCGACTGGTGGGCCACAAAATTACACACCGATTGCGTGGTTGAACTTGAGCGGGGTGTGTTCGTTGATCAGAAGTGGGTCGATTTCGCGCCCTCATTCTTCACGAAACATTTTATCCTCAAGCATCCTGGCTACAACATTGCGTATTGGAACCTCCACGAGCGCACTGTTGAGGGGTGCGGAGAACGATTGACCGTCAACGGCTCGCCGCTCGTCTTCTTCCACTTCTCGGGCTTCGACCCGTTTTTGCCGCATCGGTTGTCAAAGCATCAGACCCGATTTGTGGTGACGCCGGGCTCAGCGCTCGCAGGGGTCTGCAGCGATTATGCCGCAACGCTGCTTGCCAATGGACACGAGGCCTCGTGTGTCTGGACATACGGCCTTGATCGCCTGTCCAACGGGGTGACGCTGCCGTTAAAGTTTGTCAGCAAAGTGGTTCGGCACTGCGTCCGTGAGGGTGTTGAGTTCCCCGATCCTGGCCGCGCGCCGGACGCATTTTGTCGGTTTCTTGCCGACCCGCGCGCGATCCCGACGATGACGTTGCCGCCGATTGTCGACGCGGTCCTCAGCCTTCGCAAAGACGTTGCAAGAGCCTACCGAAGCGGGATCGAGCGCGGCGACGCCACTGACGTCCTTCGCTGGATGGCCAACAGCGGGCGAACTGAGGAGGGGCTTGACGATCTCCTCCCCTACCTCACCGATGCGATGGCGGCGCGCGCAACCCGGCCCGGCACAGACACCGTTGGCCGGGCGTTTGAGCGCCTGTGGCAGGCCGGGCGCACCGATGTGTTGGAAGCCTTTGAGGGCAAATGGTTCAACGAGGCGCGCTTTGCCAAGTTTGCCGATTGGTTCACCCTCTACGGCGTTGACGAAATGGGCTTTGACCCCGCGGTCACCGCAGCGCTGAAGGATGCGTTTCCCAGTCTCCTCGGCATTGTCCATCTCTACTTCGAAGCGTTTGAAGACACGCCAACGTTTGCGAACCTTGAACAGCCAGATACTGTCGAGGCCTTTTGCAATCGCCTGCGATCCTCGCCGAAAGCATTCGGGTTGCGCCTCAATGAGATTGCCCTGTTTGAGGCTTTCGCGCTTGCCAACCGCAGCTACCTGGAACGCGTGCGCTTCCTTTATAGCAGTGGGCTGAGGGGACCACGCCGCAACATCAGCCTTTACGACATCGACGCGCGCGCAGGCGAGGTCGGTCTGGAAGCGCCGCTCCCTCAAATTGCAAGTTGGCTGTCGGCAAGTGAAGAGCGCATTGCGCCGGACGAGCATCTCATCGTCCACGGTTTGCAAAGCGCGCGGCGGCCGGGCAGCGCCAATGCCCCGCCGTCAACGCCCCTTTCTGCGCGGGAGGCGTTTCGCTTCCACCGCCGGGCGCAGGCGCTGGTCGCCGCGCGCGAGGGCGCCCCGCCCGAACCCCTTGTGAACGTTGCCGGCTACTTCGATGCACCCACCGGGATCGGCGAAGCGGGTCGCGCCGTGCGCGACTGCGTTGCCGGCCTTATGGCGCGGACCCATACGCTGACGCTCCCCACGCGCACGGCGCGCGGTACGCTCCCGGCGGACGCATTCGTGTTCGGCTGGCCCCGGTCAGAGGCGCGCCTTTCCATTGCGGTCGCAAATGCGGACGCCGTCCCCCTTCTGGAGCGCTTCGCACCGCCAGCATTTTGGGGTGAGAAGCGCGTCGGGGTTTGGGCGTGGGAAACTGAGCGCCTGCCGGAGGCGTACGCGCAATCGGCCGATCCGTTCGACGAGGTTTGGGCGGGGAGCGCCTTCAGTGCCGCCGCCATCGAAAAGACGATCGATAAGCCGGTGCACATCGTTCCGCTGACCGTGGACTTCGCTGCGATCGCAGCCGCACGGGCCGATCGGCCAGGCTTCGGCCTGCCGGAAAGCCGTGTGCTTTACGGTTACATGTTCGACCCGAAAAGCGTTTTAGAGCGCAAGAACGTTCACGGGCTGCTTGACGCGTTTGCTGCGGCGATGCGGGATGATGACCAGGCGACCCTTGTGCTCAAATCGAGCGTGGTGGACGGTCTTTCTCTAGAATATCAGCGGATCCGTGCGCGGGTCGAGCGAATGGCGAACGTGGAACTCATTGAAAAGACCATGACGCGCGCGCAGACGATGTCGTTCCTGGCGTCGCTGGACGTTTATGTGTCCCTCCACCGCGCGGAAGGGTTTGGGCTGACCTGCGCGGAGGCGATGGCCGCCGGCGTTCCGGTGATTGCATCGCGCTACTCGGCAAACCTTGACTTCATGAGTGACGCCGACAGCCTTCTCGTTGCAACGCCGACCGTGGTCACGCAGCGCCCCTATGGTCCTTATCGGCAAGGCACCGTGTGGGGCGATCCAGATCTTGACGACGCCGGCGCGAAGATGCGCCAGCTCCTGCCGCGCCGCGAGCGGTTAAGGGTTGGCGCGCTTGCAAAAGCCGCGATTGCGCGCCGACTCGGCCGAGAGCGGATCGAAACGATCTACCAGGCGCGGCTGTCAGCGCTTCTTGATGACGAGGCCCATGCCGCAATGGTGCCTGCCAAACCGCTGCAGCCCGCCACCGCGGAGGTCACCCACACCCCATGACCGTCGACCCGGTCACGGAGGATGACCTTCGCGCCTACGAAAAGGTGGTGCGAGAGGCGTTTGACCGCCCGCTCCGCCTGCCGAACCTTATTGGGGTCGGCTGCGGGCGCGCCGGCACCTCAGCGCTCTATGGCCTCCTGCGGGAGACACCCTCTGTCCACACATCAAGCGTGAAAGAGCTAAATTTCTTCGGCGTCCATGAATATCCCTATCACGAAACGGGGATGAGCGTGACCGATTACTGCCGTAACTTTCTGAATTGGAACAAAGAACGTTGGTGCTGCGAGATCTCGCCGGTTTATCTCACGCGGCCATACTCGATTGAATCCATCCAAAAGTACTACCGCAACACGGATGTTCGCTTCATCGTGCAACTGCGTCACCCCATCGAACGGGCGGTCTCTCAATTGTGGCATTTTGGCGGCCCCGGGGTTTATGAGACCGAGGACAGTTTTTTCGAAGCGGGATTAGATACTTTTACGGACGACTGCTTTTGTGACACGCAATGGGAGGAGCCGGCAAAGGTCTTGGCCCAATCCATTGCGTCGAACGGGCTCGCCGCATTGATCGAAACCTTCGGTCGATCAGCCGTCATTGTTCTCATCTACGATGAATTAAAGTTTGATCCTTCGATCTGGGCGAACCGCTTGAGCGCGGCGCTCGACGTCAACGTCCCCACCCACGCCTCACCATATTATGCGAACGCTGCGACACCAACCAAACAAGGACGGATCGGCCCGTCCACCCATCGGCGGCTGACAGAGTTCTTTGAACCCGAACTCAAGCGGCTCGCAGCGTTAACCGACAACGCCATCGTCGCCCAATGGGCCGCTAACGCCTAAAACCGTATCGATCTGGCTGGGGTGACCGAGGGATTCCCGCGGGCGCAGGTTCATGTTTCATCATCCTCGTCAGTCGGAGTGATCCGCGTGGGTTGGCGTGGAGGACAAGCGTATTCGGACGATCTGCGGCGCAGGGTGCTTGCGGCGCTCCACGACGGAATGGCCGCCCATCACCATCCCCGCTTACGTTCAGCAAGAAGTGCGGCAACGGCATCGGAGACCGTGACCGCGCTCGCCCACGCACGGATGGCCGCCGTCTCCGCAATCGGGTCGCCGCCCTTAACGACCTTCAGGCGTTGTTCAGCGGCCAGCTCCTGGCCCCGCGCGGGCGTCACGGCTGGCCAGGGGCCAAGCCCCATCTCCGTTCGCTTCCCGTCCATCTTGAAGCGCGAGACCGAGGTCTTCGCGCCGTGCTGGGGTCAATCGCTTCACGTTGGTCGCCGTCAGGCGGTTCACTGCTTGCGCAATGCACCCCTGCCTTTCCCACCCATTCTCACCTGATTGCAAATGATGTCGAGGCTCGCGCGCGGACGGCAAATGATGCGGAAACGACGATAAACCCTTGGTTTCGTTGACGTTTCTAGACGATCGCTGACAAGCGAAGATGTGGACGGTGGCGGACAGGGTGGGATTTGAACCCAGGGAACGGTTCCCCGCTCGGCGGTTTTCAAGACCAGTGAATGATGGAAAAACATCGTTATATTACATTTACTTAGAGGTCTTTGTAACATGGTGTGGCCTCTTTTGTGGCCTCTCGGCGTCGCGTTTCTCAAGCTCCGTCCGGAAGTCGTCGGACCGAAGGTGCGCATAGCGCATCGTGGTCTGGATGGATTTGTGGCCGGCGAGGCGCTGGGCGGTGACAAGGTTGCCCGTCGCCCGGAGGGTTTTTGTCACGGCCGTGTGGCGAAGGTCGTGGACCCTGGCGTCAGGAATGCTGACGGCAGCGGCGGCCCGTTTGAACTCGCTATAGAAGGCGCTGTGCGTGATCGGGTAGCGCTCGCCGCGCACCGTGCCGAGCCGGGCGATCGTGCGCTGGGCGACGTAGGTGAAGACGGCGTCGGGGTGCAACCCAATGTTGCGCCCGCTGATGTCGGCCATGGGCTCGGGCAACGCGATTTCGATGAGCCGGCTGCCGGCGTGCCGGGCTTGACGCGCTGCTGCGCGGTCATCGTGACGAGCTCATGATGCAATCGCGCAGCTGACCATCTCCCTTGGGAAAGGCGATCACGTTTCTCGTGGGAGCACTCGACGCCCAAAGCCAATCGAAGACGTACCGGTAACTTTTGCGCAGTGTTTGACGCGGCCCAGCGTCGACTCGAGCAGGAGCGACCGACTCGTCTTTCATCAAACCCTTCGCTCGCACGCGACTTTTTCAACGAGGTCAATGTTCGGCAGTTTAGTTACGTTCCTTGTCGCGCCTTCGGGCAAAAACGCTTCTTGCATCGATATGAGGAACCGGTCTGAGACGCCGGACAGGCTCTTGTAATTTAATTGTCGTCTGTTGAAAGTTGTGTGCAAATCAATCGTTCGGCCCACCTCGATCCGATCTGCGTCCTCCAACCATTTTTGAAACACCGGAGAACACGTTCTTGCTCCGCTCGCTTGGTCCGCTCATCGTCGCTCTTGTCTTCCTGGGACCTTCCCTCGCGAATGCGTCTGGGGTCACACGGGTGCTTGTCATGGGGGCTGACGGATCTGCGGCGACCGTCCCGCGCCACAGTGAACTTTTCAAAGCAGTGCAGAGCGCGCTCATCCAGGCGTTGACCGATCGCGGGCTGACCGTGCTCGACGAGACGGCGGTGACAATGCGCACCCTCGATCTCACCCGCACGCGCCGCACCGACGCTGAGCTGATTGGGACGGCTGAGATTGCTTCGGTGCCCATCGATGTGATCGCGGTGCACAGCCTGACAGTGCGTTTGGAAGAAGGGTTTGCCGGGATTGGCCGTCTTTCCCTTCGTCTTGAGGGGCGGCTCATCGACATCAACGCCCGGCGCGCGCTGGGGGGTTTTGAGGTGTCGGTGCCGGCTGCCGATCGCCCGCTGGTCCCGTCGGACTGTGGCCGCGCCTGTCTTGAGGAGGCGGCGCTCCCCTTTGCGCGCGATCTGGCGGCCCGGCTGGGGGCCGATCTCGCGAGCCGGCTTTCGGCGAGCACGGACCCTTCATGCGACACGCGCTTTGCGGGTGTGTTGACCGAGTTTTCAGGGGTCGACACCGATCAGCTGGCGGCCATCGTGGAAGAATTTTCGGGGCCGCCCTTCCGCGGGTTTAAGACGACTGCGAGCGGGCTCACCTTCGTGGAATTTTTCATCGAAGCTTGCGGCGGTGTGACGGCGGTCTTTTCCGCCGCGCAGGCGCTGTCCGCGCCGCCCAGCCTTATCTTGTCGGTGCGGGTTGAGCGGGGGCGTGTTGTTGTCGAAAGTGTGGCGCGTCGCTGACGCGGTTTTTTGAGGCGGAGGTTTTTTCTATGCGCTGGTTTTGTTGGGTGCTGGTCGCGTTTTGCGGGGTGTTGGGCAGTGTTGCGGTGGCGCAGGATGGCCCGGCGCTGCGGATCGACGGGCATTTTGGGCAGATCACTACGGTGGCATATCACCCTTCTGGCAACCACGTGTTGACTGGGGGGCAGGATGGCACAGCGCGGCTTTGGGACGCCACTGCCGGCCGCGAGATCCGCCGCTTCGAGGGGCATTCGAATGAAGTTGCGTCCGTGGCGTTCAGCTCCGACGGCACGATCGTCCTCACCGGCAGCTGGGACAAGACGGCGAGACTTTGGGACGTCGCAACCGGTCGTGAGATCCAACGCTTCGAGGGGCATTCCGGTGGGGTCAGGTTTGTGGCGTTCAGCCCGGACAGCGCCACCGTCCTCACCGGCAGTGCCGATCGGACGGCGCGGCTTTGGGACGCCGCTACCGGCCGTGAGCTCCGCCGCTTCGAGGGGCACTCGAGTGCCGTTGCGTCCGTGGCGTTTAGCCCCAACGGCACCACCGTCCTCACCGGCAGTGCCGACAAAACGGCGCGGCTTTGGGACGCCGCCACCGGCCGCGAGGTCCGCGGCCTCGAGGGGCATTCGAGTCCGGTCTCGTCCGTCGCGTTCAGCCCCGACGGCGCCATCGTCCTGACCGGCAGCTGGGACGAAACGGCGCGGCTTTGGGTCGCCGCCACTGGCCGCGAAATTCGCCGCTTCGACGGGCACACCGATTTCGTCAGGTCCGTCGCGTTTGGACCTGACGGCACGACCGTCCTCACCGGCAGCTGGGACAAGACGGCGCGACTTTGGGACGCCAATACTGGCCGCCAGATCCTTAGGTTCAAAGGGCATTCGTGGTTGGTCAGGTCCGTGGCGTTCGGCCCGAACGGCAACAACGTCCTTACAGGCGGTGCCGACAAAACGGCGCGGCTTTGGCACGCTGCTACCGGCCGTGAGGTCCGCGGCTTCACGGGGCCTTCGAATGAGGTTAGGTCCGTGGCGTTTAGGCGTGACGGAGCTACCGTCCTCACCGGCAGTGACGACAAAACGGCGCGGCTTTGGGACGCCGCTACCGGCCGTGAGCTCCGCCGCTTCGAGGGGCACTCGAGTGCCGTTGTGTCCGTGGCGTTCAGCCCCAACGGCACCACCGTCCTCACCGGCAGTGCGGACCGGACGGCGCGGCTTTGGGACGCCGATACCGGCCGCGAGATCAGCCGCTTCACGGGACACTCGCGGTCGGTCAGGTCCGTGGCATTCAGCCCCAACGGCACTACCGTTCTCACTGGCAGTGCTGACAAAACGGCGAGGCTTTGGGACGCCGCCACTGGCCGCGAGATTCGCCGCTTCGACGGGCACTCCGATTGGGTCAGGTCCGTGGCCTTTAGCCCCGACGGTGCTATCGTCCTCACCGGCGGCGATGATAACACGGCACGGCTTTGGGACGCCGCCACCGGCCACGAAATCCGCCGCTTCGAGGGGCATTCGAATGGGATCACGTCCGTAGCGTTCAGCCCCGACGGCGCTACTGTCCTCACCGGTAGCGATGACAAAACGGCGCTGCTTTGGGACGTCGCGACGGGTCGTGAAGTGCACCGTTTTGATGGTCGAGCGTGGGGCGTTGCCGACATCGCATTCAGCCCGAACGGTCGCCAGATCGCGCTCGCGCGGCCGCCTGCGGAGATCTGGGACGTGCCGGAAGAATTTTGGCCCGAACCGCCCGCGCCGACGTTCGAAGCCGCAGCGCGCCCGAACGCGTTCGCCCTAATCATCGGCAATTCGGACTATTCTGGCGAGACCCCCGACGTGCGCTTTGCCGACCGGGACGCGCGCGCATTCGCAAAATTCTTCGTCGACGTCATGGGGCTGGAGCCGCGCAAAGTCATCACCCTCGAGAACGCCACGTCGTTCCAGTTGAAGGACTGGTTCGGGATCGAAGGGGAACCCGGCCTTCTCGCCAACTATGCTCGGTTCGTCGACGAGGTTTTTGTTGTCTACGCCGGCCATGGCGTGCCGCGCCTCGGCAATGACGGGGCGACGGGCTACCTCCTCCCCGTCGACATTCCGGCCGGGAAGCCGCAGTTCGGCGCCTATCCGCTCAAGATGCTGTCAGAACAGCTTGCAAAACTGCCGGTCGACAAGGTGACTGTCTTTCTGGACGCCTGCTTTTCGGGGCTTTCCGCGGCCGGACAGCTCACCGACGTGCGCGGCGGGTTTGGGGTCGCGGTCGCAGCGCCTGAGCGGCATGCGACGGTCTCGATCCTCGCCGCGACGGCCTACAACCGCCCCCAGGTCGCGCATTTTTATGACGAGAAGGCGCACGGCGCGTTCTCCTATTTTGCGCTGGAGGGGCTTCATGGTGCGGCGGATCGGGATCGCGATGGCGCGATCACGCTGACCGAGCTGCGCGACTATGTGGACGAGGAAATCACCTACTCGATCCCGGCCGCAAAACTCTCCGCACAGCCGCAAACGCCGAGCCTTTCGCCCGCGGATCGCTCGGCCGTGGTGGTGCGTTTTGACGGTGAGGCGCGGCCGACCTTCGCGGTGGCGCAATGATCCGCGCGCTCATCCTCCTCCTCGCGCTGACAGCGCCGGCGCTCGCCCTCACCGAGGAGGAGGCGGCGCGGGAGATTTCTAGCCTTCTTGCCGGTGCCGGGCCGCATCAACGGATTTCCGTCGTGGAACCTGCGGCGGGCGACAACCCGCTGGCCCCCGGGGTTTTGGCCGCGAGGATGGCGCGCATTGCGGCCAAAACCCCCGTCGCGGTTCTGGCGCCCTCGGAGGCGATCAAGGCCTCGCTCGCCGAAATCCACGCGCGGCAGGGGCAGGAGGGGTGGCTCGCCGCCGCGCAGCGCTTGGGGCCGCAGGCGGGCCAATTTGTGCTTCTGGGCGACGCGCGGGTGGTGGGGGCGAAAGTCTCGCTCAACCTCACGGTGGTGCGCCTCGCCGACGGGGCGCAGCTTGGCACGGTGGGCCCTGTCTTCTTCGATATGCCGGCGCGACAGGCGGGACGGGCGGGGCCTGCGATCGCGGCCGCCGTCGCGCGCCTGTCGGACCGCGCGCGTGTGGAGGGGGTGACGGTGCTGCCCCTCACCACAGGGGGCACGGAGCGCGTGTCGCCAGCCGGCGTTTTTCTGCGCACGCTGGTGGAGGATGCTTGGCTTGCGCGGCACGGCCCCTCCGCGGTGTTTCGCGGGGCTGAGCGCGGGGGCACGGCAACGTTAGGCGGCGAAATCTAGCCGGTGTCCGCCGATTTCGCCACGGTGCGTCTCGCGCTGATGGAGGACGGGCGCACGATCGCCTCAGAGCGGTTTGCGATCACACTTTTCTCGCTGCCGGCCGAGGTGCGCCGCTATGTCGACCCAACGCGGCGCGTGGTGACCCCTGGCTACCGCCGCCTCGCGAACGCGGCAATTGCGACGGGCGAGGCGAACCTCACCATGGAGCGCACCGGCGGCGAGGGCGGCATCCACCGCATTTGCCGCGACACCAGCCCGGCCGCCGTCGCCCGCTGCGACAGCCTCGAACTCACGCTCCGAAGCGACCGTCCCGGCGCCCTCACCTGCCTGTCGCTCGGCGCCGACGACGAGTTTTTCGTCCTCGCCCCACCCGGCGCCGCTGGCCCACCCGTGCGCATCGAGGCGGGCCGCCCGCTCACCCTCCCGTCGGCCCTTGGCGAGGTTCCAGGCGGCGGCACGATCGTCTGGCCGCCCCGCCCGCCCGCAGGCAACGCCCTGGTGATGTGCCTCCTTTACGCGCGCGCTGCCGATGTGCCGCTTGAATCGCTTCGGCGGTTTTCGGGACGGGTTTTGTCGCCGGATGAGGTGGAGCGGGTGATTGATGTTCTGCGGCGCCGGGCGCCGTTGGATGGGTCTTGGTCGGTGGTGAATATTGTTGAGAAAGATACGTGATGGGCATCTTAAAAGGTGAAGCTAGGCATCTGGGGATCTTTCTGATCCTCCTGGCGATCGTATCGTTAGGATTCGGTGTCAACACGACCAGAGCCGATGAAGTACGCCTCTTGGAGGGGCATGCGAGTCTAATTGCCGCCGTCGAGTTCAGCCCCAACGGCGCTACCGTCCTCACCGGCAGCTTCGACAGCACCGCACGGCTTTGGGACACCGCCACTGGCCGGGAGATCCGCCGTTTCGACGGGCATTTGAGTTGGGTCTTGTCCGTTGCGTTCAGTCCCAACGGCACTACCGTCCTCACCGGAAGCGATGACAAAACAGCACGGCTTTGGGACGCTACCACGGGTCGCGAGATCCGCCGCTTCGAAGGGCATTCACGACGGGTCATGTCCGTTGCGTTTAGTCCTGACGGCGGCACCGTCGTCTCTGGCAGCCGTGACGGCACGGCCCGGCTTTGGGACGCTTCCACCGGCCGCGAGGTTCGACGCTTCGAGGGATATTCGCTGCCGGTCAACTCGGTAGCGTTCAGCCCCGACGGCGCCACCGTCCTCACCGGCAGCGACGACAACACCGCACGGCTTTGGGACGCCGGCAACGGCCGCGAAATCCGACGCTTCGGGGAGCGCTCTTGGGGCTCGGTCCGGTCGGTTGAATTCAGCCCCGACGGTGCCACTGTCCTCGTGGGCATGTATGACAGCACGGCCCGACTTTGGGACGCGGCCACCGGTCGCGAAATCCGCCGCTTCACAGGCCATTCCGATCGGGTCATGTCCGCGCGGTTTAGCCCCGACGGAGCCACCGTCCTCACCGGCAGCTTTGACTACACGGCGCGGCTTTAGGACGCCGGCACCGGTCTCGAGATACGGCGCTTCACAGGGCATTCGAAAGGCGTCACATCCGTGGCGTTCCACCCGAGTGGCGGCACCGTCGTTTCTAGTAGCTACGATCACACAGCGCGGCTATGGCAGATACCCAGAAAACATATTCCGATCGTTCGGGGGCGGACCGCAGCACCCCATGGCTCGCCTACGCATTTGGCACGCATGGCGCCGACACTGGCCGCGCGTCAACCAAACACCCTCGCCATCATCATCGGCAACCACGACTACGAAACGGCACCAGCCGTCCCCTATGCTGGCAACGATGCGGACGCCTTCGCAAAAACCCTCAAAACCCTCGGCGTCGACAGCGCGCAAATCAGAACCATTAAGAACCTCACCCTCTCACGCCTGAACCTTTGGTTTGGGACGGAGCGCAGGCCCGGCGGGCGGCTCAAAAACCTGATCCCGTCCAATGTCGAGCACGTCATCGTCTTTTATTCCGGGCATGGCGTCCCGGGCGAAGCGCCTGGCGGTCTTGCGCCCTACCTCCTGCCGGTCGACGGGTCGGCTGCGGCGCCAGAGGTTACCGGCTATCCGCTTAAGACGCTGAAGGCGAGCCTCGCAACGCTGCCGGTCAAACAGGTGACGCTCATTATGGATGCCTGCTTCTCCGGGCTCTCGCCGGCGGGCAATCTTGTGCCCGAAACGTCCGGGGGGTTTGGGGTCGCGGTGGCAGCGCCGGAGCAGCAGGCGAACGTCACCGTCCTGTCGGCGACGGCCTATGACGCGCGGCAGTTTGCCAACTGGCGCGAGGATGATGAACACGGCGCCTTCACCTACCACCTCATCGGTGCGCTCACCGGCGGGGCCGCCGACCAAGACCGGAACGGGCGCCTCACCATGGGCGAAATCGCCCAGCACGTCAGCGACGCTCTCAGACGCGATGCCCTCACCTGGCCCGAAGACCGCGAGCAGACCCCGCACCTCTCAAACGCCGGCGATACCGTTTTCGCAACCTTCCGGTGAGGTGTTTTGCAAGCGGTCGGAAGGACGTCGGATGCCAGAAGACGGTTGAGACCTTCGTCTCCCGGCGTTGTGAAAGGAAGCGCGGCCTCGCCCGTGGTGTGCGGAGCTCGGCGTGCTGGCTCAACGCGAACCGGCAGTGATGACGAAGAGTGGTCACGCCGGCTCCGCCTGCGCGGCCGTCGTCAGCAACGGGCGCCGATCGCACCATGGCGCCGCCTGTAAGGCAGTCGGGCGCGTGAGCCGCGTGCGCAATTCAGAGGTGCCGCGTCGTCACTGCATGCCTACATGAGGTAGGCGTCGCGTCGCACCGATCGAAGAAAAAGCGAATACGTCATTTCGTGAACGAGTTCCATATTTCCCGGACGCTAGAAATTCGTGGCCAGCGTGTCCCAGAGGCGCAAGTGCTCGACGGCCTCGGGATCGTGGTTGTCGTTGCCGAGCCCGGAGGCGGAAAGACGCAGCTCCTCAACAGCGTGGCAGCTCGGCTTGGGGTGTCTCGCGTTCGTGCCAGCGCTTGGCGCCCATCGGAGGGCCACTCGACCGTCGTTGTGGATGCCTTTGATGAAGTCGCGCGGATTGGCGACGGCGAAGTCCATGACATCCTCCACCGGTTGCGCGACACCAACCCGACACGCGTTCTTCTTGCGAGCCGCTCCGGTGAATGGGGGTACGCCTGGATCAGGTTCGTCCAAGACCTCTTTGGCGAAGAGCCGCAGATCGCTCGTCTTGTGCCGCTCGAAGATCATGAGCAGCGTCAACTGTTCGAACACTTGCACCCAACAAGGTGTTTCGGCGCATTCTTTGATACCGTGCGCAGGCTCGACCTCCATCACCTTCTCGGTAACCCGCACTTTCTCGAACTGTTTGCAGCCGCCTTCGATGAAGCGGACGGCCGGGTTGCATCGCGTGAGAGTATCTTTGTTCTGGCGGTCGAGAACCTCGCCCGCGAAGCCAACCGAGACGTCAAGACAAGGGACTTGCCCGGCCGGCCTCAACGGATCAGGTGGGCGAATGAGGTCTTTGCGCGGCTTCTTCTCTCCGGGTCGGATGGCGTGGCCGTCGAAGACGTCGCGGAGGATGACCTTCATCCGCAGCTCGAGACGATCGGTCTTGAGGGACGTGGGCCGCAGTCCATCTTGGCAACCCGGCTGTTCCGTCCGGGCACTGCGCCGGATCAGCACGAGCCGGTGCACCGAATCGTTGCCGAGCATGGCGCGGCCCGCGCCCTTGTCGCGCGCACTGAGAGCCCAGACTATCAGCTCTCCGTTCGCCAGTGTCTCGCGCTGGTCGCGCCAAACGGTGTGGTGCGTGACGACTTGAGGGGCCTACTTGGATGGATGGCGGCTCTCGGCTCACAGGCGGTGCAGGACGCTGCGATTGCGCTCGATCCCTACGCCGTGCTGTCCAACGGAGACCCATCCCGGTTAACGGTTCTGTCGCGCACGCGCCTTCTGGACGCTCTTCAGGAGTTGAACGCCGACGACCCATTCTTCCGCCGCAGCGACAAGTGGCGATTCTTCGCGGTCAGCGGGTTCTTCACACCCGATGTTGTGGAAGCGGTTCGGCCGATCCTCGCCCGGCCGGATGACGGGCATTTGCGGGGTCTCTTGCTCGAGCTCCTCATTGACACACCGGGTGTCGCGGATCTGCGCTCAGAGCTGGAGGCGATTGCGCTCGACCGAGAAAGCGATCACGGCTCTCGTTCTCCGGCGCTCTCCTGTCTTCTCAATGATGAGGCGTATGATCTGACGCCCATCGTCGAACGCCTGATCGATCTGGGGGATGTCACTTCCCTGCGTTTAGCAACGGAAAGTCTTACGCACCTGGGCAAAGACGCGCCGTATGGGACGCTTCGGGCTTTGCTGGGGGCCGCGGCGAACCTCAATCCGAGCGGGCGCCACAATCGTTCGCAAGTCATTGATGCCCGTTTCTTCTTGTGGAGGTTGATTGAAACGCTCGAGACGGACGCGACGGCAAGCTTGTTGACTGACTTGACCGAGAATCTCTGCTGTACCTGTCACAACGAGCGACACGCTTGCCGTTGCCGAGATGCGATCAGCAAGATCGTCGGACTTCTCTTTGACACTTACTTTGCACGCACGTCCGGCCCCTACGACCCAGATCAAGTTTGGGCTTGGATTAAGAACCTGCAGTTTCATCGACATGCAGATGCCGATCGGAGTTGTGCAGTCAAAGTGCTGCAAGATGACAGCACTCTTCGCCGCGCACTTCAGAAACGCGCATTCGAAGGTCTCGAAAATCGCGACGACCTCGTCGAGGTGCTTGTCAACACGATCCAGCACTTTGGGCACTCGGGGATACGCATTGCGATGGGTGACGCTCGCCACTTGATCGACTGGGCTTATCAAACCGACAATGCCGTGCTGTGGAGCATCATTACACCGGCTCACAATTTCTACGACACATCGCGAGAGCGTGGGCCGAATGAACTGCGTCGACACTGTCGCGAGCAAGCGCGTTCGAAGCAGAGTTTCATGCGTGAGTGGGCCCGACTAAACGGCTCAAGGCGGGCCCTTTGGCAGCATGGCCGACCGATGCGCCTACGATCCGAAGCGCGGCGGCGTCGCCGGGAGCGCAGGGTGACGGCCGCCAACACGGAGTTCTTTTACGCCAACCGTGCAGCGGTTGAAAACGGAGAGAGCGTTCGCTGGACCCACAATGTGGCGCAACAGTACCTCACGCAGCCAGGCGATCTCGATAGAGTGACGCATGGCCTGTTTGATCCAGAGGTGATGCTTCGCCGAAGCCTTGCCTCGCTGAGGTCTCGCTGCCCTTCGATGGAAGAGGTCGGCCGCGGCGATGCAACGCTGTGGCAGCAGATCTTCCTTGCTGGCGCATTGGCGCAGTATCGCGAGACAAAGTCGCTGAGCGAGATTGCCCAAAGTATCCTCCGGGTAATCCTACCCGCGATCGCGGGGTATAGCGCATACAAGGAGGGCGAGCTCGAGACTTTCCGTGAAGAGGTAAGACGATGGATCCTGTCCACGAAAGAGGAACAGGAAGCCTACGCTCGAGCATGCATTGAGCCTTCTCTGCTTGCCCTCAACGAGTGGTCCGACATCCAGATCCTCGAAAGGGAGCCAGCCCTCAAACACCTGCGCGCATCGCTACCCTTGGAATGGTTGGAGAGGTTTCGCGATCTCCCAGAACAAGCGCTCGACGAGCTTTTCAACATGGCCGCTCGGCATGCGCCACGCGCCTCACTTGTGTCAGTCATTCGGCAGAAATGCGGTGGTTTTACTGGTGGACCACTGGAACCGAAATGCGAAAGCCGGCGCCGATTCTGGTTCCTGCGAGACTTCTCATTTGCGCAGGAGGTAGATGAGGACGTTTGGGCGCATTTAGCGCAAGACCCAGACGTCGTTCTCTGGCTCGCCGAGCGCAGGGACCGCGGTCACATGCAAGACAATGCATGGCCGCCTCTTTCGGCGCAGAAGGTTGAGCGGATCCTGATGGCCTACCTTCCACACTGGCCTGCCGTCCCTCTCCCGTCCAGTTGGGGCAGCGACAGCCCTCGCGGCGAAAGAGCTTATCGCTACCTTCGGGACGTGGTTTGGCAGATCGGGCGGGATGATCCGGGCGTCGCGGTACCAGTCGTCAACAGACTGCTCACGCAGGAAACCCTCACGGGGTTCCACGACGATCTACGCAGTATCCGCGCGGTACTGCACCGCAAAGCTGCGCTTCCTTCCTCATGGCCATCACCTTCCGAAATCGCAACTGCGTTAGACGCCGGTCCACCTGCCAGCGTGGAGCAGTTGCGCGCACTCACGCTCGAGCTACTTGCAGACCTCCAGAGAGAGATCTTCAATGGTCCTACGGGGATGGCCGGACAGTTCTATAGAGGCGAAACTCCACTAGATGAACCGGGTGCAATGAACCGGGTTCACGCTTGGCTGGCACCGCATTTGAGGCATTTCGACATCCACGATGTGGCCGAGCACTACCTGAATGAACGAGATCGATGCGACCTTACGGCGACCCGGCTGGTCGCCGGAAGGGCCAAGACCCTCGTTATTGAGGCGAAGGGTCAATGGCACCCGAAGCTTTTCAGTGCAGCGAAGGCGCAACTCGCCGATCGCTACTCTATGTATCTCGACGCCGACGAACAGGGCATCTTTCTGATATTTTGGTACGGCGCCTCGGAGCGGGTGGCTGGGCGAAAGCAACACGGCTGCGGGTCAGCAAGCGATCTGAAAGACGCGATCATGAAAGAGTTGCCACACACCCTGATCGGCCGGATAGACGTGGTTGTCATTGATGTGTCGCGTGGGGAAACGGATGGATCCCAGACCGCGCAGCCTTAGCTGCACAGTGCGGCGGGCGTTTATGAGGCTGGGGCGGATCCGGACGGCCGCCTTCGCGTGCGTCGTGTCTCTGCGGTTTCGAAGGCTGGGTGACGGTAAAACACGGTGACAACAGCGGCGGTCGTGTCTTGCCCGAAAATGTGCGGCGCCTCATCAGCAGGATAGGGCGGACCATCAAAGGTTGCGACGGCTGCCTACACATGCGCTCGGCATTGGCCGGCAAATCGTGGTCCGAGCAAGAATATGTGCTGGCATCGAGGCGTCGGCATCGCTGAAAATTTCCGCCGTCCAGCCCTGAGCGACGCGATATGTGCGAGGGTCCAGGGCAGTCGTTTCAGTGTCAAAGAAGACCAGGCGCCCGGCCAGTGTCAGCGCGGCTAAAAATGTAGCGTCAGAAAAATACTCGGGGGCGGGCTCCATATTCATCCCGCCGCAGAACAGAGCGAGATTCGGTGTGGCCTCCAGTGTGGCCTCTCGGCGAGAAAAATGGTCGCATGACGCCCTTCCTTGGAATTTTATGAGAGAGTTTGTTTCCTCTTTGATCTCGGCACATAGCAAGGTGGTCTACCGGCTTTTCCATTGAAATCATTCGGAAAATTTGGCGGACAGGGTGGGATTCGAACCCACGGAACGGTTCCCCGCTCGGCGGTTTTCAAGACCGCTGCCTTAAACCACTCGGCCACCTGTCCGTGGCGCTGATCTATCCGGTCCGCACCGCCATGTCACGGGGGCGCGTGGTGCCGAGGGGGAACGGCGGGCGCGGGGCGGCGCCCTCGCCATCGCTGCGAATATAGACGTTGCGACCGTCCGCGTGGCGCGCAAAACGGTCGGTGAGGCCGAGCGTTGTTTCGGGGCCGCCGAGGACGAGGTAACCGTCGCCGGCCAGAAGGCTCGCAATCCTGTTTAGCACGTCGGACTTTGTGGGACGATCAAAGTAAATGAGGACGTTGCGGCAGAAGACGATGTCCACCTGGCCAATATCGGTGAAGGGTTGCAACAGGTTGCGGGTTTGAAACCGCACACGATTGCGCACCTTGTCCGACAAGAGGTGGTGCCCGTTGGGCAGTTTTGTGAAATGCCGCTGGAGCACGTCCTTGGGCATGCCGCGGCCCACCTCGAAGGCGGTGTATTCGCCCCGGCGCGCCCGGCCAAGCGCGGCGCGGGAAAGGTCCGAGGCGACAATTTCCACCGAGCGGCCGGCAAAGGTGGCCGCGTTGTCCTCCAAGAGCATGGCGATGGAGTACGGCTCTTGCCCAGTGGAGGCGGCGGCGCACCAGATGCGGATGGGCCGGCCGCGAGGGCGGGCGGCGTGGAGCGTGGGCAGCATGGTCGCCACGAGGGCGTCAAAGGGCCGGCGATCCCGGAAAAAGAGGGATTCGTTCGTGGTCATAGCGTCGACCACGTCATCGGCGAGGGACTTTTTGCCCCCCTTGAGCGCCTTCACGAGGGCGCTGATGGTGCCAAGCTCGTTCGCCTCAATGATGGGTTTGAGCCGCGCTGTGAGAAGGTACGACTTGTCAGCCGTCAGCGCGAGGCCGGACTGCTCCTTCAAGAGCTTGCTGAGATAAAGAAAATCGTCGGGCGGGATCATAGGGGCTTCCCCGTCACCGTGGTGCGCAGCGCACCGGCCACCTTGGGCAGCGGCAACACCTGGTCGACAATGCCGGCCGCGACCGCAGCCCCCGGCATGCCCCAGACAACGCTGGTCTCTTCGTCCTGGGCAAACACGGTGCCGCCAGCCGCCTTGATGGCGCGGCCCCCCTGGGCGCCGTCATTGCCCATGCCGGTCAGCACCAGGGCAAGGGCCGAGGCGCCGAATTGGGACGCGGCGGAAATGAACAAAACGTCCACAGAAGGCCGGCAAAAGTTGACCGGCGGATCTTCCGTCAGCGTCAGCCGGCGCTTCGCGGCCCCCCCGGCGATGACCATGTGATATCCCCCTGGCGCAATGCGGATTTCGCCCGGAGTCAGCGGCTCCCCCTCCACCGCCTCGCGCGCGGTCCACTCGGTGGAGCGGCACAAATGATCGGCGAGGATGGGGGTGAAGGCCGCCGGCATGTGCTGGACGATCAGTACCGGAATGTTAATCCCCCGCGGCGCAAACGCGCCGAACAGGGAGACAAGCGCCTGGGGCCCGCCGGTGGAGCTGCCCACCACAAGGATGCTGGGCCGCTGGACGACCCGGCGGGGCGCAGGGCGCGGGGCGGCCGGCTGTGCGGCGAGCCGAGAGGGGGCGGGCTTGCGGCGCGGCCCCTTCAAAATCCCGTCCACCACTTCCAGTGCGGCGTCCTTGAGGGCAAAGGGCTGGTCCGCCTCCGGCCGGATGACGACGGCCGCCGCCCCCGCGCGCATGGCCCGATCCTTGAGGCCGCGGCCGCGCGCAGTGTCACAGGCGACGACAACCACAGGCATCGTGCTGTCGGCGGCCGAAATGCGCTCCAGGAGTGCGGTGCCAGAAAGGCCAGGCATGTCCGCGTCAATCACACGGGCGCGCTGGCCGCCGGCGGCCCGGCGCTCGGCGGTGTAGGCGTCCGACAGGACCGCAGCTGCCCCCCGTGAGCGCAGCGCCCGGCGCAGGGCCGTCCGCAGCGCCGGGGTCTGGGACAACAGTTCGACCTCAACGGTGCCCGCAGCGGGTGGGGCAAGGGGCGCCGCAATCATGACCCGACGAGGGAAATCACGTCGTCAAACAAACGGTCAACGGCCACAATCAGCACGAGCTGATCGTCCACCCGCTGAACCGCCGTCACCACATCCCGCCAGCGCTTGTCGAGGTTGGAGGGCGCACGCTCCCGCTCCCCTTTGCGGGAGGAGAGGACGTCGCCCATCTGGTCCACCGCAAGGCCGAAGAGTTCTGGCCCACGCTCGATCCCGATGGCAAAGGTCGGCTCCTCCTTGGCGGAGGTGAAGCCCAGGATTTGGCGCGTGTCGATGGCCGTCACAATGCGGCCGCGAAGGTTGAGAACGCCGATGACGCCCGGCGGCGAGAGCGGCACACGGGTGATGCGCGAGAGCAAAAACACCTCGTGCACCATGGAGATCGGCAGCGCGAACCAGTGGCCCGCAAGCCGCGCGGTGACGAAGCCATCGACCTCTTCGCCATGATCGCTGGTCTGGAAGGCGATGGTCATGCGGCAAGCTCCTGGCCGGAGGGACGCGTGAACTCACGCAGCGACTGGATGAGGCCGTTTCGGTCGAGCTTTGAGATGTAGTCGGAGAAGCCGGCCTCCCGCGCGCGGTCGATGGCGTCTTGGTTGACAAGGCCGGTGAGCGCCAAGATGGGCGTGTCCTGGTAGGCGGGCATGGTGCGCACCTTTTCGGCAAAGGCAAAACCGTCCATCTCCGGCATGTCCACATCGGTGACAATGACCACGGGCCGCGCGCCGTTTTGCAACCGCTCGATGGCTTCGGGGCCAGAGGCGCACACCGTCGGCTCAAAGCCTGCGGCAATGACCACCGGCGCCACAAGATTGCGGAAGAAGGGGCTGTCATCCACCAACAGGATGGGGATGGCGCGCTGGGTGTCGTGCCCCCGCGGCTCAAACCAGTGGGACGAGGCAAGCCCCAGGAAGTGGGAGACGTCAATCACCTCGGCCGCACGGCCGCCGATGATGGCGTTGCCCAAAATGCCATCCTGCTCGGACGGGATTTGGACGACCACCTCGTCCTCCTCAATGTCGAGGATTTCGTCCACCAAAAGGCCCATGGAGCGGCCATCGTCGGACATGACCAGAAGCGGGCTTTTGCGCTTCTTCTCCGGGTCGGGCGGATCGCCGAACCAGACCAGCGGGATCAGCTCGTCGTTATATTGGATGTGCCACTGATCGTCGCTGCTCTCGGCCTCGTTGAGGTCGATCTCCTCCAGGCGGGTGATGAGGCTGATGGGGAGCGCCTTGCGGTTGGGCCCGTCGGCACGGAACATGAGGAGGAGTTGGGTCTGCTTTTGCGGTCCCTCTTCCTCCGCCCCTTGGCCCTGGGCCATGCTCTGCATGGACCCGTCCGCGGCACCGGAGGCGGCGTTGCGCACGCCGTTCGGATCCAGGATCATGATAACGCGCCCGTCGCCCAGGATGGTGGAGCCGGAGAAAATGTCGACGGAGCGGATCGCCTGGGGCATCGGCTTCACGACAATTTCTTCGGTGCGCAACACGGTGTCCACCAAGAGGCCAAAGCGCATCCCGCGGGCCACCACCACCATGACAAAACCTTCGGTGGTTTCGTCGGCGGTGCGAAGGCTGCCGTCCTCGTCCCGCGCGCCCGGAAGGTCGAGCAGCGCGCGCAAATCCACCACCGGCAGGAGCCGATCGCGCGAGCGCAGGACCGGTGCCTGTTTGATGAGCTTGATGGAGTGGGCGCCGCCCGGCTCCACCTTCAAGAGCTCGTCGACCGACGTTTGCGGCATGGCAAACTCGCGCCCGTCACACCCCACAATGAGCGCGCGGGAGATGGCGAGCGTCAGCGGGATTTTGAGCGTGAACACCGAGCCAACGCCGAGCGCGGAGCGGACGTCGATATAGCCGCCGATCTTCTCCACATTGGAGACGACAACGTCCATGCCGACGCCGCGGCCGGACACGCTTGTCACCTCCTTGGCGGTGGAGAAGCCGGCGCCAAAGATGAACGAGAAAATCTGCTCGTTCGTCATCCGCTCCGCGTCTTCGGCCGTGGCAAGCCCTTTGTCGATGATCTTGGCTTTGATCTTGTCGACGTCGAGGCCTTTGCCGTCGTCGGCAATCTCGACCAGGATTTGGCCGCCCTCGTGGTAGGCGTTGAGGGTGACGGTGCCTTTTTCGGGTTTGCCGGCGGCTTTGCGCTCGGCAGGCGTCTCTAGGCCATGGTCGGCGGCGTTGCGGACCATGTGCACCAACGGGTCCTTGATCGCCTCCAAAACCTGGCGGTCCAGCTCCGTGTGGGAGCCGTTCATCTCAAGGTCGATCTTCTTGCTGAGCGAGGACGCCAAGTCGCGCACAATGCGCGGCAGCTTGCGCCACGCATTGCCGATGGGCTGCATGCGCGTGCCCATGACGGCCTGTTGCAATTCGCCCGTCACCGTTGAGAGGCGCTGGAGGGCGAGCTTGTGGTTGGTGCCCTCCTCATTGCGCATGATCTCGGTGAGCTCGTTGCGGGTCAGCACGAGCTCTGAGACCACCGTCATCAGGTGTTCCAGCGTCTCCACCGAGACGCGGATGGAGCTTTCGGCCGCGGCGGGCGCAGCCTCTTGGGGGCTGTTGTCCTGGGGTTTTGCCGCGGCGGCGGCCGGCTTTTTCGGCGCGGGGGCGGCGGCCTTGGGCGCTTCGGCCTCGGTCGCGGGGGCGGGGGCCGGCGCGGGTTGCGTGGGCGGCAACTCTTCCAGCGGGGCGCCGCCGGACGCGGCCTTCAGCGCTTCGATGATGGCGCTGTCGTCCCCCTCCGGCTCCTGACCGCCGCTCGCTTCAATCTCGCCCAACAAATATTTGAGCCGGTCCACCGAGGCGAGTGTTGCATCGATGGCCGCGTTCGTGACCTTCTCGCCGTTGCGGAACCCGTCCATCAGGTTTTCCGCAACGTGGGCAACGCCGGCCATGCGCGGCAATCCCAGGAAGCCGCATGTGCCCTTGATGGTGTGCATCATGCGGAAGAGGTCGTTCACGATGCCGAGAATGTCGGCCCCGCCGTCCTCCCCGGCGCTTTCGAGTTCCACCAAGCGCGTATCAAGCTGTTCCAGCGAATCACGCGTGTCGGTGACGAATTCGGCGAGCAGTTCGTCCATACCCTCCATGACAGTCTCCTCAGGCGGCGCGCTTGGTGACAGCGGCGATGAACGCGCTCATGCGATCTTTGAGTGTGTCGGCTTGTCCGGAGAGTTCGCCGGCCGCGCCCACGATCTCTTCCGCGCTGTGGCCGGTGTCGTTGGCGGCCTTCGACATGTCGACGATGGTGGTGGAAACATCCTGCGTGCTGGTCGCGGCCTGTTGCACGCTTTGGGCAATGGCGCCTGTGGCCGCGCTTTGCTCCTCAATGGCGGAGGCAACGCTGGCGGCCAGCTCGTTGGCTTTGGTGAAGCTGACCTTCAGCTGCTCGATGGCCTCCACCACCTTCGACACATCCGTCTGGACGGCCATGATCTGGGTGGAGATTTCTTTGGTGGCGTTGGCGGTCTGCTCGGCGAGCGACTTCACCTCCATGGCGACCACCGCAAAGCCTTTGCCCGCCTCGCCGGCACGCGCGGCCTCGATGGTGGCGTTGAGGGCCAAAAGGTTGGTTTGGTTGGCGATATCCTCGATGAGGTCGACCACCTCGCCGATCTTTTTCGCCGAGCCCGCAAGCCCGCCCACCACGGTGGAGGTCTTTTCGGCCTGGCGCAGCGCCTCAGAGCTGATGGCGGTGGATTGGGACACCTGCTCGCCAATTTCTTGGGCGGAGGCGGCCAACTCTTCCGCGGCGGAAGCCACCGCCTGAACGTTGCTGGAGGTCTCTTCAGACGACGCGTTCACACGGTCGGCCCGGTCGCGTGAGATTCCGGCGGCGCTGCTGAGGTTGCGGGCGGACCCGTTCAACTGGCTGACGGCGCTGGCGAGGGAACGGATCACCGCGCCAACATCCTGGTCGAGCTTCTCCACAAGGCTCACGCGCATCCTTTCTGAGGCGGCGTCCTTGTCCGCTGCCTCTGCCGCTGCGGCCTCGGCCTGTTCCCTCGCGGCCAACAGCTTGTCCCGCAGCACGCGGGTGGAGCGCATCAACTCGCCCAGCTCATCGCGGCGGGTGGTGTCGGGAATGTCAACGTCGAGCCGGTCTTCCGAAAGGGCGCTCAATTGGTCCCGCACGGTGGCAATGGGCGCCACAATGCCGCGCCGCGCCGTCATGAGGCAGACCGCAACGCCGATGAGGAGGGATAAAACGACCACCGACACCATCGTCCAAAGGAGCATCTGCCCCTTTGCGCCGGCGGCGTTTTTGATGGCCTCGCGCTCCTCCTCCAGAGTGAACATCAGTGTTTCAATGTCAGACACCAGCCCGTCGGTGGCTTCGCTGCGGTCAGCGCTTGCGTCTTCGAGGCGGTCCACCGGTCCGCCAGATTGGAACGTGGCAAGCTTTTGTCCCAAAAGCGCCACCAGCGGGTCGAGCCGGGTCATGATCCCATTGATCGTGGCGCCTTTGTCGCCGGCGGGCAGCTCGCTCACCTCGCGAAAGTCTTTTCGGAGTTCGGCAAACAGCGTCTCAAATTGGGAAAGGCGCCGGGCGCGCTCCTCTTCGGTGTCGGCGCGCAAGAGGCGCTCGGCGACCCGGTCGGTGCGTTGCAGCGTCTGGGAGGCGTCCATCACCTCCACCAGAAGGACGTTGTTGGCGCGGACCTCTTCCATGGAGGCCCTTAAGGACGTGATGGACACCGTGCCGATCACGCCGGCCAAAAGCACGGCAGCGCCGAGCACGAAAACGATGACGAAAATGCGCAGCGTTACCGACATAGCGGAGTTACTCCTGGGTGGGTGCGGGGTCTGACGCTGCGGTGGGCAGCGCGCGCGCCAGGGCCGGGTTGCGGGGCGCGCCGTTGGCGTCCACGCTGTCAAGGTCGATGTAATTGAGGCCGTCGACGAGAAGATCCTGGATCACCGCATCGCCGAGCCGGGCGTTGACGCGGGTTTTGACGCCATCGGCAAATTCGGTGAGATCAATGCGCTGGAGGCGGCCGAACACGGTTTCGGCGCTGGCGTAGAGCGTGCGAAAAATCTCGTCGGACAAAAACGGGTCCGGGTCCGAGGCAATGTTGCGCAGCACCGCCGTGTCGGCGGTGTAGACAACCCGCACCACCACGTAACCCTGCACCGTCCCGCTCTCGAGCACGGGCACCGACATTGTGGGGAGCGAGGTGTATTGCAGGCCCTCAAAGCGCGGGCGGGTTTCAGCCTCGGCCGTGTCCATGCGCCAAAGGCCAACGCCGTAGGCCGCGCCCAGCGTCACCACCACCGTCCACAGGCCAACCAGAAAGAGCTTCATGGCCGGGCCGCGTGCAAGGGTTGGGTGGGCATCGCTTGGGTGGGCATGGGGCCATAAGTGCCGTCGGACCGCTCGGCAATGATGGCATCGCCAATCAGCTTGATGACCACTTGGCTCGCCTCAAGCCGGTACTCCAAAAGGCGCCGCTCTTCGCCCAGCTTCTCGCGCACGCGCTTGATGGCGTTTTTGGCTTCGTCCGGGAGGTCGGACGGGTTGATGTCGTCGGTGAGGCGCGCAAGGGCGAGGAGCGCGCGGCCCTTGGTGGCGGCGGAGGCGGCATCGTCCACCGGGCCTTTGCCAGCCATGCCGGCGATGGAGCTGTCGAGCACATCTTCCAGCCGGGCGAGCGTGCTCATCAAATGCTTGATCATTGTTGCGCTCCCTCTCGGGCGTTGATGGCGCCCGCCACCGCGTCTGCGATCCCAACGCCGCCGGCTTCGGCGACGGATTTGGCAAGCGCTTCGGCGTAAAGCCCGCGCCAGAGCTTGCCGCCCTCCCCGCCCCACACGGCGCCCTCCGCCTTGGGCAAAAGCGCATCCATCATCGGGGTGAGCATTGCGGCCTCAAAGTCGCGGGCGACGTTGGCCGCGCGGTCGGAGGGCTCGGGCAAGGCTGGCCGCGGGCCAAGGGCATCAATCGGCTGAATGGTCATCGTTCGCGCCTTCACGTTCAAAATCGTCCTCTCGGACGACGAAGAGGCTACGCGAGGGCGCTGTGCAGGGGCTTGCGGGGGTTATCGCCGCCCGGTCTCAAACATGGCCTCAATCCGCCGGCGCTCCGCCGCACGGTCCGCAGCACGCTGCGCGTCGGCCAGGCGGTCTGCGGCAATGTCGGCGCTTTTGGAAAGGCGGGAGTGTTCTTCCTTGGCCGCCTCGCCCTCGCGGGCAAGGCGCGCGGCCTCCATGGTGTTGCGCGTCAAGGCGCCGGCCATGAGGTCGACCATCGTGCCGTGAAGGGGATTGTCCACATCAAGGGCCTTGATGATGTCTTCCGCGTCGCGGGCGCATTTTTGCTCCGCGGCGGCCGCCTCCATCACCGCGCGGCGTGCAATGTCTGCGCGGGCGGTCTGCGCCTTCATGAGGCGTGTCATACGGGTTGTTTTTCGGCTCATAAGGCAAGCACCATCGCGCGGAAGGCTTGCTCGAAGGCGAACATCACCTCCCGGATGGCGTAGGCCATCATGATGAGCCCGCCCGCAGTGATAATGGGCAGCGCCACAAAGAAGATCGGCAGTTGCGGCGTCAACTTGTTGGTGAGGCCGACGGCAAAGTTGACGATCACCGCGTAAATCACGAACGGGGCCGACAGGCGCAGCGCGATCATAAAGCTTTCGCCCGCCCGCGTCGCGACATCGTTGAGCGCGGCCTGGGGGTCAAGCCCCGCGCCCGGCGCCACCACCGCGTAGGAGCCGACGGTGGCGCGGATGATTTCGTGGTGCAAATCGGTGACGAACACAATCAGCAGCGCCGTCATCGTGAAAAGGTTGGCGGCGGCCTGGGCGGGCTCCCCATTGTCGACCGCAATGCCGGGGATGCCGCCAAGACCGGTCATGTTGGCAATCGCCACCGCCATGAATTGCAGCGCCATCATCAAAAGGCGCACCATCAGGCCGATGAAGAGGCCAATCAGCGTTTCAGTGCCCAAAACGCGGATCACCTCCGCGGGCGGACGGTCGAGGACAGCGGCGGCGGCGGGCTCAATCAGCGGCGGCGAGAGGGCGAGCGTCACCCCCAGCGCGATGAAGACGCGCACACGCACCGGCGCGCGCAGGGACGAAAAGCCCGGCGCGATCAAGAACATGCCGCCAACGCGGGCAAACAGCACCGCGATGGCCATCACATAGGCGGGAAGCCCTTCCACCGGCCCGGCTCAGGACATGGCGCCGATGGGTTTGACCGTGGCACCCCGCGCAATTTCAAGGTGCGACAGGACCGCGACGGAGGGGAACATGCGCTCAATGATCATGCGCACATAGGGCCGCGCATCGGGCGCGGTGACGACGGCAAATTTTGGAT
>JBCCBM010000024.1:0-53330 GCA_039034015.1 Pseudomonadota bacterium | reverse complement strand
GCTGGTTGCACGGACAAGAGCGGCAACGCTGTCCGGTGGGCGCCCTTTTCCCGCCGAAGGTGGCATGCGCACCTTTGCGCACCAAAGTTGGTGCTGCCGGCCGGTGGACAGCGTCCCGCGGCTTGCCCGTGGTGCCGCCACCCGCCGCACCACGCTCCTTGCCACCGGCTGGCGCTGGGCCATCGGGCGCTTTCGTGACGGCGTTACCCGCTCTAAGTTGGCCGTGCGACGCGGTGCGGGTTAGTGGGCGCTGCGAAGGCGGTCTTGGGCGGTGGCGCGAAGAAGGGCGGCGGCGAGGCGCGCGGTCACATCATCGGCGGGCGCGTCGGGGGCGTTTTGGCGGTGGCGGCGGTGGAAGGCGCGCACGAGGGCGACCTTTGCCTCGTGCGCGTCGGCAGCGCCGTAGCCACAGCGGGACAGGGTGGCGAAGAGATCGTCCGCGGGCAGGGCGTCTGGCGCCACCGCGAGACAGTGCCCCGCCTCTGCGAGGCGATGCCAGGGGAAGGCCTCACCGGGGTCGCGCTTTCGCATCGGCGCAATGTCGGAATGGGCGACGACGTTGCGCGGCGGGATGCACCAGCGGGCCCGAAGGCGCGAAAGGAGTGCCAGAAGCGCTGCGATTTGCGGCTCGGGAAAGGGCGTCGGCTGGGGGGTGTGGCCGGCGTTGTCGAGCTCGATCCCGAGGCTGCGGCCGTTGACGTTGTCGGTCCCGTCCCAGTGGGAGAGGCCCGCATGCCAGGCGCGGTCCGCCTCGCGCACCATCTGTGTGAGCGTGCCGTCGGCCTCAATCAAATAGTGCGCGCTGACGCGGCTTTTGGGGATGGTGAGCCACCGCAGCGCAACGGCGGGGTCGGGAATGTCGGTGTAGTGCAGGACCACCATGTCCGGCGGGCGGTCGCGGCGGTCAAAGTTGGGGGATGGCACCCAGCGGACCGCAGGCGCGTTCATGTGCGAAGGCGCGTGATCGCCTCGTAGGCCGCGTTGATGGCGGCGAGCCGATCGGTGGCAACGGCGATGAACGCATCCGGCACGCCCCGCGCCACCAGCTTGTCAGGGTGATGCTCGGCAACGAGGGCCCGGTAGCGCCGGCGCACCTCGTCCATCGGCGCGTCCGGGGAGAGGCCGAGGACGGCGTGGGGGTCACCATCCGGCGCAAGGTGACGCGCCTTCACGCGGTTGACGCGCACAGCATCGAGGGCGAAGATTTCTGCAACGCGCGAGAGGAACGCGTCTTCGGCCTCGTGGAGCACGCCATCGGCCGCGGCGATTGTGTATAAAATATCGAGAATGTCTTCCCGCAACGCATCGTCGTCGGGAAATAGCTTTGCGATCTTTTGGGCGTAGGCCTCAAAACCCGAAACATCTTGCTGCGCGAGGTCGAACAGGCGGCGAATGGGACGGATGGCGTCCGGCGGCACGTCAAACCGGTTCCAAAAACTTGTGGCCTCGGCCATGGTGACGACGCCGTCGGCCTTCGCCATTTTGGCCGCCAGCGCGACGACGGCCATGGAAAAGGCAGCCTGGCGGGCATCGTCCCCGCCGCTCACCGCGCCGCGCACGCGATCGAAGACGTCGGCGCCAACCGCGCCTACGTCCTTGATGGCATTGGCAAAGGTTCCCCAGGCGGACATCAGCGGCGACGGGCAGAGCCCGGTCCCTGGCGGCGGCGAACGGGGCGTGGCGGGAGGGGCGCGGCCTGCCGCCGGTTCAGCCTTGTGCGCGCGGCCACCAGCGCGTCGCTCGGCCGGGATGGTTCCGGCAGCACCGGCTCGCCAGCGGGCCGGGTGGCGCTGTCGGGCGCGTCGTCGGGCTTCGCGGCCCCTGCCCGCGCGGGTTTCAGCCGATCGCGAAGGGATCGCCGCTTGATGGTGTCGGCCAGGCCCTCGCCCGTTGGCGCATCCTCGTCTGCGGCCGCGTTCAACTCGCGCACCAGATCGTCAAGGCCGCCGTCATCTGGATCGCCATCGCCCGGAGCGGGCTTTGGCGCAAACGCGATGTCGGACCACAGCGGCGAAAGTTGGGCGCGGAAGGCCTCTGGCGTCGGCGCCCGCGGTTTTGAGGACGATCGCGCGGCGGCAGCCACCGCCTCTTCCAACGGCGGGTCGGGCGCCTCGATCGCCACCATCGCTAGGACCACATCCTCCAGTGGCGGCGCGGCGGGGGCGTCATCGGTTGCGCCGGTTTCGGCCGGGGTTGTGTCTTGCGGGGGCGCTTCGTCAGCGTCGTCGGGGGGCAGCGCTTTCAGGACCACGGCCGGCTCATCGCACGCTGCGGGCGCTGGCGGGGCAAGCACGAAGGGCGCGTCATCGGCCACAAATTTTGCCGCTTTCGGTGCCTTCTCGCGGCCATCGGCGCCCTCCCCCGGGGTGCCGACAAAGGCGTCAAACGCGACGAGGAAGAGGTTGCGCCGCTCGTCCGTCTCCAGCAACACCTGGTGGCGGGCGTTGCGGATGTGGACCATCCCGCCCCCGCCGACGCTGCGGGCAAACCGGTCGATGGCAACGTTTGAGACCACGCGGTCCGCCCCGCAGGCCACAAAGAGGGTCGGCACGGCCAGCACCGACCCCTCGTTGCGCGCGGTCTGGCGCATGGCGCGGAACATGGCGCGCATCCAGCCAAAGGTCGGCGGGCCGGTGAGCCGCTCGCGGTGCGCGGCACAGAGCGCGGCATAAAGGGCGTATCGACCGGGGTCACTGGTCAGGATGTTGTTTGCAAAGGTGTCCGCGCTCGGAAGCCCGCGGGGCGCAAAGGTGAGCCGCCGGTCAAGCCCGATCAGGCAGGCAAGCCCCGACACGAGTTTGACAAAACCCTCCGGCGCCGGGAGCCGCGCAATTTTGAAGAGCGGGGCGTAAAGCACCATCTTCGTAACGTCGCGCGCAAGGGACGGCTGGGCGTGGAGCGCAACGAGTGCGCCCATGGAATGCGCCAGCACCGTGAACGGTTTCGGAAGCCCCTCCGCCGCGGCAAGGCGCACCACCGCCACAAGATCGTCCACATAGGCGCGGATACTGGTGATGTGGTTGCCGGTGGCGTGCTTGCGCTCCGACCCGCCCTGGCCTCGAAAGTCGAACGTTGCGACCGCGTAGCCCCGGGCGGTGAGATCAGCGATGGTCTCGCCGTAAAGCTCGATGAGTTCGGCCCGGCCTTGAACCAGGATCACAGTTCCGTTGGGGGCCCCGCCTTCGGGGCGAAAGAGGGCCACGCGCAGCTTCGCCCCGGCGTGCAACGTACCGGAAACGCCCGCAATTTCGTAGTGAACCCAGCTGCGACCCGCCACGCGAACTCCGCACGGCAAAACCCTTGAAGGGGGCTTACACCGCTCCCACATCACGGCTGCGGTCGCCAGATGGGACCGCACGATGACCAAAGGCGCCGGCCATGTCGGGGGCGCCGAACCCGTTGCTTCTCACGGAGGACACACATGCGTCAATTCGATCTCACCCCGCTTTACCGTTCGACCGTTGGTTTTGACCGGCTTTTTTCGCTCCTGGACAACCAGGTGAGCGCGAACCAAGCCCAAGCCTATCCGCCCTACAACATTGAGCGGCTGTCCGATGATGCGTACCGCATCACCATGGCCGTCGCGGGCTTCACGGATGATGAGCTGAGCGTTGAGGTGAAGGAAAACACCCTCACCGTGACGGGCGCCAAAACGGCCGCCGATGGTGATGATGCCAATATGCTGTATCGCGGCATTGCGGGCCGCTCGTTTGAGCGCCGGTTTCAGCTCGCCGATCACGTCTTCGTGACGGGCGCCACGCTCGACCACGGCCTTCTCCACGTCTCGCTCAAACGGGAGGTGCCGGAGGCGATGAAGCCCCGCACGATCCAGATCACAGGCGGCGCCAAGGCGATCGACGCCACCGCCGCCTAACCGAACGACGAGACCGCCGGGCAATTCTTGTTTTGCGTACCCGGTCGGGTTTTTTGAAGGGGCGCCCACCCGGGCGCCCCTTTTTGGTTCGCGCGTGTTGGAATGAATTTGGCAAGCCTTTTCTGCTCTTCTTCCCCAAAGTTTCGGTTGGAGTGGGGCGATGGGTTTGCGTGCCTTGGTGCCGGCGTTGGCACTGTCGATCGGCGTGTTGGTGGCCGGTGAGGGGACGTTTGTCCCCGACCCGAGCGTCTTTCGCAATCACGGCCTTGCCGCGCCCGACCATCGCCAATGCGCGGCCGCCTGCAACCGAGAAAGCCGATGTGCATCCTACACTTACGTGAGCCCCAACGTGCGGGGACCTCTCGCCCAGTGCCTCCTTCGCGATCGCGTGCCACCACGGCTTCGGCGCTGAGATGAGCGTCGTTGCCGTCATCCCCGCGCGGTACCCGTCCCAGCGGTTTCCGGGCAAGCCGCTCCAGATGCTGAAGGGGGCGAGCGGCACGGCGCGCTCGCTGCTGGAGCGCACCCACGCCGCCGCCGCCGCCGCAAAGGGGATCGACCGCATCGTGGTTGCGACCGACGATGAACGCATTGCCGACCACGCCCGCCCCTTCGCCGATGTGGTCATGACCTCCGACCAATGCCGCAATGGCACAGAGCGGTGCGCGGAGGTGCTGCAAACGCTCAAGAGCCCGCCCGACATCGTCCTCAACGTGCAAGGGGACGCGCCGCTCACCCCGCCCGACTTTATCGAGGCGCTCATTGATGGGATTGGCGATGCGGGGATGGCAACGCCGATCCTGCCTTGCACGCGTGCCATGCTGGAGCGCTTTCGCGAGGACCGGCGCGCGGGCCGTGTGGGCGGCACGTTGGCCGTCACCGCGCGGGATTTGTCGGCGCTTTATTTCTCAAAAGAGGTGATCCCGTTTGCCGATCGGATCACCACCGAGGCGGCGGCACAGACGGTCTTCCACCACGTGGGTCTTTATGCCTACCGCCCGGACGCCCTCGCGGCCTACATGGCCTGGCCTCCTGGCACGCTTGAGATGCGCGAGGGGCTGGAGCAGCTGCGTTTTTTGGAGAATGGGGCGCGGGTGCGCTGTGTGCCGCTGGACGCCAAGGGCCGCGAGTTTTGGGAGCTCAACAACCCGGTTGACGTTGCCCGTGTGGAGGCCGCGTTGGCAGCGGCGGGCATTGATTGATCAGGCCTTTTTCTCCCACCCGCCGCGGGCATTTTGCTGCCAGTAGGTGATGGGGACGCCCTCGGTCTTGAGCCGCTTCCAGGTGGCGCGGGCATCGGCGAGCGCTTCGGTGTCGTCGGAATTGAAGAGGACGAGGGTGCGTTGATAGCGCCCCGGCTCGCGCACCGGCGCGCCGCCGGCAAGGATGCGCACGGCCGCGCGGCTGGGGTTCCCCTCCCCCGTCGTCAGCCAGACCGGCTGGTGGGTGCCAGGGTCGTCCACCTCGCTGGCGTGGGGCAAGAAACTATCGTCGCGAAACACCCAAAGGTGACGGTCAAGGTGGGCGAGGCGCTCCGGGTCCGGCACCTCCACAACCGCCGTCCACCCGCGCTTGAGGCATTTATCCAAAAGCATCGGGAGCGCGTCCTCCAGGGACTGCCGCTCCAGATGGTAGAACATCACCTCGCCCATCAGGCGGGTTTTGTGGCCTCAAACGATGGGCGCTCCAGGATTGGGAGCGCCCATTCGGCAAGCGCCGGGTGGCCGGACCGCCAATCGCGATCGGTAAAGCGAAAATCGAGATAGCCGAGCGTCGCGCCGAGCGCGATGGCGGCAATGGTGAGGTGGCCCTCCACGGCCGGGGGCGCAGCGTCAAACCGCTTGAGGCCGGCGTCGATCTTGTCGTGCTGGTCGGCCGCCCAGTCGGGCCAGCGGCGCTCCTCGGGCCGCAGAAAGGTCTCGTACCGGGCCGACACCGCGCAATCGGCCATGCCCTTGGCGAGCTGATAGTCGGCGAGCATCGCCCAGCGGCCGGGGGAATTTTCGGCAAAGAGGTCTGTGTCGCCGGCGCGGGATGCGAGGTACTGCGCAATGAGGCCGGAGTCGGACAAGACCGTGCCATCCTCCAGCTCCATGGCCGGGATTTTGCGCAAGGGGTTTTTGGCCTGGAACGCCTCGTTGGGCTTTGTGGGGGCAACGGTGACGGCCTCCACCGTGATCGCCTCCATCAATGAAAGCTCGTGGGCGACCACCTTCACCGTGCGGCCAAAGGGCGAGGCTGACGCGGTGTAAAGCTTCATGCCTCAATCCTCGAAATTGTCGGACACGAAACGGTCCAGAAGCCGCACGCCATAGCCAGAACCAAAGGTTCGGCTGATTTCGTTGGTGGGTGCGCCCATGGCGGTGCCCGCCACATCAAGGTGCACCCAGGTTTGATCTTGGGCAAACCGTTTTAGAAACTGCGCGGCAGTGATAGAGCCGCCCCAGCGCCCGCCGGTGTTCTTCATGTCGGCGAATTTGGAATCAATGAGGTTGTCGTAGTCTTTGCCGAGCGGCATGCGCCACACCGTATCGCCGGTGGCTTTGCCAGCGATCACAAGGCGCTCCGCCACACCGTCATCATCCGTGTACATCCCCGCGTGCACATGGCCGAGCGCGACGATGATGGCGCCAGTCAGTGTTGCAAGGTCAATCACCATTTTGGGCTTATAGGTGTCGATGGTGTAGGTGAGGCAGTCGGCCAGCACCAGCCGGCCTTCCGCGTCGGTATTAATGATTTCAATGGTTTGGCCGGAGCGGGAGCGCACGATGTCGCCGGGCCGCTGGGCGTTGCCGTCGGGCATATTTTCAACAAGACCCAGAACGCCAATGGCGTTGACCTTCGCCTTGCGGGCCGAAAGGGCGTGCATCAGGCCAATCACGGCGGCCGCGCCCCCCATGTCACCCTTCATGTCCTCCATGCCGCCGGCGGGCTTGATGGAAATGCCGCCGGTGTCGAACACGACGCCTTTGCCCACGAACGCCAGCGGGGCATCGCCCTCAGCGCCGCCCTTCCACTCCATGATGGCAAGGCGGGCGGGGCGCACCGAGCCTTGGGCAACGCCGAGCATGGCGCGCATGTCGGCCGCCCGCAGGTCGTTCTCGTCAAGGATGGTGACGTCACAGCCAAGGTCGCGCAGCCCTTCCGCGCGCTCGGCAAACTCCACCGGGCCAAGGTCATTGGGCGGCAGGTTGACGAGCTGGCGCGCCAAAATCACGCCGTCGGCAATGCCTTTTGCGCCGGCCCAGGCGGCGGTGGCCGCGTCCGGATCGGCGCAGCAGATGGTGATTTTGCGCGCCTCTTTGGGCTCTTCGCCCTTCTTGGTCTTGTAGTCGTCGAACGAATAGGCGCGCAGGCGCATGCCCGTTGCGAGCGCAACGGCGTCCTCGGTGCTCCCCTCGCAAAAGACTGTCACCGCGGTGTTGGGCCCCTGAGGCAGCGCGCCCATGGCCGCCCCGCCGAGCTTCACCTCGTCGGTCTCCGCAACACCCTCTTCGCCAAAACCGACCACCAACAGTGTGTCCACATCAAGGCCGGCCGGGAGCGGCAGCGAGAGCGTGGCAAAGCGCTTGCCCTTAAAACCGTGGGCCTCGGCCGCGCGGGTGATGAGGCCGTCCGCCGCCCCATTCACGCGGGTGGCGGCGGGGCCGAGCGCCATCTGATCCCCGGCAAACACCACCAATGTGCCACCGGTGGGCATCGCTTCGGCGGCAAACGTAATCTCGGGCAGGAGGGCCATGGACAGTTCCTTCGTGGGGCGGCGCACCCGCAACTAGAGCAACCCCGGCCATCGTCGGCCCGGATCAGATGCTCGATCCTCAAAGTTGCGAGCGGTTCTTCAGATTTGAGCGTTTCCACCCAAACCTTGACCGCTCTAGCCCCTTATGGCCGGACCCACAACACGCTGTGTGCGGCCTCAAGGTCACGGTCCTCTGATGCAAATGCGTCGTATCGACGTGAGATCAGTGGTGATTCTTCAACCCTGGCAAGCCTTGGTGTACGTCCATCCACAGGAGGGAGTGCGCGTACAGTCTCTCTCCCGTGTTTGCTGCGAGGGGCGATGCCGCTGGTCAACTGGTATATGTGTCGGCGGATTTTGACCCTTTTTCCCGCGGGTCTCATCGTCCTCACGCTGATCATTTGGTCGACCCAGGCGCTCCAGCGGCTCGACCTGGTGACGGCCAAGGGCCAGGCGTTCCTGGTGTTTTTCGAGCTGACCCTCCTCGCCGTCCCTTACCTCATGACACTCCTTGCCCCCATCGCGTTCGTCATTGCGATGGTCGCCGTCTATGACGCGATGAACCGCGACAGTGAGCTTGTAGTGATTGGCGCATCGGGCGCGGGCCGGCTTCGGCTCCTGGCGCCAGCGCTGACGGCTGCGGCCGTTTGCGGCGCATTTGTGGCGGTGGGCGCGGCCTATGTGGGGCCGGCGGGGCTTGCCAAGGCGCGGCTATTGCTCACCGACATTCGGGCCGATGTGGTGACCTCCATCGTCCAGCCCGGCCGCTTCATCGAGATTGAAGACGGGCTCACCGTCCACATCCGCGACCGGCGGGCCGATGGCTCCCTCGCGGGCCTCCTCCTCAACGATGGCCGCTCGGCCGCCGCCGCCGTCACGTACATTGCCGAGACCGGCCGTGTGGTGGAAACCTCCGGCAACACCCTGCTCGTGATGACGAACGGCAGCGTGCAGCGGCTGGAGCGGGACACCAACGAGCTCACGGTCGTCGTCTTCGATGCCTATGGCTTCGACCTCACCGACCTTGCCGCAGGCCCGCAGGCGGCCAACCTTCGCCCGTCCGAGCGAACCCTCTTCGACCTTTTGTCCCCCGACCCCGACGATGAATACCGCGCCGACCGGGAGGCGCGCTTTGTGAGCGAGATCCACGATCGGATCGCCCAGCCCTTTGCCCCCATCGTCTACGCGCTGGTGGTGTTCCTCTTTGTGGGTGACCCGCGGATGCACCGCCAAAGCCGGCTTGCGGGCATCATCGCGGCGGGCGTTGCGGTGGCGGCCGTGCGCGGGGGCACTTACGCGGCGCTGCTCCTGGCCGACGGTGTGCCTGCGGCGGCGTACCTTTCTTATGTGGTCCTTCTGGGCGCGGGGGGCGCGGCGTTCGCCCTCATCGTGACCGACCGCACCGTCACCATCCACAACCATGCCGCGCGCGCCATTGCGAGCGCGGGCGGGGGCTTGTGGAAGCGCTTTAAAGGGGCGCCCGCGTGACACGCCTTCCCGCCAACGCTGTCGTCTCCCGCTATCTCGCCCTGCAATTTGTGCGGTGGATCGGGGGCGTTTTCATTCTGGGCACGGCAATCATTTTCATTGCCGATTCCATCGAGCTGATCCGCCGCACGGTCGACAAGCCCGGCTTCTCCGCCGCCGACGCGGTGCTCGCCTCCCTCCTCAAAACGCCGGCGTTGACAGAAGAATTCTTGCCGTTCGCGGTGCTCTTCGGGGCGATCGGCGCGTTCTTGAACCTCAATCGGCGGCTTGAGCTGGCGGTCCTGCGGGCAGCTGGCGTCTCGGTCTGGCAGTTTGTGGCGCCGGCGCTTTTGGTGGCCGCCGCGATCGGCGTTTTTGCAACCACGGTCTACAACCCCCTTTCGGCGGCGGCGCGCGAGCGGTCTGACGTGTTGTCCGCAAAGCTTCTGGGCAAAGAGGCGCGGCTTTTAACGGGCGGCGGGCAGGCCGTGTGGTTCCGCCAAGAGGGCGAGGGCATCAGCTCCATCATGCATGCCGCCGCCGCGGGGTCCGACGGGCTCACGCTTTACGCGGTGGAAGCGCACCTCATCGACCGGGACGGGGCGTTTATTGGCCGGGTGGAGGCCGCCACGGCAGCGCTCGGCGATGGCGCGTGGACACTCACCGACGCGATGGTGTTTGACAGCGCTGGCGTGCGCACGGAGGCGCTGCAATACCGCGTGCCGACCCGCCTTTCGCCCATCCAGGTGCGCGAGGCGGTGGCCCGGCCGGACGCGATCCCCTTCTGGCGGCTCCCCTCCGCCGTGCGCCTTGCCCAAAGCGCGGGGCTGCCGGCCCACCGCTTTGCGCTGCAACATCAAATGTTGATTGCGCGGCCGATGCTGTTGGCGGCGATGGTGCTGATTGCGGCCTGCGTGTCGCTGCGCATGGTGCGCCTTGGCGGGGTCGCGCGGGCCGCGACGGGCGGCGTTGTGGCAGGCTTTGGCCTCTTTATCGCGTCGGCCGTTGCGTCCGACCTTGGTGAGGCGGGGGCCGTCGCGCCGGTCCTCGCCGCCTGGCTCCCGGGGATGACCGCTGCCTTTATCGGCGCCACCGTCCTCCTCCACACGGAGGACGGCTAGTGTTTCGCGTCCTCCTCCTCGCCCTTGGCCTGTTGACGTTTGCACTCGATCCGGCGGCCGCGCAATTCCTGCCCCAGATCGCGGAGGCTGAGCCTGGCGAACAGATGCTGCTGGAGTCCGACGAGCTTCTCTACAACATTGAGACCGGCCGGGTGACGGCGGTCGGCAATGTCTTCATCCACTATCGCGGCTATCAGGTGTTTGCCCAAAAGGTCGCCTACGACCAGGCAAACAACCGCCTCATTGCCCACGGCGGCGTGCGGCTGGAGGAGCCCGGCGGCAACGTCGTCATCGCGCGGGACATCAACCTTGCCGACGATCTGCGCGACGGCTTTGTCACAGCCCTTCGCGCCGACACCATTTACCGCACGCGCATTGCCGCCAACCGCGCCGACCGGTCGGACGGCAACATCACCATTTTTGAGGGCGCCGGCTACACGCCCTGCTACTCCTGCCGTCGCCAGCCGGACAGGCCGCCCACCTGGGCGGTCAAGGCGCGCCGCGTGATCACCAACGATGATGCGCGCACCATCCGCTTTGAAGAGCCGAAGTTTGAGTTCTTTGGCGTGTCGAGCCCGACGCTCCCCTCCTTCACCATCCCGGACCCGACGGTGAAGCGCCGCTCAGGCTTCCTGATCCCCACCGGGCTTTATGATCGCGATCTCGGCTTTGGCGCCCAGGTTGGCTATTTTCAAACGCTTGGGCCCCATCAGGACATCACCGCGCGCATCACGCCCTTCACCCGCCAGGGCGTGTTGACCGACCTTGAATATCGCTTTGCCACCGCATTCGGCGCGGCAGAGTTCCGCGCCAACGGCATTTACCAGCTCGACCCCGACGCATTCGGCCCGTCGGGCGACCGGCGGTTCCGCGGCTCGTTCCGGTCCCGCGGGCGGTTCCAATTGAACCCGCGCTGGGCCTGGGGTTGGGACACGACACTCAGCACTGACCGCGAATATTTTAGCGACTATCAGCTGAGCAGCAGCGAGAATTTCACAGCCGCCTCAACGCTCTACCTCACAGGGCTCGGCACGCGAAACCACTTTGACGCCCGCCTCTTGGGCTTCCGCGTCATCCGCAACGATTACATCGCGCAAGAGGTGCTCGACCCGCCCGCCCCTTTCAGCCCCGTTGGCAGCAACCTTCAGGGCAAGCAAGCGCTGGTGCACCCGGTCATCGATTATGAGGGCGTCTATGATGGCGCCATTGTGGGCGGCGAACTGTCCTACGCGCTCAACACCACCTCGCTGAGCCGCACCGAGACGGACGCCTTTGGCGCCCTTGTCGGCGGCGTGTTGACGCCCCGCTTCCGCGGCGTTGAGGGCGTCTTTAGCCGCACGTCCGCCGCCGTCCACTGGCGCCGGCGCATCCACGCGCCCCTTGGCCAGGTGATCACGCCCTTCGCCGGCGCCCAGGCCGATCTTTTCTATCAAAATGTGACCGACGCCGACGTCCCGCTGAACGACAACGTCTTCACCGGCCGCGTGATGCCCTATGTGGGCATCAACTACCGTTATCCCTGGCTGATCGCCGCAAAGTGGGGCACGCAAACCATAGAGCCCACCGCCGAAATCATTGTGCGGCCGGGGGAAACCAGCATCGGCAACCTCGTCAACGAAGACGCCCAAAGCGTGGTCTTTGACGACACGAACCTTTTCGGCACCAGCCGCTTTTCCGGCTACGACCGCGTGGAGGGCGGCATCCGCGCCAATGTGGGCATGCGCTACACGCTGCAGACCTACGCGGGCGGCTTCTTGTCGGCAATGTTCGGCCAGTCCTACCACCTTGCCGGCCGCAACTCTTACCGCGTGCCTGACATTTTGGACGCCACCGCCGCCTCGGGCCTTGCCACCGACCGGTCGGACTTTGTGGGCGATGTCACGCTCAACACCAACGGCGGGTTTGCCGTCAGCGCCAACGGCCGCTTCGACCAGGAAACGTTTGATGTGCGCCGGGCGGAAGTGTCGGCA
This sequence comes from Pseudomonadota bacterium, assembly GCA_039034015.1. Classification (GTDB taxonomy): domain Bacteria; phylum Pseudomonadota; class Alphaproteobacteria; order Rhizobiales; family Amorphaceae; genus Acuticoccus. The sequence goes on along the minus strand of JBCCBM010000024.1, from coordinate 41,159 downwards.
ACGGCGCGGATCGGGCCGCTCTCGTCCCGCCTCGTCTACGCGTTCCTCGCCAAGGAGCCGGACCTTGGCTTCATCGACGATCGGGAAGAGATCCACGGCAGCGCGTCGCTGCGCGTCCTTCGCACCACGCGCCTCTTTGGCCACATGCGCTACGACCTGCAAGATCGCGGCTTTGTGACCGGCGGCGCCGGCGTTGCCTACGATGATGACGCGCTTTCGGTGTCCCTCGCCTACTCCGAAGACCATGGCGATGATGCCAACGAAGACATCGACCGCACGCTCTTTTTCCGCTTCGGCCTTCGCACCATCGGCGACACATCCTTCTCCTCAAGCATCAGCGACTGAGGCTGGCGTTTTTGGTCGGTGCGGCTTAATCCGACAGAGTGATTAGATTTTTAGCGTTCGGAGTGTGTTCCATGGCGCGTCTTGCCGTCCTCCTCCTTGCCCTTTGTGTGGCGCTTCCCGCTGCGGCCCAGACCCGCATTGTCGCCGTCGTCAACGGCGCCCCCATCACAAGCTACGATCTGGATCAGCGCACCAAACTGTTGCGCCTGACGGGCGTGCGCAAAGGCACGCGCAACGCTGCCCTCAACGAGCTCATCAACGAGGCGGTGCAAAACGGCGCGGTCAAATCGTCGGGCATCCGGGTGTCCGGCGGGCAGATCGACCAGGTGATCGGCAACATTGCCAAGGGCGCCAAAATCTCCACCAAGCAATTGAAGGGCGCGCTTCGCCAATCCGGCATTGCGGTGGACACGCTGCGCGACCGGATTTCCGCGCAGATCGGGTTTAGCCAGCTGGTGCGCGCGCGCTTCAACCGCTTTGCCACCGTCACCGAGCAGGACCTTGTGGCAGCCCTCCGGCGGGACAAATCCCTCGACCGCTCCGTCGAAACGCCGGTCTATGATCTCCGCCGGGTGACAATTGCGCTGCCGCAGAACCCGCCCGCCCGCCGCCTCTCCCGCGAAATGGCGCGGGCCAAGCAACTGCGTTCCGGCTTCCAGTCCTGCACTTCGGGCCTGCCGACGCTGCGCAAGACGCGCAACGTTGTCGTCAAGAGCTTTGGCAAACGGATGGGGATCGAATTCTCGCCGCAAATGCAGGAGCTTTTGGGCAAAACCAGCGTCGGAAAATTGTCTGAGCCGGTGCAGCTTCGCGAGGGCATCGTGATGTTTGCCATCTGCAACAAGGAGATGGTGCAGTCCACCAACGCGGCGATGAAGGCGCTGGAGCCTGGCATCCGCGATGAACGGGGCGAGGCGTTCTCCAAACAGTACCTGCGCCAATTGAAGCGCGACGCGGTCATCGAGCGCCGCATCTGACGCAGGATCTTTTCGCGCGGCGGGCGCGGCTTGCGGCCCTCCCGCCCCTGCGCGACACGGTGGCCTCGGCCGAGTATTTTGCCAAAAAATCCCTCGGCCAGCACTTTCTGTTCGACCTCAACCTCACCGCAAAGATCGCGGCCGGCGCCCGCCGGCCCGGTGCCGACCCCGAGGCGCCCCTTGCCGGCGCCCACGTGGTTGAGATTGGCCCCGGGCCAGGCGGCCTCACCCGCGCGCTCCTCTCCGCCGGCGCCACCGTCACCGCCATCGAGAAAGACCCGCGGGCGGCGGACGTTTTGGCGCCGCTCGCCACCGCCGCTGACGGGGCGTTGCGGGTGGAGATTGCCGACGCGCTTGAGACGGACGTTGCCGCGCTGGTGCCGCCGGGCGCGATCATCTGCGCCAACCTTCCCTATAATGTCGCAACGCCGCTGATTGTGGGCTGGCTCACCGCGCCGTGGCCGGCCTGGTGGGGCAACGCCACCGTGATGGTGCAAAAGGAGGTGGCGGAGCGCATTGTGGCAGAGCCTTCGACTCCCGCCTACGGCCGGCTTACGGTGCTGACCGCCGCCCGCGCGCGGGCCACAAAACTCTTTGATGTGAGCCCCAGCGCCTTCGTGCCCCCGCCAAAGGTGTGGTCGAGCGTGGTCCGGCTCGACCCCCTGCCCGCCGCCGATGCGCCGATGGCAGCGCTCAGCCGCGTCACCGCCGCCGCCTTTGGCCAGCGCCGCAAAATGCTGCGCTCCAGCCTCAAGGCGCTGGGCGAGCCAGCCGCGCTGTTGGCCGCTGCCGGGGTTGCGCCCGAGCAGCGGGCCGAGACCGTGCCGGTGGAGGGGTTTTTGGCGATGGCCCGGGCACTTGCGGCGCGGATTGACAGGCAGCAAAAATCAATCTCAAGTTAGGTTTTAAAACTTGGAATTGCTACGTGATCCGTTCACTTTTCTTTGCCGCGTTTGCGGCCGGTCTCATGTCCCTCGCGGCGGGTCAACTTTTGGACGCCGAAGACACGAGCCCACCGAAGCCGATCGTGCCGGGCACCCTGTCCGAAACGCGCGTGAGCACCGACGACACCCAGCTTGTCTGTCGCGCCGCGGTGGCGGCGATGTTCCACCGGCCGCTCAATGACGTACGCGCGGCGCCGGAAGCGGACTATGTGCGAACCTCTTACGTAAAGGAGGGTGTGCGATACCCAACCGCCTGCCAAGTTCGGGGGCTGCGCGTTCGATGGGCATCAATCTTCGCTGATGGGGTGGGCCGCTGGCGCGATCATGCGCTCGACGAGAAAGTCTACTTTCGTCTCTCCTCGAAAGGCGTCACGATCCGCCAAGTGTTTTCCGATGGAACCGAGCTGCGAGAAAATTTTCCACGCGGTTAAGGTCCGCTGGCGACACGACAGTCGCGGGTCTGGCCAGCTCCGCGCAAAAGAGCGAGCTTGCGGTTAAAGCGCGTCGCTGATGGCGCCGACGAAGGTGTCGAGGTCCGGCATGCGGCGGCGGCGCAGGCGCTCGGCGCCCAGAATGGCGCGGACGCCAGCGAGCGCGGTCTGCAGCTCGTCGTTGACGACCACGTAGTCGTAGTCGCGGTAGTGGGAAAGTTCTTCGCGCGCGTTTTTGAGGCGACGCTGGATGGTGTCTTCAGAATCTTCCGCGCGGCGGATGAGGCGGGCCGACAACTCTTTGCCCGACGGCGGGAGGATGAAGATCGACACCACATCGTCCGGCAGTGCGGCGCGCATTTGGTCCGCGCCCTGCCAGTCAATGTCGAACATCACGTCGCGGCCGGACACCAGCGCGTGCTCCACAGGGTCGCGCGGGGTGCCGTAAAAATTGCCGTGGACTTCGGCCCATTCCAGAAGGTCGCCCCGCTCGCGCATTTTTTCAAACTCGCGGAGGGTGAGGAAATCGTAGTGCACGCCGTCCACCTCGCTAGGGCGGCGGGTCCGGGTGGTGACGGAGATGGAGAGGGTGAGCGCCTTGTCCTGCTCCAGGAGAAGGCGGGAGATGGTGCTTTTGCCAGCGCCTGAGGGGGAGGAAAGGACGACGAGGAGGCCCCGCCGCGGCGTGGATGCACTCATTCGAGGTTTTGCACCTGCTCGCGCATTTGCTCCACCACCGCCTTCAGCTCGAGGCCAAGGGCGGTGAGGGCGTGGTGCGGGGCCTTGGCGCAGATGGTGTTGGTCTCCCGGTTGAACTCTTGGGCCAGAAAGTCGAGCTTTCGGCCCACAGCGCCGCCGCTTTCCATCAGCGCGCGGGCGGCCGCAATGTGGGCGGCCAACCGGTCAAGCTCCTCGCGAATGTCGGATTTTGTGGCAAGGAGCGCGGCCTCCTGGTGGAGCCGCTCGGGCGAAAGCGCATTGTCGGGTGCAAGAAGGTCGGCAAGCTGGGCGTCGATCCGCGCCTTGATGGCGGGGAGCGCGCGCTCCGGATGGGCGTCGAGCGCGACGGCGATGCGTTCCATGGCGTCAAGCTGGCCGGCAATGGCGGGGGCAATGCGGCCGCCCTCCTCCAGCCGGCTTGCCTCAAGGCCGGAGAGGAGCGCTGCCACGTGGGGCGCGATGTCGACGGCTTCGTCCACCTCTTCCGACGCGGTTTCGATGACGCCGCGAAGGGCAAGGAGCCCGTCGGCGCGGGGGGCGGCGACGGAGCCGCTGCTGGCGAGCGCCTGGATCGCCTCCACATAGGCGCCGAGCTGCTCTTGGTTGACCGAAAAGCGCGTGTCGGCGGCCTCTTTGCGCACGGTGAGCGCCACCTGGATGGAGCCGCGCTTGAACCGCTCGCCGATGGCGCGGCGGAGCGGCGCCTCCTGCCGCTCGTAGCCGCTTGGCAGGCGAAGGCGCACATCAAGGCCGCGGTTGTTCACCGAGCGCGCGTCGAGCACGAGGGTGGCTGCGCCCTCCACGGCCTCGACGCTGAAAAAGCCGGTCATGGATTGGACGGCGGGCACTACTCGGTGCTGCCGGCGGTGGCGGCGCGGCGCTGACGCTCGATCTCGCGCCAGCGGGCAACGTTTTGCTGGTGCTCTTCATAGGTGCGAGCGAAGGCGTGGCCGCCGGTGCCATCGGCGACGAAGTAGAGCTCGTCGGTCTCGGCGGGGTTGGCGGCGGCCTTCAGCGCCTCGCGGCCGGGGTTCGCGATGGGGCCAGGCGGGAGCGCTGCGATTTGGTAGGTGTTGTAGGGGTTCGGCCGGTCGAGGTCGGAGCGATAGATGGTGCGGCCTTGCGCCCACGCGTCGCCGCCATAAAGCCCATACAAGATCGTCGGGTCGGACTGGAGGCGCATACGCCGATTGAGCCGGTTCACAAAGACAGCGGCCACACGGTCCCGCTCCTCGGCCTGCCCGGTCTCTTTTTCGATGATGGAGGCGAGCGTCACAAGGTCGGCCGGGCTTGCGACCGGGATCTCTTGGTCCCGCGCCTGCCAGATCTCGTTGAGGGCGGTTGTGTGGGCGTCCTGCATCATTTTGAGGACGCGCTCGCGGTCCATGCCGCGGGTGACGGAGTAGGTTTCAGGCAGCAGCGAGCCCTCAGGCGGGATCTGGCGGATGCGGCCGGTCAGCACATCGCTCTCGTTGAGGCGGGCGACCACCTGGGCGGACGACAAGCCTTCTGCGATGGTGATCTTGTGCTGGACGACGGCGCCGGAGACGATTTTTGAGAGCACGCCCTCCATGCTTTCGCCAGCGTCAATCACGTATTCGCCGGCCTTCATGGCTTTTGTGGCGCCGGAGGCGTAGGCGGCGGCCATGAAGACGTAGCGGTTGGAGATGATCTCTTGTTCTTCCAGCCCGCGGGCGATGGACTGGACGGACGCGCCGCGGGGGATGTTGACTTGCACGGTCTCGGTGAGGGGGCCGGCGGTGACGAACGCCTCGCGCCCGATGACGAGCGCGGCCACCCCGCCGATGATGCCCATCACCACCAGAAAGAGCATGAAGTTGAGGAACACGACGATGGGGTGTCGCGCGGCCTTTGACCGGGTGCGCACGGTGGGCGCGTCGGCCCTGCCCCGCGACCGCGACCGCGCTTCGCCTTGTGTGACGAGCGGTTTGGGGCGGCGCGGGGGTGTCCGTTTGGCGTTCATCAAAACCCCCTCATGACGACTGTGTCAGACGCGGCGGAAGACGAGTGACGCGTTGGTGCCGCCAAAACCGAACGAGTTGGACAACACTGTATCGATTTGTTTTTGCTGGGCCTCGTGGGGGACCAAATCAATCTCGGTTTCCACAGAGGGGTTGTCGAGATTGATGGTGGGCGGGGCCACATTGTCGCGGATCGACAAGATCCCAAAAATCGCCTCCACCGCGCCGGCCGCACCCAAGAGGTGCCCCGTCGCCGACTTGGTGGACGACATGGTGAGACCTTTGCCGGAGCCGTTCACGATGCGGTGGACGGCGTTCAGCTCAATCTCGTCGCCCAGCGGCGTCGATGTGCCGTGGGCGTTCACATAGTCGATCGCATCGGGCTCCATGGCAGCGCGCTTGAGGGCGGCTTTCATGCAGCGGTAGGCGCCGTTGCCGTCAGGCGCGGGGGCGGTGATGTGATAGCCATCGCCGGACATGCCGTAGCCGATTACCTCAGCGTAGATTTTCGCGCCGCGGGCCTTGGCGTGCTCGATCTCTTCCAGGATGACAATGCCCGCGCCCTCGCCGATCACAAAACCGTCGCGGTCCTTGTCGTAGGGGCGGCTGGCGCGCTCGGGCGTGTCGTTAAAATGGGTGGAGAGTGCGCGGCAGGCGGCAAAGCCGGCGAGCGACAGGCGCCCCACGGAGGCTTCTGCGCCCCCCGCCACCATCACATCCGCATCGCCCACCGCGATGATGCGCGCGGCATCCCCAATGGCGTGGGCGCCGGTGGAGCAGGCCGTCACGACAGATGAGTTGGGGCCGCGAAACTTGTGGCGGATCGAGACCAAGCCCGAGGTCATATTGATGAGCGCGCCGGGGATGAAGAACGGGCTCATCCGCCGGGGGCCCTTTTCTTCCAGAGCCTTGGCGTACGTGTCGATGGAGTTGAGCCCGCCAATGCCGGACCCGATGAGGACGCCCGTGCGCTCCAGATCTTCGTCTTCGGTGGGGGTCCAGCCGGCGTCGGCGATGGCCTCGTCGGCGGCGGCGCACGCAAAGACGATCACCTCGTCGAACTTGCGCTGGTCTTTGGGCGGCATCGTCTTGTCGGGGTCGAAGGGGTTCGCCTCATTCCCCCGCGGGACCTGGCACGCAATGCGCGAGGGCAGATCATCCACCTTGCACCGCGTGACCGGTTTGGCGCCCGACCGGCCCTCCAGGATGGCCTGCCACGAGGCATCGGCCCCGCTGCCAAGGGGGTTCACGGTGCCAAGACCAGTCACGACGACGCGGCGCAAATTACTCTCCGTCTTTTTATGTGATTGCCGGGCGCGAGGGCCGGTCAGGTGGTGGCGTTTTTGTCCAGGAATTTGATGGCGTCGCCCACGGTGAGGATCGTCTCGGCGGCATCATCGGGGATCTCGACGCCGAACTCTTCTTCGAAGGCCATCACCAGTTCGACTGTGTCGAGGGAATCGGCGCCAAGGTCATCGATGAACGAGGCCTCCGGCGTCACCTTGTCAGCTTCAACGCCGAGGTGCTCGACGACAATCTTTTTCACCCGGTCTGCGGTGCTATCGCTCATGTCTCGTCCTTTGGGGCGTGCGCCCGTGGTTGGCCTGTCGCGGCGGAGTTTGAACCAGATATTGCGGAGCCGCCGCGATGCGAGGCCCCGAGTTCGGCTGGCGGTATCACAACCTTTCGCCGTTTGGAAAGTTCAGAAGCCGTCGGTATCCCCGATCGCGGCCTCTGCATCAAAAGCCCATCACCATGCCGCCGTTCACGTGGAGGGTCTGCCCGGTGACGTATCGCGCCTCATCGCTCGCCAAATAAACGCATGCGGCGGCCACATCCTCCGGCTTGCCAATTTCGCCCTGGGGCACGTTGGCGATGATGCCGGCCTTTTGGGCGTCGGTGAGCCCATCGGTCATGGGGGTCGCGATATAGCCGGGCGCCACGACGTTTGCGGTGATGCCCCGGGAGGCAAGTTCCCGCGCCATGGATTTGGTGAGGCCCACAAGGCCCGCTTTGGCCGCGGCGTAGTTGGCTTGGCCCGCATTGCCGGAAAAGCCGATGACGGAGCCCACATTGATGATGCGGCCTGTGCGGCGCTTCATCATGCCCTTCATCAGCGCCTTGGTGAGGCGGAAGGTGGCGGTGAGGTTCACCTCCAGGACGGTGTCAAAGTCAGCGTCCTTCATGCGCATGAGGAGCCCGTCGCGGGTGACGCCGGCGCAATTGACAAGAATATCGACCGGGCCGGCGGCATCGGCATCTTTGGCAAGGGCATCGAGGGATGCGCGGTCGGCAAGGTTGGCGGCGAGGGGCGTGGCGCCGATGGCCTCGGCGGCCTTTTGCGCCCGCTCCAGTGTGGAGCCTGTGGCAATCACCGCCGCGCCGCGCGCCTTGAGCGCTGCCGCAATGGCGCCGCCGATGCCGCCGGTGGCCCCTGTCACGAGGGCGGTTTTGCCGGAAAGATCAAACATTTCGCGTCGTCCTATGGCGCGGCTTTGATGCCGGCAACGTCGTCGGCCGTGTTGATGGCGCGGGCGGTAAGGGCGCGGTCAATGCGCTTCACAAGCCCGGTGAGCACCTTGCCGGCGCCGATTTCAAAAAGCTCGGTCACGCCTGCGGCGGCCATGGCAATCACGCTTTCGCGCCAGCGCACGCGCCCGGTGACTTGGGCCACCAGGCTCTCGCGGATGGCATCAGGGTCGGTGAGCGGCCCGGCGGTCACGTTGGCAATCAGCGGAACGGCGGGCGCCTTGATGGTGACGCCGGCGAGCGCCTCGCGCATGGCATCCGCGGCGGGCGCCATCAAACGGCAGTGGAAGGGGGCTGAAACGGGGAGCAGGATCGCGCGTTTGGCGCCCTTTTCCTTGGCAATTTCGGCGGCGCGCTCCACCGCAGCGCGGCTCCCGGAGACAACCACCTGGCCGGGCGCATTGTCGTTGGCGACATCGCAGACATCGCCCGCGGCGGCGGCCACCTCTTCGGCCGCGGCGACATCAAGGCCGAGGAGCGCGGCCATCGCGCCCTCCCCTTCCGGCACCGCGCGTTGCATCGCTTCGCCGCGCAGGCGCAGGAGCTTTGCCGCATCGCTGATTGAAAGCGCGCCGGCGGCGGCAAGGGCCGAATATTCACCCAGAGAGTGACCGGCGACCATGGCGGCGTCCGTGATCGCGGCGCCTTCGGCCTCCATGGCGCGCATGGCGGCAAGGCTCACGGCCATCAAGGCGGGCTGGGTGTTGGCGGTGCGGGTGAGCGCGTCATCCGGACCGTCGAAGATGATGGCGGAGAGTTTTTCGCCCAGCGCCTCGTCCACCTCGGCAAAAACGGCGTTTGCGGCGGGGTAGGCATCGGCAAGGGCCCGGCCCATGCCAACGGACTGGCTGCCCTGGCCGGGGAACGTAAAAGCGATCGTCATGGACGCGACATATGGCGACGGTGGATGGATGGGAAGCGGGTGTTGACCACTCCGATGGCGCACCGTCAAGCATTTTGGTGCTTGCGCTTTGGGCGGGACGGCGCCTATATCGGCGTGCTGTCAGCCGGGGGCTGAACGGTGGCGAGCGTGTGCGCTCGAGCCATTGCGGCGTCCGCCCGTGTCCCTGCTCGCGAAAGTCGGACACCTCACGGGGTTTTTGACGAGGCTTTGCGCTGACGACCGGCCACACCACAGGGGTGCGGCACGAACATGAGGTGGGCATGCCCCTTTACGAGACTGTTTTCCTCGTCCGTCAGGACGTGTCGGGCCAGGCTGTCGATGAACTCATCGAACAGTATTCGGCCATCATCACCGAGGGCGGCGGCACCGTCGGCCGGACCGAGAATTGGGGTCTCAAAACCCTGTCCTATCGGATCCAAAAGAACCGGAAGGCGCACTTTGCGCTGATGGATATCGACACGCCATCGGCCGCCATCCAGGAGATGGAGCGGCAAATGCGCCTCAATGAGGACGTGTTGCGCACGCTCACCATCAAAGTGGAGGAGCACGAAGAGGGCCCCTCCGTCATGAAACAAAAGCGCGACCGGGACGATCGCCGCCGCCGTGAGCGCGGTGAGCGCGATGGCGGCAGCTTTGGCGACCGTGACCGTGGGGAGCGTGGCGATCGGCCCGACCGCGGCGATCGCGATGGCCCGCGCCCTGAGCGTCGCGAGCGGGAGTTCTCATAAATGGTTGATATCGCACAACTTCCCACCCGCCGCCCGTTCTTCCGCCGGCGCAAAACGTGCCCCTTCTCGGGCCCCAACGCCCCGCGGATCGACTACAAGGACGTCAAACTCCTGCAGCGCTACATTTCCGAGCGCGGCAAGATCGTCCCCTCGCGGATCACGGCCGTCTCGGCCCGCAAGCAGCGCGAATTGGCCAAGGCTATCAAACGCGCGCGCTTCCTCGGCCTTTTGCCGTACGTCATCAAATAGGCGGCGCTGCCGCACCATCTGGGCCGAAGCCCTAACCGCCTCATGCGGGACAGATTGGAGACTAGAGAATGCACGTCATCCTGCTGGAGCGGGTGCCGAAACTTGGTGAAATGGGCGAAGAGGTGAAGGTGAAAGACGGGTTTGCCCGCAACTTTCTCCTGCCCCAAGGCAAAGCCCTGCGCGCCAACGGCGACAATCGCGCCAAATTCGAATCCCAAAAGGCCGACCTTGCCGCCCGCAACGCGGAAAAGCGGCAAATGGCCGAGGCGCTGTCCACACGCGTCAAAGGCAAATCCTTCGTCGCCATCCGCCAAGCGGGCCAAACCGGCCAGCTTTATGGCTCGGTCTCCACGCGCGATATCGCGGAAGTTTTGTCAGGCGAAGGTTTTCGGGTTGAGCGCCGCCAGGTGGACATGAAAGTGCCCATCAAGGCGATTGGGCTCCATGACATCATGCTCGTCCTCCACCCGGAGGTGATTGTCCCGGTGACGATCAACGTTGCCCGCTCCGCTGATGAGGCCGAGCGTCAGGCCCGCGGCGAAGATGTGCTCGCCCCCGACATCGATGATGATGATGAGGACGATTTCGACGACGATGGGCCGGAGGACGGCGCACCCGCCCAGGACATCCCCGGGCTTGGCGACCAACCGGACATCTGACACCCAAAAGGCGGCCCCATCGGCCGCCTTTTTCGTTCATGGCACGGCACCGTTGACAACACCCTTCGACCCCGACGCGCTGGGCGCCCTTTACGCCCGCGCCCGTGCTGCGGAAGACGCGGGCGATGGACCGGCCGCGGCGCGCCTCTTCGCCGATTGCCTTGCCATGGACCCCGACGACCATTGCGGCGTTGCGCTGCGCCTTGCCCACCTTGGCGCCCCGCCCCCGAAGGCCGCGCCCAGCGCCTATGTCGCCACCCTCTTCGACCAGCAGGCCGACGGGTTTGAGGCGATCCTCGTGGGCACCCTTGGCTACCAAGTGCCCACCCTTGCCCGCGCGTTGGCGGCGCCGGCGCTCACCCCGCCCCACCGCGCGCTCGACCTTGGCTGCGGCACAGGCCTGGTGGGTACCGCCTTTGCCGATGTGGCGCCGGACCTCACGGGCGTTGATCTTTCAGCCGAAATGCTCGGCCACGCGGACGCCACCGGCCACTACGGCGACCTTTATGTGGGCGAGGCCGTCGCCTTCATGGCCGGGTGGGACGAGGCGCCGTTCGACCTCATCATCGCCGCCGACATTTTGCCGTATCTTGGTGACCTCACCCCCTTTGCCGCCGCCGCGCGCCAGGCCGCTGCGCCGGGCGCGCTCGTGGTCGCGTCCACCGAGCGGGGCGCGGCGGGCTGGTCGGTCACCAAAACCCAGCGCTTTGCCCACGCCCCGGCCTACCTTGACGCAACCTTCAGCGCTGCCGGCTTCTCGATTGTTGCCCGTCAGGACATTGTGGTGCGGCTTGAGGAGGGCGTGCCGGTGGCGGGCGAACTGATCCTCGCCAGGGCGCCAGCATGAGCCGCGTTCGCCTGCGCGCCATCCTGGATGGCGAGGATCCGGTGTGGGGCACCAAGGTCGCGCTGACGCTGCAAGCGCTCATCATCTTGTCGGTGATCTCGGTGGCGGTGGAGACAATGCCTGGCCTGCCGCCCTGGCTCTCCCGTGCGCTCTTCATCGAAGAGATGATCATCGTCGCCATCTTCATCGTCGAATATGGCGCGCGGATTTATGCCGCAGAGCGCCGCCTGCGTTACATTTTCAGTTTTTACGGCCTCATCGACCTCATCGCCATTGTGCCGACGCTCCTTCTGGCGGGCTACGACATGCGCTCGCTCCGCGCCATCCGCGCGCTGCGGGTGCTGCGCCTCCTAAAACTGATGCGCTATGTGCGCGCGTTCGACCGTCTGGCCCACGCGCTCAAAAAGGTGGCGGATGAGCTTTTGGTGTTCGCCTTCGTCGCCGCGATCCTGCTCTACCTCTGCGCCACGGCCATCTACCTCTTTGAGCATGAGGCCCAGCCGGAGGCCTTTGCCTCCATCCCCCACGCCATGTGGTGGGCGGTGGTGACATTCACCACGGTGGGCTACGGCGATGTTTACCCCATCACCGCGGGCGGGCGAATTTTTACGAGCGTTATCTTGGTGTTGGCGCTTGGCGTTGTCGCCGTGCCCACCGGGCTGATCGCCACCGCGCTCACCGAAGAGCGCATCCGCGAGGAGAAGGACGAGGCGTGATCCACCATCTGTCCACCACCACTTTGCAAGGATCGGGGATCACCACGCCCTCAACACTTTCCTAACCACGATCGCCGTTAGGGTCCCTCCACACCCGCCGCGGAGAGCCCCCGATGAACCAGCGCCTGGACCACGACGTTCTCCCCACGGTGCGCAGCGCGCCGCAAAACCAGGAGATGGAGCAACAGCTTCTGGGCGCGATCCTGGTCAACAATGAAGCGTTCTACCGGGTCAGCGATTTTCTGAAGCCCGAGCACTTTTTCATCAAAGCGAACGCCGAGATCTATCGCATTGCGATGGATCTCATCCGCTCCAACAAGGTCGCCTCCCCGCTTTCGGTGAAAACGTTTCTGACGGACGGTGAAACAATCGCCGACCTCAGCCCGCTGGAATACCTGGCGCGGATGGCCGAAGGCGCCCCCAGCATCATCAACACCGAGGACCACGGACGCCACATCTTCGACCTTGCGGTGCGCCGGCAGTTGATCGACGTCGGCGAGGGGATGGTGAACGTCGCCTACGACGCCGGGCCCGAGGAGACCCCCCGCGCCCAAATCGAGGATGCGGAGAAAAAGCTCTTCTCCCTCGCCGAGACCGGCCGGTTCGACCAAGGCTTCGTGCCGTTCTCCGACGCGCTCACCGCCGCGGTCGACATGGCGGGCGCAGCGTTCGACCGTGCGGGCGGCCTTTCCGGCATTGCAACCGGCCTTTCCGATCTTGACCGGCAAATCGGCGGGCTCCAGCGGTCCGACCTCATCATTCTGGCCGCCCGGCCCGCCATGGGCAAAACATCGCTCGCCACCAACATCGGCTTTGCCATCGCAAAAATGTTCAAGTCCGGCGAGATCGGCGGCAAGCCCAAGGACGGCGGCATCGTCGGCTTCTTCAGCCTGGAAATGAGTTCTGAGCAGCTCGCCACCCGCATCTTGGCCGAGCAATCGGGCATTTCGTCGAGCCACATTCGCCGCGGCGCCATTTCTGAAACCCAGTTTCACGATCTGGTGGAGGCCGCCTCCACCATGAGCCAAATCCCGTTTTACATCGACCAGACCGGCGGCATCACCATCGCGCAGCTCTCCGCCCGCGCCCGTCGCCTCAAGCGGCAAAAGGGGCTTGATGTCCTGATTGTGGACTATCTGCAGCTCCTCTCCGGTTCCGGCAAGCGCGCGTCCGACAGCCGGGTGAACGAGATCACCGAAATCACCACGGGGCTGAAGGCGCTGGCAAAGGAGCTTGAAGTCCCCATCGTCGCGCTCTCCCAGTTGTCGCGCCAGGTGGAATCGCGGGAAGACAAGCGGCCCCAGCTTGCCGACCTTCGCGAATCGGGCTCCATCGAGCAGGACGCGGACGTGGTGATGTTCATCTACCGCGAGGAATATTACCTTCAGTCCCGCAAGCCGAAGGAAGGCACGCCCGAGTTCTTCGAGTGGGAGGCGCAGATGGAGCGGGTGCACGGCGTTGCCGAAGTGATTGTCGGCAAACAGCGGCACGGCCCCACCGGCACGGTCGAATTGCAGTTTGACGCTGAGGTCACCCGCTTCTCCGACCTTGAAAAACGCTACGACGGCGAGGGCCATTGACCGCCGGCGCCCGCCTCACCATCGACCCCGCCGCGCTCGCCCGCAATTTTGCGAACCTTGCGGCGCGGTCGCGGGGCGCGTGCGCGGGCGTCGTCAAGGCGAACGCCTATGGGCTCGGCATTGACGTTGCCGCCCCTGCCCTCTCGCGCGCGGGGTGCGACACCTTTTTCGTCGCCACCCAGGCGGAGGGGTTTTCGCTCCGCGCGCTGCTGCCGGGCGCCACAATCTTCATCCTGAACGGCCTTTTTGGCGACCCGGGCGAGGCGATTGCGGCCCGCCTCATCCCGCTCATCTCTTCCCTCGATGCGCTGGCCGACTGGCCGGACGCGCCCTTTGCGCTGAATGTCGACACCGGCATGAACCGTCTCGGCCTCACCCTCGCCGAGGCCGCCACGGTGACCCGCCAGCCGGTGCTCCTCACCAGCCACTTTGCCTGCGCCGACACGCCGGACCATCCGCAAAACGCTGACCAGGAGGCCGCCTTTGCCACCGTGCGCAACACCTTTCCGGATGTGCCGCACTCGCTGGCGAACTCGGCCGCCCTCCTCACCCGGCCGGACAGCCACTTTGACCTCACCCGCCCGGGCATTGCGCTTTATGGCGGCCGCGCGGCGGAGGGTGTGGCGCCGCTGGAGCCGACGGTGCGCCTCACGGCGAAGGTGATCCAGGTGCGCACGGTGGCGGCCGGCGAGGCTGTGGGCTACGGCGCGGCCGAACGGGTGCGCGCGCCGCGCTTGGTCGCGATCGTCTCGCTCGGCTATGCGGATGGGTTTTTGCGCGCGGCTGGCGGGGCGGATGGCAAGCGCGGCGGGCCGGCCTTTGTGAATGGGCGTCCGGCGCGCCTCATCGGCCGCGTTTCGATGGATCTTGTGGCGGTCGACGTCACCGAAGCGCCGTGCGCGCGGGGCGATGAGGTCGAGCTTTTCGGCCCCAACGTGCCACTGTCTGACGCGGCGGCGGCGGCCGGCACCATCGATTATGAGCTTTTGACGGGCCTCTCGCGCCGGGCCGAGCGCGTGATTGCGCCGCTCTGATGGCCCGCAAAACCACCCGCTTCGTGTGCCAAGAGTGCGGCTATGTGGCAAGCCGCTGGTCGGGCAAGTGCGACGGCTGCGGCGCGTGGAACACGCTGGTGGAGGAGGCCGCCGCCGAGGACATCCTTGCGGCAGCCACCGGCAAAACCGCCCGCACCAAGGGAAAGCGCCTCACCCTCACAAGGCTCGACGCGCCGGTGGAAACCGCCCCGCGCATCCTGACCGGCATCTCTGAGTTCGACCGCGTGACGGGGGGCGGCCTCGTCCCCGGCTCTGCGATCTTGATTGGCGGCGACCCGGGGATTGGGAAATCAACCCTCCTCCTCCAGGCGGCCGCGGCGCTTGCCACCGCCGGCCACGAAACGGTCTATGTGACGGGGGAGGAAGCCTCCGCGCAGGTACAGCTGCGCGCCCAGCGGCTGAGGGCAGACAACGCCCCCGTGGCGCTGGCGGCCGAAACGGGCGTGGAAACCATCCTCGAGACGCTGTCGTCCGGGCCACCGCCGGCGCTGGTGGTGATTGATTCCATTCAAACCCTCCACACCTCCATCGCCGAGGCCGCGCCCGGAACCGTCACGCAGGTGCGCGCCTCTGCCCAAGCGCTCATCCGGTATGCGAAAGTGTCGGGCGCGGCTGTCATCCTCGTGGGGCACGTCACCAAGGATGGGCAGCTCGCCGGGCCGCGGGTGGTGGAGCACATGGTCGATGTCGTCCTCACCTTTGAGGGGGACCCCAGCCACGCCTTTCGCCTGCTGCGCGGGTCCAAAAACCGGTTTGGCCCCACCGATGAGCTGGGCGTTTTTGAAATGACGGGCGCCGGCCTTGCGGAAATTTCAAACCCCTCAGAACTCTTTTTGGGCGAGCGGGATGTGGCAACCCCGGGCGCGGCCGTCTTTGCTGGCATGGAGGGGACGCGGCCGCTTTTGGTGGAGTTTCAGGCGCTTGTGACGCAATCGCGACTGGGGACGCCGCGGCGGGCGGTGATCGGCTGGGATTCTGCCCGGCTTTCCATGGTGCTTGCGGTGCTCGAGGCGCGGTGCGGGCTCAGCCTGGCGGGGCATGACATTTATTTGGCCGTTGCGGGGGGGCTTCGCGTTTCGGAGCCAGCGGCGGACTTGGCGGTGGCGGCGGCGCTCATTTCCTCGCGCGGGGGCGTCGCGCTGCCGGGGGATGTGGTCTACTTTGGTGAGGTGAGCCTTTCGGGGCGGGTGCGGGCGGTCGCCCATTCGGCAAGCCGGCTGAAAGAGGCGGCGAAGCTTGGGTTTACCGGCGCCGTCGTGCCACCGGGTGCGGGGGCGGAAGGGACGGGCGGCGCGCGCCTTGGCGAGGTTGCATTGCTTGCCGATTTGGTCCACCGCATCGCACCGAACGGCTTTGGCGAGGGAGAGGCCCCGCCTTCGGGAGAGGTTCGATGAATATCGCGATACTGGACGGCGTGGTGATTGCCGTTGTTTTCATCTCGGCGATCTTGGCCATGTTCCGCGGCTTTGTGCGGGAGGTGTTGTCGATCGCCGCCTGGGTCGCGGCGGCCATCCTCGCCTACCTCTTTTACGAGAGCCTCCTCCCCTTCGTCAGCGAGTATGTGGACAATCTGTCCGTCGCTATCGGCATTTCCGCCGCCTCCATCTTCCTGGTGTCGCTGATCATCGTCAGCCTCATCACCATGAAGATCTCTGACTTTGTGATGGATTCGCCCGTCGGCGCGCTCGACCGATTGCTCGGCTTCCTGTTCGGCGCCGCGCGCGGGCTCCTCCTTTGCGTGGTGGCCGTCATCTTCTTCAATTGGCTGGTGGACGATGCGAACCGCCCGGCCTGGGTCACCACCGCCGCCACCTATCCGCAGCTCTCCGACCTTGGCGATCAGCTGCTCGACGCCATCCCCGACGATCCAGAAGCTGCCATCCGCGGCGCCTTTGAGAATGAGCCCGGCTCAACACTCACCCCGAGCGACGGGGCACCAAACTGACCGCCCGCCGCCTCATCGAGGACGACCGCTTTCATGATGAGTGCGGCGTTTTCGGCGTCCACCGCAACTCTGGTGCGGCCGCGCTGACCGCGCTCGGCCTCCATGCCCTGCAACACCGCGGGCAGGAGGCGGCCGGCATCGTGACGTGTGACGGCGGCGCCTTCCGCGCCGAGCGCCACATGGGCCTTGTGGGTGACAATTTCACCGAGGCGGCCGTGATGGAGCGGCTCCGCGGCGACCGCGCCATTGGCCACAACCGCTACTCCACCACCGGCGA
Source organism: Pseudomonadota bacterium (assembly GCA_039034015.1). Classification (GTDB taxonomy): domain Bacteria; phylum Pseudomonadota; class Alphaproteobacteria; order Rhizobiales; family Amorphaceae; genus Acuticoccus. The sequence goes on along the minus strand of JBCCBM010000024.1, from coordinate 24,271 downwards.
GCCTGCGCTCCACAACGTGCAGCCGCTCTTTGCCGAAACGGCGGCGGGCGGCTTTGCGGTCGCCCACAACGGCAACATCACCAACGCGCGCAAACTGCGCGCGTCGCTCAGGGAAACCGGCTCCATCTTCCAGTCCACCTCGGACACGGAGGTGCTGATCCACCTTCTCGCGACCTCACAAAAATCGGCGATGATTGAGCGCTTTGTGGATGCGATCCGCCGGCTTGAGGGCGCGTTTGCGCTGGTGGCGCTGACCAATGACATGATGCTCGGCTGCCGCGATGCGCTCGGCATTCGCCCCCTCGTTTTGGGGGACTATGAGGGCGCGTACATTTTGGCGTCAGAAACCTGTGCGCTCGACATCATCGGCGCGCGCTATGTGCGTGATCTGGAGCCGGGGGAGATGGTGATCATCACCGACAGCGGCGTGGAATCGATCCGCCCGTTTCCCCAGGCCGCCTCGCGCTTTTGCGTGTTCGAGTATGTGTATTTCGCGCGGCCCGACAGCATCGTCGACGGGCGCAACGTCTATGATGTGCGAAAGCGCATTGGCGCCGAGCTTGCCCGTGAGGCGCCCGCGCCGGCCGACATTGTCGTCCCCGTGCCCGACAGTGGGACGCCGGCCGCCATCGGCTTTGCGGAAGGGTCGGCGCTCCCGTTCGACCTTGGCATCATCCGCAACCACTATGTGGGCCGCACCTTCATCGAACCGTCGGACCAGATCCGCCATATGGGCGTGAAGCTCAAGCACAATGCGAACCGGCAGACCCTTGCGGGCAAGCGCGTGGTGCTGGTGGACGATTCCATTGTGCGCGGCACCACCTCGCTCAAAATTGTCGAGATGGTGCGCGAGGCGGGGGCGGCGGAGGTGCACATGCGCATTGCCTCCCCACCCACAAAAGACTCCTGTTTTTACGGTGTCGACACGCCGGAGAAAGGCAAACTCATCGCCGCCCGCATGAGCGTTGAAGAGCTGGCGCGCTACATCCGCGTCGACAGCCTGGCCTATCTCTCCATCGACGGGCTTTACCGCGCTGCGGGCGCGGACGGGCGCAACAACGACCAGCCGCAGTACTGCGATGCGTGCTTCACCGGCGCCTACCCCACCCCCCTCACTGACCGGGATGCGGCCAAACCCCAGCCGCAACTCTCGCTCCTGGATGCCATGGCATGACCGGCCCGCAGCCCGCCCTCACCGATGCGGAGCGCGCCGGCCTTTCGGATCGCGTCGTTGTCGTCACCGGCGCGACGCGGGGGATTGGCTGGGCAACGGCCGTCCTCCTTGCCGAATGCGGCGCACAGGTGGTGGCCGTCGGCCGCAAAATCCCAAAGCTTGAAGAGCTGGATGATGCAATCCGCGCCGCGGGCGGGCCGGCACCAACGCTCGTCCCCATCGACCTCACCGATGGGCCGGGGATTGACCGGCTGGGCGCGGCCATCGCCGACCGGTGGGGGCATCTGGACGCCTTTGTCGGCAACGCGGGCGTCCTTGGCCCCGTGAGCCCCCTTGGCCATGTGAAGGCGAAGGCGTGGGCGGAGGCGATGGATGTGAACGTTTCCGCCAACTGGCGCCTGCTGCGCACGCTGGACCCTGTGCTGCGCAAGGCCGCGGCCGGGCGCGTCGTCTTCATCACATCGGGCCTTGCGGCAAAGCCAAAACCCTTTTTCGGCCCCTACGCGGTGACGAAGATGGCGCTGGAGGGCCTTGCCAAAGTCTACGCGCTGGAGACGGAGACAACGGCCATTGATGTGCGCCTCTTCAACCCCGGCCCCGTCCGCACAGGGTTGCGCGCGCAAGCGATGCCCGGCGAGAACCCCTCCGGCCTGCCGTCGCCCGCCGATGTCGCGCCCGGCATCGCGCGCCTTTGCCTCCCCTGACAGCGCCGACAATCACCACTGACCGCCTCGTGTTGCGCGGTCCTGCGCTCTCAGACCGCGCCGCCATCGCAGCGCTTTGGGCCGACCCTTCCGTGACGCGGCACATCTTGCCAGAACCGCTGGACGCGGACGGCGCGTTCGCGCGGCTCACCGCCTCGGCCGGCCATTGGGCACTGATGGGGTTCGGCTTTTTCGTGGTGGAGATGGGCGGCGCGGTGATTGGCGAGGTGGGCGTAAAGGTGCGCACGCCCGGCAAAATGCCCCACGCGGGGTGGGTGCTTGCCCCGTCCGCGCACGGGCAAGGGTTGGGCGGAGAGGCGATGGACGCGGCGCTTGCCTGGTTTGATGCCGCCCACGGTCCCGCGCCGCTTGCCTGCCTCATTGCGCCCGACAATGCCGCCTCGTTTCGCCTTGCCGCGCGGCTTGGGTTTTTGCCCGATGCGCAGATCATCGATCGGGGCGAGCCGGTGCATCGTTTGGTGCGCGCCGCTCAGCGATCGTAGGGGTTGTCGCCTTTGCGAAGGTGGAGGCGGATGGGAACGCCCGGCAGGTCGAATGTCTCGCGAAGGCCGTTGATGAGGTAGCGCTGGTAGGCGGCGGGGAGCGCGTCGGGCCGGGAGCAGAAGGCGATGAAGGTGGGCGGGCGGGATTTGGCTTGCGTCACATAACGGATTTTGATGCGCCGGCCGGCCACTTGCGGGGGGGCGTGGCGCGTGGTGGCCGCCTCCAGCCAACGGTTGAGCCGGCCGGTGGAAATGCGGGCGGACCACTTGTCCACCGCAACCACCACCTGGTCGAGGAGCTTGTCCACCCCGCGGCCGGACAGCGCCGAGACGGGGATGACGCGAAGGCCCGCCGCCTGGGGCAAAAGGCGGGTCGCCGCCTCGCGCGCGGCACGGATGGTGGCGTCGGGCTCGGCCACCGTGTCCCACTTGTTGAAGGCGATGACGACGGCCCGCCCCTCGCGCACGCAAAGGTCCAGGATCTGAAGGTCCTGCTTCTCGAACGGCTGCAGCGCGTCGAGGACGACAATCACGCCCTCGGCGAATTTGAGCGCGCGGATGGTGTCGGCGGTGGAGGCGCGCTCCAGCGGGGCGGTCACCTTGGCGCGGCGGCGAAGGCCGGCGGTGTCCACCAACTTGAACGCCTGCTCACCCCGCTGGAAGGGGACGGCGATGGCATCGCGCGTCAGCCCCGCCTCAGGGCCGGTGAGCATGCGCTCCTCGCCAAGGATCTGGTTGAGGAGGGTTGATTTGCCCACATTCGGCCGGCCGACAATGGCGATGGAGATGGGTTTTCCCGCCCAAGCCTCGTCCTCCTCCGGGCGCGGGCCGACGGTCTCAAAAGCGTCGGCCACAGCGTCGCGCAGGTCGGCAAGGCCCTCCCCGTGTTCGGCGGAAAGGGCGATGGGGTCGCCAAGGCCAAGGCTGTAGGCGTCGAGGCTCATGAGCTCACCGCCGCGGCCCTCCGCCTTGTTGGCGATGAGGACGACGGGTTTTCCGGTGCGGCGGACCTCGTTGGCGAGGGTCTCGTCCAGCGGGGTGACGCCGGCGCGCGCATCGACCACGAAGAGGATGACGTCGGCATCGTCGAACACCGGGGCCATTTGCGCCCACATGCGACCTTCGAGGGCCTCGTGGTCGGCGCCCTCGAAGCCTGCGGTGTCATAGACCAGGAACGAGAGATCCATGAGGCGAGCATCGCCCTCGCGCCGGTCGCGGGTGACGCCGGGCGTGTCGTCCACGATCGCGAGGCGCTTGCCGACAAGGCGGTTGAAGAGCGTCGATTTGCCGACGTTCGCCCGGCCGGCGATGGCGACCTTCATGGGGTTTAGCGCAGCGCCGTGATCTCGCCGGCGTCGGACACGATGAACATGCGCCCGCCCGCCACGATGGGCGCCGAGTAGGCGGAGGAGCCGATGGTCGTGTCCCCCACAAGCTGTCCGGACGCGGGGTCCACCTTGGCAAGCCGCCCGTCATTGGAGACGGCCCAGAGGGCGCCGCCGGCAAGCAGCGGGCCGGCGTAGTTGTCATCGCGCTTGCGTTTGGGTTTTGGAAGCTCGGTCATCCACAGGGTTTGGCCGCTGCCCCGGTCGAGCGCCACCATGCGGTCGGCAAGGTCAACCACGAAGACTGCATCGCCGGAGACCGTTGGGGTGTGCGCGGAGCCCACATTGCGCTCCCACCGCTTGGTGCCGTCGGCAAGGTCGATGGCGATGGTGCGGCCTGCAACGCTGGTGGCAAACACGGTCCCGCGGTCAATGACGGGGCTGCCGGAGACATCGTTGAGGCCGGCGACCGCAAGGGTGCGCTGGGGGCGAACCACGAAATTTTGCCAGGTGGGCTCGCCGCTTTTGACCGAGAACGCCATCACCTCGCCGGAGGAATACGGGATGACGACCTTGTCGCCCGAGACGGCGGGGGAGGATGCGGCGAGGAGGCCAGCCTGCTCGGGGATGCCGGAATATTCGAACGCGCGTTCGCCGTCGGACTGGTTGAGGGCGAACACTTGGTTCTTTTGGCTGACGACGAAGACTTTTCCGGCCCCGGCCGTCGGCGCACCGCGGGCGGGCTGGAAGAGGTCTTTGCGCCAGATGACTTTGCCGTTTTGGGCGTTGAGGGCGACGGCCTCGGAATAGCCGGTGGCGACGAAGACGCGCCCGTTGGCGACCGTGACGCCGCCGCCGGGGGCAGGATCACCCTCCCCGTCGGGCCGCAGGTTGGTGCGCCAAACTTTGCCGCCTGAGGCGGCGGAGAGCGCCGTCACCGAGCCGTCGGGCGAATAGACGAAGATGCGATCGCCCGCGACGACGGGCTTTGCGGTGATGCGGATGGTGCCGCGCGCGAACGAGAGGCCGGAAAGGACCGAGCCGCCGACCTGGGCGCGCCACACGCGCGAGCCTGACCCGTCGAACGCCAGGTGGCCGGGGGCGTTTTGTGCGTTGCCGCCGGGCTGGGGCCATTCGGCGTTCGCCCGGGCGGGGGCAACGGAGGCGGCGCGGCCTTGGCCGGCGCGGATCATCGCCTCGTTGGTGGAAAAGACCGAGGAGCGGTCGCCGGTGAGGATGGTCTCTTTTTGGCCGAAGGGGTTGAGCTCGGCGATGGAGCCGCAGCCGGCCAAGACGGCGGCGCTTGCCGCGAGGATGAGAAGACGCATCAGTTGGTTTCTCCCTCGGCCGGCGCCGTGGGCGCGGCGGATTCCGTCGGCCGCGAAGTCGCGGCAGTCTCACTCGGCCGCGAAGTCGCGGCAGTCTCACTCGGCCGCGAAGGCGCTGAAGATCGAGACGTTTGTGTGATCAGCGACAGCATGAACCGGGCGCGGGCGCGAAGGCCTGGCGGGGTGGTGGCCCCCTGCTCCACGGTGGTGAACCACCGGCGGGCAGCGGCAATGTCGCCAGCGCCATAGGCAGCAAGACCCATCACCTCTTGGGCGGAGGCGGAAAAGGCGTTGGAGGTGTCTTCGGCAAGGCTTGCCACTGTGGACTGGCCAACGCGGAAGGCGCCGGTGTCGAGGAGGACGTGGGCAAGGCGGATGCGCGCCAGATCGCGGTAGAGGGGGTCGACCGCATCATTGCGCACAATTGTGCGCAGGAGGTCGATCGCCGCGTTGGGGCTGCCGCTTTCGGCAAAGGTGGTGGCGGCGCGGAATTGGGCAAGCATCGCAATGCCGCCCGGCGCGTCCGCCGCAAGGGCCTGGAGCGCTTCGGCGGAGGCTTCGGTCTGCGTGGTTTCGGCGGAGCGGATTGCCTCTGCCAATTCGGTGCCGATTTCGCGCTCGTTGCCGGTCTGCCAGGCCTCGTAGCCGCGGTAGCCAGCCACAATCACCACGACGAGGACGGCCGCGCCGATCACCACGAAGCCATAACGGCTCCACAGATTCTTCATCCGCTCGCGGCGGAGGTCTTCCTCAACCTCTTGAAAGATATCGCTCATCGGTTTCGCCCGTTACGCCACAAAACCCCATCAGCCGACGGCGACGGGGGCAACGCCTATTAGCCACAAATGCAACTTCCACACAAACAAGACGTAAACGCCAAGGCCGATCACCACCGCGGCCACATCAAAGAGTGCGTTGGGCTTGGCTTGGGCGAGCACGGTGTTGAGGGTCGTGAAGTCGGCCGCCGCGCGCCGCTCGACCGAGATGCGATCCACGACGGCCCACGCGAGGAACGCGCCAAAGAGCACCACCGAGGCCGCATCGCCGTTGGCCAAAAGGTGGGCGAGCGCCCAGACTTTGACGGCCACCAGCATGGGGTGCTTGAGCGCGCGCTTGATGTAGCCCGGCATGTAAGTCGCCGCGAGGGCGATGAAGGCGAACGCCATCAGCAGGAGCGCGATGTGGGACATCCACGCTGGCGACACGTAGAGGATCGCCGACCCGTCCACATATTTCCACGCTTTATAGCCCTCGGCGACCAGGATGAGGCCGGCCACCGAAACCAGCACGTAGCTGATGCGGTAAACCGGGTCACCGACGGTGTTGATGATGGTTTTGCGCAGGTTGCCCAGGATTTGGAGAGAATGGCTTCCCAAAAACAGGGCAAGGCCGGCAAACATCAGAAGCATTCACATCTCCGTCAGCGACACATTCGTGCTGTTCGCGTCAGTCTTTCGTTATGAAGTGGCGCGGTATGGGGTGTGTGCACGGGTCGCCAAGGACGGCGACCGCGACGACAGGGAGCCCCTAGCATGATGAGAACCGTCATTGCCATCGTTCTCGCCCTTGCCGCCGCATCGCCTGCGATGGCGAAGGCACTGGTGGCCGAGATCGACCTTTCCGAGCAGCGCCTCAGGGTGATCTACAAGGGCGAGGTTTTGGCAAATTACCGTGTGTCCACCGGCCGCGCCGGCTACCGCACGCCAAAGGGCACGTTCCGCCCGCAACGCATGTATCGCGATTATTTTTCAAAGCAGTATGATGGCGCGCCGATGCCCAACGCCATCTTCTACGATCGCGGCTATGCCATCCACGGCAGCTGGGAAACCGGGAGTCTTGGCCGCCCCGCCTCCCATGGCTGCGTGCGCCTTCACCCATCGGACGCGCAGACGCTGTTTGACCTTGTGTTGACCGTTGGGACGGAAAACACGGCCATCACCGTCAAACGCTGACCGCACCACCGCGTTGGAAAAGGCCCGGCGCTCGTGCCGGGCTTTTTTTTGTGGCGGGGTTTAGCGGGTGGTGCCGGCGAGGAGCGCGCCGAAGCCGATGAAAAGCGCACCTGTTGCGCGCCGCACGGCCGCCGCCCGCGCCGGCTTTGTGAGAAAGCGGCGCAGCGCACTGCCGGCAAACGCGATGGCTGTGTGGTTGAGGACACAAAGCGCGGCGTAAATGGCGGAGAGTGTCAGGACCTGGGGCCAGAGCGGGGCCTCAGCCGACAAAAAGGGCGGGAAGAGCGCGGCCAGCAGGACCGTTGCCTTCGGGTTGGTGAGCGCAATGGCCAATGCCTGGCCGGTGAGCGTCTTGAGCGGGGGCCGCGCGGGCGCCTCGATGACGAGAAACGCCGATCGATCCCGCCAGAGCCGGATCCCGAGGATCACGAGGTAGGCGGCGCCCACAAATTTTAGGATTGTGAAGGCCAGCGCGGAGGTGGCGAGGAGGGCGGAAAGGCCTGCGCCGACGGCAAGGCACAGCACGAAAATGCCGGCAGCGTTCACGATGCCGAGGATGATTGTGGTGAGCGCGCCGTATCGCAGGGCGTTGGTGATGGAGAAGAGGACGCCCGGGCCTGGGCTGATCGCCGGGATGGTCGCCACCAGTGTGAAAAGGGCAAGCGTTTCGAAAGACATCAGTAGGTGGCTCTGCCCCCTGAAAGGTCGAAGACGCCGGCGGTGGTGAAGGTGTTGTCCGCGCTTGCAAGCCACGCGATCATCGCGGCGCACTCCTCAAGCTCAAGGAACCGGCCGCGGGGGATTTTGGACAGCATATAGTCGATATGCTCTTGTTTCATCTGGTCGAAGATGCGGGTGCGGGCGGCGGCCGGGGTAACGCAATTGACGGCAATGTCGTGGCCGGCCAGCTCTTTGCCGAGGCTCTTTGTAAAGCCGATCACTCCCGCCTTTGACGCAGAGTAGGCGGACGCGTTGGGGTTGCCTTCTTTGCCCGCGACGGAGGCGATGTTGACGATCCGCCCATAACCCCGGGCGACCATGCCGGGCACGGCGACCTTGTTGACGTGGAAGGTGCCCAGAAGGTTGATCGCGCAAATTTTTGCAAACTCGTCCACCGGATAGTCGGCGACGGGCGCGTTCATCCCGGCGATGCCGGCGGAGTTCACCACAATGTCGACCTTGCCGAAGTGGGCCTCGGTGGCGGCAAAGGCGGTTTCGACGGAGGAGAAGTCCGCAATGTCGGCCGAGAAGGCGGCAGCTTCTGGCGTGGCGGCGGCCTTTTCATCGGCAAGGGTGGCGTCCACGTCCCAGATGGCGATGGCCGAGCCGCCCTTGGCCAGGCGGTCGACGACAGCGCCGCCGATCCCCTGCGCGCCGCCGGTGACGATCGCCACCTTTCCGTCAAAATCATAGCTGTTCATGGGGCGTGGGTAGCACATTGCGAAGGGCTGTCAGTACCCACCAGTCTGCGAAGGCGCGCCCTTGCCGGTGAGGATTATGCCGCGCCGCCCTTGCCGTTTGTTTGACCGTGTTGATCGAGAGCCATGGGGCGGTGGGTTTTGGTGGCGAGCGGCCGCGCGCCCCCCCCCCCCCAACCGGCGCTGAAAAGGCCCCTGCCCTCCCCGTGGCTGGGGCCTTGCGCCCACCCTCACTCGCCAACGAGGGCCATGGCGGGGGCGGACGCTTGCGTGCCGAAAAGGTCGCCACCCATTTGGCGGTAGAGGTCGCCGTAGTCCAAGAACACCCAGTTTTCGGCGATTTTGCCGTCGGCGACGCGGTAAAAATCCATCACGTTCAGCGTGAGCGCGTTTTGGGTGGCGGGGAGGCCCAGATAGGGGCCGGCGTGGGTCATGGTCATGGAGGGCCAGCCGGAGACGGCCGCGTAGTTGCCGTCTGAGATGCGGCAATAGTGGTTGCCGCCCTTGCGGTCGGGGAAGGCGACGAGGAACGATGAGCGGTGATCACGCACAAAGCCGTCCCAACCCATGTTGGAGCCGATGCCGCCGGGGCCGTACCACATGAAATCATCGGCCCAGGTGCCATTTGCGCCCACCTGCCCCTCGGAGGCGAAGGTTTTTGGGTCGTAGGCGTGGAGGCCGGCAAACATGCGCTCCACGATGGTGAGCGCGTCGTCGGCGGCGGGGGGCGGGCAGACGCCATCGTGGGTCTCGGGCGAGGGGAAAAGCATCTCCGTGCCAAGCTCGAGGGGGAAGGGTGAGCGGCCGGCCTGGCGCATGAGGTCCGGCAGGTCGAACAGGATGTGGGCGCGGCGAATGCGCCCATCGTCCGCCACCTCGTGGAACTCGCCGGAGCGCAGGAATGCGAGCTTGCCAGATGGTTCGGCCCCACAAAATGAGGCGCGGTGGCAGCCAATATAATGGGTGACGGAGGCGGTCCAGTACCCGCCGATCGACCGGCGATTGTCCCCGCCGATGAAGATTTCGTCGCGGCGGCGGGTGGGCAAAAGTGCGGCGCGCAGGGGTTTTAAGAAGCCCTCGATCACCGCATCGCGCCCCTCCAGCGTGCCGATGGGGAAGGCGCAGTGGGCCACCACGTCGGCGGTCAACGCGGCCTCTGCAGCGTCGGCAAGGCGATCGGCGGGGCAGCTCACAAGGGTCATCAATGCTGTGCGCACGGCGGCCCGCTTCTCACGCATCACTGCTCAATCCTTATACACGTGTGAAAAATTGCACGAACCGAACTTGTGCGCGCCGTTTTTCCGGGGCACGCTTTGCCCGCTCGAGATCGCGGAGGCAAGATTTTATGTCGCAGTTTGGGGACGCGCACCATGGCTGAAATTCAGCTCAAGAACGTCTCGAAGCGCTGGGGCAGCTACGTCGGTGTCGACAATTTTGACCTCACCATCGCCGATCGCGAGTTTTTGGTGCTTTTGGGCCCGTCCGGCTGCGGCAAGACGACGACGATGCGCATGATCGCGGGCCTTGAGGAGGCCACCGAGGGCGACATTGTGATTGGCGGGCGCAAGGTGAATGACCTTGAGCCGAAAGACCGCGACGTTGCGATGGTCTTTCAGTCCTACGGCCTTTACCCGAATATGAATGTTTACGAGAACATTCGCTTTCCGCTGAAGGTGCGCAAGGTGCCCGACGAGGAGCACGATGCCCGCGTCATGAAGGCGGCGGAAATGGTGGAGCTCACCGAGTTTTTGGAGCGCAAACCCGCGGCGCTTTCGGGCGGTCAGCGCCAGCGTGTGGCCCTTGCCCGGGCGATTGTGCGCCAGCCCAACGTCTTCTTGATGGACGAGCCGCTGTCAAACCTTGATGCCAAGCTGCGTGTCTCAACCCGGGCGCAAATCAAGAACCTGTCGCACGAGCTTCAAGTAACGACAGTGTACGTGACCCACGACCAGGTGGAGGCGATGACGCTGGCCGACCGCGTCGTGGTGATGGAGCGCGGCGTCGTCCAGCAGATCGGCACGCCGACGGAGATCTACGACCGTCCGGCGAACAAGTTTGTGGCAAGCTTCATCGGTTCGCCCGCCATGAACCTGATGGACGGCACAATGGCCGGCGGCACGTTCTCGGGCGAAAACGTTGAGATTGCGGGCCTTGAGGGCGATGGCGGCGTGACGGTCGGCTTCCGCGCGGAAGATGCGGAGGTGGTCGAGAGCGGCGGGCACATCAACGCGAAGGTCTACACGGTCGAGCTTTTGGGCGACGCGGTGATGATTGCGGTGCGGGCCGGCGGGGCGCTTGTGAGTGTGAAGGCGCCAAAGACGTACCGCGCGCAAATTGGCGACATGGTGTCGATTTCTGTGCCCGCGCACATCTGTCACATCTTCGACCACGACAGCGGCAAGCGGCGCAGCTAGTGTTCTGCCCAGTCGGGGCCTGCCCCGCAGACAAAAAAGCATCTGAGGGAATTTCATGAAGCTCAAAACGTTGCTCGCGGCGAGTGCGATCAGCCTCTTCGCGACGGGCGCCTATGCGCAGTGCGCCTTTGAAAATGAGACCCCCGTGAAGTCGTTGACGGCGGGATTTGAGGCGTGGAAGTCGGTCACGGACGCGATGGCTGAGTGCGGCAACGTTGAGGCCGAGCTTGACCAAGAGTTCCGCAAAAAGCAGCCGGCCGCGTTTGCTGCAGACCCGTCGCTTTACCACATCGGCGGCGTTGCCAACGGGACGATTACGCCGCTTCTGAACGAAGGCACGATCCGCCCGCTGGACGCCCTCGTCGAGAAGTATGGGCAGAGCCTGACGCCCAACCAGCTGATCCGCATGGACGGCAACATCATGGCGATCGCCATGATGGTGAACACGCAGCACATGATGTACCGCAAGGACATCTTTGATGATTTGGGCATCGCAACGCCCGTCACCTATGATGACGTGTTGGCCGCGGCGGAAGCAATTAAAGAAGCCGGCGTTGTGGACTACCCCATCGGCGCGACGATGAAGTCGGGCTGGAACCTTGCCCAAGAATTCGTGAACATGTTTGCGGGTTACGGCGAGCCGATGTTCAACGGTGACTCCACGCCCAACCTTAATAACGAGAGCGGCGTTGCAGCGCTTGAGATGATGAAGGCGCTGACGGCGTACATGGATCCGGAATTCTTGACGTCCGATTCCACCTATGTGCAGCAGCAATTCCAACAGGGCAAAATTGCCATGGCGAACCTTTGGGCAAGCCGCGGCGGCGCCATGGATGATGAAGGCGAGAGCCAGGTGGTCGGCAAGGTGTTTGGTGCGTCTGCGCCGAAAATCACCGCCGATGGCCCGCCGGCCACCACCCTTTGGTGGGACGGCGCTGTGGTGGCGTCCAATGTCTCTGATGATGAGGCCGAAAACGCCTTCCGCGTCATGATGGAGGGCATGGACACCGCCATGGTGACCCAGAACCAGAACGATGCCATTTGGCTGATCTCCGGTTACGAGCCGAACCGGCTTGCCGAGGGTGCGATCGCGACGGCGATGTCCCAGCCTGGCCCCATGTCCTACCCGTCCACGGTTGAGATGGGCCTGATGCACACGGCGCTGGGCAACGAGCTGCCCACCTTCTTCACCGGTGACCGTTCGGCCGCCGACACGCTGGCCGCCATTGAGGCCGCTTACACGACGGCGGCTCAAGAAGCCGGCGTTCTGGAATAGCGCGACATTGGGCGGCCTCCTGGCCGCCCTTTTTTCTGATTTTGAGGCTGAGCGGAGAATAGCCCCATGAAGATGCGAACGTTTGCCATGTTCGTCGGCCCCTCGGTCTTCATGATGATGCTGTTCATCGCGATCCCGCTGGTCACCGTCTTCTTGCAAAGCTTTCAGGTGACGCAGCCGATCCTTGAGCGGGTGGAGGTGGAGCGCTGCACGCCCGGCTTCCTCCAGCCGGTCTGCAACACAGAGGTCGTCAATCGCCCGCTGCTTGATGATGATGGCAAGGTTCAGACCACCACCGAATGGGTGGGCCTTCAAAGCTATTCTCGCGTCGTCCAGCCGGACCAGGTGGGCGCCGCCATCGCGGAAGGCCGCCCGGGCGACATTTTGACAATCCCGTTCTGGCGGGCGCTGCGCTTCACGGTCACGTTCACGCTGATCACGCTGCCGCTGGTGATCGGGCTTGGCCTTGCCATTGCCCTTGCCGTCAACAACGCTGTGCGCCAGCTGCGCGGGCAGATCATCTTTGTCTCGCTGCTGCCGTTTATCATCACGCCGGTGATTGGCGCGCTCAGTATTCGATGGCTCTTTATTGGCGACGGGATATTAACGTCGCTGATTGAGGGGTGGACGGGGCAAGATATTGCGATGTTTGCCCAGGGCTGGACGATCGAAGTTTTGATGCTCTTTTACCGTGTGTGGCACGTGGCACCGTTCGCGTTCGTGATCTTCTATGCCGGCCTGCAGACCGTGAACCAGGACACCCTGGAAAGCGCGATCATCGACGGTGCATCCCGCTGGCAGCGGCTGCGCTACGTGGTGGTGCCGCATTTGATGCCGCTCATCATCTTCATCGCGCTGATCCACCTGATGGACGCCTACCGCGCGTTTGAAGAGGTGGTCGGCTTCTCGTCCCAGGCGCACCGCATCACGCTGCAGTGGCTGACCTACGACTTCCTCCAACCTGATGATGCCGGGAACCGCGCCATCAGCCGGGGGTCTGCGTCGGCGATGCTCACGATGATTGGCATCGTTATTCTACTGATCCCGCTGTTGCGCCGCACCTGGCGTGACCACAAAGGAGCCCGCTGATGTCGACACCCCGCGCGCTCCGACAGCCGGCCACACTGCGCATCGGCTCGGCCCTGTTCCTCGCCATCTGGTGCCTGGTCGCCGCCTTCCCGATCCTGTGGATCGCGGTGATGAGCTTTAAGTCGCCGGTGGATGCGTTCGCGGCAAGCCCGCTGGACGTGATCATGGGCCCAGCGACCCTTGCCCGCGAAAAGGGCCTTTCGATCATCGACATTGTCGTTGGGCTCGCCGTCCTCTGGCTTGCCGCAAAGATCGCTTTCGGGCGCCTTGGCCCCCTTGCCCGCATGCTCGACCGGCCGGCCACCTTGGCGTTCGCCTGGGGCGCGGCCGCCATCTCCCTATATGCCGCGGCGACCTACCTCCTGCCCCTCCCCGTCTTCGCCATCGAGACGCTGGGCGGTTTCATCACGTGGCTTGCGGTGGCGGTGCTTTTGGCGGTTGCCGTTGCGCTCCCCCTCACGAAGGCGGGCGCAGCGCCGGCGGCGTTTGGCTGGGTGGGCGCCTCGCTGGCGTTTGGCGCGGTGTTCGTGGTCGCATTCTTCTTCGTGCTGCCGATCATCTTGGGGGCGATCAACCCGCTGGTGGGCCCCTTGGGCAACACCATCATCGGCCTCACCACCGAGCACTATGTGGCGGTGTGGGGCGAGAACGAGTTCTGGCGCAACTTCGTAAACTCGATGATTGTGACGGCCGGCGTCGTCACCATCTCGCTCACCGTCGGGACGCTCGCGGGCTACGGCCTTGCCCGCTCGGGCGCGGCCATCGCGTTCTGGATCCTGATCATCGGGCTCATCTTCCGCGCGCTGCCGCACTCGGTGCTGGTGGCGGGCTACCTTCCGGTCTTCATCAATTCGGCCGAAATTCTTGAGCCCATCTTGGGCGAGAACGCGCCGACGCTTTATGGCCAGCCTCTGGCGGTGATTGCGGTTCTGGTGGCGATCAACCAGCCCTTCACAATCTGGATGTTGCGCTCGTTCTTCCAAAACATCCCCATGGATCTTGATGAGGCGGCGCGGGTGGACGGCTGCACGCATTTTCAAGCGTTCCGCTGGGTGATCATGCCGGTGATGTGGCCAGGCGTGATCACGACGGGGCTCTTCTCGTTCCTCCTCGCCTACAACGACTTTTTGGTCACCTCACTGCTTTTGGACGCGCAGAACCAGACGATGGTGCCGGCGATTGCGAGCTACTTTAACCGCGAGACCACAACCACCGACCAGGTGGAGGCGATCGCGGCAGCGGTCTCGATCACCGCGCCGCTCTTCCTTTTGATCATGATCTTCCAGCGGCAGATTGTGGCGGGGCTCACGGCGGGCGCTGTGAAGGGGTAAGCGTTTCGGGGGCGCACGCTCCCGAGACGATACCGCGGCGTCACCGTCCGCGCGGGATGGAGACGTGCGTCGGCTCCGAAGGAACGTCGCGCTGCGGTTTCACCAAAGGAACAGGACAAGGGGGCGGGTTGCGCCTCCGGAAGGACACCATGAAGGGCTCTCGCCCAGAGCAGGCCGCGTTGACGGCCGACACCGACCTTTCCAAAACCGCAGAAACCCGCCGCGTCATCGAGGCGATGGTGGATGGGCTGAACGACCATCGCATTGCCGACATCGGCGAGTTTTTCGCCGAAGGGTTCAACTGGTTTGGCAATGCCGGATGCGGGACAAAGTCGGGCCTGCGCGAATTTCAGGACAATTGGCAAAAGCCCTTCCAGGCCGCCTTCCACGACAAGGTGTGCACCGATGAGGCCCGGCTTTACATGGGCGAGTGGGCGGCCGCGTTCGGCCGGCAAGAGGCGACCCATGCGGGCGAATTCATGGGGATCGCGCCCACCGGCAAGCGGGTGGAGATCCGCTACATGGACTTTTGGAAGGTTGTCGACGGCAAGATTGTCGACAACTGGGTGATGGTCGACTTCCCCCACGTGATGCGCCAGCTCGGCCACGACCCGTTTGGTGGCAAAGGCTGGGACAGCCTCGACCCCGCGGGCTGATATGGCGATCGAACACTTGCGCGCGCGGCTCGCCCCGCTTCGCGCCGTGCTTTATGATTTTGATGAGGCCGCCGTGCGCGGCGCGCTCTCGGACCTTTTGGCGCCGGCGTGCGTCGCCCGGCTTTGCCACCCGTTCGGCACCGTGCACGGGGCGGACGGACTTTATGAGGCGCTGTTTGCTCCCCTCTCGGCCGCGATGCCGGATGTGGAGGCGAACGATTTCATCCTCATGGCCGGGCCGGACGAAGAGGGCGCCGAGTGGGTGGGCCTTGGCACCACCTATGTGGGCACCTTTGCGGCGCCGTTTTTGGGGATCCCGCCCACGGGGCGGCCGGCCCATATGCGCGCCCACGAGTTTTTCCGCTTCGACGGCGACAAGGTGGTCGAGATCCACGCCATCTGGGACCTGCCGGAGCTGATGCACCAGGCCGGTGCCTGGCCGCTCGCCCCAAGCCTTGGGCGAGAGTGGCGCGTGCCAGGCCCCGCCACCCAGGACGGGTTGCGCGCCGGCCCGCGCGACGGGGCCGAGAGCCAGCGCGCGATGCAGGTGGTCCTCGACATGCTGACCGGGCTGAAGCGCCATCCGCGTGAGCCGGCGGAGGCCATGGAGATGCCAAAATTCTGGCATCCCAAGATGAGCTGGTATGGCCCGGCGGGGATCGGGTCATGCCGGGGCATTCGCGGCTTTCGCCACATCCACCAAATCCCGTTTTTGAACGCGATGCCCGACCGCGGGCAATATCTGGACGAGTTCACGTTCCACTTTTTCGGCGATGGGCCGTACGTGGCGGTGACGGGGTGGCCCAACATGGTCCAGACGCTCACCGATGCGGGGTGGCTTGGGATTCCCCCGCTCAACCAGCGCATCACCATGTCATCCCTCGACTTTTGGCGGATCGGCCCGGATGGGCGCATCCGGGAAAACTGGGTGCTGGTCGACCTCATTGACATGTATCGCCAGATTGGCGTGGACGTGTTTGCCCGTCTTCATGAATTCAACCACATGCGGCCGATGGGGCGCGCGGCGCTGCCCCCGGACCCGGCCGAGCACGAGGGATAGCAGTGGAAGGTTTTGACCCACGATTTACGGACTTTCCGGATTTCATCATCGGGATCACCAAGGAAATCTGGGAAGACCGGGGCATTGGAACGCTCACCGGCTACTATTCCAAAGACATTGTGGTGCGCTCGCCAGCGTCGGTTGTTGTGGGCAATTCGAATGTGATTGCGGCAACCCTTGCAACGCTGGCGGAATTTCCCGATCGGACGCTGCTGGGCGAGGATGTGATCTGGTCAGGCTCCCCGGAGACGGGGATGCTGTCGTCCCACCGGTTGTTGTCCACCGCAACGCACCTTGGCGACGGGGTTTATGGCGAGGCATCGGGCAAAAAGCTGCGCTACCGCATCATTGCCGACTGCCATGCCATCAACAACACCATCGACGATGAGTGGATCATCCGCGACCAGGGCGCGATCGTGCGCCAGCTGGGCATTGAGCCCAAACGCTTTGCGGCCGATCTCATCGCGCGGGAGGGCGGGGCGGCGGCCTGTCAGCGCCCGTTCACCCCGGCCGATGATCGCGCCGGGCCCTATCAAGGTCGCGGCAACGACAATGAGTGGGGCGCACGCTACGCTGAGATTTTGGGGCGGATCATGGCGGCCGACCTTGGCGTGATCCCGAAGGCGTACGACAGGGCCTGCCAGCTGGAATATCCGGGCGGGGTGTCGGGCGCGTCCCATGGCGAGGCGGACCGGTTTTGGGTGGGGCTGCGGGCCGCCCTCCCCCACGCCACCTTCCGTGTGGAGCATCAGATTGGGCGGCTCGACCCGTTGATGCCGCCGCGGGCCGCGATCCGCTGGTCGCTCGACGGGACCCATGATGGGTGGGGCGCGTTTGGCCCGCCCTCCGGCGCGCCAATCCATGTGATGGGGTTTGCCCACGCCGAGTTTGGCCCCTGGGGCCTTCGCCGGGAATACGTGGTGTTTGATGAGGTGGCGGTGTGGAAGCAGATCCTGCTGCACACCGGATAGGAGGCGTGCCGCCGATGGCGTTGCGTTAGGCGGTCGGCTTTTGCGGCGCCCAAAGGGCGGAGAGGGCGCGAAGATCCGCCTCGGTGCGGGCAGCGCCTGCAGAGAGGGCGGCGGCGATGGCAGCGCCCAGCGTGCCCGGGTCGGCGGCGTCCGGAAGGTCGAGATCGAGGAGTTTTGCGAGGCGGCGCCGGTCGGCGTTCGAAAGGCCGACCATGGCGGGGTCGTCGTCGCCGTCTGCGATGATGTGAAGGTTCGCCATGGGCTCACTCGGTACCGTGTCCGACAGCATAACCGGCGGTGCGACGTTTCGTTCCAAAGCGTGCCCCTTCGGGGCAGCTTCGGATAAGCCCGCGCCGGCTCAGCGATCAGAACGGGCCGAGCGTGGCAACCAGGAACGTGACGGCAATCATGAAAATGACGCCGCCGGCGCCAAGTTGGAGCAGCGGAACGGCCACCGCCAGCTTGCGCCGGCCGGCCGCAAAGAGTGTGGCCCCCCGCGCGCTCACCGATGAGATGGCAACAATGCTCGTGAACCCGCCGGTGCCGAGCGCCATGGCGAACGCGGCCGCAGCGCCCACCACCAGAAGATCAAGCCGCCACGCCGCAACCAGGATGAAGACCGCGCCCGTGCACGGCCGCATCCCGATGCTGACCACCAGCGCCAGCGCATCGCGCCATGAGGTGAGGCCGTCCATCTCGTCCTGGGTGGGGCCGTGGCGGTGGCCGCAGCAGCTTTTCGTGCACGACGTGTCACCGGCAAAGGCGGCCTTGAGGCCCCGCACGGCCCGGCGCATCAGCACCACTGAGATGAAGAGGATGGCCATGTAGCTGAGCGGGATGAGCACGCGGTCGGTGGCGGTCATGGCAAAGCCGGCGGTGATGTTGAGCGCGGCAAAGCTGCCATAGACCAAGATGATGGCCGTCAGCGCCTGGGCAAAGCTTGCCGCAAGCGACAGGGCCACGAGCCGAAGCGCGCTCATGCGGGTGGAAAGCCCCGCCCCCGCAATCAAAAACTTGCCGTGGCCGGGAATGGCCGCGTGGGCAAACCCATAGGCGAGCGACGCACCGATGAGCGCGGCGGAGGCGGCAAGCCCGCCCCCTTCCATCGACATCAGGCGGGAGATCAGCGTGTGGAACGCTTTTTGTTGGGCCGCCGCCCAGCGCGCCATGTCCACCAGCCCGAGCCCTGATGAGAGGGCCGCCGCAAGCGCGGTGAAGGCTGCGAGCGCGGCCAGCAGGCTCAGCGCCGTGCGCCAGCGGCTCGACAAGGCTATGCGCCACCGGGGCCGCGCATAGGAGGACCGGAAGGTGTCTGACATACCGTTCTGGTGTCTGCTTGCAGCGCCTGTGTCAACAAAGATCGACCGGGCCGCAGAACCCTGCCAAAAGGGCGCCAAACGGAAGGGGCTTTGATGACCACCATTGCCATTGTCGGTGTCGGCGAGATTGCGCGCAACGCCCACAGGCCTGCGATCGACGCGTCGGACCGATTCGAATTGGTTGCAACGGCGAGCCGGTCGAACACGCTTGACGGCATTGCCGCCTACCCCTCGCTGGAGGCGCTTTTGGCCGGGGTTCGGCCGGACGCTGTGGCGCTGACGGCCCCGCCCGAGCCGCGGTTTGACATGGCAATGGCAGCCATCAACGCGGGGCTCCATGTGGCGCTCGAAAAGCCGCCGGGCCTCACGCTGTCGGAGGTTGCGATGCTGGAGGCCGCCGCGCGCAAAAACGGCGTCACGCTGTTTGCCACCTGGCACTCACGCTTTGCACCGGCGGTGGCGCCGCTCAAAACTGCCCTTGCCGGGGCAACGGTGGAGCGGGTGGATGTGGTGTGGCAGGAGGATGTGAATGAGTTCCATCCCGGCCAGACGTGGATCTTTGACCCCGGCGGGTTCGGCGTTTTTGACCCCGGGATCAACGCGCTTTCGGTGCTGACGGAGGTTTTGCCGGAGCCGATGCGCATGGTCTCGGCCGACCTTGCCGTCCCGCCCGGGAAGGCGGAGCCGGTGGAGGCCAACCTTTCGGCAAAGCTGTTGGGCGGGGCGCCGGTGGCGCTCGCGTTCGACTTTTTGGCGATCGGCGCGCCCACCTGGACAATCACCGTCACCTCCAACCGCGGCGTCCACACGCTGACCGGCGGCGGCACGCGCCTTGACCACGACGGGGCAACGCTGCTCGATGAGCCCCAGGCGGAATATAAGCTGGTTTACGAGGCGTTTGGCGCGCTCATCGATGCGGGGGCGAGCGATGTGGACGTTGCGCCGCTGCGCCATGTGGCGGACGCAAAGCTCCTCGCGCGGCACCGTGTGGGGCCCCGGGTGGACGGCACCGGTTGAGCCTCACGCTTGCCTCCAGCACGGCCGCGCGGCTGCGGCTGTGGTCCGGGCTGATCTTGTTTGCGTTTGCCCTGTCGCACTTTGCCAACCACGCGCTGGGGCTCCTCTCGCTCGACGTTATGGAGCGCGTCGGCGACGCGCGGCGGGCGGTGACCCAGTCGCTCCCGGGGTCGGTGGCGCTTTATGGCGCGTTCCTCGTTCACTTTGTGCTGGCGCTTGTTGTCATCGCCCGCCAGCGCAGCCTTGCCATGGCGCCGGCCACTGCCGTTCAGATCCTGTTGGGGCTCGCGATCCCGCTTCTTCTGATCGATCACATTGTGGGGACGCGCGCCCTCCAAAGCGCGTTTGATGCCGCCGATGACTATCCGGCCGTCTTGGCGCGGCTTTGGCCGGGCCTTGTGGGGCCGCAAACGGCGCTGATGCTTTTGGTTTGGGTGCACGGGTGCCTCGGCATCCGCGCGATTTTGCGATTGATGCCATGGTGGGACCGGGCGTTTCCGGCGCTGGTGTCGGTGGCGGTGATGGTGCCGCTCCTGGCAACTTTCGGCTGGGTGACGGCCGCGCGCGAACAGGTGCTGCGCGGCACGGATGATCCCGCCCTCACGCGCGAGATGATTGTGTTTGCCGGCCCCATCATCCTGTGGGCGGAGCGGCTCGCCCTTGTCCTCATGGGGGGCGCGGTTTTGTTTTCGGTCGCGCGGGTGGTGCGCGGGCTGTTGCGGCGGCAAATTCGGGTGCGTTATCCGGGTGATCGGGTCGTCTTTTCCGCCCCCGGGCAAACGCTTCTTGAGGTGAGCCGCGCGAACGGCATTGCGCACACGGCGGTGTGCGGCGGGCGGGCGCGGTGCTCCACCTGTCGCACGCGCATTTTGGCGGGCGGCGAGCGGTTGCCCCATCCGGAAAAGGCCGAGCGGCGGGTTTTGAAGCGCATCGGGGCGCCGGCGGACGTGCGCCTTGCGTGCCAGATCCGCCCGGTGGCAGGGCTTTCGGTGCAGCCGCTCCTCCCCGCAAGCATGCGCGAAACCGACCCTAGCGCCGACCGCTGGGGCGTTGAGCAGACCATTGCGGTTCTCTTTGTGGATCTTCGCGGGTTCACAGCGCTGTCTGAGCGGCGCTTGCCGTTCGACGTTGTGTTCATCCTCAACGCATACCTTGCGGCGATGAGCGCTGCGGTGCGCGAGAACGACGGGATTGTCGACAAGTATATTGGCGATGCGGTGATGGCGCTTTTTGGCGTTGCGCGGGGGTCAGAACTTGGCGCGAAGGATGCGTTGGCGGCGGCCGCGTCCATGCTGGAGGCGATGGAGCGGCTGAATGGCTCCCTTTCGGCGGAGCTCGAAGAGCCGCTGCGCATCGGGATTGGCGTTCACCTGGGGCCTGCGATCCTGGGGCGGATTGGGGCAGCGGGCGCAGCGGGCGGGCTGACGGCGCTCGGCGACACGGTGAACACGGCAAGCCGGCTTGAGGGCGCGACCAAGGATCTTGGGGCGCCGGTTGTGGTGTCAGCGCGGCTTTTGGAAGAGGCCGGCGCGTCCACCGCCGGGTTGCCGGGGCAGGTGATTGATGTGCGCGGGCGGGCGGACGGGCTTGCCGTTCACACCGCAGCGTCCGCGGGGGCGCTGCGGGCCGCCCTTGGCGCGCCCACCACGCCCGAGGCTGGGCCCGCCCGGCGCGCGGCGCAGAGCGCTCCACCGGTCGGCGCGACGTAGAGCATCTTGGGTCTTCTCAGACCCAAAGAGGATGCTCTACTGCTCTGAATCGGAGCGGTTATTCCCGGGCCAGACGATCCCGTCTGACCCGAAACCGCTCTAGGCTTTTGTGGGACCGACCGGCGCTGCCCTCTGCCGGGCCGGAACCGACGCGGCGCTCGCAGGGAATGGGGTTAAGAGCGCCGGTGTTATCGGCTTGCGATGAGCTCTTCGGTGCGCATGAGGCGGTCGATGCGGTCACGCTCGGCCTTGAAGGCGATGAGGGTGTCGCCGGAGAGTTCGCGGCCCCGGCGCAGGCGAATTTTGAGCGGGTTCACATGGCGCCCGTTCACCCGCACCTCGTAGTGAAGGTGGGGGCCGGTGGAAAAGCCGGTGGAGCCCACATAGCCGATCACCTGGCCCTGTTTGACGCGCACGCCCGGTTTCATGCCCCGGGCAAGGCGTGATTGGTGGGCGTAGCCGGTCTCGTAGCCGTTTTTGTGGCGGATGAGGATCCAGCGGCCATAGCCCGCCTTCCAGCCCGCTTGGCGGATGACACCATCGCCGGCGGCATAAATGGGCGTGCCCCGGGCGGCCGCCCAGTCAACACCCTTGTG
Source organism: Pseudomonadota bacterium (assembly GCA_039034015.1). Lineage (GTDB taxonomy): Bacteria > Pseudomonadota > Alphaproteobacteria > Rhizobiales > Amorphaceae > Acuticoccus. The sequence goes on along the minus strand of JBCCBM010000024.1, from coordinate 2,429 downwards.
CATGCGCCGGCGCCGCAGGATCGGGTGGCGCCGCATGCCAAAGCCTGAGCGGAAGACGCCCCGTGCCATGGGTTTGCGCAGGAGGAACTTGTCACCGGTGCGGCCGTCCTCGTCGTAAAAGTCGACGGTGCCGTCCCTTGCCTTGAAGCGATAAAAGCGTCGCTCCACGCCGCCTGCGGTGAGGGACGCGAAGAGGATTTCGGGCTCAACCTCGCCCTGGGGTTCGGAGTGCATGACGGTGAGCGCGTCACCAGCGCGGACTTGGGCGTTAAAATCCACATCGAGCGAGAAGGTGTGGAGGAGCGTGTCGCGCACACTGGCGGGGAGCTCGTGGTTGTCGGCGGTGCGGTAGAGGCTTCTGTAAACGCTGGGCAATTTCCCGCGGGCGGGGGCGACCTCCCGCTCTTCCACCGTGGGCGCGGGGCCTGGGGGCGCTTCACCCAGCACAAAGTCGCCACCGTCGGTCATCGCAACGGTCGCCACGTGGCCGCCACGCTCATAGATGGTGAAGCGGCTGGGGCGGCGGGTGGCGCCCTCCCCCTCTTCATCCAGCTGGAAGGCCATGCGAAGGGTTTGCCCGGCCCTGAGGCGCGCAACGCCAAGGCGATCCAAAATGGCGCGGATGGCGGCGGTGTCATCATTTTGGATGCCGGAGCCAACCAAGATTTTGCGCAAGGTGTCGCCAGGTTGGACGACCTCCACCAGCTCGCTGGTGGCCTCTGCCGCTGCATCCGCCTCGGAGGTTTTGACAAGCTCGGAGACGTTTTCGGGCACGATCGTCACATTGGAGGGGACGGCGCGCTGGTCGTCCACATAGCCCTCCTGGTCGCCAACGGCGGTGACGACGGCGCCATCCACAAACTCGTCTTCGATGAGCTGGCGGGCAATCTCGGTGTCATCGAGGTCGACCGCGTCGTCGAACACAGCGCCCTCCAGGGGGAAGGATGAGACGCTGACGGTGATTTCGCCGTCCACCGCGCGGTCATAGATGGCGTCGGTGGTTTCGGCGGGGCCCTCCTCGCGGGTGGCGAGCGCGCGGGCGTTGAAGGCGGGGACTTTGCCGATCTCACTGGCGTCGAGCACCAGGGAAGCGTTCACCAGCACATAGGGGCGCTGGGTGATGACGTTGTCGTCGCCCTGGCGGGTGACGGTGGGAACTTCAAGCATGCGCCGTGTGGAGACCTCTTCGGCCACCACAGAGACGCGGTCCCCTTTGGCGCCCTTTTCGGCGCGCGGGGCTTGCGCGTTTGAGACGGCGGCTTGGGCCTCAATGGCGTAGCGCCCGTCGAGCGCGGCAAAGAGAGCGCCGCCCATCAGCGCGAGGGAGGTGACGGCGGTTGTGACGGCCCCGAAGAGCCAACGCACACTGATACCGCGGCGGGTGTAGCGCGCGGGGTCTTGCTCACCGATGGCGAGCGGCGGTTCCTCGCCAAGTTCGATGGCGAGGGGGCGGCGCGCGTGGTCCCAGCCTTTCATCGGTAAGCTCCCTGTTCGTTACGGCTTTGGTTCTACGGCAGCGGCTCGTTTGACAAAAGCGGGCGGGTTTTTGGTTACAAGGTTGTCATAAGTTTGGGCCAAGGTTGATGTGGCAGGGGGTGGCGGCCGCGATTCGCCAGCGTTTCCGGGGCTTCGTCGGAATTTTCGGCGGGCGCGAAGATTTTTGGCCTTTTCGCGTTGACACCTTTGGGCGCCCTGCGTATATCACCGCTCACCGACGGGGCGCGGCGCCTACCGCTCCGCCCCACCGGCCCTCAGGACAGAGACAAGGCTTCCGAGCCCCTCGCGGGAAGGAAGACCAGTCGCCGCCCTAAGGGTGTGGGCCACCGGGCCCGACGAAGCGCTGCTTCGGTTCTTTGACAAGTGAATATGAGAGAAGAGAAACGTGGGCGGCGTTGTCCCTGCGGATCCCTTAGGGGATTGCAAGACAGACAACGGCGGGTCACGTTTCAAGACGGACCGCAGTGTCGTGAGACACTGGTTCGGTCCTCGTCAAGCAACGTGATTTTAGCTGAATTGAATGTCTCAACTTGAGAGTTTGATTCTGGCTCAGAACGAACGCTGGCGGCAGGCTTAACACATGCAAGTCGAGCGCCCTCTTCGGAGGGAGCGGCAGACGGGTGAGTAACGCGTGGGAACCTACCTTTCGGATCGGAATAACTCAGGGAAACTTGAGCTAAGACCGGATACGCCCTTTGGGGGAATGATTTATCGCCGAGAGATGGGCCCGCGTTGGATTAGCTTGTTGGTGTGGTAACGGCGCACCAAGGCGACGATCCATAGCTGGTCTAAGAGGATGATCAGCCACACTGGGACTGAGACACGGCCCAGACTCCTACGGGAGGCAGCAGTGGGGAATATTGGACAATGGGGGCAACCCTGATCCAGCCATGCCGCGTGAGTGATGAAGGCCTTAGGGTTGTAAAGCTCTT
>JBCCBM010000023.1:0-63392 GCA_039034015.1 Pseudomonadota bacterium | reverse complement strand
CTGCGCAAGGCTGCCGAGCGCACCGTTGCCGGCCTATGGCATCGCATCGGTGAGGTCCTCGACCTCATCACCCCAACCGAAGCCCGCTCCTACTTCAAAGCCGCCGGATATGACCCAAACTGAGCGCAAACCGCTCTAGACTCAAGGGGTCGAGCATCTTTTCTGCGCCCAAATGGGCGCAGGATGCTCTAACCGGAGGCGCTGCCGCCAGGCGCGGTTTCGATGATGATTTCGTCGCCGGGCGAGAGGGGCAGCGCGCTCACAAACTGGTGCCGCTCCGTGGCGCCGGACGCCCGCTCAACGGTGAGGCGGTTGACGGCCGTGCCCTCCGCGCCCTGGCACCACACCGGCTCGCGCCCGTGGGAGTGGCCGACTGACAGCGAGGCGGCCCCCCGGATGCGAAGGCGCGTCAGAAGCCCTGGCCCGCCGGCAAAACCGTCGGCCACCGGCGGCGCGGGGTTCAGCGTCCGCTCCACCACCTCAAGGCCATAGCGGGCCTCGGCAATTTCGGCGGGGCAGTTGAAGGTGTCGCCGTGGCTGGACGAATAGAGCGGGCCTGTGCCGGACCGCTCGGCCGTTGCGCCCCAACCGCCCATCTGCGGCTCCACCATGGTGGTGCGCTGGCCGGTGTCCGGGTGAACCCCGGCAATCACGGTGCCAAAGATGGTGGCAAAGTGGCCGGCGGGCAGAGTCTTGGGCATAGCCGTCGCGATGGCGCGCCACAGACAGTCGAACAGGCGAATGCGCGTTTCAAAATAGTAGCCCTGGGGCGCGGTGGGGCTGGCATCGAAAATGGAGCCCGGCCGCGTCAACACCGCAAGGGGGGCGAAGGAGCCGGCGTTGGCAAACCGCTCCGGATCGGTGAGCGCCTTGAAAAGCATTTGGCACACCACCAGCGCACCATCGCGGGAGGTGTTGTGCGGCCCGGCAACACAGTCTGGCGCGTCGCGAAGGTCGACGGTGAAGCGATCGTCCGACACCGTGATCGCCACCCGCCAGACCGAGCCATCGTCCTGCCGCGCCTGGATGGGGACGTGGCCGTTTGGCAGGCGCGCAAGGCCGGCGCGCGCCCGCGCTTCCCCTTCGATAAAGCCGGCTTTGATCGAGGCCTTTAGGGTCGCCGTGCCATAGCGCGCAAAAAGCGCCTTCACCGCCAGAATGCCACGGCGTGCGGCGGCGCACTGGGCGGCAAGATCACCGGCGACGAAGGCTGGCAGGCGCGTGTTGGCGGTGATGATGTCGGCCACCGCCGCGTTGGGCCGGCCGGCGGCGTAAAGGCGCACCGGCGGAAGGCGCAGACCCTCGGCCACAATGTCGATCGCGTCCACCGCCATGGAGCCGGGCGCTGCCCCCCCAATGTCACCCCAGTGGGCGATGGAGGCGACGAAGGCCACCCGCTCCCCCTCGTGAAAGACGGGCGCCGCCACCACAACGTCACAAAGGTGGGTGACGCCGCCAAGGTTGGGGTCGTTGAGGACGAAAACGTCGCCATCGCGGAGGGGCGCAGTCTCTTGGGCGAGGATCGCGCGCACCGCCTTGTCGAGCACGCCGATGAAGCCGGGGATGCCGGCGCCGGAGGCCACCAACGCGCCATCGGCATCGAGGACGCCGGTGCCCACATCCAGCACCTCATAGATGATGGGGCTCATGGCGGTCTTGCGCAGCGTGTCGAACATTTCCGCCGCCACCGCCTCAAAGCCCGCCTGGATCACCCCGTGGGTGAACGGGTCAAGGGATGACGCGCACATCGCGGGGCAGGCTTGAGAGGATTTTTGGGCCATCCGCGCGAAGGACGACGATTTCTTCCAGGCGAATGCCGAACCGGCCGGGGAGGTAAATCCCCGGTTCGATGGAAAAGACCATGCCCTCATCGAGCACCGTTTTTGAGGAGGCGGTGATGTAGGGCGGCTCGTGCACCTCTGTGCCCAGCCCATGGCCGGTGCGGTGGACAAAGTATTCGCCGTACCCCGCCTCGGTGATGACGGTGCGGGCAGCATCGTCAACGGTGTGTGCCGCAACGCCCGGCTTTGCGGCGATCAGCGCAGCCTCCACCGCCCGGTCCACAATGGCGTGGACAGCCTCATAACCCTCCGGCGGGTGGCCGATGACGGCCATGCGCGTGATGTCGCTCGACGTGCCGTCCATGGAAGCGCCAATGTCCATCACCGCCGCATCGCCTTGGGCAAGGGCCGTCGCGCCGGTTTGGTGGTGGGGGAAGGCGCCGTTGGGCCCCGCGCCAACGATGGTGAAGAGCGGTTTGGCGCCACCCTCGGTGAAGCGCGCGCGGGCAGCGGCGGCCACCTCCGCCTCGGTGCGGCCGGGCGCTGCGGCGGCAAAGGCGGCCTCCATGGCCGCATCCGCAAGGCGCGCGTTTTTGAAAAGCGCGTCCACCTCGGCAGGCTCTTTTCGCATGCGAAGGGCGCCGACTGTGGTTTCCGAAAATTCTCGGCGCGCTCCGGGGAGGTGCGTTGCGACGAGGGCGGCGTGGTCGGCGCGCATGCATTCATCAAGCGCGATGGCGCGGGCGGTGTCGGCGCCCAGCGCTGCGAGGAGCGCTTTGAACGCGTCGTTTGGCCCCTCCGCGTCCGACCAGGGGAAAAACGGCAAATCGGTGTGCTGGCGCAGGCTGTCCGCCTCGAGCGCCGGCATCAAGAAGCCGACGCCGGTGGCGGAGACGCAGGCAAGCAGCGGCCGCTCGTCCGCATGGGGTTTGAGGCCAAAGAGCCACGCAAGGTGCGCGCCGGGGGCCAGAGCCACCAGGTCAATGTGGGTCGCCGCCATTTGGCCGCGCAATCGGTCAAGCCGTGTCATTGTCCGTGCACCTTTCGCGCGCGCTCTTTTGTGATGAAGCCGTTTTTGATGTCCTCGCGCACCGCGGCGGGGTCGCGCTTTTTGGGGTCGCCATAGCCCGCGCCGCAGGAGGTGACGACGCGGATCACGTCATCGGTGGTAACATCAAGCCCCGAGACGAACGCATAGCGCGCCGTGCCCTCCGGCTTGATGACGTCCACATAATTGCCCGACCCCTGCGCCCCGCCGGCCAGCGGCCAGGGTTTGATCTTTGAGCGCGTGTAGCCGGCCGTCAAAAACCCCTTTTCGGTGCGGATGCGGTATTCAAGCACAAGGCCGCGGCCGCCACTCCACTGGCCTTCGCCGCCGGGGGCGGTGTTGAGGGCCATGGTGTCGACGAAGAGGCCGTTGCGCGCTTCAGAGATTTCGGCGGGCGTGTTGTAGGTTTCGCCGTGGAAGCCGCTGAAGATGCACGGGTTTCCATCCCGGCCCTCCCACGCGCCCCAACCGCCCAGCTGCGGCTCGATGATGGTGTATTGCCGGCCGGTGTCGGGATGTGTGCCGCCCACAAAGGTGCCGCAGATGGACGAAAAGTGCCCCGCCGGCAGCCGTTCGGGCACATGGGGCGCAAGACAGCGCCAGATGAGATCATAGACCCGCACCTCGGTCTCAAAGTAAAAGCCGACGGCGGCGGGCTCTTTGGCGTGAAAGATCGAGCCCTCGCGCGTCAAAACCTTCAGGGGGCGGAACGAGCCGTCGTTGGCCGGCGTGTCGGGGTCGGTGAGCGACTTGAACACCATTTGCGCGCACACCACCGTGCCGTCCCGTGAGGTGTTGGCGCAGGCCGCATCTTGGTCCGGATTGTCGCGAAGGTCGACCACCAGCTCCTCTGGGCCGATGGTGACCACGACGTTGAAGATGCGGCCATCGTCCTGCTCTTCACTCAGCCGAAATGTGCCGTGGGGGAGTTTTTTGAGCTCAGCCTTCGCCGTCTCTTCGCCAAAGCGCATAAAATGTTCGATGGCATCGCCAAAGGTTTTGGCGCCATACTTTGCCGCAAGCTCCTCAATCCGCCGGGCGCCGATCCGCACCGAGGAGATGGCGGCCCACACATCTCCCAGCAGAAAGTCGGGCATGCGCGAGTTGAGCGTGATGATGTCCATCACCGCCTGGTCGGTCACGCCCGCGTTGATGAGCTTGACCGCCGGCAGCCGCAGCCCTTCTTGAAAAATCTCGGTGGCATCGCCCGACAGGGAGCCTGGCGCCATGCCCCCCACATCCGAATTGTGGGCAATGTTGGCCGTCCACGCGATGAGTTTGCCGCCCGCGAAGACGGGCATGGCAAGCACAAGATCGTTGAGGTGCGTGACGCCGCCGTGCCACGGATCGTTGGTGATGAACACATCGCCGGGCAAGATCTCATCATGCTTTGACAACAAGAACTGCACCGACTTATCCAAAACGCCAATAAAGGCGGGGATGCCGGCGCCAGACGTTGCAATGCGGCCCGAGGCATCGGTGATGCCGGTCCCCATGTCGAGCACCTCGTAGATGATCGAGGACATGGCGGTCTTGCGCATGGCGGCAAACATTTCATCCGCCGCGGCCTGAAGCGAGTTTTGGATAATCTCAAGCGTGATGGGGTCGCTCATGACGCGCCTCCAATCGCAATGTGAAGGTTGCCGTAAGGGTCCACATGCGCCCGGTTGCCGGGGTGGATGACGATGGTGGTGCTGTCATCCTCCACAATGGCGGGGCCGGAAAACGCCATGCCGGGGGCCAGGCGATCGCCGTCGTAGATCGCCGCCTGGTGGACGCCCTCCAGCGCGTAGTCCACGGTGCGCGTGCCCTTGTGGGCGGCGGCGGCGGCCGGCGGGCCAAGGGGTTTTGGCACCATGGTGAGCGTGCCGACCGCCGCTCGCGCCACAAGGTGGATCCCCACCATCTCCACCGGCGCGGAGAGGCGATAGGTGTATTCCTTCTCGTAAAGGGCGTGAAAATCTTCCGCGATGGCGGAGAGCGCCGCATCCGTCACCGGGCCCTTGAGGGGCACTTCGGTGGTGTGCTCTTGGTTTTGGTAGCGAAATTTTCCCAAGCGCGTGAAGGTGAGCGCTGCGGCATCAACCCCCTCGGCCACAAAGGTTTCGCGCGCGCGGGCCTCGGCGGTGGCAAACACGGCCTCAATGCGCGCGCCGGCGCCCGGCGCAAGGTCGATGAGCTGGGTCACAAACGTGTCCCGCCGCAGGTCCGACATCATCATCCCCCACGCGGAGAAGACGCTGGCGGCGGCCGGCACGATCACCTTCTTCACCTGAAGCTCCTGGCCGAGCGCCACCGCGTGCATCGCGCCGCCGCCGCCAAAGGCCAGGAGCGCAAAGTCGCGCGTGTCGTGGCCGCGGTTGAGGCTCACAAGTTTCAGCGCATTCACCATGTTGTTGTTGGCAATGCGGATGATGCCGCGCGCCGCCTCGGTCGCGGACACCCCAAGGCGCGCGCCGATTGCCCCCAGCGCACGCTCAGCGGCGGCCATATCGGGGGCGACGGCGCCGCCGCAAAAGGTCTCGGGGTTGATGCGGCCGAGCCAAAGGTTGGCGTCGGTGGTTGTCGCATCTGTGCCGCCTTTGCCGTAGGCGGCGGGGCCGGGGAGGGCGCCGGCCGATTGCGGGCCCACGTGCAGCTTTCCAAAATCATCGACGCTCGCGATGGAGCCGCCGCCGTTGCCAATCTCCACAAGGTCCACCACCGGCACCATGATCGGATAGCCGGCGGATTTGCGGCTCCGCTCGATCCAGTAGTCGGTCATGATGCGAACGTCGCCACCCTCGATGAGCGAGCATTTTGCCGTCGTCCCGCCAATGTCGAGTGCCAAAAGGTTGGGCTCGTCGATCAGCCGGCCAAGCTCCGCCGCGCCCCAAAAGCCCGACGCCGGCCCGCTCTCCACCATCGTGATCGGAATGGCGGCGGTGGCGGCAAGGCTGTCCACCCCGCAGTTGGACTGCATCACATAGGGGCTTTTGCGCGCGCCTTTTTCTCTCAGCGCCGCATCCAGCCGGCCAAGATAGCGCGCCGCCACCGGCTGAACGTAGGCCGACAACACCGTGGTGTTGGTGCGCTCATACTCGCGCCACTCGCGGGTGATCTGGTGGCTTGCCACCGCCGAAACGTCTGGCCACGCCGCCCGCACCGCCTTGAGCACAGCCACCTCATGGGCGGTGTTGGCGTAGGCGTGGAGGAGGCAAATGGCGACCGCCTCCACCCCTTCCGCGCGAAAATGGGCAAGGATGGCGGGAAGGGGCGCAAGGTCGAGCGGGGCGCGCTCAGAACCTTGATAGGTCATCCGGCCGGGGAGTTCGGCGCGCAAATGGCGGGAGACGAAGGGTTTTGGCTTCTCGTAGTGGAGGTTGAAGAAGTCGGGCCGGTTGCCGCGCGCAATCTCCAGCGTGTCGCGAAAGCCTTGTGTGGTGATGAGGCCGACTTTGACGCCCTTTCGCTCCGTCAGCGCGTTGATGACCACCGTTGTGCCGTGGGCCATGAAGTCGACATCGGCGGGGGAAATGCCGGCCTTTGCCATCACGTCCATCACGCCGCGCTCAAAATCGGGCGGCGTGGTGTCGGCCTTTTGGGTGGTGATGCGCATGCCCTCCGGCCCCGTCTCGAACGCGACGAGATCGGTGAAGGTGCCGCCCACATCGGTCGCCACGCGCAGTGTCTTCGTCATGGGGCGTCTTTCAACAAAAGCGTGAGGATGAGGGCGAGCGCAGCGGGCTCGGACAGTGCATCGGCGCCGGCCACCCGCTCCGGCGTATAAAACCCCGCCTCGTGCAAGAAATTCACGGTGCCGATCACCTTGCCGCCCACAATGACCGGCAAGTTGAGGCAGCTTTGGCAGCCCAGCGACTGGATCAATTCATGGTCGGGGAAGACGGCTGCGATCTCATCGATGGTGTTGGCGACAAAGGTTTCCCGCCGCTCGATCACGCGTTTGGACCACGCGTTTTGGAGCATCGGCTTTTCCCCGCTCGCGGGGTAGGCGTCGGGCCAGTTGGTGTGGCAGCGCCACGCAACGCCCCGCCCATGGTCAAGCACCATGAGCGTGAAGAGTTTTGCGCCCACAGTTTTCAGTGCCAGCGCCTCCACCGCGCGGTGGGTCGCGCCCGGTTGATCGGGGTCGGCAAGGGCAACCTTGAGGCTCATGCGCGCGGCTCCAGTTGGGGGGCGGCCATCTTCGAGAGGGCGTCGCGAAGGGCGCGTTCGGCCTCGTCCACCACGGGGACGGCGGCGATGAGGCGGCGCGTGTAGGCGGTGCGCGGCGCTTCAAAAATGTCGCGCGTTGCGCCGGTCTCCACCAATTGGCCGGCTTGGAAAACGGCCACACGGTCGGCAACGTTGCGCACGACGGCAAGGTCGTGGGTGATGAAAATGTACGTGAGCCCGTGCGCCGCCCGAAGGTCGTTCAGAAGCCGGAGCACCCGCGCCTGGACCAACACGTCGAGCGCAGAGGTGGGCTCATCGAGCACCAGGAGCCGGGGCGAAACGGCAAGCGCCCTCGCAATCCCCACCCGCTGGCGCTGACCGCCGGAAAGCGCCGCCGGCGCCCGCCGCGCCATCTCCGCCGGGAGGCCCACGGCGTCCAGCGCGCGCGCCACCATGGTAGCCCGCTCGCCCCGCGCGCCAATGCCAAAGGTGTCGAGCCCCAGCCGCACCGAGGCGCCCACGGACCGTTTTGGGTTGAGCGCGGAGGCCGGATTTTGCTGCACAAGCTGGATCGCGCGCCTTTGCGATGCCGTGCGGCGCGGTGTCAGCGGCTCGGCGTCCAGCACAATCTCGCCGGCGCTCGGCGCGGTGATCCCGAGGATCATGTTGGCAAGGGTTGATTTGCCCGACCCACTCTCGCCCACCACCGCAAGACACTCGCCCGCCGCCACCGTCAGCGAGACATCACGCACGGCATGCACCGGCCCCGTGGGGCTGCGGAAGGTTTTGGAGATGTTTTTCAGCGCCAGCATCACCGCGCGCCGTGGCTGACGGCGGGGGCGAGGAACGCGTCGCTCTCCTCCGGCACGCTCGGAAGGCCGGCGCCCGTGATCCGCGGCACGGCGTCCATCAGCGCGCGGGTGTAGGCGTGGGCGGGATTCTTAAAGAGCGCGACCGTCGGCCCGTCCTCCACAATGCGCCCGCGGTAGATGACATAGACGCGGCTTGCGAATTCGCGCACCACGCCAAGGTTGTGGGAAATGAAAAGGACGGCCGCGCCATGCTGGTCGGTAAGGGCGCGCATGAGGGCAAGGGTTTGCGCCTCCACCGTCACATCAAGCGCGGAGCCCGGCTCGTCCGCCAAAAGCAATTTTGGCCGGTTCACCAGCGCCATTGCGATCATAACCCGCTGGTTCATCCCGCCTGACAGCTGGAAGGCGTAGGACGACAAAACGCGCACCGGGTCAGGGATCGCGGTCTCGGCAAGGGCGTTTGCCGCGAGCGCCAGGCACTCTTCACGCGAAAGGGCGGGCGCGCGGCGGCCGATCACATCGATAAACTGTCGGCCGATGGTGAAGGTGGGGTTCAGCGAGGATGTCGGGTCCTGGAGGATCATCGACATGTCGGTCCCCCGCAGCGACGCCCGCGCCTTCCGCGGCGTTTTGAGGAGATCGCGCCCCTCAAAGGCGATCCGCCCCGAGATTTTGTTGGTGCGGCTTTGCGCCAAGAGGCCCAGCACAAGCCGCGCCGTCACCGATTTGCCCGAGCCGCTTTCGCCCACCAGCGCCACCCGCTCCCCCGTGCCCACCGAGAGGGAGATGCCGTGGAGCACGTCCGTCACCCCGTGCCAGGCTTTGAAGCGCAGATGGAGATCTTGGATGTGAAGGAGGCTCACCGGTCCACCTCCAAAAGGTCACGCAGCGCATCGCCGAGGAGGTTGAAGCCGAAGACGGCGACCAGGATTGCAAGGCCCGGGAAGACGGTGAGCCACCAGCTGTCGGGCAGATATCGCGCCCCTTCGGCCACCATGGAGCCAAGGTCTGGCGTTGGGGGTTGGACGCCAAGGCCCAGGAACGACAAAGATGAGGCGATGATGATGACAAAGCCCATGTCGAGCGTCATCTTGGTGATGATGGCGGGAAGACAATTGGGCAAAATTTCGCGCAAGACGATGTGGCCCGTTCCGGCGCCGATCACTTCGGCCGCCAGCACATAGCCCTCCTCCCGCTCCGACCGTGCGATGGAATAGACCAGCCGCGCGTACCAGGGCCACCACATGGCCGTCACCGCCAGCATCGCGTTGGTGAGCGTCGGCTCCAACACGCCCATCATCGCGATTGCCAGCACCAGCGGCGGGATCGACAGGAAAACGTCGACGATGCGCATGAGGATCGCGCCGATGATGCCGCCAAGATAGCCGGCGAAAAGGCCCACCAGCGTCCCGATGGGGACAGCGATCGCCAGCACCACCGCGCCCAGGATGAGCGAGATTTGGTAAGCATAAAGAATGCGGCTAAAGATGTCGCGGCCGACCAAGTCGGTGCCCATAAGGTTTTTCGCTGAGGGTGGGCGGTTGTTGTTCAGAAAATCGACCACCGCGCCGTTGTGGGTGGGGTAGGGCGCGACCCATGGCGCGAAGAGCGCGGCAAACACCACCAGCGCCACCAGGAAAAGACCCAAAAGGCTGAGCGGGTTCGTGGCGAGGATTTTTGCCGCGCGCCTCATGATGCTCCACGCGTCGAATGGCGAATGCGCGGGTTGAGGAGCGCGATCAGAAGATCAACGATAATATTCACGATCAAGAACGTGATGGCGATGATGAGGACCGTGCCCATGATCGCGTTCAAATCTTTGCGCAGGATGACGTTGACGCCATAGCGCGACAACCCGGGCCACGCGAACACCGCTTCCACCAAAAACGCGTTGCCGAGCATGGCCGCAAAGTCGAGCCCGATGATCGTGAGCGAGGGGATCATCGAGGGTTTGAGCGCATAAACCCGCGCAATCCGGCTCGGGAAGAAGCCGAATGCCTCGGCCATCTCGATGTAAGGTTTTTGATAGGTTTCGACCATGTTGGCCCGGGTGAGGCGGGCGGCTTGCCCAATCCCCGAGAGCGCCAACGCAATCGCCGGCAAGATGAGATGGTGGATCGCATCGATGAACGCGCCAAAGTTGCCCTCAAGCAGAGTGTCGATGACGAGAAACCCGGTCACGCGCTCAATCTCGTAAAAATCGGAGAGGCGGCCGGCGATGGGGAAGAGCGGCAGGTAAAACGCAAAGAGCAGCATCAAGATGACAGCCCACACAAAGCTGGGGGCCGACACGGTGAGCAGCGACAACACGCGGATGAGATGGTCCGGCCACTGCCCGCGATGGCGCGCGGCAAGCACCCCAAGGGGCACGCCGCACAGCACCATGATGAACCCTGCCAAAAGCACCAATTCGAGTGTTGCCGGCAAGAATTGCGCAATATCGAGCGTGACAGGGCGGTTGGTGTAGAGCGAAACGCCAAGGTCGCCGTTCAACACATCGCCGACGAAGTGGCCGTATTGCACGACAATCGAGTCATCAAGGTGCATGGCGGCGCGAAGATTGGCCACCGCCTCGGGTGTTGCGTTGGGGCCAAGGGCAATGCGCGCCGGGTCGCCCGGGATCACCCGCGCAATCGCAAAGATCAGCATCGAAACGCCAATCAAAACAATGACGGAGATCCCAAGCCGCGCCAGAAGCAATCGGGCGATCGGCCCCATCGTGGGCGCGCTACTCGACCATTTCCATCAGGCGGAACGAGAAACCGAGCCCATCGAGCCCAAACGCCATATCCGGATCGCTGAGCGCCGGCACCTTGACCCGGTTGGACGCTGCAAACACCGACTGCCGGTCAAAGCCATAAATCGTCGGCGCAATCTCCATCAGCCGCGCGTTCAGCGCCGCATACGCCTCCTGCCGCCCGGCCTCGTCGGCGGCCGTGCGCCCCGCGGCAAGCGCTGCATCCACCTCATCGTCATCAAGATACTCTGGCGACTGCCAGGTCCCGGCGGTGGACGAGTGGTACATGCCATAAAGCAGCGTATCCGGATCGCCAGTCACAGCATTGGCGAAGATTTGGCTGATGTGCGGCGTGTTTTCGGGGCTTGACACCTGCTCGGCAAACAGCGCCCAAGGCAGCTTGGTGATGTGCGACTTGATGCCAAGCTGCGAAAAATTCGACTGCATCAGAAGCGCAAACCGCTCCTCCAAGGGAACTTCCGCAATCCAGCTGATCTCAATATCAATCTCGGACGCGTCATAGGGGCAGGCGGCAAGGCTTGCCTTCGCGGCCTCCATGTCCTGCGAAAGGGTCATTTCGGCAGGGTTTGCACCAAACATCCCCACCGGGATCGCGCCGGTGGCGGGCGAGCCGGCCGACACATCATCCGTGATCGCAATCATCTGCACCGCCGTCGCATAGTCGAACGCGTGGGCCAGCGCCTGGCGGCAATTCACATCGTCCAGCGGCGCCTTGGTGGTGTTCATTTTGAAGTAGAACGCGCCGGTGCCGGTCTCGGTGAGGAGCTGCGCGCCGTCCCGCGCCAGCGCCCCGGCCACCTCCGGCGGCAGCCATTGGCTGGCAATATCATGCTCCCCCCGGGCAATCAGCGTGCGGACGGTCGCCGCCTCAAGCCCGTAGCGCAGGCGCACCGTGTCCGGCGCGGCATCAGAGACGCCCAGAAAATAGCCGTCCCACTTTTCCATCACCGTTTCGTCCTGCGGGTTGTGGGAGGTGACGGTGTAGGCCCCCGTGCCCGCCCCGTTGGCCGACAAAAACGCCTCGCCCCATTCATCGTCCGCGCTCGCCGTCACCAGCGCTTGGTCCACAATCGGGAGGCGCACCAGCGAGGCGACAAAGGGCGCATAGGGCGCCTCAAGGGTGAAGGTGACGGTGCGCTCATCCACCGCCTCCGCGCTCACCCCCGTAAAGAGGTAGCTGAGGCCAGCGCCCAGCGCCTGCATCCGATCCAGCGAATAGACCACATCCTCCGCCCGCAGCGGGTTGCCGGACTGGAACGTCACCCCCTCGCGCAACGTAAAGGTCGCGGTGGTGCCATCAATGGTCCAGCTCTCCGCCAAGTGGCCGCTGTGGCCGGGGCCGCCTTGGTTGGGCAACACCAGCGTGTCGTAGACGTTGAACATCAAAATGCTGTCGGCGTAGTCGGACGCCTTGGCGGGGTCGAGCTCGCCGACGGCCACCTCGTCGAGCCGCAGCACCGTCTCGGCGAAGGCGGGGGTGGCGAGCGCGGTTGTGAGCGTCAGCGCGGCGGCAAAAAGGGCGTGTCTCATGGGGTCAGTCCTCTCCCGTCGAGTGGGTCGGGGTGTTCTGGTGAAGGGGGTCGGGCGCGTCGCCAAAAACGTCCATGGTGCCGCACCACAGGAGCGACACCGCCTCTGTGGTGTGGTTCCAGGTGGAATGGGTACGCCGGCTATCAAAATGGATGCTGTCACCCTCGGTGAGCACCGCCACCGTGCCATCAAGCTCCACGGTGATCGCCCCGCGCAGCACGAACAGCATCTCCTCGCCCTGGTGGCTGATGGGCTCGGCCCGGTGGCCCGGCGGCTCGTGCACAATCACCGAGTGGAGCCGCGAGCCCTCAAAGGATGTGGAGATCCGCTCATAGCCCTTTTGCGCGCCGGGCACGGTGTAGCGCTGTCGCCCTTTCCCCCTTGTGAGGGGGGTGGCGCGGCCCGGCTGATCCAAAAACGCGCTCACCGGGCAATTGAGCGCGCTGGCGATGGAGGCGAGGGAGCCGAGCGAGGGGGCCGTCAACCCACGCTCCACCTGGCTGATGAAGCCCACCGAAAGCCCCGCATCATCCGCAACGCTTTGCATGCTGCGCCGCAGCTCTTTGCGGCGCGCACGCAAGGCCTTGCCCAGCGCAAGGGGGTCATGGTCCGCGTTCGCCATCGCAATTTTTACCATCACTAAAAAGTGTGGCCGCGCGCCGCCCCGCTGTCAAACAGCTTCTCACACTGCCCCGCGCGCGCGACAAACCTCCAAGCACACCGCATCGACCACGGGCACCATTGGCCGCATGTCCGAAGAGGCCGGCATTCCGGCCCCGGCCGCAGAGGCTTGCGCGCGCCACCGCGGAGGACGCCCGTTATCCCATGGCCGTCGCAAGGGCCCGCGCGGCGTCTCCATCGATGATGAGGGTGTCGATCGCGCCGCTGCGCAAAAGGGCGTGTGTGGCGGCCACCTTCTCAACGCCGGCGGCAAGGAGGATGGCGCGGCCCGCGGCCAAATCGTCCAACCCCACCGCCAGCGTGCGCTGGTTGAGGGCGTGGTCCACAGGGCGGCCGGCGGCATCAAAAAAGAGGCCGTTGGTGTCACCAACGGCGCCCGCTTTGCAAAGGGCCGCCATCTCGCCCGCCGAGATCATGCCGGATGTGCGCAAGAGCGAGCCTTCGGTGAGCTCGCCCACCGAGATGAACGCAACGTCCGCGCGCCGGGCCATCTCAAACACCGTCACCACCGAGCGTTGGGAGAGGAGAACCGCGCGATCCTCCGCCGTGTCGGCCAGGAAGGGGACTGGCAAAAAGTGCCCGTCGCCGCCGGTCTTTCGGGCAAGCGCCTGGACAACGTCAAACGGGTTGAAGGCGCTGTTGGCGGTGAGCGAGCCCATGAGGCTCACGAACCGGCCATGGGGCGCGCGCACGCCCGCAAGATGCCGCGTCATCTGGTCCAGCGTGCGGCCCCACCCCGTGCCCACACAAAGCCGCGGGTTTTGCGCCAAAAGGTCCCGCAAGAGCCGCGCGGCCGCCGACCCCACCGCGCGCCGGGGAAAGTCGCGCAATTTCTGGGGCCGGCCGGCAAGGTCGCCCAGGCCAAGCTCGGGCGTTGTGATCACCCGGTTGAGGCCGAATCCCGCCGCAATCGCCTCTTCCACCGCCAAGAGCCCCGTCTCAGCGGTGTCGATGGTAATGGACACCACGCCCGCCTCCCGCGCCTCCGACAACAAGCGGTTCACCCGCGCGCGCGTGGTGCCAAGGCGCGCGGCCGTCTCCTCCTGGTTCAGCCCGCCGAGATAATAAAGCCAAGCCGCGCGGTGCATGAGATCGGTCTCGTCAGACAACGGTAGACGCTCCCGTGTGTGGCATCGGCCAGCGATGTGGCGGCTGTGGTCATACCCCCTGCAATACAAAAGTCACGCACATTGACAGTTGTATCAGCGCCGCTACCCTTCGCTGTCGCCGATCGAAAATTTCGTCCCCACCCAAACCCCCTTTTGACCGGAGCCTTTTATGGCGAGTGCCGAACCGGCCGGGGCCGACACCCCCGACAACACCAACCTCAAAACCCTTTACCGGCAGATGCGCCGCATCCGCACCTTTGAGGAGCGGGTGGGCGAGCTTTTTGTGCGCGGGGCATCCTCGGGGTCGATGTTGCACCTGTCCATCGGCGAGGAGAGCGCGGCGGCGGGCGTGGCCGGCCTCCTGCGCGAGGGTGACACGTTTACGACCCACCACCGCGGGCATGGCATTTTCCTCGCCCGCGGCGCCGACCCCAACCGCATGATGGCCGAGATTGCCGGGCAGGAGGAGGGCTATTGCCGGGGCAAAGGCGGCTCCATGCACATTGCCGACATGGGCCTTGGCCACCTTGGCGCGAACGCCATTGTGGGCGGCGGGATCCCGGCCGTGGTGGGCGCGGGGCTGGCCGCCCAGCGGGCCAGGGAGGGCGCCGTCTCCATCGCCTTCTTCGGCGATGGCGCGATGCAACAGGGCATCCTTTATGAAGCCATGAACATGGCCGCTCTCTGGGACCTTCCGGTGCTTTTTGTCTGCATCAACAACCAGTACGGCATGGGCACCCGCATCGAGCAGGCCACCAAGGGCCGCGCCCTCCACGCCCGCGCCCACACCTTCGGCCTTGCGGGCGAAACGGTCGATGGCCTTGATGTGCGGCAGGTGGAGGCCGCCGCCGCCCGGCTGATCGATGGCGCGCGCGGCGGCAAACCCGGCTTCCTCGCCGTCGAATGCTACCGCTTCTTCGGCCATGCGCGGATGGACAAGTCCCCCTACCGCACCGAAGACGACGAGACTGAGGGCCGCGCCAAGGACCCCGTCCTCTTCGCCCGCACCGCCCTCATCGACGCCGGCATTGCCGATGAAGCCACGCTCACCCGCCTTGACGATGAGATCGCCATCGAAATGGACGCATCCATCGACTTTGCCGTCGCGGGCACCGAACCGCCGCTAGCATCCATGTTTCGCGATGTTTACGCCCCCGGCACGCCAGAACCGGAACCCGTGCGCACCCGCATCAACCGCGTTTTGGCAAGGGACTGAGCCATGGCCGAGATGACCTATCGCGATGCGCTCAGAAAGGCGCTCATCGATGCCATGACCGAGGATGAGACGGTCTTCATTTTGGGGGAGGAGGTGGGCCGCTATGGCGGCGCCTATGGCGTCACCAAGGGGCTTTATGAAGAGTTTGGCGAGCGGGTGCGTGACACGCCCATCTCTGAGGCCGGCATTGTGGGCACCGCCGTCGGCGCGGCCATGGCCGGGATGCGGCCTGTGGCGGAGCTCATGTACGTCGACTTCATCGGCATGACCATGGACCAGCTTGCCAACCAAGCGGCCAAAATCCGCTACATGTTCGGCGGGCAAATCGGCGTCCCGATGGTCTTGCGCACCCAAGGCGGGACCGGTCGCTCTGCCGGCGCCCAACACTCCCAGTCGCTGGAGGCGTATGTGATGCACACGCCCGGCCTCAGGCTCGCCATGCCCGCCACCGTTGCCGACGCTTACCACCTCTTGCGCGCCGCCCTTCGCCAGCCCGACCCCGTCGTCTTCATCGAGCACAAGGGCCTTTATACGATGAAAGAGAGGGTGGACCTTTCCGCCCCCGTCCCGCCCTGGGGCACGGCCGCCGTTCGGCGCACGGGGGACGATCTTGTGATCGTCACCTATTCGCGCCAGGTGCACCACGCGCTGGCGGCGGCGGATGCGCTCGCAAAGGTCGGCACGGAATGCACCGTCATCGACCTTCGCACGCTCAACCCCATCGACATGGAAACCGTGTGTGCGCACGTTGCCCGTGTCGGCCGGGCAATGGTGGTGTCGGAGGGCGTGATGACCGCGGGCGTTGCAGCCGAGCTTGCCGCCCGCATCACCGAAGAGTGCTTTGATTTCCTCCACGACCCCGTCGTGCGCGTCGCGGGGGAAGACATTCCGATTTCCGTGTCGGTGGCGCTGGAGAAAAACTCCGTCCCCACCGCTGCGCTGGTGGAGGAGGTTGCCGCCCGCATGGTGGAGGGCGGGCGCTAATGGCCGTCACCCTCACCCTCACCCTGCCGCGCCTTGGGGAGACCATGGAGGAGGGCACGCTCACCGCCTGGCTGGTGGAACCGGGCGCCCGCTTTGCCCGCGGTGATGCGCTGATCGAGATCGAGACCGACAAGACCGCGGTCGAGTTCCCCGCGCTCGGCCCCGGCCGCCTTGTGTCGACCCTCGTCGCGCCAGGCGACCACGTCACCGTCGGCGACCCCATCGCCACCATCGACCTTGAGGGGGCGGACGATTGGGTGAGCAAGGCCCCCTCGGGCAACGACAACGCTGAGCGGCTCATCGACCTTCCCATGCCGCGCCTTGGCGAGACCATGGAGGAGGGCGTGATCGTCGCCTGGATGGTGGGCGAGGGCGAACCCTATCGCCGCGGCGACGCCATCCTTGAGGTGGAGACCGACAAAACCACCGCAGAATTCCCCGCGCTCGAACCCGGCCGCCTTGTCAAAATCCTGGCAAAACCCGGCGAGACAGTCGCGGTCGGCACCGCGATCGCCAAAATCGCGGTCGCTGCAGAGGACGCCCCACCGCCCGCCGCGCCAACGAGGGGCTCGCCGCCCGACACGCCAACCGAGCGCGCGGCGCGCGTCAGCGCACCGGCGCCGGCACCCGACCGGCCGGCCCATGCGCCGCTCCGGGCGACCCCCATTGCCCGGCGCGCGGCCCGCGACGCGGGGGTGCCCCTTGCCACCCTCCGCGGCACGGGCCGGCGCGGGCGCATCGAACTCTCCGACGTGATCGCCGCCACCGGCGACACCCTCGCTGAGACCACCTATGGGCCTGCCGATGGCACGCCTGTCCTCCTCGTGCATGGCTATGCGGGCGATCGGCTGACCCTCGACCAACTTGGCCAAGGGCTTGGCAAAGCGCGTTTTTTCGCACGGGCCATCGACCTTCCCGCCCATGGGGAAGCAGCGGCAGAGGCGCGCGGCTTTGACGATCTGGTGACGGCGGCGCGCGACACGCTCCGCGAGCGGCCCTCCCACGTGGTGGCGCATTCCCTGGGCGCGGCGGTGGTGGTGCGCGCGGT
Organism: Pseudomonadota bacterium; assembly: GCA_039034015.1. Lineage (GTDB taxonomy): Bacteria > Pseudomonadota > Alphaproteobacteria > Rhizobiales > Amorphaceae > Acuticoccus. Next base: position 46,270 of record JBCCBM010000023.1, on the reverse strand, counting down.
GGCAAGCGGCGCGCCCGCCCGCTCGCTCACCCTGTTGGCGCCGGCGGGGCTTGGGCCCGCGATCGACGGCACGTTCATCGCCGGAATGGCGGACCCGGTGAGCGAAGGCGCGGTCAGCCATCTCCTGCGCCGCCTCTCCCCCCGCGCGGCCGGCTTTTCCGACGCCATGGTGGCACAGATTTTTGCCAAGCTTCAGAAAGGCCGCCTGAAAGCCCTCGCGGCCGACATTGCCGTTGGGGACCGCCAAACCCTCGACATCACGCGCGATCTCGCCCGGCTCTCAGCCACCCTCCCGATCCGCATTGTGGTCGGCCATCGCGACGCCATCCTCGATTGGCGCGACGCGCTCACCATCTCGCCCGCCATCGCCGTCCACCACCTGCCCAACGCCGGCCACATGCCCCATTGGGACGCGCCGGACGTGGTACGCGACCTCATCATCAAGAGTTCTTTGCGATGACCGATCACGCCGAACGCCTCACCGCGGCCAAACAACGGGTGGGCGCCTTCTCAAAATCGGCCGGCAAAACCATGCAAGGCTTTGCCGCCATCGCCAAAGCGGTGGCCGAGCCCGGCGAATTCAGCGCCGCGCAAAAGGAGCTGATCGCGGTGGCGCTCTCGGTCTCAAAGGGCTGCGAGGACTGCATTTTGTACCACCTTTCGGCCGCCAAGCGGCTCGGCGCCACGGAGGCGGCCCTTGTGGAAGCGCTGGAGGTGGCCGTTGAGATGGGAGGCGGGCCCGCGGTGATGTACGGTTCGCGCGCGCTCGCCGCCTTCCGCGCCCTTTAGGGTCCGGACTCAATCACCAGCGCAGGTTGCGTCCACCAGGCCGGTGTCTCGGCTCCGGCGAAGTGAGGCAGGACATGCTGGGCATATTCAACGAACTTTGTCACAGCCGAGACACCGGCCTGGTGGACCCCAATGTCAGCTCAAGAGAGGGCGGTCCAGCGCGGCTCGTGTGGTGCGTTGCAGCCGCTTGAAAACCAGACGGTTTCCTGCGCATCTGCGCCTGCCACACAAACCGCGCTGGACCGCGCAACCTGTGCTGGTGATTGAGTTCGGACCCTAACGCGAAGTCGGCCTCAATAAACGACAAGAACGGGAGGACACGTGGCCTACTTCCTCACCGCCGACGGCGGCACCGAGAGCCTGCGCGCGCGGGTCTATGATGAGACGGGCACCTGCGTCGGCAACCACAGCGAGCCCTACACCACCACCTTCACCCCCGGCCGGGCCGAGCAAAACCCCGCCGACTGGTGGAAAAACTTCGTCACCGCCTCCCGCCGCGCCATCGCCGACGCCGGCATCTCCGCCGATGGTGTGAAGGCAATCGCCTATGCCACCACCTGCTGCACCGTGGTCGCGCTCGACGATGCGGGCGAGCCGCTGCGCCCCGCCATCATGTGGATGGATGTGCGCGCCGGCGCCGAGACCGAGGCCGTGCTGGCCACAGGCGACGACGCGCTCAAACTGAACGGCGATGGCCGCGGCCCTGTGTCGGCAGAATGGATGATCCCAAAATCGCTGTGGCTGAAGCAAAACGAGCGCGACACGTTCGACCGTGCCGCCAAGATCTGCGAATACCAAGATTATCTGACGCTCAAACTGACGGGCGAATGGGCCGCCAGCCTCAACAATGTGGGCCTTCGCTGGCATTTTCGCGCGCGCGAGGGCGGATGGGCGCGGGGCCTCTTGTCCGCGCTCGACATGGCCGAGCTGGAGGGCAAGTGGCCCGCGCGCGTTGTGGCGCCCGGCGATGTGATTGGGACGCTCACCGCACAGGCCGCGCGCGAGCTGGGGCTCCCGCAATCGGTCAAGGTCGTGCAGGGCGGGGCGGATGCGCTCATCGGCATGATCGGTCTCGGCGTCTCGCAACCCGGGCAGCTCGCGATGATCACCGGCTCCTCGCACTTGCAATTCGGGGTGACGGAGGCCCCGATCCACGCCCCCGGCGTCTGGGGCGCCTATGCCGACATTGTGTACCCCAACCGCTATATCGTGGAGGGCGGGCAGACCTCCACCGGGTCGATCGTGCAGTGGCTCTCGCGGCTCACCGGCGGCCCGCTCGACTTTGCCGCTTTGAACGCTGAGGCCGCAAAGCTCCCCCCGGGCTCAGAGGGGCTGATTGTGCAGGACCATTTTCAAGGGAACCGCACCCCCCACACGGACCCCGCCTCCCGCGGTGCGCTTGTGGGGCTGACGCTCGCCCACGGCCAGGCCCACGTCTTCCGCGCCATCATGGAGGGGATCGGCTTTGGCACCCGCGCCATTTTGGACGCCTTTCGCGCCGCCGGCTACGAGAGCGGCGAGATGACGGTGGGCGGCGGGGCGACCGCGTCCGACCTTTGGCTGCAAATCCACGCCGACACCGCCAACATCCCCGTGCGCGTGCCGGCGGCCACAGAAGCGCCCTCCACGGGCTCAGCCGTTTTGGCGGGCGTTGGCGCGGGAAGTTTTGCCACCATCGACGAGGGGATCCTCGCCATGGTGCGCCCCGGCCGGCTGGTGGAACCCAACCCCCAAAACGTTGCCGCCTACGACGACATCTTTGGCCGCTACCAAGCGCTTTACCCCGCGCTCAAACGCGTCCTCGCCTGACCCATCGGCGGCGATAAGACCGCCGTCCTAAATTCGCCCCGAGTTTTCCGGCCACATTCCTATTTTTGGCGACAGCGCGCCCCAAACCGCCACAAATCAACCTGTGGTCGGTGGAAGGGAGGCATCTTGCCAAGGTGGCCCGCGAAATTTCGGCATGAGCGACGCGCGCCCCTTCGTCCTGCGCGACCCGAACTGCACCCGTGATGGCGCGATCACGTGGGGCGAGGCGCTGGGCTTTGCGGTTCTGTCCCACCGGGTGCCACCGGGCGTCAGCCTCACCAACGACATTGGCGCATTCCTGATCGAGGCGCTCGTGGCGCTTTACCCCGCGTGGCTGCCGGAGGCGGAGGCGCTGTCCGATGGGGCGGGCGCCAACCGCGCCGCGCTCGCCGCCATCGCCCGCAAGGTCGCGGGTGAAACGGCGCTCTTCGGGCCCTTTGTGGCGGCGCTCGCCGTGCGCGCCGTCACCGGGCCGGGCGATGCGCTGGACGCGTTCAGCCTGCGCACCCGCTTTTCAGAGTGCGAAAAGCTGCTGCGCCGCAGCTATGGCGGGCGGCGCATCCTCCTCGTTGCGATTTTGCCGGACGCGTTGCCCCCGGCCGCGGGCGATGAGGACGACCTCCACGGCCACCTTGAGGGGGCTGGCCTCTCCGCCGTTTTCTGCGGTGCGGGCGCCCGCGCGCTTGATCGGCTGCCCCGGCGCACGCTGGTGGTGCCCGACGACGCAACCGGCGGGGGCGAGAGCGAGGGCGATTACGCCACGCCCCTGTCCGGCCGGCCCGCGCCCTTGAGCGCTGCGGAAAACGGTTTGGAGGCGCTCTTGCGCGCCTGTCCCTGGGCCGTGGGGCGCCGCTGGAACCACACCATCACGCCCGATCCCACAAAGCGCCCCTACCAGGTCGACCTGTTGTTTGAGGCCGCAAACCTCGTGGTCGAGCTTGATGGGAGCGAGCACCGCGCCGCGCAAAAATACGGCGACGACCGTGTGCGCGACCGCCGCCTCCAGCGCATGGGCTACCAGGTGATCCGCTTCACCAACGCGGAAATCTTCGCAGATCGCCAGCGCGTGGCCGACGAACTTTTCGACTTTGTGACCGCAGCCAAACAGAGGAACATTTGAACGTGGCAGACCTTGGCACGGCCGATCGAGCGGCCCTTCTCATCCTCGCCGGGCGCGGCGGCACCCTCACCGGGGCAGAATTCACGCGCGACCACGCCATGGCGTTCCGAAAGCCCCAGCGCGACACCCTCACCAACGCCGGCCTCATCACCGCCGCGCGCGAGGGGCGCACCTATCGCATGTCGCTCACCGAGGCGGGCTGGCAAACCCTGCCCACCCTGGCAAAGGACGCGCCCACCGGCCGCGGCGTCGGCAGCCTTGGCAAAGCGCTTTACTGCCTCCTGAACGCGCTGGCCGAGCGCGAGGTCGACCTTGGCGCAACCCTAAAGGGCGCAGCGCCCGCCTTCGCGCTCGTTGCCCCCGCAGCGGCCGCGTCCACCGAAGATGAAATCCGCGCCGCCTACGCCCGCCTTGCCGACAGACCCCTCGCGTGGGTGCCGCTCAAGGACCTTCGCGCCGCGCTCCCCGCCGTTGCGCCGGCCGACTTTCACGCGACCGTCAAGGCGATGCACCGCGCCAACACCGCCGCGCTGACGCTGGAAGAAAACCAAAGCCGCCTCACCAAGGCCGACCGGGACGCAGCCGTTAAACTCGGTCCCGACCCCATGCATTACCTCAGCATCGAGGGCTGAGCGCCCATGGACGAGATTGCCGCCCTTGGCGAAGTGAGCCTCACCGCCGTGCAACCGCCCAAAGCCATCTGGCGGGACGACACGGTGGTGATCGAGGCCGTCCACAAGGCCGCCTTTGACGATGTGACCAAGCGGCGGCGTCAGTTGAAAACCGGCGGTGCGCGGCGCAACATCGTGCTGGAGGGCCGGCCGGGCGCCGGAAAGTCGCACTTTTTGGGCCGCGTGCGCCGCGAGACGGTGGCGGCGGGCGACCTCTTCATCGTCCTGCAACTGTCACAAGTGGAGGGCTTTTGGCGCAGCCTGGCGAGCGCCTACATCGAAGCGCTCTACAAAGACCACAAGGGCGGCACACAGCTCAAAACGCTGCTCTCGGCGCTGTGCGAGACGGCGGAGCTGAGCGCGGCCGAGGCAAAACCGCTTCTGGCCGGTGAGGTGCGCGAGGGCCGCCTCATGAGTTTTAAGCTTGGCCTCAAACGTGTTTTGGGCCGCAGCCCCCAGGCGCGCGATGCGGTGGACGTTGCCATCTGCCTCGTCCTCTTCAACAGCACCACCGACGGCCACGACGACATTGCGCTCAGCCTCATCGAGGGCCACGACCTTGACGAGGACGGCCCCACCATCGCCCGTTTCCGCACCGAGGGGTTTGCGCCCATGGAGGTGGTGCGCGCGCTCGACACCCTTGCGAGCGCCTGCGGCCTCGTGACGGTGGCCGCGGTGGACCAGGTCGACAGCCTGATTGCGGTCGCTGAAAAGGCGCTCGCCGACGGGGACCGGTCGGCGCTCAACATCATCGCCAACGACCTCATGCAATTTGCCGAAACGGCGGAAAACACAATCATCATCCTGTCGTGCCTGCGCTCGACGTGGGCGCTCATCGAGCGGGAGGCGATCCAGTCGGCCAAATACCGGTTTGAGGATTATGTGCGCATCGGCACGCTGCCCTCTGCCGATTGCGGTGTTTCGCTGATTTCGGAAATTTTGGCACGGGAGTACGCGCGGATCGGCTTTTCGCCGCCCTATGCCACGTGGCCAATCCAGCCCGCCGCGTTCTCGGAAGCGCAGGAGTATACGCCCCGCGCGCTGATCATTGCGGTGGAGAGCCACATTCGCGCCTGCGTCGCCGCCGGCCGCGTGGGCGAGCTTGGCGCCTTCAGCGATGCGCCGCCCGCGGACGACGCAGCCCCCGATGTCGCCGACACAAAAGGCGATAATGGCGCGATCGAGGCGATCGACGCGCGCTTCCAAACCCTCAAAGAACAGGCGGATCCCAAAGAGCTGCGCCTTGCCAACAACGACAACGTGACGCCGTACCTTGTGAGTGCGCTCACTGCGTTCATTGGCGAAAACGGCGATCGGGCCGAGCTTTCCATCGATGAGATCAGCGGGCCAAAACCGCACATCAACGCCCGCCTCCGCCAGGTGATCGACCCCCAGCGGGCCGACGAGGTGCATTGGTCGTTCCGCGCCATCACCCAGTCCCACGGGACGGCGCAACTTGCTCGCCTCCAGGCCGCGGCCGACCATTCGGGTGTCATGGTGGGGGCCGAGCGCCACCTCACGCTGATCCGCAACACCCCGTGGAGCAAGGGCGCAAAGTTCAAGGCAACCCGCGCCGAGGTGGAAGGCAAAGGCGGCCGCTTCGTCGCCATCAGCGAGCCAGATCGGCTCACAATGATCGCCCTCCACGGGCTCCTCAACGAGAGGCCGGCCGGGTTCGGCGCCTGGCTGCGCGCCCGCCGCCCGGCCAGCCAGATGGCGCTGCTCGCCGACATCGACGTTGCTGGCGGCCGTGCATCGCCTGCGGCCAGCCCCAGCGCCCCGCCGCCGGGTGACCCCGGTGCAGGGGGGAGCGCAACCTCCGCCTCGGCAGACCGGAGCGCGCGCCCGGCTGCAGCAAACGGGAGCGCATCGCCCGCACCCGAAACGAAGGCGAGCAACGGCGCAGCGCCCGCGGCCCGGCCCGCCCCAGCGGCGAACGGCGCCACTGAACCCGAACCGGCACCTGACGGCGACGGACCGGCGCACGCTGAGAATGGCGCCGCCGACATACCGAGCGTGCCGGACGGCGCGGTCCTTGTGGGCACATCGCCCGCCGGCGCGCCGATGACGGTGACGCTGGAAAGCCTCCGAAAACATGTGGTGTTTTTCGGCGGGTCGGGCTCGGGCAAGACGGTGGCGCTGCGCCGGCTGGTGGAGGCCTGCGCGCTCCGCGGCGTGTCGGCCATCGTGCTCGACATTAACAACGACCTTGCACGCCTTGGGATGCCCGCCGACACACCCTCACCCCACTGGCTGCCGGGCGATGACGCCGACGCCGCGCGCTACGGCAAAGAGGTCGCGGCGGTGGTCTACACGCCCCGCATCAACACCGCGCGGCCCATCGCCTTTGCGCCCCTTGCCGGCCTTCCCGACCTTGTGGGCGATCCGGACGAGTTCCCCCTTGCCGTCGACAACGCCGTTGCCCTCATCGCCCCCAAGGCGCGCCTGTCACCCACCACCACAAAGGGTGACCTCTCCCGCGCCGTGTTGCGGGAGGCGATCAGCGCCTATGCCCGGATGGGGCACGCCTCGCTCCCCGGCCTTTTCGACTATTTGGCCGACCTTCCCGAGGGGGTGAGCGCGCTGGAGGACAGCGCCAAAATCGCCGCCGATATGGCGCAGGCACTCAAAGCCGCCTCCGTCAACGACCCGATGTTTGGCGACGTCGGAACGCCCATGGACCCGGGGCGCCTCTTCACCCCGCCGGCGGGCAAGCGCGCCGTCTTGTCGATCATCAGCTTCATCGGCCTGCCCAACGCGGACCAACAACAGCAGTTCGTCAGCCAGTTGCAGATGGCGCTCTTCAGCTGGATCAAGAAGAACCCTGCGCCGGCCGATAAGCCGCTCTGCGGGCTTCTGGTGATGGACGAGGCGCACAATTTCGCCGCCTCCAGCAGCGCAAGCCCCAGCCTTCCCACAACACTCGCCCTCGCCTCCCAGGCGCGCAAGTACGGCCTCGGCCTCATCTTCGCGACAAAGGCGCCAAAGCAGCTCCACAACCAAATCGCCGGCAACTGCGCCACACAAGTTTTTGGCCGCCTCGGCACCCCCGCGCAGATCGACGCCGCGAAGGATCTTGCTGCCGCGCGGGGCGGCGGCATCAATGGGATCGCAAAACTGGTGCGTGGCGAGTTCTTCATTGCCCGGGAAGGCCGACGGTTCGAGCGGGTGAACGTGCCCTTTTGCCTCACCAAGCACCCGCCCCAGCCGCTCGCCCCCAACGAGGTGCGTGCCCTCGCCACCGGCGCGTAAATCTCAGGCGATGATGCGGCGCACCCGCACATCGTAATCAAGGGTGATGGTGCGGCCGGTGGCGGGGTCCGCCATGGAAAGGTGGTAGGCGCGCGCGGGGCGGACGGCGCCGATGGCGGCAAACGTGCCGCAAAAGAGCCAGTCGCCCTCGCCGGCGCCGCTCCTCTCCCACAGCGAGAGGAGGGGGCGGATCGCGCCCACACGGCCGTCTTGGTAGCGGGTGAGGGCGCCACCTTCCTCAATATCGGCGGTGATGTGGAGTGCTTCGACGTCCGGCACCGTGTCGAGGGGCCAAAAGGTGTCCGAGACAGGTTTGGGGCACACCTGTTTGGAGTGGGGGACGGAGTGGGTCTCAAGGTCCCGGTCGGTGTGGTCCGAGCCAAGGCCGATGTGGAGGACGCCGCCCTGGCAGGTGAGCACCGGTTCAGCCTCGCCGGAGGTGTGGGGGCCCAGCACATCGATGGTGCCGCCAGTGCTCAGCATGTTGGCGCCCACCTCATAGTAAAGCGGGGTGGTGGAGGGTGGCGGCACACCGATGTCGGCAAGCTCTTTGATGTGCGCGTCAACCTTGGCCTGGTCCCGCGCCGTCCACCCCGCGATGATGACCGAGCGCACCGCAAAATCCGCCGGCGTCCCGCTGACGTTGACCTTCATGGCGCAATCTCTGTGATGCCGGCGGGGCAATCGCAAATCAGCATGCGGCCCGGCGCATGGGTGATGGCAAAGGCCGTGCCGCTCGCCCGGATGACGTTTTGGGGCGTCACCCCGCACGCCCAAAAGACGGGGACTTCGCCAGGCTCCATGGGCGTCGGGTCACCATAGTCGGGGGCGCTGAGGTCGTTGATGCCGATGGCAGCGGGGTCGCCCACATGAACCGGCGTGCCATGGCAAAGGGGAAACCCTTCGCAAAGCGCCACGACCTTTGAAACGTCGCCCTCGCGGATGGGGCGCATCGAGACGACCATGTGGCCCGCAAAGGGTGGCTCCGGCGCGAGCGACAGGCTGGTGTCGTACATAGAGACGTTTTGCTGAAGCGCGATGTGGCGAAGGTTGATGCCCGCATCCATGAGCGCCGCCTCAAAGCCGAAGGAGCAGCCGAGCGCAAAGGCCACCAGATCGTCCCGCCAGAGGGCGCCAATGTCGGTGACGGTGTCGATGGGTGCGCCGTCCCGCCAAACGCGGTAGCCGGGGAGGTCGTGCCGCACATCAATGGTGGCGCCGAGCGGCGGAAGGTGCGGGCGGCCAGGGGCGGAGCGGGCGAGAAGCGGGCAAGGTTTTGGGTTCTTTGCGCAAAAGCGCGCAAACGCGTCGGCCTCGGCCGCGGGCAAGATCACGAGGTTCGCCTGAAGGGCGCCGGGGGCAAGGCCGGCGGTGGGGCCTGTGATGGCGCCCTTGGCGATGGCGGCGCGGGCCTCCTGTGGCGTCATGTGAGGTGCTTTGCAACAAGCGCGCGGGCAAGTTCTGCAACCGCGACATGGGTGGCTTTGGGGAGCCCGTCGACATTTTCGTCGATGAGCCCGTCGGCGGAGTTGATGAGCCCTTCCGCCGCCATCACCGACAAGAGCCGCGCCTCGGCGTCCGGCGTGTGCAAAAGGCGCGCGTCCCCGGTTTGTGCGGCCATGGCGGCGCTGATGGCCGTGGCGCCCCAGTTGGAGACGGCCGCGGTCATCAAGATGCTCGCTTTCGAGACGGCGCCGATCCCCCCACCGCAGGGGCAGGCGCCCGGCGCGCCGTGGGGGACGGATGTGGCAACCGCATCCGCGACATTGCCCATGCCGATCTCATTGCCGCCATCGCCCACGCAAAGGGTTGTGATGCCGCGGGCGAGCGCGAGATCGAACAGGATGTCGATCCTGGCGCGGGCCATCCCATAGTCGCGGCCGCGCATGTTGTAGTAGATGCCGTTGATGTTGCGGCCGACCCGCTCTGTGGAGAAGAGGAGCGCTGGCGAAAGGGCGTCCAGGAGGGCGCGCGCGGCGGTGTGGGCCTCCGCGTCCGTGAGGGGGAATGGCTCGATGACAACGGTGGCGAGGGAGCCATCGTCCGCCGCAATGCGAGCCGCCGCGCGGTCCACCACTGAAAGCCCTGCCGCCTGGAGCACCCGCGCCATCGCCGGGATGAGCGCCTCCTCCACCAACAGGATGACGCACGCACGGCGGGCCAGGACCAGCGCGCGGATGACGGCGGCCGCACCCGATGGCCCGTCATTTTCGCCGATGGCGCCGGAGATCCACGCGCGGGAGACCGAGCCTGTCGTGGCAATGACGGTGGCGCCGATCGGAACGCCAAGGAGCGCGTCGGCCATGGCACCGCACAGGGGTGCCCCGGTGGCGGCGCGGGCGGCGGCATAAAGCGGCTCGATCCCGCGGCGGCCCACATCAAGGTTTACGAGCCGGTCGAGCCGGTCGAAGGTGGCGTCAAGCGCACTCATGGCGCGCCAAAGAGGGTTTTTGCGATGAAGGCGCGGTCATCAAGCCGCTCGGCAACCGTTGCGATGGCACCATCGAGCCCATCGGCGAGCGTGTCGGCGCCACCCACGCGATCAAGCGCCCCGGCAACGGGCTTTAATCGCAGCGATACCCGGCCCCCTGGCGCCCCGTGGGTGTTGACGGTGAGGACGCCGTGGCGCTCCAACAGGAGCATGCCCACAAGCGCGGTTGCCTCGGAGGGGACAATCTCGCACGCGGCCTTGCCGGCGATGGCGAGGATGCGGGCCAAAACGTCTTCCTCGCCCACCATCGGCCCAAGGTCGGAGCGGATGACGGTGGCTTTGCCCCAGCGGGCTTCCAAGATGTCGGCGATTGTCTGGCCGTCGTGCGCTTCGGCCTTCAGGTCTTCGGGGTCAAAGCCCTCAAGGCTCCGCATGGCGCCCACCGCGATGGGCGCGCGCGCCTCTTGGCCAAGCTCGCTCGCCTTTGCAAGGGTCGCGATCACGGGGTCTGGCGCGCCGCAAAGGACCCCGGCGCGGGGGCCGGAAAGGCCGGCCTTGTCGGCGTTGGTGATGGCAAAATCGGCGCCCATCGTCAGGCTTTTCGCGCCGCCATGGAGGATGGGGCGAAGGCGCGCGCCATAGGCCTCATCGAGGAAGACGGTGGCGCCGGCGGCCTTCCCGGCTTGAATGCCGGCGCGGGTGAGATCGTCGGGGATGCGGGCGAGCGTGCTTGTGACCGTGGTGATCACGAGAAGGGCAGGCGTGTGGGCGGTGAGGGCGGCCTCAAGGTCGAGAAGCGTTGCGACCTCTTGGAGCGGGACGCCCGCAAGGCGCACGCCCCGGACGAGGGAGGAATGGCTGCGATCGCCCGCCGGCACCAGCGACACGACCGGCCGCCCGTGCGCATGGGCAAGCACCGCTGCGATGATGCCGGCGCTGGTGCGGTTTGCGACCACGGCCGTCTCGCCGCCGCCAAAATGGTCGATGGCGGCCGCCGTTAGGCGATCAGCAAAATGGCCGGGGCCGACCCACTCTTCGCAGTGAATTTCAAGATCTTCGGCGGTGATGGGAAAGTAGCGCGGGTTGCCGGTGAAGACGGCGATGGCGGCGGGGTTGTGTTTCGCGCCAACACCTTGCGCGTGGCGCATGCGGCGCACCTCGGCGGCGCTGCCCGTCAAAAACGCGCCGCGGGCAAAACCAACCGCGGGGTCGATGGGGTTGCCAAAGCGGTCGTTCACAGCGCGACCGTCACGTTTTTGCGGAACGTGTAGGCCTCCAGCGCGCCTTCGATGGAGTATTCGCTCCCCATGCCGGACTGTTTGATGCCGCCATAGGACATCCCCGGGATTTGCCCGCCGCCCTGGTTCACCTGGAACCAGCCCGCATCAATGGCGCGGGTGAGGCGCACGATCTGCGCCATGTCCCGGCAAAAGAGGAACGCGGCAAGGCCGTAGTGCGTGTCGTTGGCGGCCGCCACCACCGCCGCCTCATCCTCAAAGGGCATCGCGACCAGGATGGGGCCAAACACCTCTTCCCGCGCAATCCGCCACGAGTGGTCGAGCCCTGACAGGATTGTGGGGACGGGGAAGAAGCCGCCGTCTGTCGCGCGCGGGGTGGCGCCGGTGAGGAACTTTGCGCCCGCCGCCTCGGCTTCGGCCACATAGCGGCAGATTTCGCCATAGCGCTCGGCGTTGATGACGGCGCCAATGTCGGCCGTTTCGTCGAGTGCATCGCCCACCGTCATGGCGGCGGCGCGGGCGGTGAGTTTTGGCATGAAGGCGTCCCACGCGTGCGCGTGGACGAAGAGGCGGGAGCCTGCGGTGCAGCTTTGCCCCTGGCGGGCGAAGCGCATCGCGTTGAGGACGCCTGCCACCGTGGCGTCGATGTGGTCTGGGGTGCAGGCGTCGGGAAACACGAGGGTGGGGCTTTTGCCGCCAAGCTCCAGCGTGAGGTTCGCGATCCTGTCGGCGGCGGCGTGGCTCACCAGCCGGCCCACCTCGGAGGAGCCGGTAAAACTCACCTTGTCGATGCCGGGGTGGTTGGCGAGCGCTGCGCCCGCGTCCTCCCCCGTGCCGGTCACGACATTGAGGACGCCGGGGGGAAAGATGTCTGCCGCCAACTCGGTGAGCCGGAGGATCGCGAGGGGCGCGTCTTCGGCCGGCTTGAGGACGAGCGTGTTGCCGGTGGCGAGCGCCATTGCGATTTTAACGGCGCCCAGCACCAGCGGCGCGTTCCAGGGGATGATGGCGCCCACCACGCCGAGGGGTTCTCGGGTGGTGTAGGAAAAAAGGGTCTCGCCAAAGGGGAGCGTTTCGCCCTTTTGGTCCACCGCCGTGCCGCCATAGTGCTTTAACACACCCGCCGCGCCGGCCACTTCGCCGCGGGCTTGGGTTTTGATGGCGTTGCCGGTTTCGGCCGCCAGAAGGCGGGCGATGCTTTCGCTCTCGTTGGCGAGGCGGTTGCCAAGGGCGGTGAGCATAGCGCCCCGCTCGGCGGCGGGGCGGTTCGCCCATGGGCGCCGGGCCGCGCGGGCGGCCGTGACGGCGGCGCCCACTTCCGCAGCGCCCCCTTGGCCGATGGTGCAGATGGTGTCGCGGCGGGAGGGGTTTTCGATGGCAAGGCTTTTGGCCGGGCGCACCCATTCGCCGTTGATGAAGGTGCCGGCAAGGCCTGCGGTCGGTGTCTCAAAGGGGAGGAGGGGCACCGGTCAGTCCTTCGCGGCTTTGAGCGTGGTGTAGTAGGCGGAAAAATCCTTGGCGCCGGCATCCCCTTCCGCGAACGCGGTGAAGTCGTGCGCCGCCTTTGCGCCAAATGGGGTTTCTTGGCCGCTCGCCTCGGCGGCGGCTTGGGCCAAGCGCAGGTCCTTGGCCATGAGGGCGGCGGCAAAGCCTGGCGCGTAGCCGTTGGAGGCGGGCGTGTTCGCAACGCCGGGGACGGGGCAGCGGTTTTCCAGCGTCCAGCTTTGGGCGGCCGCGCCCGCGCAAAGGGCGTAAAACTCGTGAAGGTCGAGGCCAAGACGGTCCGCCAGCGCAAAGCCCTCCATGACGCCCATGGCGGTGACGCCCACAATCATGTTGTGGCAGGCTTTTGCCGCCTGGCCGCTGCCGGCCGCGCCAAAGTGGCGGCGTTTGGCGCCGATGGCATCGAGGAGCGGGGCCGCGCGCGCGTACGCCGCGTCCGGGCCCCCGACCATGAGCGAGAGGGCCCCTGTTGAAGCCGCCTCAGGGCCGCCGGAGACGGGCGCGTCGAGCATGGAACGCCCGCTTGCCTCCGCGGCCATTGCAAGGGTTTTTGCGGTCGCAACGTCGATGGTGGAGCAGTCCACCAGCAGCGCGCCGGCGGGGGCGCCGGGAAGGATGACGCGCTCAAAGACGCTTGCCACATGGCGGCCTTCGGGCAGCATCGTGATGATGGCCTCAGCGCTGGAAAGCGCTTCTGGCGCGGGGGCGATGGCGCCATCCACCGCCGCGCGGGCGCCCTCCGAAAGGTCCATGGCGGCGACGTCAAAACCCTTTTGGCGCAGGTTTTTCACCATCGGCGCGCCCATGGTGCCAAGGCCGATGACGGCGAGGCGATGCATCAAAAACTCCGTTCAGTCGAGGAGAGCGTTGGGGAGCCACGTGGCAATGCCCGGGAAGGCGGCGAGGAGGACGATCATCACCGCCATCGCGACCACAAAGGGGAGGGCGCCCATCATCACATCCGACATCGGCCCCTGCCCGCGCACGCCCTGCACCACATAAAGATTGAGGCCGATGGGCGGGGTGATGAGCGCCGTCTCGATGAGGATCATCATCAAAACGCCGTACCAGATGGGGTCAAAGCCCAGCGAAAACATGAGCGGCGCGATGATCGGGATCGTGGTGATCATCATCGACAAGGTTTCCATGAAACAGCCGAGGATGATGTAAAAGATCACCACCGCAATGAGCATCTCGATGGGCGAGAGGCCAAGCGCGGACACGAATTCGTTGAGCCGTGTGGTGAGCCCGATACTGGCAAGGATCATGTTGAGAAAGTACGCCGCCACGATGATCAGCATGATCATGGAGGTCGTGACGACGGTCCCCTCCACCGCCTCGGTGATCATGCGCAGCGTGAGGCGCTTGCGGCTGGCCGCAATCCCAAGCGCGCCGACAACGCCAAGGGCCGCCGCCTCCGTTGGGGTTGCAATGCCCCCATAGATCGAGCCGATCACGAGAACGAAGATCAGCGCGGGTGGCACAACGCCGAGCGTACCAGAGAGCCGCTCCGACCAGGTGTAGCGCACGCGCCGGCCGGCCACCTCGGGTTTGAGGATCGAGATCGCGACGATGGCGGCCATGAAGAGGGCGGCGAGGATGAGCCCCGGGATGATGCCGGCCAAGTAAAGCTGCGGCACGGAGGAGTTGGTGAGGATGCCGTAGATGATCATATTCACCGACGGCGGGATGAGGATGCCAAGCGTGCCGCCGGCGGCGAGCGTCCCCAGGAAAAGGCGCGGGCCATAGCCGTGCCGCTCAATCTGGGGCAGGGCGACGGTGCCGATGGTGGCGGCCGTTGCCACCGATGAGCCGGAGGTGGCGGCAAACAGCGAGCAGGCGCCGATGTTGGCGTGCATCACCCCGCCGGGGAGCCAGCCGAGCCATTTGGCAAGCGCATCGTACATGGCGTCCGCAATGCCGGAGCGCAGCATAATTTCGCCGAGCAGCACGAAAAGCGGGATCGCCATCAGCAAGAAGCCGGACGAGTTGGTCCACGCCACCTCGCCGGCCGCCTGGTAAAACGGCAAGAACCCGTATGCCCGGTCGAGCACGACACCCAAAACGCCGAGCGCTGCGGCGATGGGAAGGCTGAGCGCAATCAGCGCCAGGAGCAGAAGGAGCGCGGTCAGAAGCATTGTGTCACCGCCGGCTCTTGGCGTCGGCAAGCTCCTCGCCCGCCTCTTCCAGCGCGCCGCGCACGCCGGAGAGTTTTTGCGCCGCCGGCAGATCGCGCCGGATGAGGGCGCCGACGGTCGCCACAATCACGATGAGGGTGACGGCGGCAAACACCCACCACCCCGCCACCCAGAGCGATTGGGGGATCCACATGGGAACCTCCATGGGCGTGTTGGAGACCGCGCCGGTGCGAATGTTGGTGCGCAAGAGCCGCGTTGCGAACCACGCGAAGAGCAGCGTCACCGACAACAGCGAGACGAGCGCCACAAGATCGAGCACGGATCTGAGCGCTGCGGGAACTTGAGCGTGCACCACATCGATCCGCACATGGGCCCGGCGGATGAGCGCCAGCGACGCGCCCCAGGTGACGGTGATCGCCAGGATGTAGCCCGAAATCTCGTCCGCCCCGATGAGGGAGGTGGCAAAGAGCTTTCGCGCCACCACCTCCACCGTGATCATCAAGGCCGACCCCAGGATCGCAAAGCCCGCAATGCGTGCCAAAAGGCGTGACAGGCGTTCGGCAAGCGCGGTCATGGGGCCTCCTGGGGCAAAGGGGCCGTTACTGGATGGTGATGCCGGCAACGGGGCCGACGGTCTCATTCCAGGTGGCAACGCAGTCTTCGCCGCAGGCTTCCGCGAAGTTCACGAGCACGGCGTCCTTCAAGACCTTGTCGCGAAGGGCAATGTCGTCCTGTGAGATCGGCACCAGAGTCATCTTGCCGGGCGCCTCGCGGGTGCAGCCCTCGCCGCCGGTGTTGCAGGCAAAGCCTTCGGCCGTTTCCGCGCCCGCACCGTTCCAGATGTCGTCTTCCAGCTTGGCGATTTGGGTGGTCAAAACCTCTTGGACGGCGGGGTCGAGGCCGTTCCACGTGTCGAGCCCGACCACATGGACGACCGGCGACCAGGCGATGGGAAGTTCATAAATGTGGGTCGAAACCTCATGCCATTTGGCGTTGAAGCCCGACATGGAGCCGGTGATGGCGCAATCGATGACGCCCTTTTGAAGGCCCTGGACCACCTCGCCGAAGCTCATGGAGACGGACGTGCCGCCGAGCGCTGTGATGAAGTCACCAATGGCGGCGCCCGACGCGCGGATTTTCTTGCCCTCAAGATCTTTGAGGCCCGTCATCTCGGCGTTGCAGTACACCACCTGGGCCGAATAGGGCCACACGCCCAAGACCTTCACGCCGTACTCAGTTTCGTAAAGGTCGGACAGCGCGGGCTTCCACGCGTCGGAGACGGCGCGGGCTTTTTCGATGTCGGGCGCCAGACCCGGGAGGTCGTTGCCGCCGTTCACCGCGTTGTCGCCGATCATGTAGCCAAGCACCGTGGAGGCGAATTGGAGCGTGCCTTGCTCCACCAGGCGCACGATTTCCGAGCCATTGAGGCCCAGCTCGTTGAAGGGGCGGATGTCGGCGGTGATTTTGCCGTCGGTGGCGGCCGGCAGCGCCTCGGTGAAGAAGGGCTTTGTGAAGTCGGTGTACATGGACAGCATGCCCCAGCTGCCCACGACGTTGAGTTTGGTCTCGGGCAACTCGTCCGCAATGGCGGCGGACGAGAGCGCGAGGGCGGCAGCGGTTGCAACGATGATGCGCATGGGGACCCTCCCAAAGTCAGTTGCAGAAGGGTTTCACCTCTCCGTGATCGCGTCAAACTCATTGGTTTGGTGGTCGCTGATCGAAATTTTCGATTGCCGCAACCCTGCCGCCACCGCGCGCGCCATGTGTGCGGCGGCCTCTGCCAGGGGCGAGGCGCCATCGGCCAGATAAGACGCGGTGAATTCAAGGGCGGAGAGGGGGATCTCGCAGTCGAGCGCCACAAGGGTGCCAGCGTCGAGATGCGGCCTTGCAAAAACGTCGGGCAAGGTCGCAACGCCCAACTGCTCCAGCGTCATGGCCAAGTTCGCGTTGAGCGCGTTGGACGAGAAGAGCCGCGGGCGGGGGACGCCGGCGGCCACCAGCGCGCTCTTCAGCTCCGTATAGGGCCGGGAGTCTTGCGCATAGGAGATGATGGGGAAGCGCACCAGCGCATCCATCGGCACATGGGGCAAGCGGGCAAGCGGATGGTCGCGATGGGCCGCCCACACGAGGGGGAGCTTGAGGAGCGGCAGATTTGAGACCTCGTATTGTGAGACCGGCCCCATGAGGAAGGCCACATCCACCACCCGGTCGAGCAGCTTAGCGCGCTGGTTGGCGCTGCTGTCGACGGTGATTTCCACGTTCGCGCCCGGAAACCGGTCAAAGAAGGCGCGCATGAAGCGAGGGAGGAGCACGGCGACCATGCTTTCCGACAGCGCAAGGCGCAGCGTGCCGCGCTCCAGCTGGGGCGCGCCGGCGGCCGTCTCCAGCGCCTCCATGCTTTCAAGGACCGCGCGGGCGAAGGGGATGAGGTCGCGCCCTGCGGTGGTGAGCTGCACGGCGCCGCCGCTGCGGTGAAAGAGCTGCGTGCCAAGGTCGCGCTCCAGCGTTGCGATGCGGGCCGACACGTTGGACTGGGTGGTGTTGAGGACATCGGAGGATTTGCGAAAGCTGCGCAGCCGCGCAACGGCCAGAAACGACTGCAACGTTTCGCGTTTCACGGGCCATCCCCTGGTGGTCTCTTGCCCGGTGTGCCGCAGGCGCAAGGTCGAAACAAGGCGCTCTGGCTACGCTTTTTCCTCGGCAGGGTGGTGGATCAACCGTCCGTCTTCCGCAGGGTTCCGCAAGCGAGGGGTTGGTCACGATGGGGCAACAGCGCAACGCTCACGCTGGGTGGACAGGCAAAGCGCGCGCCTTTCGCCGCCAGATGGCCGCCGTTGCGCTCGCCCTTTTGGCAATCCCCGCCGCATCGGCCGACGCGTTGCGCGTGGCAACGGGGGAGTACCCACCGTTCACCTCATCCACCGCGCCGGGGGGCGGGACCGTGAATGCGGCCATGAGCGAGATTGGCCGCGCGGCCGGCTATACGCTCTCCTTCACCTATCTGCCCTGGGCCCGCGCGCTGGAGATGACCCGGGCAGGGCGCTATCACGCGACCTCATTTTGGTACTACTCCACCGCGCGGGAGGACGACTTCATCCACGTGGGCCCTGTGGGCACCGACCGCCTGGTGTTCTTCCGGCGCAAAAACAACCCGATTTCGTACACACAGCTTGAGGATCTTGCCCCCTACAGCATCGGCGTCGTGCGCAGTTACACCTACACGGCCGAACTGTGGCAACTGGGGAACGCGGGCGTCTTGCGGCTCCAGCTTGCGCCCGACGACATGACGAATTTTCGAAAGCTGCTGGCCGGGCGGATCGACCTTTACGCCATCTCCGAACAAAGCGGCTGGCACTTCATCCGCACCAACTTCACCAAAGCCGAGCAGGCGCAGCTGACCACGGTGGATCGCCCGCTGTCGATGGCCAAAATCTATCTCCTGGTGTCCCGCGCCCTTGAAAACGCCGACGAGATTGCCGCCGCGCTCCAGGCCAACGTCCCCGCGTCGGACGACGCACCGCAGCAGACGGCGCGCAACACGCAGTGACCGTCGGCGCGCTCGATGGCCCGCGGCGACCGCTGAGCCGCGTTTTGCTGCAGGTCACGCTGCTCCTCACC
Organism: Pseudomonadota bacterium; assembly: GCA_039034015.1. Taxonomy (GTDB): domain Bacteria; phylum Pseudomonadota; class Alphaproteobacteria; order Rhizobiales; family Amorphaceae; genus Acuticoccus. The sequence goes on along the minus strand of JBCCBM010000023.1, from coordinate 27,701 downwards.
CTTTCCCTGGGTGTGGTGGCGGCGGTGGTCCAACTGTGGATCGACCTTCGCCAGGAAAAGGACGCGGTGGAGGTCTCCGCCAGCGAATTTTTGGCCAGCGTTGCCCCCTCCGCCGCATCGGCCGCCTATAATTTTTATGATCCAGCCGCCGAACAGGTCGTGGAGGGCCTTTTCACCCAGCGGGCGATCAAGGGCGTCACTATCGTCAACGAGGGCCGCGTCATGATCGAGCGGGTCCGCGATTTGACGCCGACGCTGCCATCCATCGGCAGCATCACCCATGCGGACGAGGTCACCCTGTCGCAAACGCTGGTGGTGCCGCCTGAGGTGGGCATCAACGCCGAAATCGGCTCAATCTCCATCATCGTCGATCGCTCGGTGGTGGCGCCGGCGATCGTGAACCGCATGTTCTCCTACTTCCTGCTGGCAACGTTCAAAAACTTCGTCCTGGGGCTCATTCTCATTGCCTTGGTGTACGGGGCGCTCGCGCGGCACATCATCACCATTGCGGACATTGCGCGCCGGTGGCGGCCCGAAACCGGGCGCATCAAGGTCCCTCCGCCGCCCGATTTCCTGCGCGACACCGAGCTTGACCTGTTGGGCAACCAAATCCGCGAGCTCTCCAACACCGCGCTGCGCTACATCCAAAAGCTCGACGAATCGCGGCAAGCGGCCGAGCAAAGCAATTATGAGCTGAGCGAACGCTCCCAAGTTTTGACCGAGGCCGTGGAAACGCGCACCGCCGAGCTGGAGGCCGTCAACGCGCGCCTCAAACACCTTGTGGAGCGGGATGGGCTCACCGGGCTCTACAACCGGCGCTACTTCGACCAGAAGGCGGCCGACATGTTTGCCGCGTGCACGCAGCAAGGCCAGTCGCTGGGCGTGCTGATGATCGATGTGGATCATTTTAAGGCCTACAACGACTTTTATGGCCACCAGCCGGGCGATCAGGTCCTGCAACGGATCGGCGAAATCCTGAGCGATATTGCCGACGACACCGGCGCCACCGTCGCCCGCTATGGCGGTGAGGAGTTTGTGGCGCTGACCAGCGAGGCGGACCTCTCGTCCGCGCGCCTTGCCGCGCGCATTCACACCGCCCTTGCCCGCGCAAACCTTGAACATCAGCGCTCGCTCATCGCCTCCCGGGTGACGGTGAGCGTGGGTGCGGCCGCCTCGGACCCGGCGGGCGGCGGCCCCCGCGGGATCGAGGCGCTCCTTTCGGCAGCGGACGAAGCGCTTTATGAGGCCAAGCGCACCGGCCGCAACCGCACCGTCGCCTCCACAGGCGAAATTCGCGGCCGCGCCAAAGAGCAACAGCTTGCCACGCGCACGATCGTGGAGGCCATCGAGCGGTGCGAATTTGAGCCGTTTTTGCAGCCGCAGTTTGACCTCACCACCGGGGAGCTTTCGGGCGCAGAGGCCCTGGTGCGGTGGCGCAAACCCTCCGGCCAGGTGCTCACCCCCGGCGCCTTTATGGCCGAGGCGAGCGCGGCCCGGCTGGTCCCCCTCATCGACGCACTTGTGGTGACAAAAATTGCCGCGTTCCTGCGCGAGATCGAGGGGCAGGGGCTTTCCCTGCCGCGCCTGTCGCTCAACGCAACGGCCGATGGCCTTGCCGACCAAGCCTATATCGAGAGCGCCGTTGCCCTCGCGCAAGCCTCCTCCACCGCCCTTGCCATCGAGCTCCACGAGACGGTGCTCCTCGATGCGCCGCAGGAGGAGCGCCTCAAAACGCTGGGCGCGCTGCGGGCCGCGGGCGCGGCCATCGAGATTGACGATTTTGGCACCGGGCGCACCTCCATCCTCGCACTGATGGCAATCGCCCCCGAACGGCTGAAGATTGCGCGGGAGCTGGTGATGCCCGCCAACGACAAGGTGAAGCACCGAAAAGTGCTGCAAAACGTCATCGGCATTGGCCGCGCGCTGGAGGTCGAGGTGGTGGCCGAAGGGGTCGAGAGCGCCCAGATTGCCGAGACGCTGGTCTCCCTCGGCTGCCCCATCCAGCAGGGGTTTTACCACGGCCGCCCCTGCGCCCTTGGGGAATTTTCCAGCCTTTATGGCGCGTTGATGCGGCCGCTCCCCACCGCCGCCTAACGCGTCTCGCTAGCGCATCGACCGACCTGTTTGAATCAAACAGATCGACCAGTTGATGCGCCAGATTAAATCGACGAGCGCCTTTTGCCCGATCAGGTTGATCCAACCTGATCGGGCGGCGCTCTAGAGGTCGGGCAATTCGACGCGGTCGGCAACGCCCATCAACAGCGCGATCAGCGCAACGCGCACCCACATGCCGTTGCGCTCCTGCCGCCAATATTTGGCGCGCGGGTCGGTGTCGATGGCCACATCCAACTCGTCCCGGCGGGGGAGCGGGTGGAGGATCGCGCATTGGGGCTTCAGAAGGTCAAGGTGGGCGGCCTTGAGGTGATAGCCGGCGATGGTGGCCGCCTCCACGCTCGCGCCGTCATACTCATCCTGGATGCGGGTCATGTAGACCGCATCCGCCGCTTCAATGGCGTCGCGGAAGGCTGTTGTTTCCTCAAATGTCACGCCCGAGCCTTGGAGGTCGGCCCGCAGATCGTCCGCAATGGCAAACTCGGGCGGCGAGACGAACAAGATTTTGACATCGCGAAAGTTGCGCAACAGGCGCGCGAGGGAGCGCACGGTGCGGCCCCGGCGCAGATCGCCCACCATGGCGATGGTCATCCCATCGATCCCCCCGCGCCAGCGCAGCGACCGGGCAAGGGTATAAATGTCGAGAAGGGCTTGGGTGGGGTGCTCATCCGGGCCTGAGCCCGCATTCACGATGGGGACGGGGCGGGGCGTCTCATCCAAAAGGGCCGCAATCTGGTCGCAAAGGCCCGGGATGGGCGAGCGCATGACGATGAGATCCACGTAGGACGAGAAGGTGCGCAGCGAATCGGCAACGCTTTCGCCCTTGCGTTCGGAGGAGGTGGATGCGTCACGGATTTCGGACGCCGCCATCCCCAAGACGTGGCAGGCGGATTGGAACGACAGAAACGTGCGCGTGGACGGCTGCGTGAAGTAAAGCATCGCCCGCTTGTGGGGCAGGAGGCTGTGAAGGTACGCGAGGCCCTCCCGGCTTTTGTCAAACCGCCGGATCGTCGTTGTGAGACTGTAAAGATAGTCGAGGAAAGGGCGGTCGAACTGGGAGGACGACAGGACGTGGGTCAATTGCGGTGCTGCCGTCCGAGCCATCGCCGCCCCCGTTATCCTTCGCAGCTTGTGCCCTTCGCACCTTGTGTTGCGCACCAGATCGCGCGCACCGCAGCCCGCGCAGCGTGCGCCGCCGGGCGGGCCAATGGCCGGTCAGTTCAGCCGGCTTTGGACCGACTGGATCGAGGATTTTAGCAGCGCCTCCGCCGCCTCGCCCTTCAACTTCGACTGCAAGATGTCAGACGCTGCCGCCACCGCAAGGTCCGCCGCCCGCGTGCGCACTTCGGCGATCGCCTGAGCCTCGGCCTGGGCAATTTTGGTCTCTGCCGATTTCGTCCGGCGTTCGACCATTTCGCTCAACTTGGCGTTGGCCTCGTCGGTCAGGCGGCGGGCCTCGTTGCGCGCCTCTTCCACAATCGCGTCGGCCTCCGACTGGGCCTCCAGCCGCTTGCGCTGATACTCGGCCAGGAGAGACTGCGCCTCTTCCCGCGCTTTGCGGGCCTCGTCGAGCTCATCGCGAATGCGCTGGGTGCGCTTGTCGAGCAGGCCCGTGATCATTTTGGGCCCACCGGCCGCGATCACGACAATGAAGAAGAGGATGAGGCCGACGAGCGCCCAAAAGCTGTCAGACTGAAGCACGGCCACCCTCCTGACGCTTCACAGCCGCAGACACGTCCGCATCGCTGACGGTGACGCCTGAAAGCTGCGTCACGATGGCCTGCGCCGCCTCCGTCGCGATGGCGTCCACATCGCGCAGGGCCGAATCGCGCCGCTGGGCAATCTCTTTCTCAGCGTCTGCAATTTGCTTTTCGAGCTTGGCCTCGGTTTCGGCCTGTTGGCTCGCCTGCTCGGCCTTGATTTCGTCCCGCCGCTCCTGGGCGATGGCGTAGGCCTTTTGGCGCGCCTCGGTGAGCTCTTGCTCGTAGACCGCAATGACCTCGTCGGTCTCGCGCGACAGGCGCGAAGCCTCGCCAAGGTCGGCGGCCACACGGTCGCGCCGATCCTCGATGATGCCGCCCACCTGGGGCACGATCAGCCGGTTCACAAAGAAGTAGAGAACGCCAAAACTGATCGCGAACCAGAACAGGTGTGAGGGGAACGCGCTGAAGTCGAAGGGCGGAAAGAGACTTTCCGTCCCAATCGGCACATCCACGCCTTCGCCGTTTTCGGGAAGCGGCACCGCAACGGTGGGCACCGCGTCCGACGGGGTCTCTTCAGCCATAGTGTCGCGTTCCCGGCCGGATCAGACCGCGAAGAGCAGCAAGAGGGCGATCAGCAGCGAGAAAATGCCGAGCGCTTCCGTCACCGCAAAGCCGAAGATGAGGCGGCCAAACTGGCCGTCAGCCGCGGACGGGTTGCGCAGTGCGCCGGACAGGAATTGGCCGAACAGCGTACCCACGCCGATCCCGGCGCCGGCAAGACCGATCGTGGCAAGGCCGGCACCGATGAACTTGGCCGCTTCTGCTTCCATGGCGAGGAGCTCCTAGATGTCGCGTTGAACGTGCGAGAGGGTCAGTGAGAGGGGTGAAGTGCGTCGTTGAGATAAATACAGGTCAGGATCGCAAAGACGTAGGCCTGCAAAACCGCAACGAGGAATTCAAGCGCAGTGATTGCCACTGTCATAAAGAGCGGAAGGATCGCGCCGACAATCCCCACCGTGCCAAGGGCCGACAATGACACAATGAACGCTGCGAACACTTTGAGCGTGATGTGGCCGGCCAACATGTTGGCAAATAAGCGGACAGAGTGGCTCACGGGACGTGAGAGGAACGAGATCACCTCGATCGTCGAGACCAGCGGCAGGATGTAAACCGGCACGCCGGAGGGCACGAAGAGCTTGAAGAAGGCGAGCCCGTGCATGCGAAGGCCGGCAATGATGACGGTTAAGAACACAATCATCGCCAATGACACAGTGATGATGAGCTGGCTCGTCACCGTGTAGAAATAGGGGAACATGCCAAGAAGGTTGGCAATCAGGATAAACATGAAGAGCGTGAAGACGAGCGGGAAGAAGCGCATGCCCCCCGCACCCGTCGCATCGCGCAACATGTTTCCGGCAAACTCGTAGGACATCTCGGCGACGTTTTGCCAGCGGCCCGGGACGAGGGCGCGGCGGCTCGTCGGCAACATCATCAGCGCGATGACGCACGCCGTCGTCACCAACAAAAACAGCGAAACATTGGTGAACGACAGGTCGAGGCCGCCGACATTGATATCAACGTATGACTTGACCTCGAACTGCTTGATCGGATCAAGGCTGCCGTCAGGGTTGGTCGCCATGGTTGCTCGAGACGTCCTTGTTCGCGCGTCCGGCCGGAGCGTTCAGCGCGCGTTCACGGGTTCGGACCCGGCGGCGTGCCGGTTCCGGGCGGTGTCTTGCCGACTTGCGGCGAACTTATCAAGCCCGCCGATCGCAAAACGTTGAGGATGCCGGCAACAAAGCCCAGCAGCAAAAACACAATGAGAAACCATGGCGCCGTCCCCGCCACAAAATCCAGCCCAAAGCCGAGGGCCGCGCCCACAAGGATCGCGCTCACAAATTCGGTCGACAACCGGAACGCGGCCGCATACCCCGCCGCGGACGATGCCGTGGCCGCGGATTTGGCCTCCGCCGCCTCGTGGCCATCCAGCCGTTTTTGCAAGGCTTTGCGCCGGGACGAAAGGTCTTCCTCACTCATTGCGTTGTTTGGTGCATCACCCTCATAACCCGCGACTTAGTGCGGCGACCGCGCCCGAACAGCCCGCCCCACAACGAAGAGGCCCGTTGCGTGAACGACACTTTGCAAACCGCGCTCGCCGCCGAGATCGACGAGCGCCTGGACGCCGGGAGCGGCGCGGCGGCCGACCTCATCACCGTTGCCGGTAAACACGGCCGCCTCACCGAGCTGCGCCGGGCCACCGAAATTGACGACAACACCGCGCTCGGGCTGGCGCTGATGATCGCCCACGCGCGGGCCGGGCGCCCGGCCGAGGCCCTTGCCCAAACGCCCCATTGCGTCACCCGCGATGCCACCAACGCCGTGCGCCGCTTTGCCCACAAGCTGGAGGCAAAGGCCCCGCCGCGCGATGGCCCGCTTCTGACCCGCGATGGCACACCCGTGATCATCGTCGCGTCCTACCCGCGCTCAGGCAACACGCGCTTTTTGAACATTGTGTCCGGCGCCTTCCCCCGCGCGCGCTACACCGCCTTCATGTCGGAGGGGCGCTATGTGTCGCCCCACGCAGCGTTCGTGGATGTGCCGGGCCCGGTGACGGTGAAGGACCACGTTTTTCGGAGCGAATATCGCCACAACCCCGTCATCGCCCTCCTGCGGGACGGGCGCGACTGCGCGCTCTCCCATCAAGACTTTTTGCTGCGCCGGCCGGGCACGCGCGTCACCGCCGAAAACGCCGACAGCCTTGGCCTTGCCACCGGCACCGAAGGCGAGGGCCCGCTCTTTGGCGGCTGGCCGGCCTTCACCCGCGCGGCGTTGGAGGCCAAGGCGGCCGGCCACGCGGTGGAAATCGTGCGCTATCCCGACCTTGTGGGGCCGGAGGGGGCGGCGGTCGTGACCGGTGCGCTCACCGCGTCGGGGCTGAAAATGTCGGCGGCGCAATACGAGGAGGGGCTGGCGTTTGCGCAAAAGCGGGCGAATGACCTGCGCACCAAAAACGTGCGGTGGGAGCGCACCAAAATCTACCCCGAAGGCACGCTCCTCTCCCGCTGGGTGGAGGAGGAGGGCGACTCAACTTGGCGCGCCGTCTTTGCCGACCGCCACCGCCGCGCCCTCCACGAGGCCGGCTTCACCGAACCCCTGTTGGCCGCCGGCTTTGAGAGCGACCCCAACTGGTGGTCCCCCGACCGCGCGATTGTGCCAAGCAGGGACTGACCCTGTGTCGTATGACGATGCGCGCGGCGAGACGGCGCAGCATCATGCACGGACTGACGTTTTTTTAGGCGAAAGATCCCACCGTGCCGCATTCCGATCCGTTTCATTCGCTGCGCGCCCGCGCATCACATTCCTTTGGCGTTAACCTTTCCGCCGTTCCGATCACGGTGAACGGCGCCGCCACCGGGGCTGTTGGCCGTCTCGCGTTTGCCACCCGGCGCGGCGTCACCCTCCACCCGGCCGCCTTGGGGCAGGGCGCGCTCACCGACGAGATTGTGCTGCATGAGCTGGCACACATGGCGCAGTTTTGTGCACCACGATCCGGCGCGCGCCTTTCCCCCGCCGATCTGGAGCGGGAGGCGGACGATGCCGCCGAAGCCGCGCGCCATGGGGTGCGGCATCCGGTTTTGCGCCGGGAGGGCATGCCGGCCGCGCTCCCCTTCTGGCCGCTCATCTTGCTTGCCATGGCATCTGGCGTCGGGCTCACAGTTTATGGCTCCACCCAGCCGCGAGACACGCCTGTGCGCGACACAGGCGGCAAGAAGATCAAAGATCTCACACCCGAGGAGCAGGCCCGCGTCGTCAAACAGCATGTGGAGCCGCACATCCACGAAAGCTGGTGGGGCCTCGTCCCGTTTGTGGGTTCAGTGGATCAGATGCTCAACGGCCGCAACATCTACACAAAGCTCGGCGGCGGCGTCTTCTTCCTGCTTGATTGCACATTGATCGGCGGCATTCTATCCAAGACAACCGCGAAAGGCGGCACCACGGTCGCCACCAAAACGCTTGTCCAAGGGGGCGGGGATGATGTGGCCGCCGCCCTCGTGCGCCCCGGCCCGGTGGCCCAAGAGGGGCTGAAGCGCGTGATCGCCGGCAAAGGCACACAGCAACAGGCCGAGGCGTTCCAAGAGGTCATCAAGGCGATCGCCCGCGAAGACTTAAAAATTGCGGGCAACGCAGTGACCAAAACCACCGTCGACGGGATGACCAAAGGCGGCACTTACATCATGGCCGGCAACCGGGGCTGGCTCAATCACTCCGTCGTCTACGTGTTCCACAACGGCAAGCGTTACCTCGTCCACGGCGGCCCGACGAAGCGCATTTATCAGTACGCCGGTGAGACGATCAACTATTCGCGGATGGTAAACAACTCCGGCCGCTTCATGAAGAACTGGAACACCGTCTCCATTTACAGCGGAAAGCACCTGTCGGGCCTCAGCGACGATGCCCTGCGCGAAATGATCGAGGCATGGAGCGTCAAGCGCGGCGGCATCCGCTCCGCCATGAGCTTTTTGGATGCGCCCGGCTGCTCGTTCACACAAGGCCATGTGTTGCAAAGCTTGAAGGTGGCTGAAACAAGCTTTGGCAACCGCATGTTCCCCATCTTCATGAAAAAGAGCCTGCACTCTGGCCACGGTGTGCACTTCGTCCTCAACAACACGCGGCGCTACACCGGCACGTTGCTGCAAACCGGCACCGTCGGAACCATGTTCGCCGGAACCCACTACAGCGCCACGTCCCTCTCCGCCGCCACGCACCAGCGCGATCAGAAGCTGGAGAAGGCCGCCATCTTAAAAATGCAGGTGGAGCGGATGAACCTTGAACGCCGGTTGCGCAACCAGAAGGAAGCCTTTTTGGAGCGGGACGAGACCATCGGGTTCAAGTCCATCATCGAAGGCAAAAACAAAAAACCCGAAGAGGAGGTGCTGTGGCTGGAAGAGGTGGACGACATGGAGCTTGGCGAAGACGGCAAAAACCCAAAACCCATCCGCATCACCGCCCCGGCGGCCAACGATGATGACAAATAAGCCTCAATCGGCGCCGGCAAGGCTCGCCGCCTCCAGCGCCTCGGACGCGTCAAGCCAGGTGAGTTCGGCGGCCTCCTTCGCCTCGGCCCAGCGGGCGCGCTCTTTGGTGAGCTTTGTCACCTTCTCGGGCGCGTCGGTGTAGATCGCAGGGTCGGCGAGCGCTTCCTCACGCTTGTCGATCTCGCTTTGCGCCTTCTCCATCGCGCGCTCAGCCTCTTTGATGCGCTTGCGCAAGGGGGCGAGCGCGGCCCGTGCCTCAGCCGCCTCCCGCCGGCGGTCCTTGTCGCTGGGGCCGTCCTTGGCCTTCCCCTCTGCCTTGCCCTTTTTGGAGGCGGCCAGCACCAGCGCGCGATACTCCTCCATATCGCCCTCATAGGGCGCAACCGTGCCACCGTGGACAAGCCACAACCGGTCCACACACGCCTCAACGAGGTACCGGTCGTGGCTAATGAGGATTACCGCGCCTTCAAAGCCGTTGATCGCCTCCATGAGCGCGGCGCGGCTGTCGATATCAAGGTGGTTGGTCGGCTCGTCCAAGATGAGAAGGTTGGCGCCCTCCATCGTCGCAAGGCCGAGAAGCAGCTTTGCCCGCTCACCGCCCGAAAGATCCTTGGCGGCCGTGTCCATCCGCTCGGTGGGAAGCCCCATGGCGGCGACCCGGCTGCGGGAGACTTTTTCGTCTTCATCAAACTTGATGGCCGCGCGCACATGGTCAAACGCCGTCCCCTTGGGGTTCAACTCGTCCATCTGGTGCTGCGCGAAATAGGCGATCTTCATCCGGTCGGCGCGCACCATCGACCCGTCCATCGGGAGAAGTTTCCCGGCAAAGAGCTTTGCAAGCGTCGACTTCCCGTTGCCGTTGGCACCCAGGAGCGCGATGCGGTCATCCTCATCAATGCGCACATTCACGCGGCGCAGCACCGCAGTTTCGCCGTAACCCAGCACCACACGCTCCGCGGAAAAGATCGGCGGCGAGAGCGCGCGCTTGGGGTTGGGAATTTTGATGGGCGTCGTCGCTTCATCGAGCACGGGGGCGGGCGGCGCCATTTTGGAGAGTTTCTTGAGCCGGCTCTGCGCCTGCTTCGCCTTGGACGCCTTATAGCGAAAGCGGTCCACGAAGGCCTGCATGTGCGCCCGCTCCGCATCCGCCTTTTCCCGCGCGCGGGCGACCGCATCGGCCCGCGCGCGCCGCTCTTTCTCAAAGGCGGAATAGTTGCCGCGGTAGGCCACCAGCCGGCCGTTGTCGACGTGGAGAATGTCCCGGGCGACGGCGTCCAAAAGGTCCCGGTCGTGGCTAATCACGATGACGGTGTGGCGGTACCGCGCAAGGTAATTTTCCAGCCACAGCGTGCCCTCAAGGTCGAGGTAGTTGGTGGGCTCATCGAGGAGCAAGAGGTCAGGCTCCAGGAAGAGGACGGCCGCCAAGGCAACCCGCATGCGCCACCCGCCCGAAAACGACGCGCAGGGCCGCTTTTGTGCCGCATCGTCAAAGCCGAGGCCGGAGAGGATCGCGGCGGCACGCGCTTCGGCGGCGTAGGCGTCAATGTCGCCAAGGCGGGCGTGAATTTCGCCGATGCGGTGGGGGTCGGTGGCGGTTTCGGCCTCCGCAAGGAGGGCCGCGCGCTCGGTGTCAGCGGCAAGGACCGTCTCGATCAGCGAGGCGTCCGTCCCCGGCGCCTCCTGGGTGACGCGGCCCATGCGCAGCCCGTCCGAGAGCGAAATGTCGCCGCTCTCAGCCGACAGCGTGCCCGAGATGAGGTTGAAGAGCGTTGTTTTCCCGCACCCGTTGCGGCCCACAAGGCCGACCTTTGCGCCGGCGGGCACAGTGGCATCGGCGCCCTCAAAGATGGTGCGCCCCTCAATGCGATAGGTGAGCTTGCGGATCGACAACATCGCGCTGGTGTGCCCGCTCCCCCCGCCCGCATCAAGGGATTCCGCCGCCCGGCATCGCGATCAGCGTTTTGGGCAGGGTGAGACCGTCGCGCGCGGCAGCAAGCCGGGCCGCTTTCCGCCGGGCGCCGGGGAGGCGGGCGCCCGGCTCATCGGCGTAGGCGGCGGCAAGCCTCCCAAGGTGTGCGCCGCTGCCGCCGGTGGCCGCCGGGTCGATGGCGATGATGAGTTGCCCCACCGCAGGCGGCCCACCTTTCGTGTTGAGGAACGAGCTGGCCTCAAACGAAAAGTGCGCCCCCGTCACGCCCGCCGCCAACACCTCCACCATCAGCGCGAGAGCGACACCCTTGGCATCCCCCATGGGGACCATGGTGCCGGAAAGCGCCGCCTTTGCGTCGGTGGTGGGGTTGCCGTCTGCGTCAAGCGCCCAGCCCTCGGGGATGGGCGTTCCATCCTGCGCGGCCTTCACCACATTGCCGCGGGCAACCTTTGAGAGCGAAAGGTCGACCACCACCGTTTCATCCCCGAGCGGCGCGGCAAAGGCGATGGGGTTGGTGCCGAAAAGGCCTCGCTTCCCGCCCCACGGCGCAATCGCAACGGGCGTGTTGGCGAACATCAGCGCCACAAGCCCCTCATCGGCGAGCGCCTCCACCGGGTGGCCGAGCGCGCCGCAATGGTGGGAGCGGGAAAGGGCCGCGATCGCAACGCCGTTTTGCCGCGCAAGATCAGGCAGCGCCTCAAGCGCAAGCGCGATGGCGGGGTAGGCAAAGCCGTGGGCCGCATCCACCGCAAGCACCGCGCCCCGCGCCGTCGCGCTGGGGGTGGCAAAGCCGTCCACCTTCCCGGCCGCCGATTGCGCGGCGTACGTCGGGACGCGGGAGAAGCCGTGGCCCTTCAACCCGTCGGCCTCGGCGGCAACGAGGGCTGCGGCAACCGACGCGGCGTTGTCGGCGCTGGTGTTGTGCGCCTCAAAAATAGCGGTGAGGCGGGCGCGCGCGTCGGGGAGCGAAAGTGTCGTCATACGAGGTGGAGGCCGAGGATTGCGGTGCAGAAAAGAAGCAGCGTCAGCGTGCCGGCAAGGGCGATGATGACGGGGTGCCAGCCAACCTTGGCGATTTCGCGCAACGAGGTGGTGAGCCCCACTGCCGCCACCGCCGTGATGAGGCACCAGCGCGAGACCTCCACCAACGCCTCACGCAGCGCTTCGGGCAAGATGCCGGCCGAGTTCACCCCCACCAGGATCGCAAACACGATGGCAAAGAGAGGGATCGGGAGTTCGGCCTTGTCGCCCGCTTGGGCGGCCGCACGCCGGGCGCGCGCAAAGAGGAATGAGACCAGCAACACCGTGGGGAGGAGCATGGCAACGCGCATGAGTTTTACGATGGTGGCCGTGTCGCCCGCTTCGCCCGAGACCGCATAGCCCGCGCCCACAACCTGCGCCACATCGTGGATGGTGGCGCCAATGAGGATGCCCACCTCGCGGTCCGTGAACCCCACCGCTTTGAAGAGCGCGGGGTAAAGCACCATCGCAACGGTCGACAGCGTCGTGACGGCAACGACGGTGAAGATGGTGTCGCGGTCGTGCCCGGGTTTGCGCGGCAGGACGGAGGAGAGCGCAAGGGCCGCCGATGCGCCGCAAATGGCCGTTGCCCCACCAATCAGCGTGCCAAGGCGCCAATCCTCCCCCTGGATGCGCGCCGCCAAAAGCCCCGCGGCAATGGTGATCGCAATCCCAGACAGCACCAGCGCGACAACGCCCGCGCCAAGGCCCACAACGTCGGACACGGCAATGCGCAGCCCGAGCAGCGCGACGCCGACGCGAAGAATTCTTTTGGACGAGAATTTGATGCCTGGGGCCGCGCGCGGGCCCTCGGACAAAAAGGCGAGCGCCATGCCGATGAGGAGCGCCATCAGCATGACCGGGCCGCCATAGTGGTCGGCGACGAAACCTGCCGCCGCCGCCACCGTCAGCGACAACAAGATGCCCGGCGCCAGCGTCTGCGCGCCCTGAAGGCGCGCGCGGGCAGCGTGGATGGCGCCGGCCTCGCTCACGCGCTGCGGTAGAGCTTTGTCATCACGAACTCGCGGTGGCCAAGGGCCTCCGCCGCCGTTGCCCGGCCGCTTGCGGTGCGCACCACCATGTTGATGAGCGCATCACCCGCGTCCGAGATCGTCATGTCCCGGCGCAGGATGCCCGAGACGTCCACATCCACATGCTCGCTCATGGTGCGAACGGTGCGCGGATTGGCGGTGATTTTTACGACCGGGACGATGGGGTTGCCGATGATGTTGCCCTGACCGGTGGGAAAGGTGTGCACCACATAGCCGCCCGCGGCCATCAGCGTCACACACTCCGCAGCGGCCGACGACGTGTCCATAAAGTAGAGCCCCGCGCCGGATTTGGGCGCCTCTGCGGGCTCAAGGATGTCGATATAGCGACATTCGCGGCCAATTTTTTCAAGGTTGCCTAGGGCCTTTTCTTCGATGGTGGTGAGGCCGCCTTCGATGTTGCCCTTTGTGGGTTGGCTTTCGGAAAGGTCATCCACCGCGTTCGCGAAGATGACATCATCCTGATACGCCTTCCACATCTTGTACCAGCGCTCGCCCACTTCAGCGTTTGCCGCGCGCTCTTTGCAGATATGCTCCGCGCCGGTGATTTCGGACGTTTCGCCGAAACAGCCGTAGATGCCCTTGGGGATGAGCTTGTCGTAAAGGTTGCCCACCGTGGGGCAGGAGCCAAGGCCTGTGGTGGTGTCGCTCTCGCCGCACTTTGTGGAGACCCAAAGGTCTTCGATGCCGCACGTTTCGCGCTGCTTCTCGCTCGCCCAGTGGACGAACTCTTTGGCGGCGCGGGAGGCGTCCATGATGGTCTTGAGGTCGCCATTTTGCTCGATCGAAAACGCGGCGACGGGCTTTCCGGTCTCCGCGATCCCGTCGGCAATGCGGCTTGTCCACCCCGGCTCAATCCCGATGACGACGCAGGCCGCCACATTGGGGTTCGCGCCGGTGCCGATCATGGTGCGAAAATGAAGGTCAAGGTCGGCGCCGAACTGGAGCCGGCCATAGGCGTGGGGGAGGGCAAGCGTCCCTTTGATGTTGTTGGCGACCGCCTCACACGCGGCATTGGAAATGTCGTCCACCGGGAGGATGACGACATGGTTGCGCACGCCGACACGGCCGTTTTCGCGGCGGTAGCCCAGGAAATGATCGGTCATGGCGGCCTACCAGCGCTTGGTTTTGAGGTTGTGCACGTGGACATGTTCGCCGGTTTTGACGGCGGCCACAAACTTGCCGATGTCTTCACCATATTTGATGGCCGTGTCGCCCTCCGAGAGGTTGGTGAGCGCGATCTTGTGGCCGATGGGTACATCGTGCTTCACCGTGACCTCAAAGCTTGTGTCATCGTGGGTGATGACGCCGCGGGCTTTGGTGCCGGCCGTCAGCCCCTCCACGACGACGACGGCCACGTTGTCGGCATGCTCGTGTTTCAAGACGTGTGGCGCTTCGGCCATTTTCCGTTCCTTTAGTTGATTTTTAAGATGATTTTGGCCGCCGCAACGCGCCCTGCGCGAATGTCGGCAAAGGCGGCAGGGCCATCCTCCAGCGCGCGCACCTCGGTCCAGCCGAGGGGGCCGAAGGTGCCGGCGGCAAGCGCGTCAAGCGTTTCGGCAAAATCCGCGGCGGTGTAGGTGTAGGCGCCCACGAAGGTGATCTCCTGGAGTGTGGCGCGGCGTGTGTCGAGCCCGGCATCATTGTCGGCCAGCCCCACGTGCACGATGATGCCGCCCGGCCGCACCACAGCGCTCGCCAGCGCCCGGGAGCGGCCCCCGCCATAGGCATCAATCACCACCTCGGGCGCAAGGGCAGAGGCCTCATCCGCGCCAACCGGGGTAAACGGCCCGGCAGCCGCAATGGTGTCCCACCGTGCGCGGTTGGGTTCAAAAATCGCAATCTCGCGCGCGCCTTTGGCGGCCAGTGAGAGCGCGCAGCCAAGGCCGATCGCCCCGCCGCCCAGCACCAAAACCCGCGCCTCACCAAGGGGCGTTTCGCTGTGCCGCGCGGCAAGCTTCGCCGCATGCCACCCGCAGGCGAGGGGCTCTGTGAGCGCCGCCACCTCCAGCGACAAATTCTTCGGAAGCGGCAAGAGGTTGCGTTCGGGCAGCGCGACCGTCGCGCAAAACGCGCCGGGGCGGGGGGGCATGGAGATGATTTGGCGGTTTGGGCAAAGGTTGGTGCGACCCGACAAGCACGCTTCGCAGTCCATGCAGGTGACGAGGGGGTTGATCACCACCTGCCGCCCGTCCCGCGTGGTGCCGGTTGCCTCATGGCCGAGGGTGAGGGGCGCGGGGCGGCGCTCATCATGGCCGAGATACGCGTGCATGTCGGACCCGCAAATGCCGCAAAAGGCGACATCCACCAGCGTTTCGCCCAGCGCCTGAGGCGGCGGCACATTTTGGAGCGCAAGGGTTTCCGGCGCGGTGTAGACGAGCGCTTTCATTTGGCGAGGTACCCGCCGTCGACGGGGATGCCAATGCCGGTGATGTAGGCCGACGCGTCGGCGGCGAGGAAGATGGCGGCGCCATCAAGGTCCGCCAGCGCACCGTTGCGGCCGATGGCGGTGGCGGCGGCGTGGGCGGCGGAGACGGCATCATCGCGAAAGACGGGCGCGGTGAGCTCTGTGGGGAAGAAGCCGGGCACGATGGCGTTGGCGCGCACGCCGTCGCGCGACCATTCCCGGGCCATGGCGCGGGTGAGCTGCATCACGCCGCCCTTCGACGCACCATAGGCGAGCCCATTTTGCAGCGCGCGGGTGGATTGGAGCGAGCCAAAGTTGATGATCGACCCGCCGCCGGCTGCCACCATCCCCGGCACCAATGCTTTTGCCAGGAAAAACGGCGTCTTGAGGTTGATGTCGAGGGTTTTTTCAAAACTCTCCGGCGTGACGTCGGCCGCCGGCTCGCGAAGGTTGACGCCCGCCGCATTGAGCAACGTTCGGATCGGGCCAAAGGGTTTTGCCGCCTCCGCTGCAACGTCCGCACACGTGCCGGCCGAAAGGTCGGCGGGGAGGGGTGCAGCGCGGCCGCCCTCGCCCTCAATCTCCTCGCACAGGGTTTTGAGCGCATCCGCTCGCCGGGCCACCGCCACCACGGGCGCGCCGGCCTTTGCGAGCGCGAGCGCCAGGCGCCGGCCAATGCCGGACGATGCGCCGGTGACGAGAGCCGGCCGACCCTCCAGCGAAAAGAGATTGATGAGGAAGGCCGTCATTCCGCAGCGTCAAGCTTAAAGGTCTCGTCGGGGAACCATTTGGCGAGGCGAATATCGGCGGTGCGCGCGTGCGCCTCCATGCCCTCAAGGCGGGAGATGCGGGCCGTCGCCTCCGCCACCGGCCGCGCGCCCTCCCGCGTTGCCCGCTGCCAGGTGACGAGCTTCATGTATTTGTGCACCGACAGGCCGCCCGTGTATTTGGCCGCGCCCGACGTGGGGAGCACGTGGTTGGTGCCGGATGCCTTGTCGCCGAAGGCAACGGTGGTCTCCTCGCCCAAAAAGAGCGAGCCGTAACAGGTCAGGGTTTCAAGCCACCAATCGAGATCATCGGCCATCACCGTGAGGTGCTCTGGCGCCGTCTCGTCCGAGACCTTTGCCATGGTCTCGCGGTTGTCGCACAGGATGACTTCGGCATAGTCGCGCCAGGCGGCGGCCGCGTTTGTGCCGTTCATTTCGGGGAGCGCTGCGATCAGCCTTGGCACCTCGGCAAGGACGGCGTCCGCGAGCGCGCGGTCATCGGTGACGAGCCAGACGGGCGAATTGTAGCCATGTTCGGCCTGGCCCACCAGGTCGGCGGCGACGATGGCCGCGTCTGCGGTGCTGTCGGCCAGGATCAGGCTGTCGGTGGGGCCGGCAAACATGTCGATCCCCACCCGGCCGAAGAGGATGCGCTTGGCTTCGGCCACAAACTGGTTGCCGGGGCCCACCAAAATGTCAGCCTTGGGGAGGCCGAAGAGGCCGAACGCCATCGCGGCAATCCCTTGGACGCCGCCGAGCGCCAGGATGGTGTCCGCGCCGCAAAGGTCGGCGGTGTACACAATGGCGGGGTGGATGCCGACGCCCGGGCGGGGCGGCGAGCAGGCCGCAATGTTGCCGCAACCGGCGACGTTGGCAGTGGTCACCGTCATCAAGGCGGAGGCCACATGCGCATAGCGCCCGCCGGGGGCGTAGCAGCCCGCCGCGCCGCAGGGGATTGCCTTTTGGCCCGCAATCAGCCCGGGGCGGACTTCGTAGGAAAAGTCGCGGATGGTTTCCTTCTGCGCCTTGGCGAAGCGGCGCACATTGTCGGCGGCGAAGGCAATGTCGGCCTTTAGCGTATCGGGCACTTTGGCGGCGGCGGCGGTGATTTCCTCGCGGGTGAGGACGATGTTGCCGTCGTACTTGTCGAACGTTTTGGCGTAGGCGCGGGCGGCCTCTTCGCCCCCCGCCTCAATCTCGGCGAGGATTTTTTGAACCGTGGCGCCAACATCGGCCGCATCATCGCGGGAGGTTTTGGCAGCCTTCTTCAAATATTGGACAGACATTCGTCGCTCACCGATAGATTTCAGGGAGGAGCGTTGTGGAGAGCGCCGGGATGTAGGCAATCATCAACACAACGATCAACATGAAGGTGACGAAGGGCACCGCCCTTGCCGCGATTTTTAGGATGCTTTCGCCCGTCAGCCCCGACACCACAAAGAGGTTGAGCCCCAGCGGCGGCGTGATGAACCCCACGCCCAGCGCCGTGATCATCATGACGCAGAACTGGATTTCGTTCATGCCGATGTTGTCGGCGAGCGGTTTCAGGATCGGCGCCAAAATCACGATGTTGGGCGTTGTTTCCATGACGCAGCCCGCCGCAATCAAGATCCCGATCATGAGGAGGATGATGAGCGCCGGCTCATCGGTCACCGAGGTGACCGCGAGCACGAACCCTTGCGGCACGCCAAGCGCCGCCATCGTCTGTGCCAAGGGCAGCGAAAGCGCGATGATCGGCAAGATGACGCCGTTCACCTTGGCGGAGGAGACGAGCATGGCCGGAAAGTCGGACAGGCGCAGCGTCCCCAAAATGAAGCCCATGATGATGGTGACCATCACCGCAATGGCGCCGGCCTCGGTGGGGGTGAGGCGGCCCGAAAAAATCCCCCAAAAGATGATCCCGGGGACGAGGAACGCGTACCACCCGTTTTTCAGCGTTTTGACGATGTTGGCGCCCCATTCGGCGAACGAGATCGCGCCGCCGCCCTCATAGGCGTGGATACGGTTCATCACGATGTTGGTGATGAGGATGGAGGTGAGGATCAAAACGCCCGGGATGAGCGCGGCCTGGAAGAGGGTCGAGGCGGAAATCCCCAGCACCAGTCCGATGATGATGTAGGCGATCGACGGCGGGATGAGGATGCCGGTGCACGCGCCGGCCGCGACGAGGGCGCAGGCGTAGGGGCGCGGATAGCCCGATTCCACCAATCGCGCGATGGTCATCCGGCCGACGGCGGCCGCGCCCGCAGCGTCCGAGCCGGAGATTGCCGAAAACATCCCGCAGACGAGGACGGTCGCGGAGCCAAACCCGCCGCGCGTCCAGTTGGTGAGCGCCTCCGCCACATCCAGGAATTTTTTGGAAAGGCCTGTGCGCACCAAAACGTCGCCCGTCAGGATGAAGAGGGGGACGGCGGTGAGCGCAAAGTGGTCGATCCCGTCAAAGAGACTTTCGCCGAGCAACGAGAGCGGCAGGACGTCCGACACCAGAAGCATCGTGATCGCCGCGGTGCCGATCGCCGCCCAAACCGGGATGCCGAGCGCGATGAGGACCACAAAGAGGAGGACGGGCCCGTAAAAATCCCAGCCGATTTCTGGGATTTCTTGCTGCATCTGGTTCCAGAGCATGGCGTCCCCCTCAATCGAAGAGTTTTTCGCCCTCAAAGACGGGGCGGCCCGCCTTGAGGTCGGAAAGGTCCCGCGCGAGGGACTGGAGGAGGCGAAGGATCATGATCGCAAAGCCCAAAGGCACCGCCATCAAGAAAAACACCATGGAGACCCGCAAACCGTGGCTGACGGAGCCGAATTTCCATGAGACGGCGACGGTTTCAAATGCCCAATAGACGGCAAGGCAAGCAACGGCGAGCATCACAAGGTCGCCAAAGATGTAGAGAAGCGTTTTGCCGCGGTTGCCGAGATAGTGGAAGATGACATCGATGCGGATGTGGGCCCGCTCGCGCACGGCGGAGGCAGCGCCAATCCATGCCAGATAAATGAACGAGTAGCGCACGATCTCTTCGCCCCAGATGGACGAGTAGGCGAAGACTTCGCGGCGGATCACCTCCACCGCCATGGTGACGACCAGCAGGGTGTAAAACACCAAGAGCGCCCACCGCTCGAGGTTTTTGTTCAGGACCGACAGCACACACGCCTCCCGTTCGCGGCGGCGGCCGCGTCAGATGACACCATTCGGGGCGGGCGGCAGAGTGCCGCCCGGGTCGGGCTTACGCGTCGTGCACGTAAAGCCGGGCTTGGGTGCCGGCCGCTTCCACCAGCTTGTCGAAATCGCCCATGGAGCCGGCAAGCTCGGTCTTAAAGCTGTCCCACTCGGAGCGCTGGTAGCCGCCGGCCTCTTGCCATTCGGCCATTTCGTCACCGCTCAGCGCGTGGAAGGCAACGCCGGATTTGGCAAGTTCAGCCATGGCATAGGCGCGGGCGGCGGGCACCTTCGCAAGATTTTGCTGCGAGGTGATTTCGGATGCAAAGTCGATCCCGTCCTGAACATCGGAGGGGAGGGAGTTGTACCACTCAAGATTACAGGAGTAGACCTGGCTGTCCGGCACGGCTTGGGTGAACGAGACGTACGACAAGATGTCTTTGAAGCCAAACACGTAAAGCGCGCCCACGGACGGGTCGAGCGCATCGGCAACGCCCTGCTTGATGGCGGACGGGGTTTCGCCCCAGGCAACCGGCGTCGGGTTGGCGCCGACCATGCGGTAATATTGTTGCAGCATTTGGCTGCCCGGCACGCGGAATTTGACGCCCGAAAGGTCGCCCGGCGTCTTCACGGGGCCATCGCCGCCCTTGCGCACCGCCACCACGCGCGGGTCAATCACCACATACCAGAGCGGTTTAAAACCGCGCGCTTCCACCTGCGGGTGGACGGTCGCCTTCCAATGGTCGGAGGAGACAAGGTTCACAAAGCGCTGGTTCGAACCGCAGAGGTACGGGAGGTTAATGAGGTCCACCACCGGCGCAAATGGGGCAAAGTTCGACAAGGAGTGCTGCGCGGCCTGGATTGTGCCGCCTTGCACCTTTTGGGCGAGCGCGCCGCCGGCGCCGAGCTGCCCGCCGGCCGCCAGCTTCACATAGACTTTGCCGTTGGTGGCGTTCTGGATGTTTTCCTTAAAGTCCAATTGCATGATCGGGTACGACCGGTCCGCCGTCAGAACATAGGCGGTGGCAATCGTCATGATGTGGTCGGCCGCACGCTCCCGCTCGGCCTCCTCACGGGCTGTCTGCGCGGCAGCCTGCGAGGACCACAGCGTCCCCGCCGCGCCGGCGACGACGGCGGCGGTGAACCCGCTCGTCCCCATTATTTTCAAGAAGTTGCGGCGTTCGGTCGAAACCTTGTCGTCAGAGCGGCCCATGGCGTTTCCCTTATTGTGATTGTTCTCCGGAACGTTCGGCGTTGACTTCGGCCTCACGGATCAAGACCCCGATCACAAACAACACGCAGGCGGCAAACAGCATCACCACCTGCACAATGTCGGACAAGAATTCGCCCCGGCGAAGGGCGCCCATGAGGACGTTGCCAAAGAAAAGGACAAACAGGCCGCCAGCCAGCATCAACGACAGCGTGCGCCAAAAGGCCATCCATCCCTCCCATGCGGACCGAACGCGATCCGGTGAAGCGCCCTTGCGGTCTGTCGCCGCGGTGTTAGGAGGATCCCAACACCAAATGTAAGCGCTTACATTTGCGAAGGGTATCGGTGGCCGCGCCAATCTGTCAAGGCTCTTCAACCCCATCCACCGAGCCTTGCCCCACCATGAGACGGCGCCGCAAACTCGACGACGACCCCGCCGCAACCCTTGAGGATGTGGCGCGCGCAGCGGGCGTCTCTGTCGCAACCGTGAGCCGCGCCCTCAACTTCCCCGATCTGGTGCGCGAGGCGACGAAGGCGCGCGTCGCCGAGGCCATCGAAAAAACCCGCTACACCCCACACTTTGCCGCCCGCGCGCTCGCCACCAACCGCACGCACACGGTGGGCGCCATCATACCGACCCTCAACAATGCGATCTTCGCCAGAGGGGTGAACGCGTTTGAAGAAACGCTCCGCGGGCGCGGCTTCACGCTGCTCCTGTCGGTCTCAAACTATGACGCTGCGACCGAGCACTTGAATGCGCTTCGCATGATCGAGCGGGGCGTCGACGCGGTGATGCTGATTGGCATCGACCATGGCGCCGAAACGCTGGCGCGCCTCAGCGCCGCCAACACCCCGCTGGTGTGCACCTGGTCCCACGCGCCGGACCATCCGGCCCCCACCGTCGGCTTCGACAATCACGCAGCGATGGCCCCCGTGGTCGCCCACCTCATCGCCCACGGCCACCGGCGGATCGCAATGCTGGCTGGCATCACAGAAGGCAACGACCGCGCCCGGGCCCGGGTGGCGGGCGTTCGCGATGCGCTGCGCCAATCCGGCCTTTCCCTCGCCGCCCTCAGGGAGGTGCGCTACGGCGTGGAGGAGGCGGCCGCCGCGGCGACCGCGCTCCTATGCGAGGAAGCGCCCACCGCCATCATCTGCGGCAATGATGTGATTGCCCACGGCGCCCTCTTCGCCGCCCACCGCCTGGGGCACGATGTTCCGGGCGCGGTCTCCATTGTGGGGTTTGACGATCTGCCATTGTCGGCCGCCATGCCCCCCGGGCTCACCACAGTGCGGGTGCCGGCCGCGCGCATGGGCCGCCTCGCCGCAGAGCACCTTGTGAGCCAGATCGAAGGCACAATCGCCCCGTCCCGCGCCCTGCCCACCGAGCTTGTGGTCCGCGGCACAACAGGCCCCGCCCGCCCTCAAAAGGCGTGACAGGGCGGCCCGGCGGCCTCCAACCGAAGCCGATGTGAAGATTCAACGGCCGTTTTACGCAGCAGGACGCCCTCGCGCCCGCCGCCATCGCAGCGGCCGTTTCGGTGATGGAGACGGGCCGCCTCCACCTATAGAACGCCGTCGGACACGGCCTGTCTCGAGGCCGAATACGCCGCTTTCTAGGGCGCGCGCGACTGTTTGGCCTGCACCGCAGGCGGAACCGCGACCGCCTTTGCCCCGCCCGCCTCCGGCGTTTTGCCGGACGAGCCGGTCCTCACCAACGCGCTCGCCCTTGCCCCTGTGCCGGGCGCGATCGCGTCCGCTGGCGCCGTGCCCTCGTTGTGGAAACGGGTGACGGCCTCGTCATCGACCAAGAAAATCCTGCCCAAAAAGCGGCCCAAAGCGGCGCGCGGGGTGGAGCTCAAATGGCACGGCGCCCGCGAGCCCATGGGCTCCACCAGCCCCCATGCCAGCTGACGCTACGCCGCTCACATTCAGCCTCAAGGGTTGCGCGCTGATTGCCGAAATTGTCGCGGAGGAGGCCGCAACAATTGAACGCGTCAGCGCAGGATGACACACAGTCGAACCGCGCACTGGCACAGTTTCTGCCGAGACAGACAATCAGAAGATCCGCGCGTCCCATCTGCGCCACACTTTGCAACGCCCGGTCCATTTCTGATGCGTGGATAAAAATCGACAACGCGGACCCAAAGAGTCCGGCAGGGTAGAGCATCCATGCGCACTAAAAATTCTGACGCTGAGCGCAGCCCTCATGGCCTCCACCAGCGTGGCGAGCGCGGCCGACATTGTGATTGGCGTTCCCAACTGGGCCGTCGTCTGCGGCACCGCGAACGTTTTGAACGTGGTGATCGAGGACAATCTCGGCCTTGGGGTGGCGCTGCAAAACGGCACCAACCCCATCGGCTCGAGGCAGTGGAAAGGGGTCCATGCACGTCCACCCGGAAGCGTGGATGCCCAACCAGCAAAACCTCCACGACACCGACGTGAAGGAAAACGGCACCGTCGTCATGAATGCGCGGCCCGTCCAGGCCGACGGGGAGATGTGCGTCACCCAGGCCATCTTCGACGCCGGCATGACCCACATCGACGACATGACCGACCCCGACAAGATCGCCGACTTCGACAAGGACGGCGACGATAAGACCTTCACCCTCACCGAGTACGACGAGACGCTGGCCTGTGGTGAGCTTGGCACCGCCCTCAACGCCGGCGAGCCATGGATCGGGTTTTGCGACAACCCGGACTGCCTCTTCTCGCTCTACGACATTGTGATGCTGGAAGAGCCGCCCCACGACCCAGACACCTTGACGATCGTCCAGCCCAACGATGACCCGGCGTGGCTGGAAAAAACCCAAGCCTCCACCTTCACGACGCCAAGGCGCTGGAGCGCTGTGGCACCCACATCGGTGTGCGCGACGCCTCATTAAAAATTGGCGAGGGCGAGATCTTTTGCATCATCGGCTTTTCCGGCCACAGGAATTCCACCCTGATGCGCCACGTGAACCGGCTCGTCGAACCCTCCGCCGGCACCATCGAGGTCTTGGCCAAAACATGAGTGCCCTCCGCCCCGCCGCCCGCCGCCCTTTGCGACATGCGCGCCAATCACATCGGCATGGTCGTCCAACACATGGCACTGACGCCCCACCGCTCGGTACGGGACAATGTGGCCTATCCGCTCCCCGTGCGCAGCGTCCCCAACGCCAAGCAATGGGCCGTCTCCGACCAATGCCTCTTGCTGGTGGACCTTGTGGGCGATGAAGACTGCCTCCCGAAAGAGCTGTCCGGCGGGATGCAACAGCGCGTCGGCATCGCACGGGCGCTGGCCGCCGACCCCCTCATCCGTCTTCAGCTGCAACACCGATTTTCCGACCTTGTGGCCCGCCTCAACAAAACAACCCTCTTCATCACCCACGATTTTGATGAGGCAATCCGCATCGCCATCATGAAAGACGGCGTCATCGTCCAAATCGGAACGGCGGAAGAGATCGTCATGAACCCCCGCGGATGATATTGTGCGCGAGTTCGTTCAAAGGATTCCGCGCCTCAAACTCGCGAAGGCGCACTCCATCATGGCGCCCTTGTCGTCCGAGCCCAACGGCGCCCTCGACGGAGCGCCGCGGGCCGACGAAGACGCTGACCTTGGCCATCTGATCGACACGTCGATGGGCGCCGACCGCCCCGTGGTGGTCACCAAAATCGGTACGGATTTGGGCGTTGGGACCCGCGAAAAGCTCCTCCGCGGCCTTTGGGGCGAACTTGGCGCAGAAGCGCTCGCCGAGGCCAAGCGCCAGGCGGCCTGCGCGCAAACCTTCTTCGGCCGCGCGGCCCAAACCGTTGCCGAGGGCGGCGATGGCGCACGGTTTAAGCGGCTCGGCAATAACCTGATGGACGCCGCCGTCGCCGGCTCCAGCGCGCTCGACGGGGTTGTGGCCGTGACCCGCGGCCTTCTTGATACGCTCGCCGTCGTCCTTGTGGGGACGCCCTGGCCGGTGGTGATGACCGTCATCATCGTCACCGACTGGCGCCTCGCCAGCCCCCGCGTTGCGATCTTGACCGCCGCCGCGATCGCGTTCCTCGGCGATTGGGAAATTGCAATGGAGACGATGACGCTGGTGGGCGCTGCGGTGGTGATCGGCATTCCGGCGGGCATGTGGTTCGGCAAATCAAAACGCCCACAGCGTGGCCGAGCCAGTGCTTGACCGCATGCAGACGCTGCCGGCCTTCGTCCACCTCATCCCCATCATTGCCTTCTTCGGCACCGGCAACCCGCCGGGCGTGCTCGCCACAATCATCTTTGGGATGTGGCCCGTGGTGCGCCGAAGAGCCCTTCGCGTGCGCGGCGTGCCCTCGACCATCAAGGAGGGCGCCTTCGCGCTCGGCGCCTCAAAGTGGCAGGTGTTGCGCGATGGGGAGGTGCCGCGCACCCACCGCGCGGCGCAAGGTGTTGCCGCCCACGCCCACCGACTGATCGGCTCCGGCGGCGACCGCTCTGCCCGTTTCGTGTCGGTCAAGCCCCGCTGGCGATCAGGCGCCTTTGGGGCTACATGGCGGGGCATGGACACTCAGCACTCCGCGTTCCCCGCCGAAGCGCATTTGAAGCCGGAAATTGCCCGGCGGCGGACGTTTGCCATCATCTCGCACCCGGATGCCGGCAAGACGACGCTCACCGAAAAGCTGCTTTTGTTTGGCGGCGCGATCCACCTGGCCGGCGAGGTGGCGGCCCGGGGCGAGCGTCGCCGCACCCGCTCCGACTGGATGGACATTGAGAAAAAGCGCGGCATCTCCGTCTCGTCCTCGGTGATGATGTTTCAGCGGGACGGCATCGTCTTCAACCTCCTCGACACGCCGGGTCACGAAGACTTCTCCGAAGACACCTATCGCACGCTGACCGCGGTGGATTCGGCCGTCATGGTCGTCGACGCCGCCAAGGGCATCGAGGCGCAGACCCTCAAACTCTTCGAGGTCTGCCGGCTGCGCGATATCCCGATCGTCACCTTCGTCAACAAGGTCGACCGGGAGGGGCAGGACCCCTTCGCCCTGATGGATGAAATTGCCGACAAGCTGGCACTGGAACTCTCGCCCGTCACGATGCCCATCGGCATGGGCGGCCAGTTCCACGGCGTCTACAACCTCACCAACAACGACTTTCACCGCGTCAAAGAGGGCGGCGGCACCGGCTACGGAGCCACGCAAAAGCTATCGGGCCTCGATGACCCCGTGCTCGACAAGGTGGTGAACCCAGCCGTCCTTCAAGAATTTCGGATGCAAGCCGAGCTTGCCGTCGGCGCCATGCCCCCCGTCGACATGAACGCCTACCGCGAGGGCCACCTGTCACCGGTGGTGTTCGGCTCCGCCCTGCGCGACTTTTGCATCGGCGACCTTTTGGACGGCCTCTCGGCCTGGGCCCCACCGCCGCGCCCCCAACCCATGGGCGATGACAGCCGCGACCCAAATGCCGACGACGTGTCCGCCATGATTTTTAAGGTCCAGGCCAACATGGACCCCAACCACCGGGACCGCATCGCGTTCGCCCGCATTTGCTCCGGAAAATTCTCCCGCGGGATGAAGCTGACCCTACCCACTGGAAAACAGCTTGCGGTGACGGCCCCCATCTTCTTCCTCGCCGAAGAGCGGGAACTCGCCGAGGAGGCCTGGGCGGGCGACATCATCGGCATCCCCAACCACGGCGCGCTTCGGGTGGGGGACACATTGTCCGAAAAAGGCGGCATCCGCTTCACCGGTCTGCCGCGCTTTGCACCCGAGATTTTGCGCCGCGTGCGCCTCGGCGACCCCATGAAGACCAAGCAAATGCGCCGCGCCCTTCAAGATCTCTCCGAAGAAGGGCTTGCCCAAGTCTTCCGCACCCACCTTGGCGGGGACCACATTGTGGGCGTCGTCGGCGCGCTCCAGCTGGACGTGATGGCCTCCCGTGTGGCCGCCGAATACAAAGTCGCCATCGACTTTGAGCCCGCCCCCTTTTCCACCGCCCGCTGGCTCTCCGGTGATGAGCGCGCGGTGCGCAGCTTCGTCGACACCAACAAGTCCACCGTCGCCGATGATGTGGACGGCGACCCGGTCTACCTCGCCCGCAACGCGTGGGAGCTCAACTATGTGAAGGAAAAGCACCCCGACATCGCGTTTTTGGAGACCAAGGAGATGCGGTGAGCGAGGGCAAAGCGGCGGAGGCCCGCCTCAAACTCCGGTCAGACTTTATCAATCGAGTGGGCGTTAACTTTCTGACGTTCGGCTTTCTGACGCCGGCCGCGCTCCTCCTTGAGCAGGTGACGTCGCCTTCATGGGTGGTGCTGGCCACCTCCGCCGCTTTCATGCTGGCCGGAGTCGCCTTATCTGCGTGGGCGGACGCAATCCTGAAGAGGTTGACGTGATGGAGTATGCAATTGTTTCGCTCAGCACCCTTGCATTCGCAATTGTTGCGATGGTGGTGACGTTCAAAATTGTCGATCGGATGGACGGTCGAAACTAGCCAATCGGCAGGCCACCGCTTTCCTTCACGGTGGACACCACAATGCGCGACTGCACGTCGCTCACAAGGTCGCTCGCCAAAAGTTTGTGGCGCAAAAACCCGTCGTACGCCTTGATGTCCTCGGCAACGACCTTGATCAAATAATCCACCGCACCGGTGATGCGCTCACACATCACCACCTCCGACCAGCGCTGCACGAGCCCGTCAAAGGCGGCCATGTTCTGGGCCGACGGCAGCGCAAGCTTGACGAATGCGTAGGACGTGAAGGCGAGCCCCACGGCCTCCGCGTCCACCACCGCCACGACACGCCGAACCACCCCGGTCTCCCGCAACCGCTTGATGCGCCGCCAGCAGGGGGTCTGGCTAAGGCCCACGGCCGCCGCAATCTCGGCCACCGGACGGGACGCATCCACCTGCAACTCGCGGATGATTCGAAGATCCATCCCATCGGGAGAAAATTCATCTCGCCCAGAGCGCGCCATTAGAAAATTCTCGCCTGCCAATCGCCTTGCCGCGCAGAAATAGCACAAATTCACTCGGCAAAGCGCAACATATTAGGCGTGTCGAAAGCGGGGAGGGTCCCATGACGCGCGCCATCACGTTGAGCGACAAGTTCGAGCACACCCGCGGCCGGGTCTATATGACCGGGATCCAAACCCTGTTGCGCATCGCAATCGACCAGCGCGCGCAAGACACCGCCGCCGGGCTCAAAACGGCGGGCTTTGTGTCGGGCTATCGCGGTTCACCGCTCGGCGGCGTCGACCAAGAGATGGCCCGCAACAAAAACCGCCTCGACCCGAGGGACATTCACTTTCTCCCCGCCGTCAACGAAGAGCTTGGCGCCACTGCCGTGTGGGGCACCCAAAAGGTG
>JBCCBM010000022.1:0-63466 GCA_039034015.1 Pseudomonadota bacterium | reverse complement strand
GGTCGACCGAATCGCTGAGGTCCTCGACCAGCAGCCGGAGGTCGTGGATCAGGTCGGCGCCGGGCGCCTTGGAACGCTCCGGGCGGACCCAGCCGCCGCAGCCCAGGCGGGCGACCACGCGGTCCACGGCGTAGTGGCGAGACGGGTCGAGCTCGTTGACCGCCTGCTCGGCGTCGTCCATGCGGCGCAGACGCTCATCCGCGGTCGCCCGGCGGATCTGCTGGCGGCTGAGCTGGTCGATCGAGTCGATTCGGTAGGCGCGTTGCATCGGGCAGCGTGGGGTCCGGCGGAGCGGGGTTGGTTCTGTCGAGGCCTCCCCTCCACGGGGGGTAAGACGCCGACGCTAGCCTTGCAGCCGCCACGTTGACGCCCAGGAAGGGGCGCCAGCGGCTGCTTGTTGTACGCGGGGGGCCCGCGTTGGGTCGAGGGAAACTAGCCGGAGTTTCGGAGCCCCGCCGCAACGCCGTTGATGGTGAGGTTGATGCCGTGCTGCACACGGTCATCAGTGTCACCGGCGCGGTGGCGCTTCAAAAGCTCCACCTGAAGGTGGTTGAGCGGGTCAAGATACGGGAAGCGGTTCTTCTCTGAGCGTTCCAGCTTCGGGTTCCCCTCCAACAGCGCGGACTGGCCGGTGATGGTGAGGTGCATCTCGATGGTGCGGCCGAGCTCATCCTTGATCCGGCTGAAGACGGACGTGCGCAGCGCCTCGTCCTCCACAAGCTCGGCGTAGCGGGAGGCGATGGCAAGGTCCGCCTTGGAGAGCACCATGTCGAGGTTGGACAAGAGCGTCCGGAAGAACGGCCACTCGCGCGCCATCGCCCGCAGGGTGTCAAGCTTGCCCTCATCCTCAATCACCGAGGCGACCGCGGTGCCAAAGCCGTACCACCCCGGCAGCATCAGCCGGCATTGGGACCAGCCGAACACCCAGGGGATCGCCCGCAAATCCTCGATGGCGCGGGAGTTTTTGCGGCTTGCGGGGCGTGAGCCAATGTTGAGGTTGGCAATCTCCGACACCACGGTGGATTGCCAGAAATAGGTCTCAAAATTCTCTGTCTCGTAGACAAGGCTGCGGTAGGCGGCGAATGCGCGGGCCGACAGTTCGTCCATCATGGCAAGGAAGGCGTCGGGCGCGGCCTCGTGGGCGCTGGGGACGAGCGTTGCCTCAAGGGTCGCGGCGGCAAAGGCCTCCAGGTTGCGCCGGCCAAGCTCGGGGTTGGCGTATTTGCCGGTGATCACCTCGCCCTGTTCGGTGACGCGGATGGCGCCATCCACCGCACCGGCGGGCTGGGCCACAATTGCATCATAGGACGGGCCGCCCCCGCGCCCCACCGAGCCGCCGCGCCCGTGGAACAGGCGCAGCCGCACCCCGTGCTTGGCAAACACCTCCACCAGCGCGCCCTCGGCCTTAAACACCTCCCAGCGGGAGGTGAGGAAGCCGCCATCCTTGTTGCTGTCGGAGTAGCCGAGCATGACCTCTTGGCAGAGCCCCCGGCTCTCAAGGAGCGGGCGGTAGATGGGGAGGCCAAACAGCGTGTCGAGGATTTTTGGTCCGGCGCGAAGGTCCGCAATCGTCTCCAAAAGCGGGACGATGTTGAGGGCGAGCGTTTTTGTGTCCGGCCGCAGGAGGCCCGCCTCTTTGAGGAGGAGCGCCACCTCCAAAACGTCAGACGGGGCGTCGGCCTTGGAGATGATGGCGTTTTCGATCGCCCGCTCGCCATAGCGGGCGCGAAGGTCGGCCGCTTGGCGGAAGATGGCAAGCTCTGACGCGGTCTCGTCGGAATAGTCCACGAAGGGCGTTGCGAGGAGCCGCGGCAGGCCAAGCTCTGCCGACAGGATTTTGACCCGCGCATCCTCGTCCATCGCAAGATAGTCGTCGGCAACGCCGGCCTTTTGCAAAAGCTCGGCGACGACGCGCTCGTGCACATCGCTGTTTTGGCGAATGTCGAGGGTGGCAAGGTGAAAGCCGAACACGCCAACCGCCCGGCGAAGGCGCGCGAGCCGACCATCGGCAATGAGGGCAGAACCGTTTTGGCGCATGGAGGCGTCAATGGCGTCAAGATCGGCGGCGAACGCTGCAACGTTCGGGTAGGCCTCGCCCGCCACAAACCCGCCGAGCCCCAGCGTCGCGCGGGTGGCCTCCACACGCTCCTGCAGGCCCAGGAGCGCGCGGCGATAGGGCTCGCCGCTGCGGTGGGGGGACGTGATGTTTGCCCGCTCGGCAAGGGTTGTCACCTCTTGGGTGACGTTGATGAGGCGTTCGTCCAGAGACAGTTCGGCGGCGAGCGCTTCAATCTCGCTCGCATAGTGGGTGAGGATCTTGTCGCTTTGCTGGGCAAGGGCAGAGCGCATGACGTCGGCCACCACAAAGGGGTGCCCGTCCCGGTCGCCGCCAATCCACGAGCCCATGCGGAAGAAGGACGGCAACGCCTGCTTGCCGCCGAGCGCGGCCTCAAGGTCCTCATAAAGTTCAGGAATTTCGGAGAGGAACGTGTAGTCGTAGTAGGAGAGGGCGTTGCCCACCTCTTCGGGCACCTTGAGGCGGTTGCGGCGCAAAATGCTGGTTTGCCACAACGTCAAAATGGCGCGCTCAAGGCCCTTGATGGTGGCGGCATCCTCCGCGGGGGTGAGGCCGCCGCGGCTCCGCTCCGCGAGGAGGGCGGTGATCTCGCGCTCCCGGTCGAGGGTGGACTTTCGGCGCACCTCAGTGGGGTGGGCGGTGAGGACGGGGCTCACCAGCGCCGTGCCAAGGGCGGTGCGGATCACATCGTCGCTGTGGCCCGCGTCCCGAATGCGGGCGAGCGCGCGGGCGAGGGTGCCGTTGCGGGGGGCCGAGCCGTCAATTTCGTGGGCGCGGTTGCGGCGGATGTGGTGCTGGTTTTCCGCAACATTGGCAAGCAGCGAAAAGAAGCTGAACGCGCGGATCGTCTGGATCATGCCGTGGCGCGAGAGGCTGGACAAAATGTCGGTCAGCGTGTCGCGGGCGCTTTCATCATCCTCCCGGTGGAAGCGGATGGCGGTCTGGCGCACCGTTTCCACGACGGTGAAAATTTCGCCGCCCTCCTGGCTGCGCACACAATTGCCCAGAAGCCGGCCGAGGAGCCGAATGTCGGCAATCAGCGGCTCGTCCTTGTCGGGCGTTTGGTCGAACTGGTCGGGTTCGGGCCGCTCGTTCATGGCCGATCCTTCAAGGGTCGTGGGATGCTGCCTTGATGCCAGCAACTTTTGCGCCGTCAACGCCCCGCAACACTCTTTCGCGGCGATTGGCGCGGTTTTCGCGCCCGCTGCGGCGACGGGGCCGCGCCGTCCCGTTTGGCCACCCTCAGGGGGCGCTGATCACCACATCGGCCGGGGCGCTGTGCGTTGTCACGAAGCGGCCGTTGGGGAGGTCGTTCTCGGCCACCTTGCGGCGCACCTCGTCGGGGCCAAGGCCAAACCCCTCCCAGCGGGCCGTGAGGCGGCGGGCAAGTTCGGCCTCCTCCACCGCCACAAACACAGTGAGATCGAAGAGCGGCGCAAGGGCGTCCCACGGCGCCTCGTTCAGCAGAAGATAGTTGCCCTCCACCAGCACCAGCGGCACCTCGCGCGGGATGAGGGCCGCGCCCGCCCGCGCAATTTCGATGCTGCGATCAAAGAGCGGGACGGCGATGGCGGGCTCAACGTTCTCGCGCAGCCGCGTGAGAAGGGTTTTGAGGCCGCCAACATCAAACGTGTCGGGCGCGCCCTTGCGGGCCTTGCGCCCCAGGTGGCTGAGGAGCCCGTCGTCGTAGTGAAAGCCGTCCATGGGGAGGATGGCGGCGGCGGTGTCCCCAAGGGCGCGCTGGAGCGTCTCGGCGAGGGTGGATTTTCCTGAGCCCGGCGCCCCGGCGATCGCCACCAGCGTGCGCGGGCCGGCCGAAAGGGTGCGAAGGCGGGTGAGGAGGGCCTCAGTGTCGTCTGTCATTGCGCGGGTCATGGGGCGGCCTCTTTGGGGTCAGCGGCGCAGCGTCGGCTCAACCCGCGGGCGCGCCGGCCGCTTTTGAAACGCTGAGGCAAAGAGCGCCGCCGATCCGAGCCCCGCAATCCCCGCGATGATCATGGCAAGCGCGGACGTTGGCAAATTGAGCGCGGGCGTTGCGTGGGGGGAAAAAAACTCGGCCGCCGAAAGGATCGCAAAACGCACGGCCACAACGGCAAGGAGTGTGGCGCCAAAAGTCTCGATGAACCGGCTTCTGCCCTTGCCGCGGATGAGGACGGGCAAAATCAGGATGATGGCAAAGGTCGCGGAAAGCTTTGCCACCTCCAGCGCTGGCGCAGCGTTCAGCCCCGGCAACGCGCCCAGCGTGAGGGCGGAGAGGCCCGCCCCCACGGCAAGCATGGCAAAGCTGCGCGCCACCTGGAGGCAAAGGGACAGGAGCCCGGCCGCAAGGGGCGGGGCATTTGCGGGCGCTGGCGCACGGACGCGCCGCGCGCCCACCTGTGGCACGGCGCCTTGCGCTCCGGAGCGTGCGTGTTCACCCATCACGCGTCGAAGATTGCAACATCGTGGGGGGCGCAAACAAGCGTGCCGAGCCGCGGCGCCCCCGGCTCGAAGGCGGAAAGGTCGTGGGCGTCGGGCCCGTAGTTCACGTAAGTGACGGTGCGGCCGTCGCTGCGGCGGCGAAGGCCTCCTGGCATTGGCGTTGTTGCGATCCCGGCCTCTGCGCAAAGCATGGCAAGGGTTTTGACGAAGAGCGCATCGTCCGGCCAGCCGGCAAGGTAGTGGAGCGGGCCCTGCGCGAGATGGAACGGGTGGCCGTCGAGGGTGGCGGAGCGGATGGTGACGGCGGGGGCGGCCTCCACAAACTCGCGCCACAGGTGGACGGCGCCGTCCGGGTGGGGGATGGGCATGTCGGGCCGCAGACTTTCCACCGCCGTCACCGTGAGGCCGAGGAGGGGGGCAAGGTCGGGCGGGAGCCGGGCGGGCAAGCCGCCGCTTGCGGATTTGGCGTTGGTGCGGGGCCCGAGGAGCGCCGGGGCGGTGCGGCCGGCAAGGCGCGCGCGGGCGGCATCAGTGAGTGTTGCAAGGCCTGGCAGGAGGAGAAGCTTTGCGCTCTCCGAGCCTTCGAGGGAGCCCGGCACAATGTCCACCGAAAGGCCGAGCCGGCGCAGCGCCCGATAGGCGGCGAACGAGAGGTCGAACGCGTTCGCCTCGGTGCCGTGGGGCATCACCGCCGTCACATCGTGGGAGCGATAGTCGAACGCGAGTGCGACGTCGGCGGGGACTTTGGCTTGGGGCGGAAGGGTTGCGATTTCGCGGCCTGTGGCGGTCACCTCGGCAAGGCCGGGCGCGGGCTGATCGTCGGAGCGCAGGAGGCCGGCGTGCATCTGCTCTTGGGCGAAAAAGGCCTGGCGCCAGCGGAAGGTGGCGACCACCTCGGCCCCGTGGGCAAAGGCCTCATGGTGCCAAAGGCGCACCATGCCGGGGGCGGGCGCGGGGTTGTGGGGCGCCCAGTTCACCGGGCCGGGCTGCTGTTCCATCACCCACCAGCGGCCGCGGCAGACGGCGCGGTAAAGATCGTGGTGGAAGGCTTGAAAGTCTGGGTCGCCGGTGCGCGCGTAGGTGCGCTTGTGCTGGTCGCTGGCGCTGATCCGATCTTCGAGAAAGCCGAGGGGATAGGAATCCCAAGTTGCAATGTCGAGGTCGGCGCCGACGGCAAAATGGTCGAACTCCAACACGCGCCCCATGAAATTGTGGCTGATGGGGCGGTCGGAGTGGGCGCGAATGGCGTCCACCTGCGCGCGGTTGAAGGCGACCACCTCGTCGGAGGCAAAGCGGCGATAGTCGAGGGCGTGGGCGGGGTTGGGCTCAGTCACCGTGCCATAGGGGAGGGCGACCTCCTCAAAGCTTGATAACTCCATGGACCAGAAGACGGTGCCCCACGCTGTGTTGAGCGCGGCCACCGTTCCGTATTTTTCGCGCAGCCAGTCGATGAAGGCATAGTGCGCGGCATCGGAATAGGAGTGCACGGTGTCGTGGCAGCCGTATTCGTTGTCGGTCTGCCAGGCGGTGAGGGCGGGTTGGCGGCCGTATCGCTCGGCGTAGAGGGTTGCGATGCGCACCGCCTCCTCGCGGTAGGCGCGGTGGGAAAAATCCACATGCCGGCGGGAGCCGAAGCGCCGTGGGCGGCCGTTGGCGTCCACGGGCAACATGTCGGGGTGCTTTGTGAGCATCCAGCGGGGCGGCGTTGCGGTGGGGGTGCCGAGCACGATTTTGAGGTTGTGCGCCGAGAGCACCTCGAATGCATCGTCGAGCCAGGCCCAGTCGAACCGGCCGGGGGCGGGTTCGATGCGGCTCCACGCAAACTCGCCAATGCGCACGATGGTGATGCCGGCCGCCACCATGCGCGCGGCATCGCGCGGCCACATTTCGCGGGGCCACTGTTCGGGGTAGTAGCAAACGCCGAGCTGGCGCATCAGACCGCGCGCCCCTCAAGCACGAAGACGGTGGCAGGCACATGGAGCGGGAGCGCAACGCCCGCGGCCATTAGCGCACGGCCCGACAGCGTCACCGGCGCTTTCGCGATGCCGGCCGGGGTTTTGGTGAGCATGGTGTTGATGGCCTCGGGGTTCGCAAGGCGGACCTCGTAGCGCCGGTCGGGGTCAAGGCCCATGAGGCGGAGCGGTTTGGATGCGGTGCGGGTTGGGGCGCGCACGAAGCTCGCGAAGGCGACGAAGCGGCTTTGGTCCGGCAGGGCGATCAGTTCGCCATAGGCATCGGGCTCGGGCACGGTGAGGCGGGAGGTGATGCCGGTGTGGATCACCTCGCGGTTTTGTTTGTGCCAGGCGACGGCGGCGCGGAGCGTTGCCTCCTCCTCATCGGTGAGTTCGGCAAGGTCGAGCTCAAAGCCCATGTGGCGGGCAGCCGCCGTCCACGCCCGCGTCGTCATGGGCAAGATGCGGCCAGACGTGTGGCACACGCGCGGGCCCACATGGCTCCCTACCACCTCGGGCGGGAGCAAAAGGCTGGCGGCGGATTGGAGGCGCATGCGCTCCACCGCGTCGTTGCTGTCCGACAGCCACACGCGGCCCGCGCGGGTGAGGACGGCGCCATCGATGCGCCCGCCGCCGCCCGCGCAGCTTTCAAATTCCACGGTGGGGTGTTTTGCAATGAGCGCGTCCATGAGCGCCAGCATCGCCGAGGTTTGGCGCATGGCGGCCGGGCGACCCTCGGCGGAGGCGGCCGAGAGGGGGCGGTTGTGGTCCCACTTGATGGCGCCGATGGGGTATTTTGTGAGGATGGCGTCGATGGCGGAAAAAATGTGGTCGAATGCGGCCGGGTTGGTGAGGTCGAGCACGAATTGGTGGCGGCCGGGGACGGGCGGATAGGCAGCGTCGGCAAGGCGCCAGTCGGGGTGGGCGCGGAAGAGATCAGACTCCTCGTTGATCATCTCCGGCTCGATCCAGAGGCCAAATTCGAGGCCCTTTTCATGGACATGGTCGATGAGGGGCGTGAGGCCGTTCGGCCATTTGATGGGGTCGACCGTCCAATCGCCGAGGCTTGTGGTGTCGTCGTTGCGGCCTTTGAACCAGCCATCGTCGAGGAGAAAACGCTCGGCGCCGAGGGCGGCGGCCTTGTCGACGAGGCGTTTGAGGCGGCCGAGGTCATGGTTGAAGTAGACCGCCTCCCACGAGTTGCAGGTGATGGGGCGGGGCCAGCGCTGGGTGCCGATGTGGCGGCGGATGCTGGCGTGAAAGCGCTGGGTGATGCCGGAAAGGCCGGTCGCGCTGTGGGCGGCGATGAGCGTTGGGGTCTTGATGGCCTCGCCGGGGGCAAGGACGCACTCGCCCTGGCGCAAATATTTGCCGAAGGAGACGGTGCGCCGGCCGTCCGACAGCTCCTCCACAATGAGGCGGTGGCCGCCGCTCCACGCGAGTTGGACGCCGATGGCCTCGCCGCGGTTTTGGCCGGTGGTCTCCTCCATCACAATAGTGGCGGGGGCGTGTTCGTGGCCGGTGCGGCCCTGGCGCGCCTCGCGCACAATGGCACCTTGGGTGAGGGGGACTTCGGTGGCGTCGAACTCGCCCGTCCACCGCCCGCCGAAGGAGAGCATGCGGGTGAAGGTGGGCGGGATGATGAGGGTGGGCGCCATCAGCGTTGAGACCAGGAGGGGCCGCGTCTCGGACGTGTTTTTGAGCGTGGTGGCGGCCTTGAGGAGGCCGTCTTCAAGGCGCAGGTCGAGGGTGAGGGTGAGCTCTGCCGCCTCGTCTGCCGCGTCAAGGCACAGGGTGGTGGCGGTGGCTTCTGTGTTCGTAAGGGTGAAGGCGGTCAGCCAGCGGGTGCCGTCGGGGGCGGTGGCGACGAGGCCGGGCTGGGCGGTGCTGCCGCGCCCCTCTTCCGGCAGAAGTGTGATGGGGGGGAGCGCGTCGAAGCTTCCCTTGGAGAAGGCGCTGGTGAGGGCGTGTGCGAGGCCCATATCGTCGTCCGCGGGGAGGGGGGCGCCGAAGTAAAGCGGCTCGGGCAGACCCTTGCCGTGGAGGGCGAGGATGAGGGTCGCCTGCCCGTCATCGAGGCGGAGTGTTTTCACGTGCGCGTGCCACATTTGAATTGGGTTCCGGCACGCGCCCCACAGGGCCTTTTTGGGGCGACGGCGCCGTCGCCCCCTCTATTCACTTCACCGCGCCAAGCGTCAATCCGGCAATGAAGTGGCGCTGCATGATGAAGAACATGGCGACCGGTGGGAGCGCCGCCAGCAGCGATGCGGCCGACACCAGCTGCCATTGGCTGACGAATTGGCCGTTCAGCGCGCGCACGCCCGCCGTGATGGGCTGTGCGTGATCGCCCTGGACGAGGACGGTCGCCCAGAAAAAGTCATTCCACACGAAGGTGAAGATGAGGACTGACAACGCGGCGATGGCTGGGCGCATCAGCGGCACCACGATGTACCAAAAGATCTTCCACTCCGCGACGCCTTCCACACGGGCCGATTCGATGAGGTCGAACGGCAGCGCCTTGATGAAGTTGCGCATGAAGAGGGTGCAAAAGCCCGTCTGGAACGCAGCGTGGAAGAGGACGAGGCCGAGGATGGTGTCGTAAAGGCCGGTGTTGACGGAGAGATCCCGCACCGGAACCATCAGGATTTGGAACGGCACGAAGTTTCCCGCCACGAACAAAAAGAAGAGCGGGAGCGCCCAGCGGAATTTGTAGATCGCCAAGGCATAGCCGGCGAGGCAGGCCATGGAGACCGAGGCAATCACGGTGGGGACCGTGATGAGGACGGAGTTTAGGAGGTATTTGCCGGCGGGCGATTGTTCAAAAACCGCCATGTAGTTTGTGATCAGCAGGAAGTCGGACGGCCAGCCGAAGACGTTGCCCTGGTTGATGTCGGCGGCGGGGCGGATGGACGTCAGGAAGATTGCCAGAAGCGGCAGGAGCCAGACCACAAGCGCGATGGGGAGCGCCACCTGGTAGCTGATGCGCGCGGTCGGGGATGCGTTTTGGATCGGGGCTGGAAACATGTCTTACGCCTCGCCTTCGGCATCGGCTTTGAGGGGGGCAGGACGCGACCGCCGAATGTCAGCGTCTCGTGGCGTGGATTGCGCGTCAAGGGACGCTTCGCTTCTGCCCTTGACCCACAATCCCCGCCACGAGGTTCTAAAAGTGTCGGCTCCGAAGGAACGTCGCGAAGGGAACCACGCGGGGCGGTCCCACCAAAGGAACATGAGGGCGGCGTGGTGCATCGTCATCGCCGCTCGTCCCGCCACATGCGCCACAGGAAAAAGCTGATGTAGACCATCATGATGCCGAAGAGGACGGTGGCGATGGCCGAGCCGTAACCATAGCGGTAGCCGTATTCGGAGAGGGCGGTCTCGAACATATAGTAGGCGAGCACGTTGGAGCTGCCGTAGGGGCCGCCCTGGGTCATGATGGCGATGAGGTCGAAGGAGCGGAGCGCGCCGATGACGGTCACCACCACGGCGATGAAGGTGGCGGGCTTTAGCTGCGGAATGATGATGTGCCACAGCATGCGCCAGCCCTTTGCGCCGTCGAGCCGGCCGGCCTCGATCTGGTCGGCGGCCACGTTGTTGAGGCCGGTGAGATAAAGGATCATGCAGTAGGCGACCTGGGGCCAGAGGCCGGCGAGGATGATGCCGTAGGTGACAAAGCGCTCGTCGCCCAGGATGAGCGGCGGGTCGGCGCCGAAGAAGGTCCAGACTTTGCCGACAATGCCGAACTCGGGGTTGTAGAACCACGAGAAGATGAGGCCCACCACCACCTGGCTGATGACGAAGGGGAAGAAGAAGAGGCTTTTGTAAAGCCGGATCCCCGTGACGGTCTGGTTGAGGAAGAGGGCGATGGCAAGGCCCGCCGGCACCGCCAACATGTAAAGGACGAGCCAGATGATGTTGTTGGTGAGGGCAGTGTAGAAGCGGTCATCGTAGAGGAAGAGGTCTTCGTAGTTGCGAAGGCCGACCCATGTGGCTTCGCCGAGCCCGTCCCACTCGTAAAAGCTGACCCAGATCGATTGGAAGATCGGGGCGATGACGTAAACCGTGAAGAAGATCAGCGCCGGGGCGAGGAAAAGCCATGGCGCCAAGGTTCCGCGGCGGGCGCGGCGCGGCTTTGCGGTGGGCGCGTCGGCCACCATCTGTGCGTCTGCGTTGACGGCCATCGCGCGCCTCCCGGTGGGTGTTGTGGGGGGCGCCGGCCCGTGATGGGGTCGGCGCCGGGTGCGTCAGCGGTTGGCGCGGGCCTGGATCCGGTCAAGCCGGCGGATGATGCCGTCAAGGCGGTCTGGCTTGATCATAAACTCTTGAAACCCTTCCATGCCGGCCTTGGCCATTTCGGCGGGGGCATCGCGGTCATAGAATTGGGCGATGCCGGCCGCGCCGTTCAGCGTCTCAAACCCTTTTTGGAGGAACTTGTCGTCGGCAACCTCCGCATCGGCATTGACGGGGAGCTGGCCGAGCGCCTTGTTCCACTCGGTCTGGATGTCCGCGCGGGCGATGAAGGCGAGGAATTTGCGCGCGTCTTCTGGGTTTTTGGCGTTGGAGGGGATGTGGAAGGTGTCGGTCGGCGCCTCTTCCGCGCGCGCCACATCAGGGTTGATGGTGGGGAAGGGGAAGTAATCGATCTGATCGTCCGTCAGGCCACCATCGCGCATGGGCGCAACCGCGAAGTTGCCCATCACGTACATTGCCGCATCGCCGTTGATGAAGGGGGCAAGGGCGTCCTGCCAGCTCATCGTGGCGTGGTTTTCGATGAAGCAACCGGCGTCCAGCATCTTCTTCCAGTTGGCGAAGACTTCGAGGATGCGCGGGTCGGAGTAGGGGATGCGGCCGGCGGTGAGGTCGTTGTGGACGTCATAACCGTTGGTGCGAAGGTTTAGATAGTCGAACACGCCGCCGGCAGGCCACAGAAACTGCGTGCCGATGGTGAAGGGCACGATATCGTTGGCGCGCAGCGTTTCGCACGCGGCAAGAAGCTGGTCGAAGTTTTCCGGAACCTCGAGGCCGACATTGGCGAACACGTCGGAGCGGTAGTAAATGCCCCACTGATAGTACGTGTAAGGCACGCCGTACTGCTTGCCGTCGATGGTCATGGACGGTTTTGTGGATTTCAGCGTCTCGTCAAAACCGTTGTCGGCCCACACGTCGGAGACATCGGCGAAGAGGCCCGCCTCCACGAAGGGCGCCATGCGGTTGCCGGCGTACCAGGCCGCAACGTCGGGCGCATCGGCGGTCAGGAAGTTGCGGATGGAGGTCTTATACGCCTCGCGATCCTGGATGTTGGTGATGACTTCGATGTCAGGATTTTCGGCTTTGAACTTCTCGACCACCGCCTCGAACGAGGATTTTGGGGCCGGGTTCAAGTCATCATAGTTGATCACGAGCTGGCGCTGTTGCGCGTTGGCCGTGGTGTGGGCGCCCAATGTGGCTGCCGTCGCAAGCGCGGCAATCGCCACGCCCCCGACGAGCGATTTGATCAATCGCACGCGTCTCTCCCTCAATGTTGCGCGACAATCCCATAATGGGTTGCGCGTCCTTGTTGATGGTTATCGAAGTTACCGCTAACCCTTGTCAAGGAACCGTTGCAACCGCTTGCAAGAACAATGAGGGATGGAAATGGCCGGCTTGGAACTTCAGGATATCCGCAAACGGTACGGCGAAACTGAAGTCATCCACGGGGTCGACCTTTCGATCCCCGATGGTGCGTTTACGGTGTTCGTGGGCCCCTCCGGCTGTGGGAAATCAACCCTATTGCGCATGGTCGCCGGCCTTGAGGACATTTCTGGCGGCACCATGACCATCGGCGAGCGCGTGGTGAACGACGTGGAGCCCGCCGACCGCGGCGTTGCGATGGTGTTCCAGACCTACGCGCTTTATCCCCACATGACGGTTGGCGAAAATATGGGTTTTGGGCTCCGGATGAACGGGGCGCCGAAGGCCGAGATTGAAAGCCGTGTGCAAGAAGCCTCAAAGATCCTCAAGCTGGACCCCTATTTGAAGCGCAAGCCCAAGGCGTTGTCGGGAGGGCAGCGGCAACGGGTGGCCATCGGGCGCGCCATTGTGCGCCATCCGGATGTGTTTTTGTTTGATGAGCCGCTCTCAAATCTTGACGCTGAGCTGCGGGTCGCGATGCGAGTTGAAATCTCGCGGCTTCACCAAGAGTTGGGGACGACGATGATCTACGTCACCCACGATCAGGTTGAGGCGATGACCTTGGCCGATCAAATTGTCGTCCTGCGTGATGGGCGGATTGAGCAGGTGGGCAGCCCGCTTGAGCTTTACGACAACCCGGACAACCTGTTTGTGGCCGGCTTCATCGGCTCGCCGCGCATGAATTTTATGGCGGGGACTGTGGAAAGTTCGGACGGCGGGGTGCGCATCTCGCTCAAAGACCATGATGCCACGGTGGAGCGGCCGCTGTCGGCCCGGCCGGCGCCGGGGACCGAGGTGGTGATTGGCGTGCGGCCGGAACAATTTGCCAAGGGCGGCGCGGCGGAGCTCGATCTTCGGGTGGATGTGGTGGAGCATCTTGGCAGCTCGTCGTTTATTTATGCCGCGCCCGTGTCGGCGGGCAAAAGCTCGGCGACGGATGAGCCGCCTGTTATTGTGGAATCGCGCGATGCCCGCGGGGTGAAGGACGGGTCCACCTTCCGCGCGAGCTTCGATCCGCTGGACGCCTTGCTGTTTGATGTGGCGTCGGGCAACCGGTTGCGCTGACCTGTCGCGCGACAGTTTAGACCTAAATTATCGGCAATCTGCCTGATCTTTTTGCGTGGCTCGAACGTATTCCTAGCAACCGTGAATGCATCACGGCCTTCGAAAAACGGGAGCACCATTATGCAGACCCTTCTTCGCGCCGCGCTCGTCACCGCAGGGTTGTCCATCGCCGCCCCTGCGTCGGCACAAGACATCGTGGACGCCGCGTCCGGCACCGATTCACTGTCCACCCTCGTGACGGCCGTTTCCGAGGCGGGCCTTGTGGACACCTTGAAAGGTGAGGGGCCGTTCACCGTGTTTGCCCCCACCAACGACGCGTTTGCCGCGCTTCCTGAAGGCGCGCTCGACGGTCTTTTGGCCGATACCGACGCCCTTACCGGGGTGCTCACCTACCACGTGGTCTCTGGTGAAGTGATGGCGGCGGACGTGATTGCGCTGGTGGAGCAAAGCGGCGGTTCTGCCGCCGTAGAGACCGTGGCGGGCGGTTCCATCACCATCATGGTGGAGGGCGGCAGCGTCATGATCGAGGACGCGCAGGGCAACACCGCGACCGTCATCCAGGCGGACGTTGATGTGGACAACGGTGTCGTCCACGTCATTGATGGCGTGCTGCTTCCCTAACCCTCTGGGGCGGGCCCGGCTTTAACTGTCTCGGACGGGCCCGGCCCGTTCGGGCCCGTCTGCCGCCGGGCTCTCCATCGTCCCATCCCGGCGCACCATTTGGGGTGTTGCCCCGTCTGCACGGCGCAGGGCGCCCATATAGTCGGGCGCGGCAACACCCATCGACACATAAATATTGGTGAGGCCGTCCACCCCAAAACTTGCCGGCTGCACCCAGTCAGCCGGCAAGAAAAAGAGCCCGCCGCCGAAGGGGACGGGCGCAGTGGGCACCATCACGATGCGGTAGTCCGTCCCATCGAGGGCGACGGTGTCGGAGGTGGGCATGAGGCCAAGGACGGCCGTCTTGCGCTCATCGGAGAAGAAGCACCACACGGGGCTCATGGACTTCACGTCCACATCATCTTTCTTTTCAAGGAGCTGCACGAAACGGGAGATTGTGCGGTAGATTGTGCCGATCAGCGGGACACGGCCCACCGTTTCGTTGAAAAACGTGTTCCACACCCGGCGCAGGCGCGTTTGCACCATGAGGCCGATGACGTAGAGCGCGCCCAGCACAATCGCGACGCCAATCATATAGGCAAGATTGTCGTCCACCAGGTTGGAGCCGAGCTTGGCCATCAGCTGCCCAAAGGCCGAGCCTGGGCCAAGATAGTCCGCCACATAAGACGCGATGGTCCCGATCAGCACCAGCGTCAGAAAGATGGGCAGGACCGCCAAAATCCCCGTGATGATCGGCTGGACGATGGAGAAGATGAAACGCATGGCAGAGGGTTCCTTGGGGGCGCGCGTGTTTGAACCAAACGGCGCCGACAGCGCCCGGGGTCCCACGTGCCCATCATCGATGCTTTACACGCGGGAAGAGAGGGGTTAGCGCAAGAGATATGGCACAAAGCGTCCTTCGCAGGTTCGGGCAAATCTTCGCGTGGTGGGACGGGACGACGTGGGGCACGTCGTTCACCACGTGGCGCACCGGCGAGGCGGTGGGCGAAGACCAGTTCGGCAATCGCTATTTTCGCACCAAAGGCGGAAAGATCCACCCGACGTTGGGGATGGAGCGTCGCTGGGTGATTTACAAAGAGCTGGCCGATCCGACGCTCATCCCCCCCGGTTGGTACCGGTGGATGCACCATATGAGCGACGAGGTGCCCGACGGGCGTTATAAGCCAAAGGCCTGGCAAAAGCCCCACGAGCCGAACAAGACCGGCACCAGCGACGCTTACCGGCCGGACGGGTCGATTTTGCGCCCCGACCCGGAAAAGGGCATTTTGAAGGGCTACGACGCCTGGACCCCAAGCTAGCCAGCCCGTGACATTGAAAAGAGGGACGCCATGAAGCTCACCCGCTGCGGCGCGGTGCCGTCCAAGCGCGCACCGGCGGACGCCTTCACCGGCGAAGTGTGGCAAAACCCCATCAACGCCGCGCCTGACCCGGCGCGCGTCAACGCGGTGTTGGTGACGTTTTTGCCTGGCGCGCGCACCAACTGGCACGTGCACCCCCTCGGCCAGACGCTTTATGTCACGCAAGGCGCCGGCTGGTTCCAGACCGATGGCGAGGCCCGGGTGGACATCCGCGCCGGCGACACAATTTGGATCCCGCCCCATGAGCGCCATTGGCACGGCGCGACGGACACGACCACCATGTCCCACATCGCCATCCAAGAGCGTGAGGGCGAGGGGCACGTCACCTGGCTGGAGCCGGTGACGGACGATGAGTACCTGGCGAAGTAGCGGCCGGTCAGACCCGTTCGAGGCCCGTCAGCGACGACAGTGTGACGGCCGGGGGCAGGTCGGCGTATTCATCGGGCTCGCCGGCGCGGTTGATCCAGACGGTGCGGAAGCCAAAGGCCGTGGCGCCCGCCACATCCCACCGGTTGGACGATTGGAACGAGACCTTTTCGGCAAACACCCGAAAGCGCGTTGTCACCAACTCGTAGACCGCGGGGAGGGGTTTGTAGACGCCAAGCTGATCCACCGACAAAACATCATCCAAGAGGTCGCCGATGCGCGCGGCGTGGACCGCCATCTCCAGCATCGCCGGGGAGCCGTTGGACAAAATTGCGGTTTGGGCGCCGGCGGCCTTGAGGGTGGAGAGGACGTCGATCACTTCCGGATACGCGTCGAGGGTGCGGTAGGCGTCGAGGAGTTTTTCGCGCATGGCGATGGGCGCGTTGGGGGTTTTGGCGAAGGCGGTGTCGAGGGCATCCTCCGTCAGCGCCCAAAAGTCGCGATAGCGGCCGGCGAGCGCCCGGGTCCACGAATATTCGAGCTGTTTTGTGCGCCACAACGCCGAGAGCGCGGGGCCTGTGCCCTCCATCTCCGCCTCGTGGCGGCGCACGGCGGCGTGGACGTCAAAGAGCGTCCCATAGGCATCGAACACGTAGACTGCGTGCATGGACTTGTTCCTCCCTCAGTGGCCGTCCTACACCAACTGTCCGACATTGAGGAACGAGTTGCATGACCACTTGGAGCGCGACGTGGACGTGGATCGAGGGCGCGTGGTTTGAGGGAAACCCGCCCATCTTGGGCCCCCGGAGCCACGCCTTTTGGCTGGGCTCGTCGGTGTTTGACGGGGCGCGCGCGTTTGAGGGCGTCACCCCCGACCTTGATCTGCATTTGGAGCGGGTGAACCGCTCGGCGGCAGCGCTCGGCCTCAAAGTCACCATGAGCGTTGGCGAAATGCTCGACCTCGTGACCGAGGGGCTCACAAAATTCCCGTCCGGCACGCCGCTTTATATCCGCCCGATGTATTGGGCCGAGAATGGCGGCCCGTCCGCGGTGGCGCCGGATGTGGAGAGCACGCGCTTTTTGATGTGCCTTTATGAAACGCCGATGCCGGAGGCGGCGGGCATGTCGATCACGGTCTCGCCCTTCCGCCGGCCGACCATTGAGACCATGCCCACCAACGCCAAGGCCGGCTGCCTTTATCCCAACAACGCGCGGGCGCTCCAGGGCGCGCGGGACAAGGGCTTTGGCAACGCCCTCGTCCTCGACATGGCGGGGAATGTGGCCGAACTTGCCACCTCCAACATTTTTCTCGTGAAGGACGGCGTGGTGGCGACCCCTGTGCCGAACCGCACCTTTCTTGCCGGGATCACGCGGCACCGCACCATTGAGCTGTTGCGCGCGGCGGGCATGCGGGTGGAGGAGGCAACGCTCACGGTTGCCGATTTCATGGATGCGGACGAAATTTTCGCCACAGGAAACTATTCCAAGGTGATGCCCGTTACCAAGATTGAAGACCGAGAGCTTCAGACGGGCCGCGTGTTTCAGACCGCGCGGGACCTTTATTGGGAATATGCCCACGCGTGAGTGGCGCTTTAACCGGCTGCGACTTGCCCTACCTGCGTGGGTGAACCACGGGCCGCATCGGCGGCCAAG
Source organism: Pseudomonadota bacterium (assembly GCA_039034015.1). Classification (GTDB taxonomy): domain Bacteria; phylum Pseudomonadota; class Alphaproteobacteria; order Rhizobiales; family Amorphaceae; genus Acuticoccus. Next base: position 46,286 of record JBCCBM010000022.1, on the reverse strand, counting down.
AATTGGAGCAAACCCTTGGCATTTGAACTGCCTGACCTTCCCTACGCGCATGATGCGCTTGCCCCTTACATGTCGAAGGAAACGCTCGAGTTTCACCACGACAAGCACCACCAGGCGTACGTCACCAACGGCAACAAGCTGCTTGAGGGTTCTGGCCTTGAGGGCGAGAGCCTTGAGGATGTCGTCAAGAAAAGCTTCGGCACCAATGCGGGCCTGTTCAACAACGCTGGCCAGCACTTCAACCACATCCACTTTTGGAAGTGGATGACGCCGAACGGCGGCAAGAAAACCATGCCGTCTGAAATTGAAAACGCCATCGAGGCGGACCTTGGCGGCTACGACAAGGCGCGGGATGACTTTTTGGCCGCCGGCGCCGGGCAATTCGGCTCTGGTTGGGCGTGGATTGCGGTCAAAGACGGCAAGCTTGAAATCATGAAAACGCCGAACGGGGAAAACCCGCTGGTGCACGGTGCGACCCCAATTCTGGGCGTCGATGTGTGGGAGCATTCCTATTACATCGACTATCGCAACGCGCGGCCGAAATATCTTGAGGCCTGGTTCGACAATCTTGTGAACTGGGAATATGTGGCCGAGCTTCACAGCGCGGCGTGAATCAAAAGGGGAGGCGGTGGCCTCCCCTTTTTTTGTCCGCTACCAGCGCGGCTCGCACACATTTTGGATGCGGGGCGGATCCACCTCGCTGTTGGCCATGCGCCGCCAGCTTTCACACTCCCGCAGGTTGATGAAACAGCCCGTCCACGACAGGCGGCCGCGATCGTAATGGCCTGTCACCCGGCCGACCCAGGGATGGTCGGGGTTGAGGTGGCAAAGGGGCGTGATCTGATAGATCTTTTGGTAGACAAAATGCCGGTTGTTGGCCTCTGCCTGCGCGGCGGAAAAAACGGCTGGCACAAGAACAGCAAGGGCAAGCAAAGCGTTTGAAATGCGGGCCATGAAAACATCCTCCGGTTGGGGTTTGGCCCGATCAATTCGCCGGGCCGCTCGGTGATGATCCGGATATGGCGAGCGATTGTCTGCCCAAAAGTGCCGGAGCGACAAGGGGTGATGCCGATCACCCCTCGTTTGCGTTCACGCTTTCCCCATGGCGGCGAGCACAAAGGCCTGGACGAGCGCCACCTCCTCCAGCCGCTTGAACCGGCCCGATGCGCCGCCGTGCCCGGCCTCCATGTTGGTCTTTGAGACAACCAGCGGGTCGTTGGTGGCCGTGTGCCGCAAGGTCGCGACCCACTTGGCCGGCTCCCAATAGGTGACCCGCGGGTCCGAAACGCCCGCCAGCGCCAAGATGGGCGGATAGGCCTGGGGGCGAACATTGTCGATGGGGGAGTAGCTGCGGATGCGGTGGAAGGCCGCCTCATCGCGGATCGGGTCGCCCCACTCGGGCCATTCGGGCGGGGTGAGGGGGAGCGTCTCGTCCAGCATTGTCTGCAAGACATCCACAAATGGGACTTCGGCGACAATGGCGCCAAATCGGTCCGGCGCGCGGTTCGCCACCGCCCCCATCAACATCCCGCCCGCAGAGCCCCCTTGGGCCGCGATTGCCCCCTTGCGCGTAAAATTTTGCGCAATCAGGTGGTCGGCGACGGCGACGAAATCGTCAAACGTGTTGGTTTTGTGCTCCCGCCGGCCGTTGGCGTACCAGGCAAAGCCCTTGTCCATCCCGCCCCGCACGTGGGCAATGGCGTAGATGAAGCCGCGATCGGCAAGCGAGAGCGCATTGGCGCTAAAGCTTGCCGGGATGGTGATGCCGTACGACCCGTAGCCATAGAGCAGGAGCGGGGCGGAGCCGTCGGTGGGAGTGTCCACGTGGTGGAAGAGGCTGATGGGCACCGTCTCGCCATCGGCGGTGGGGGCCATCAGGCGGCGCGTCACATAGGCGGAAGGGTCGTGGCCGGAGGGGATGGTCTGGCGTTTGCGCAGGCGCCGCTCGCGGGTTGCCATATCATAGTCCCACACCTCGGTGGGGCGCGTCATGGACGAATACGTGAAGCGAAGGGTGCTGGTCTGAAACTCTTCGCCCACCGAAAGGCCGAGGGAATAGGCCTCTTCGTCAAAGGCGATGGTGTGTTCGTCCCCATCCAGAAGGCGGCGGATGACAATGCGGGGGAGTGCGTTTTCCCGCTCCAGCCACACAAGGTGCTCGGCAAAGACGGCCATGGCGACGATGAGGACGCCGGGGCGGTGGGGGACAATGTCTTCCCAATTCTCGCGGCCCGGGGCATCAACGGGGGCGCGCACAATGCGAAAATCCTCCGCCTCGCGGTTGGTGCGGATGAAGAGCGCATCGCCGTTGTGCTCCACATCATACTCTTCGCCCGTCCGCCGCTCGGCCACCAGGATGGGGGCGGAGGCCGGGTCGTGGGCGGAGAGGAGCCGCACTTCTGACGTTTCATGGTCGTGGCTGTGGATGAGGATGTGTGCGCCCGACTGGGTTTTGCCAACGCCCACGAAAAAGCCAGGGTCCGGCTCGTCATAGAGGGTGCGCCGCGGGCCGCCGACGGCCTGGGCAATCACGCGCACGGGGCGCAAATTGTCGTCGACCTCCACGGCGACGACGGTCTTGGCGTCCGCCGCAAAGGTCGCGCCGGGGGTGACGTCCTCCATCAGCGTCGTATCGCGCATGGTTTGAAGGTCGCGCACGGCCAGGGTGTAGCGCTCGCCGCCGGAGCGATCGGCCGTCCAGGCGAGGAGGGCGTGGTCGGCCGAGTGGTCCGCCCCACCGAGGCGAAAATAGCCGGTGCCCATGGCCTCAATGTTGGCGTCCAGCAGCACCTCGCCGTCTTTCGGCGGGTTTTCCGCGTCCGCCGCTTCGCCTTCGGCTCGGGCGTAGCGCACCAGGCGCGGGTGCTCGGCGCCCTCCTCAAAGCCCATGCCATAGGCAAAGTGGCCGTCGGGCACGGGCACGGACCAGTCATTTTCGCTGATGCGGCCGCGCATTTCGGCGACCAGCGCGGCGCGCAGCTCTTTAAGCGGCGCCATCACCGCGTCCGCATAGTCGTTTTCGGCGGTGAGGGCGGCGGCGATGTCGGGCGCCAGCACCGAGGGGTCGCGGGTGACGGCCTGCCAATTGTCCGCACGCAGCCACGCGTACGGGTCTTCTATGGTCACGCCGTGGTGCGTGCTTTGCGACGGGCGGCGGGCGGCGGTTGGCGGTGTGGCGGCGCTGGTGGAAAGGGGCATTATAACTCGGTGTCGGGCTCGAAGGTGAGGGCAACGCCGTTCATACAATAGCGAAGCCCTGTCGGGGCTGGTCCATCGGGAAAAACATGGCCCAAATGCGCGTCACAGCGTGAGCAGCGGGTTTCTACCCGGCGCATGAAGAGCGAGCGGTCTTCGTGCTCGTCAATCACATCATCGGCAAGGGGCGCGAAGAAGCTTGGCCAGCCTGTGCCTGATTCAAACTTTGCGCCGGCGTCAAACAGCGGTTGACCACAGCACACGCAACGAAATGTGCCGGGGCGTTTTTCGGCGTTGAGCGGGCTTGTGAAGGCGCGCTCGGTCCCGTGTTTGCGGGTGACGCGGTATTGTTCGGGCGTCAGCTGGGCGCGCCACTCTTGGTCGGTTTTTTCAATCTTTGGCTTGGTTGCGACGCTCATGGCGCATGTCTCCCCATCATCGGGCTTGCAGGTGTGTTCTGTTGTTGGGGGAAAAAACCCTTGGCGACACACTGTCCCTGCGCCAGTTGTAGCGTGTCCTCCGATCGCCGAAAGGTGCGCTGTTGCCGCTCGCCTCGCCTGACCTTCTTTTGTGGCTCGCCCTCGCGCCATTCGCCGCTGCCCTCATCGCCCCCATTTTGATTGCCCGCCTTGGCGCCGCTGCCGGGTGGGTGCTTGCCATTGTGCCGGCGGGGCTCTTCGTCTCTTACCTCTCGCTGGTGCCGACTGTGGCGGCCGGCGAGAGCCTCACCGCGGGCGTCGACTGGCTGCCCCAGCTTGGCGTGCGCTACAGCCACCTCATCGATGGCCTCTCGCTCACCTTTGCCCTTCTGGTGACGGGCATTGGCACGCTCATTGTGATTTACGCCGGCGGTTACCTGAAAGGGTATGCCCACCACGGCCGGTTCATGATGTTTTTGCTCCTTTTTATGGGGGCGATGCTCGGCCTTGTGGTGTCGGACGATCTCATCACGCTCTTCATCTTTTATGAGCTGACCTCCATCACCTCGTTCCTGCTGATTGGGTTTGATCACAAGCGCGAGGCGGCGCGGCGTGCGGCCATCCAGGCGCTCGTCATCACCGGCGGCGGGGGCCTTGCGCTTTTGGCCGGCCTCGTCCTCATCCGGCTGGCGAGCGGGGAGGCGAGCGTTTCAGCGCTGCTCGCAATGCCCGACGGCCTCCAGGGCGCAGCGACGTACACCGCCATGGCCGTCCTTGTGATGCTCGGCGCGTTCACCAAAAGTGCGCAGGTGCCGTTCCACTCCTGGCTCCCCAACGCCATGGAGGCGCCCACCCCGGTCTCCGCGTATCTGCACTCCGCGACGATGGTGAAGGCGGGCGTTTTCGTCCTCATGCGCTTCAACCCTGTGCTCGGCGGGACGACGCTTTGGGAAACGGCGCTGCTGGTGTTTGGCGGGCTCACCTTCCTGACCGGCGTGATCTTGGGTGTGCGGCAGACGGATTTGAAGCAGATCTTGGCCTACACCACCGTCGCCTCGCTCGGCCTTTTGGTGATGCTGGTGGGCGTTGGCACTGAGTATGCGATTGCGGGTGCGGTGCTTTATCTCTTTGCCCACGCGCTCTTCAAAGGCTGCCTCTTCATGGTGGCGGGCGCCATCGACCACGAGACCGGCACCCGCGACATTCGCGAGCTGGGCGGCCTTCTCAAAAAGATGCCGATCACGTTTGTGGCAGCGCTCCTCGCGTGCCTTTCCATGGCGGGCTTGCCGCCCTTCATCGGCTTTGTCGCGAAGGAGGTGCTTTATGATGGCACCTGGCAGGCGGGCGGCGTCTCGTTTGCGACGGTGGTCGCGCTGATTGGCAATGCGGTGATGTTTGCGATCGCGTTTGCGCTTCTCCTGCCGTTCTTCAAAAAGCCGGGCACCTTGCCGAAATCACCCCACGAGGCGCCGCCTTCGCTGTGGCTCGGTCCCATCGTGCTGTCTGCGGCAGGGCTCCTCACGGCGTTGCTCTTGGCCGACACGCTCGCCATGGTGATTTTTCCGATGGCGTCCGCGGTGATGGGCGAGCCGGTGTCGCTCACGATTTACCTCATCCCGCCGGGGCTTAAGCCGCCTGTGGTGTTGACGCTCATCACCATCGCATCAGGGATCGCGCTGTTCTTGGTCTATGCCAGAGCCCGCGAAACTGTTGAGCGGGCGCTTACTGCCATTGGCTGGGGGCCCGACACGGGGTTTGACCAGGCGATGCGCGGCCTTGTGCGCGGGGCGTTTGCGGTCACAAAATTTGTCCAGCCGGGCACCATGAGGGCCTACGTGACGGTGGTCTTCATCGTGACGGCGATGGTCCTTCTCATCCCGCCGATTGTGGATGGGTTCCCCGCGATGACCTTTGTGGGCGAGATGCCGCCGCTCTACCATTTTGGGGTCTATGGGGTGGCGATCCTGGGCCTGTGGGTGGTCATCGTGGCAAGGACGCGGGTGGTGGCCATCGTGTCGCTCGGCATCCAGGGGACGATGGTGGCCCTCATCTTCATGCTCTACGGGGCGCCGGACGTGTCGTTCACCCAGTTCATGGTGGAAACACTCTCGGTCGTGATCCTCGCCCTCGTCATGGCGCGGCTTGACCTCAAGGCCGATGACCATCGCGTCACCTGGCGCAAGGTGAAGGATGGCTCCATCGCGATCGCCTGCGGGCTTGGCTTTGGCCTGATGCTGTTTGGCACGGTGCAGCAGGGCTTTGATGGGCGCTTGTCAGAATTCTTCCTCGCCCACGCCTATGAGATTGCCCATGGGACCAACGTTGTGAACGTCATCTTGGTGGACTTTCGCGCCCTCGACACCCTTGGCGAAATTGCCGTCGTGATGGGGGCGGGCATTGCGATCCTCGCGCTCATTCGCCTGCGCCCGGGGGCCCGCGCATGAGCACGCTCATCTTCCGCACCATCGCGCCGTACCTTGCGGTTTTGATGCTGATCTTCTCGATCTTCATCCTCCTGCGCGGTCACAATGAGCCGGGCGGCGGCTTTATCGGCGGGCTGATCGCGGCCTCCTCCCTTGCCATCTATGGGATTGCCTACGGGGTTGCGGCGGTTCGCAAAGCGATTGTTGTGCACCCCAACGCGCTGGCGGGGATCGGCCTTGCCATGGGCGGCCTTGCGGGCGTCGCGTCCATTGTGGCGGGCAAGCCGTTTTTGACCGGGCTTTGGTATTTGCCCACGCTTGGCGGCGTCAAACTCCCGATCTCCAACGTTCTGGTGTTCGACATCGGGGTGTTCCTCGTTGTGGTCGGGTCCATCGCCGCCATTGCCCTTGCGCTTGAAGAAAGTGATGCCGACTGATGGAGACTATCCTTTGCATCGTCGTGGCGCTCTTCTTTGCCGCGGGCATCTACCTCATGCTTTCCCCGCGCTTTGTGCGCATTTTGCTGGGGATCACCATCTTCGGCAACGCGGTCAACTTGTCGATCTTTACGGCCGGCCGCCTCACCATGGCTGAGCCACCGGTCCTGTCGGCCGCCAACGGGCCTGAGACGGCGGCCAACCCGCTCCCCCAAGCGTTGATCCTAACGGCCATCGTGATCGCCTTTTCGATCTTTGCCTTCCTTCTGGTGCTGGCGTTCCGCGCCTACCAATCCCTCGACACGGACGATGTGGACGATATGCGCCTTGCCGAGCCCGACCCCGTTCGCCCGCCGATGGGATACTGATGCGCGCGCTTTTCTCCCTGCCGTTCGTCCTCGTCGCGGGCGCCGCCGCGGCGCAAGAGGCGCCCGCATCCACCGTCCCCGACCCGTTCCTCATCGGCAACACGCCGCTGACGGCTTGGCTGGTGGCAATTCCCATCATCGTGCCCCTGATTGGGGCGGGCGTTCTCGTCGCCCTGCGCAGCGTGCCGCGGGTCCACAGCCTCATCACACTGGTAATGATGGCGGTTGTGACGCTCGCCGCCGTCGCGCTGAACGGCGTTGTGGCCGCCAACGGGCCCCTCGTCATGGCCATGGGCAACTGGGTGCCACCCTTCGGCATCGTCATTGCGGTGGACCAGCTTGGCGCGCTTTTCGTGCTCGTCACGTCGCTGGTGGGGCTTTTGGGCCTTGCCTATGCCCGCCAAGAGATTGACGAAAAGGGCGTCACCTTCGGCTTTTACGCCTTTTATCTCCTCCTCATGTGCGGGGTGAACGGCGCCTTCTCCACCGGGGATATTTTTAATCTCTACGTGTGGTTCGAGGTCTTTCTCATCGCCTCCTTCGGCCTCATGGCCTTTGGCGGTGAGCGGGTGCAGATGGATGGCGCCGTCAAATACGGCGTCCTCAACCTCATCGCGACAACGCTCTTCCTCATCGCAGTCGGCGTGCTTTACGGCGCCACCGGCACCCTCAACATGGCCGACATCCGCACCGTGTTGGCGCAGGAGAATGCCGCACCGCTCCTCACCATCGGCGCCCTCTTCACCATGGCCTTTGCCATGAAAGCGGCCGCCTTCCCGCTGCACTTTTGGCTCCCCGCGTCCTACCACACGCCGAAAATCATCGTGTCGGCGCTCTTTGCGGGCCTTCTCACCAAGGTCGGCGTTTATTGCCTCCTGCGCGTCATCATCATGCTGTTTGGCGATGAGGGGACGGCGTTCTTGCCCTTCCTCCTGGTGTTTGGGGCGGCGACCGCCGTCATCGGCGCGCTTTGCGCCATTGCCCAGGTGGACGCCAAGCGCATGGCCGCGTTCCTGGTGGTGTCGGGCATTGGCGTGATGCTGATCGGGATTGGCCTTGGCACTGAAAAAGCCTTCACCGGCGCGATCGTTTATGCAGTCCACTCCATTTTCGTGATGACGGCGCTTTTCCTCGTTTTGGGCCTTGCGGCCTCCGCGGGGCGGATCGCGCTCCACGAGGCGTTGGGGCTTTATGCAAGCCGGGCGCTCATTGCCGCGCTTTTCTTGATTGTGGGCTTTGCGGCGGCGGGGCTCCCCCCGTTCTCCGGCTTCTGGCCAAAATTCCTGCTGGTGGATGCCGCGCTTGATGGGGCGGGCGGCCTTGGCACCCTTGCAACCGTTGGCGTCATCCTGAGCGGCTTTTTGACGACCATCGCCGTTGGCCGCACCTGGGCGCTCATCTTCCTCAAACCCGCCGGGGAGGGCGTTGTGGCGCCCGATGGTGGGCCGGGGCGGGCGGCCTCCGCCATTGCGCTGGTGGTGGTCATTATTGCGCTTGGCGTCCTGCCTTCCGTGGTGGTGGAGCCGGCAAGCGTCGGCGCAGCCGGGCTTTTGGACCCCGCCGCCTACCAAACCCGTGTGCTGGGAGGGGGCTGAGCCATGGCAACCATCCTCGTCAATGTGATGCTCGCGATCGCCTGGTGCGCGGTCACGGGCACGTTCACGACGCTCAACCTTGCGTTTGGCTTTGTCCTCTCGGGCGTGTCGCTCGCCCTCATTCGCGACCAGGTGGGGACGGTCACCCATTTCCGCCGCTTCTTGGGCGCGGTGGGGCTCGCGCTCACGTTCCTGATCGAGCTTGTCAAATCATCCGTCAACGTTGCGGTGATTGTGCTCTCGCCGGGGCGCAAATTGCGGCCTGCGATCGTGGCTTATCCCCTTGACGTCACCACCAACGCTGAGATCACGCTGCTTGCCAACCTCATCACCCTCACGCCGGGGACATTGTCCATGGACGTCAGCGATGATCGCAAGACGCTCTACGTCCACGCCATCGATGTGGACGACCCCAATGAGATTGTGGGGGACATCAAGGCAAGTTTTGAGCGGCGCATTATGAAGGTGTTTCACCCATGAGCGGACAGGCCTTCCTCGACATTGCGCTCATCATCACCTTTGCGATCCTGACGCTCGCCTTCGTGCTGATCGTGATTCGCATCATCAAAGGGCCGAGCCTGCCGGACCGCATCCTGGCGCTCGATCTTCTGGTGGCGGTGGCGATCGGCTACATCGCCGCGTTCGGCATCCGCTCCGGCTTTGAAATTTATGTGGATATTGCGATCGCGCTCGGCCTGGTGGGCTTCTTGTCGACCATTGCGCTGGCGCGATTCGTGTTGGCGCGGGGGGATGTGTCCCTCGCGCGGGATGATGAGGAGGCGCGCGATGGGCAGTGAGGTGATGCTCTATGTGACGGGCGTTTTGTGCCTGATCGGCGCGTTTTTCGTGCTGGTGGCGGCGGTGGGCGTTCTGCGCCTCAACGACCTTTATATGCGCGCCCACGCCGCCTCCAAGGCCGGTACGCTGGGCTCTGGCGTGCTTCTCATTGCGATTGCGGCCTATTCGGCGCAGACCGATGTGGTGTGGCGGGCGCTCGCGGGCGTCGTGTTCTTTTTGCTGACCGCGCCCATCTCCGCGCACCTTCTTGCGCGCGCCGCCTACATGGTCGGCTACCAGCCCTGCGACTTGACGGTTTACGACGCGCTTTCGAAGGACCGTGACGGCGAAACGGGCTAACGCTCCGCAAAACCCAGGCAAACCGGCCGCATTTCTTCACAACACCGCGGCATCAACTGTGCGAACCGCCAAATACTGGCGGAAACAGACTCTCGGGATCTTGCAGCCTTCATAAACATCGAATAGATGGAGGTCGAACGAGGCGATCGCGCAGGATTTGTGTGGCGAAGCCCTCAAAAGATAGCATAGACCAAAGAATGGGTGGCGAATGTCCGATCAAGCGCATGATTCGAATCTAATCGATTTGGCCGCAGAGATCGTTTCCGCTTACGTAAGCAACAATTCCGTGTCTTCACACGACCTTCCGAATCTGATCTCGGAAGTTTATGCAGCGCTGCAAAAGACCAACGGCGTGGAGCCCGAGCCGGAACCCGAGCCGCTCAAGCCCGCCGTGCCGATCAAAAAGTCGATCACACCCGACTATCTGATCTGCCTGGAAGACGGCAAGAAATTCAAATCGTTGAAGCGCCATCTTCGCACGCACTACAACCTGTCTCCGGAAGAATATCGCGACCGGTGGAACCTGCCGACCGACTATCCGATGGTGGCGCCCAACTACGCGGCTGCACGCTCCGAGCTTGCCAAGCGCATGGGCCTTGGCCAACAGCGCAAAAAACCCTCCGGCCGCGGTCGCTCCAGCTCATAAAACCTCAACTGGCCCCGGCGGCGCGCAACTGGCGCACCAACGACAAATGCCGGTCCAAGTCATAACGCTGGTCACCGGCGCGGGCGAAACATCGCTCGCGCCGAAGCTTTTTGCGAAGCTCACTGAGGCCGAGCGGGCGAAACAACCCCTCTGCACGCGCGCGTCCTGCGCAAAGTGGGGCGCAGACACGCTGCGCGCCCGTCTGAAAAGCGTGCAGCTTTTCCCGACCCGATGATTCCATTTGACCCGGAACCGCCCGCGTCGCCGCACCCATGTCGCTCTTGCCACCTGATCGCACGCTGCAATCCCCCGAACACCTGTGAGCCACAACGATAGGTTGGGTTTGCGGGGCGGGGATTAGTGGTGCACGTGCGGCGGCGGTGCGGCGGCAATGTGGCCAAATCGTGGAATTCGTTCAGTCAATCGTTGACATCCCTCACCGTAAAGTTATCCCCGCTTTTCTATCCAACTTTAGATTGTAGTCAGGAATTGGTGCCTTAAGGGGAAGGCCAGCGATGCAGCCCGGTGAGTTTTTGAGGATCGACGTGGGCACGGCTGTGCCGGCACGGCGAGGCGTAGACCGGCCCACGGTCCGGAAAATGATTGAGGTGACGGTTGCCGCCGCCCTCGACCTTCCGGTGGAGGAGCTGGCGGCCAAGACCCGCCGGACCGCACCGGTGGCCTTTGCGCGGCAAATTGCGATGTACGTGGCCCACGTGACGTTTGGCTGGTCGCTGACGGAGGCGGGACAAGTGTTTTCCCGCGACCGCACCACAGCCGCCCACGCCTGCCGTGTGGTGGAGGACCGGCGGGACGATGCCGAGGTGGATAAGCTGGTCCAGACGGTGGAGGACACGCTCCACCAGTGGCTGGCGGCCGTGGAGGGCTGTCGCCTGGTGGAGCCTGCGCAATGATGAAATCGACCATGCGGGCCCTGCGCCTTCTGAGTACACGCACCGTTGCCCTCGACGCGGACGGTGGCGCCCACCTTCGCGCCGGCGGCAGCGAGGCGAACCTCTCGCCCAAAGACGTCGTGCAGCTGGCCTCCGACGATCTTGTGGCGGTGGACGATGGCATGATGCGGCGCACCGCCGCAGGCGCCGCCGCCCTTCGCCGCGCGCTGGTGGAGGGTGATGGCTTTGCCGCCCAGCACCGGGAGATGGAAACCCGCGCGATTGTCGATGCGGGCGCGGTCGTGACCGTTGCGGCCAATGCGGCGGAAAGCCCGCTCGCCTTCCTGGCGCGGCGCAAGGACGGCAGGGGTCGCCCCCTGGTGAACAGGGTCCAGCGCCAGGCGGGGGAGCGGCTGGCGAGCGACCATCGCCGCGGCCACGCGGGCCCCTCGGTCACCCAATCGTGGGATGCGTCGGGCGTGCGCGGCGGCAAGCGGCGCGACGGGCTCTCGGTGTCGGAAGGGGCGAGCGCGGCGCGGCGCCGGGTGATGGGCGCGCTGGGCGCCGTCGGCCCCGGCCTTGCGGACGTTCTGGTGGCGGTGTGCTGCGATGAGTTGGGCATTGAGGCGGCCGAAAAGCGCCTTGGCTGGCCGGCCCGCTCGGGCAAGCTCGTCCTGGGGCTTGCCCTTGACCGGCTTGCCTCCCACTACGGCCTTGGGCACGCGATGCGCGGCACGGGCGAGCGCATGGTCCACTGGGGCGATGCCACCTATCGCCCCACCGCTTAAAATCCCTATGTGGTGAGGGGCGAGGAGGGGGTTTTGATGCGCCACGAGGAGATTGCGGACGCGTTCGAGTTCATCGACGATTGGGAAGAGCGCTACCGCTACGTGATCGAGCTTGGCAAAGCGCTGGACGGGTTTCCCGACGCGTTGAAGACCGACGCCACCCGGGTGGAGGGCTGCGTGAGCCAGGTGTGGCTGCGCACGTTCGACAAGGACGGCACGCTCGGCCTCACCGGTGACAGCGATGCCATGATCGTGCGCGGCCTCGTTGCGATCCTCACCGCGTTTTACGAGGGCCGCCCCCTTGGCGAGGTGCCCGCGCTCGACGTGGAGGCGTACCTGCGCCGCCTCCAGCTTGATGAGCATTTGACGCCCCAGCGCTCCAACGGCCTTGCGTCGATGGTGGCCCGGGTGCGCGCCGATGCGGCCCGCCTTTCTGCGGAAGGGACTGCGGCCGCCTAACCCTCCGGCGGCGCCCAGCCATAGATCCAGTCAACGCGCGACAAAATGCCGGCGGGGCCGAGGCGGCGCATGGCAAGATCGCGCGCGTAGGAGAGCGGCATCGGCAGGTGATAAACAAAACCTTGGCGATCGCTTTGGCTGGCCATGCGTTTGGTGCGGGGCGCGCGCGCGGCGGCGTAGGCCTCGGTGGCGGCGGGCGTTGCGCCGTGGCGGCGGACAGAGGCGGCCAGCACCGCCGCATCCTCCAGCGCCATTGCCCCCCCTTGGGCGAGGAAGGGCAGCATCGCGTGGGCGGCGTCGCCGGCAAAGGCGATCGTGCCAAAGCCATACCGGTGGCGGGGTTGCACGGAGAGGGGCCAGGGCGTCCACCCACTCACCAAGCCAAGGGTTTTGGCGATGGGGCGGCCGGCGAGCGCATCGGGGTGACGCACCCGTCGCGGCGCAATCAGCACCACATTGTCGCGCCCATCGGAAAGGGCGTAGCGCACGACGTGGAGGCCGTCGGCCATGGTGAGCGTTGTGTCGTTGCCGGGAACGGCGCCAATGCCCCGCCAGGCAATGTGCGGCGCTTCCCGGGCCCCGTCCCCCAAAAGCGCCCGGCGCAGGCCAGAGTTTACCCCGTCGGCCACCACCACAAAGTCCGCTTCGCCATCGCCAAGGGCAACGCCGGTTGCCGTGCCGCTGAGGCGGGTGATGGGCGTGTCGGTGATGAGGGTGATGGCGGGGTGGGCGGCCGCCACGGAGAGGAGCGCGCCGTGGAGCGCGCTGCGGGAGGCGGTGCGGTACGGCGCGCCGTAGCGGGCAAGGAGGGCGGCATCATAGGCAAGGCGCACGTTGGGGGTGCGGCGGCCGGCGGTTTGGACCGTGAGGCCTTGGGGCGCGGTTGCCACCGCCTCCACCGCGTCGGCCGCGCCAATCGCCCGCAGCGCCTTTATGGCATTGGGCGACAGCTGGATCCCCGCGCCCGCGTTGGCCGCCTCCGCCGAGCGCCGCTCAAAGACGCGCACGGGGCCCAGCGGCGCGAGCGCAAGGGCCGCGGCAAGGCCGGCAATGCCGCCGCCCACAATGGCAAACGTTGGCATTTTGGGGCGGTTACGCCGCGCCGCGCACAGCCGTTACGGTGGCAACGCACTCCGGCGGGTCCGCCTCGCCCGCCGCGAGCGAGGGATCGAAGACGTAAAGCGTGGAGCAGTAGGGGCAGATGGCTTCGGTGTCGCCGCCCATGTCCAAAAACTCGTGCGGATGGTCGAACGGGGGCAGCGCGCCCATGCACATGAAGCGTTTGGACCCGATGCGCACCTTTCGCACGCCAGGCTCATTGTGAAACAGCGGGGTTGCGCCGGCAGCCATCAAACCTCTCCCATTCGCCGCTCTCACATACCCTGGTAGTTGGGCCCGCCGCCACCCTCCGGCGGCACCCAGGTGATATTTTGGTTGGGATCTTTGATGTCGCAGGTTTTGCAGTGAACGCAGTTTTGCGCGTTGATCACAAAGCGCGGCGCCTCTCCGGCAAGGTCCCACTCATAAACGCCCGCCGGGCAGTAGCACGAGGAGGGGGCCGCAAAGACCGAAAGTTCCGACGTCATCTGGAGGTCGAGGTCTTTCACCTTGAGGTGAACGGGCTGATTGTCCTCATGGTTGGTGTTGGACAAGTACACCGAGGATGCGCGGTCAAAGGTGATGATGCCATCGGGTTTGGGATACTTGATCGGCGTCATTTTGGCGCCCGGCTGGAGCGCCTCGTGGTCGGCCCCGCCATGGCCCACGGTGCCAAAGAGGGAGCGGTTGAAGAGGGTGTGGGTCCACATGTCGAGCGCGGCGGCGGCAAGGCCACCCAGCATGCCGTATTTCGACCAAAGCGGCTTTGCGTTGCGCACAGGGTAAAGATCGCGCCCGACCGGGCCTTCGCGCCAGCCCTCGTCGTAGGCGGTAAGGTTGTCGTTGGCCCTCCCGTCGGCAAGGGCAGCGGCAATGTGGGCGGCCGCCTCCGCGCCCGATTGCATGGCGTTGTGGGTGCCTTTGATGCGCGGCACATTCACAAAGCCTGCCCCGCAGCCCACCAGGCACCCGCCGGGGAAGGCAAGCTTTGGCACCGATTGGAAGCCGCCTTCGGAAATGGCGCGCGCGCCGTAACCGACCCGTTTTGCGCCTTCAAGATACGGTTTGATGGAAAGGTGGGTTTTGAAGCGCTGGAACTCCATGAACGGGTCGAGGTGCGGGTTTTTGTAGTTGAGGTGCACCACGAAGCCGAGGGACATCAGGTTGTCGCCAAAGTGGTACATGAACGAGCCGCCGCCGGTGCCTTTGCCGAGCGGCCAACCCATGGTGTGCTGCACAAGGCCGGGCTCAAAGACGGCATCGTCCACCCGCCAAAGCTCTTTCATGCCAAGGCCGAACTTTTGCGGCTCGCGGCCCTCGGCAAGGCCAAATTGCGCCATCGCCTGCTTGGTGAGGGAGCCGCGCACCCCTTCGGCGAGGACGACGTATTTGGCGCCAAGCTCCATGCCAGGCTCGTGGTTGGGGCCGGGGGTGCCGTCGGCCAGAAGGCCCATGTCGCCGGTGGCAATGCCGGTGACGGCGCCGTTCTCGATCAAAAGCTCGGTGGCGGCAAAGCCAGGGTAGATTTCGATGTCGGCCGCTTCCGCCCGGGCGGCGAGCCATTTTGTAAGGTCCGACAGCGAGCCGATGCGGCTCGTGTGGTTGGACATCAGCGGCGGCATCAGCGCGTTGGGGATCGCCATTTCGCCGGCGGGGCCGAGCAGCGCAAACCGGTCGCGGGTGACCGTTGTGGTGAGCGGAAAGTCCGGGTCGCTCGCCCAATCGGGGGTGACGCGGTCGAGCCCGGAGGGGTCGACCACAACGCCGGACAGGATGTGCGCGCCGACCTCAGACCCTTTTTCCACCACGACGATGGTGGCGTCGGGGGCAGCGTCTCGCAGCGCAATGGCGGTCGCAAGGCCGGCGGGGCCCGCGCCCACAATCACCACGTCAAAGTCCATGCGCTCGCGCTCAGCCATTCTTTCCCCCTTCGCGTTGCCAACTTGCGGTAGGTTTGAAACGCGTGTTGTCCAAAAGGGTTTGAACCACCGTGCGCGATCGCCCCGCAAACCCCCTCATGGCGTTTTACGCCGATTGCGGCGTCACCCACCACCTCTACGAAACGCCGCAGAACCGATTTGAGGAGGTTTTGGCGCCCCCGCCCGCTGTGCCGGCCGCCCCCGCCCCACAGGAAGACGACGAGGTGGGTGACGCGCGCCGCCTTGCCGCGGGCGCGCAGACGCTGGCCGACCTGCACGCGGCAATGGCCGCCTTCACCGGCTGCCCGCTGAAGGAGACGGCGCGGGCCATGTGCCCGGGCGAGGGGCCGGTGGGCGCGCCGATGATGTTCATCGGCGAAGCGCCGGGGCGGGACGAGGATCGTGAGGGCCGCCCCTTTGTGGGTCGCTCCGGCGAACTGTTGGAGAAGATGGTGGCCGCCCTCGGCTATTCGCGGCATGAGGTTTATATCACCAACGTCATCCCCTGGCGCCCGCCCGAAAACCGCACGCCGAGCCCCATTGAGACCGCAACCTGCGAGCCCTTTGTGCGGCGGGAGATTGCGCTGGTGTCGCCAAAGGTGGTGGTGCCGCTGGGGGGGCCGTCGGCCAAGCTCTTGCTGCGGGCCGAGCAGGGCATCATGCGCCTTCGGGGCAAATTTTTGAGATACGAGGATGACGCGGTGTCGCTGCCGGCGCGCGCGCTCTTCCATCCGGCCTATCTGTTGCGGCAACCGGCGGAAAAGAAGCTCGCTTGGCGGGACCTTTGCGCCATCAAAGACCTTTTGGACGGCCGCACCACGGCCTGACACGGAGACTTTTATGGGTTTGTTTCGGCGATCGCGGGTCAACATCCCCGTTGTGCGCCTGTCGGGCGCGATTGGGATGGGGTCGGCGCTGCGGCCGGGGCTGTCGCTGGCCACCGTTGAGCTGCCGCTTGCCCGCGCGTTTGCCATGAAGGCGCCGTGTGTGGCGCTGATCATCAACTCGCCCGGCGGCTCACCGGCGCAATCCTCGCTGATTGCGGGGCGGATTGAGGCGCTTTCAAAGGAGAAAGACCGGCCCGTCATCGCGTTTGTGGAGGATGTGGCGGCCTCCGGCGGCTATTGGCTCGCGACCGCTGCGGATGAGATCATTGCTGATGCCACCTCCATCGTGGGCTCCATTGGCGTGATTAGCGCCTCGTTCGGCTTTGTGGACCTTTTGGACAAGGTTGGGGTGGAGCGGCGGGTGTATACCGCCGGGGAAAGCAAGTCGGTGCTTGACCCCTTTCAACCGGAGAAGGCGCGAGACATTGAAATCCTGAAGGCGGTGCAGGGCGACATCCACGACGCGTTCATCGGCCAGGTGAAGGGGCGGCGGGGTGACAAGCTGGCCGACAACGCTGAGATTTTTTCAGGCCGCTTTTGGTCGGGGACGGCCGCGCTTCCGCTCGGGCTGATTGATGGGCTCGGCAATGCCCGCGCGGTGTTGCGGGAGCGGTATGGCGAGAAGGTGCGCCTTCGGGTGATGCCGGCGGCGCGGCCCTCGTTGTTGCGGCGGCGGCTGGGGTTGCAGGCGGAGGATCTTTTTGGGGCCGCGCGCACCGATGCGCTTTTTGCCCGTTACGGGTTGTGAGGCAAAGCGCAACCCTCGCACCACCTTCCCGCGCTAGAACCATTGTCACGGAGTGGTCGGCCCCCGGTGGGGTCGACGGGCGTTTGTGAACGCACCGCTTGTCCGCCGCGGCGGCCTGCCCTCCACATGCGAACCACCGGTCGCATCCGATTGGCCCGCGTCCGGGCGCACTCTTCCAAAACCCTTCGCGCCCGGTCCTTGTCAGAGGAGCGTTTCTCGTCAAAGCGTGAGGGTATTCGAGTATGGAGTTCAAGCAGCTTCGCTACTTCAAGCGTGTCGCAGACGCAGGCAGCGTCTCCCGGGCGGCCGCGGCCATGTCAGTGGCGCAACCGGCCGTCAGCCGGCAAATCGCCAACCTTGAGGAAACCCTCGGAACGCCGCTCTTCTTCCGCAATGGGCGGGGGGTGACGCTGACGGAGGCCGGCCAACAGCTTTATCACCACACGCAAACCATCCTCGATTCGGTGCGCATGGCCAAAGACGATGTGCGCGAGCAGGCCGGCGTTGCCCGTGGCACCATCCTCATCGGGTCGATGCCGAGCGTCGTTCAGATGATTGCGCCGCCGCTTTTGGCCAAGGTCGCAAAATCCCATCCCGAGTTGGTGCTCGAGTTCACCGCCGGCTTTTCCGGCACTGTGAACGAGTGGCTCTCCAACGGCCTTCTCGACATTGCCATCATTCACGATGCGACGCGCACGCAGCACTTTTTGACAGAACCCCTGATGCGCGAGCGCCTGGTGCTGGTGGGCGATCGCCGGGGCGGCGAGACGATCCCCCTTGCCGACCTTTGCACGCTGCCTTTGGTGTTGCCGCGGCGCATCCACGGGCTTCGCATCCAGCTGGAGCGGGCGACCGCGCAGGAGCGGCTCTCCCTCAACGTGCGCTATGAGATGGACTGCCACGAGGCGACCCGCCGTCTTCTGGAGGAGGGGAGCGGCATGACCGTCCAACCGGAGGGGATGGCGGCCGAGAGCTTTGGCGCGTTTGCCACAACGCCCATTGGGTCGCCGCAGCTGGCGCGGCAGCTCGTGCTCGCCACATCCTCCCAGCGGCCGGTGTCGCAGACAACGCGCACCATCATCCAGGACCTCAAGGCGGTGGTGCGCCAGCTCATCCAGACCCAGCGTTGGGCGGGGGCGCTGAGCCCGCAAGATGGGCGGGCGAACGCGCAAAAGCCCGCGCCGGCCGTGGTGGACTTGCGCGCTGCCTGACGGACGTCGCATCCAGCGCCCGCGCGGCTTGAAGCGCGGGCGCTGTGCGTATAACGCGTTGTGCGATGCAAAGACGCGCGCGCTGCCCTGTTCGTTCGTGTGCCTTCGGGGCTTTGGCGCCGGCCCTGGCCTGGGGGCGGCGCTGCGGCGTATCGGGGGGTGAGGCGGTCCCACCGCGCGGTGGGGGGCGAGCACCGTGCTAGGGCGATTTCGCAAGCTTGGTCTGCCGTTTGTTTGGCATTACATCCGCCTCGGCCTGCCTCTTTACTGGAAGCCAAAGTCGGCCTACCTGAACGCGCTGTGGTTGCGCCGCCCGCGCACCAACTGGCACACCTATAAACTTCTCAAAGCCGATTTCGACCACGGGTTTTACTTGGACCGCTACGCCGACGTGCGCGGGCTCTATATTGACCCCGTGTGGCACTACATGGTCCGCGGCTGGAAACAGGGCAAAGACCCGAACGAAGAGTTCTCCACCGCCGCCTACCTTAACCTTTATGGCGATGTGGCCGAGGCCAAGATCAACCCGTTCGAACACTATCTGCGCTACGGGCGGAGCGAGGGGCGCATCGCGATCGTGTCGGGCACACGGGTGCGCAGCCTTGAGACGCCTAGCGACAATTTGGACCTGCCGCCGATCCCGAGCCACGATGCGTTCATGGCCATGCCCAAGCGGGTGATCGACCCGCCCTCGCGGCCAGGCGTCGACGTGGTGATCCCGGTCTATAAAAGCCTGCACCACACCGCGATCACCCTCGCCACCGTTTTGACCGCGCCCTGCGAGACGGCCTTTGAGGTGGTGGTGGTGAACGATTGTTCGCCCGAGCCGCCGGTGACCAAGCTTTTGGAAACGCTGGCTGAGAGTGGCCACATCCGGCTCATCACCAACAAGAAGAACCGCGGCTTTGTGCGCAGCGTCAACCGGGGCTTTGAGGCGCACCCTCACCGGGATGTGGTGATTCTCAACTCGGACGTGATGGTGTTTGACGGGTGGCTCGACCGTGTGCTCGCCCCGTTGCGGGAGGACCCGTCGATCGCAACGGTGACGCCGCTCTCCAACAACGCGACCATTGCGAGTTATCCGAACTTTTCGGTGGACAACAATTTTGAGCTGGAGGTGCCGTCCGCCACCGTTGACGTGCTGGCCCATCGCGCAAATGGGGGCACGGTGGTGGATGTGCCCACCGGGATTGGCTTTTGCATGGCCTTCCGGCGCACCGCGCTCAACGAGGTGGGCCTCTTCGACGCCGAGACCTTCGGAATCGGCTACGGTGAAGAGTGCGATTTTTGCATGCGCGCCCTCAAGAAGGGCTACCGCAACGTCCTCGCCACAGGGGTCTACGTCAAACACTACGGGTCGACCTCGTTTGGCCCATCGGCCAAGGCGCGGTCTGACAAGGCCCAGGCCCGCCTTGCTGGCAAACACCCCGACTATGCCAACCGCGTGCGGCGCCACCACACGGCCGACCCGGCGCTCCCCTCGCGCATCAAGCTTGATGTGGCGCGCTTGCGGGAAAGCATTGGCCGCGCCTCGATCCTGTTTTTTTCCCACACGCGGGGCGGGGGGATCGAGAGTTATCTCAGCTACACCCGCAACGCCTTCATGCAGGCGGGGCTCATGGATGTGGTGGCGCGGGGGATTGTGCTGCAGACCAAGCAGCGGGGCTTTGTTCAGATTGCGCGGTTTGACGGGCAGGAGCTGCCTTATCTGCCAAACCTTGAGGCGCTGAATGTGGAGCGGCACAAGGATTCGCTGGGTGACATAATCGAGATGCTGGACCCGGAGCTTGTTCACATGAACTCGTTCGCGGGGCTCACCGTGCCCTCCATCGCGCGCCTGATGGAGGCGCTAGAATCCTCCGCGCGGCCCTATTGGCATGTGTGGCACGACCATCAGCCGCTGTGCCCGCGCATCACCTTTTTGGACGCGGAGGAGCGCTATTGCGGGGAGTCGGACGCCAGCCGCTGCGTGCCCTGCCTTGCGGCCACCAACGCCTCCTACGAGTGGGTGCGCATTGAGGATTGGCGCGCCCGGTTCAAAACATACCTGTCGCGGGCGGATGTGGTGAGCGCACCCTCTGAGGCGGCCGCGCTCCGGGCCCGGCGCCTTGCGGATGTGGCAAAGGTGAAGGTGCAGCCCCACGCCGAGCAGCACCTTTCCGACGTTGTGCCCATGGAGCGGCCGCCGCGACGCGAGGTGTTGCGGGTGGCCGTCGTCGGCGCCATCGGCTCCCACAAGGGCGCCAACCTTCTGGCCGCCATGGTGCGGGACATTCGGCGCCGGTCGCTCCCAATTCATATTGATTTGGTGGGGTATATTTCCAGCGATGAGCTGCGCAACGGCGCGCCGAATTTTACGGTCCACGGGCGCTACCACGGCGACTTTGACGCAACCCAAAAAGTGCGCGCGCTAGAGCCCGACTTTTATCTCAACACGTCCATCTGGCCGGAGACATATGTTTATACCGTCTCGGTGGCGATCGCGATGGCGCTGCCTGTGGTAACGTTCGACCTTGGGGCGCAGGCGGAGCGGGCGCGCGCCTATGGCCGGGCGGAAATCCTTGATCGGCGGTTGATCGAGGATCCTGTGGGCGTCAACGATGCGCTCCTTGCCATTGACCGCCAAGCCCTTTGGGACAAGCCCGTAACGGCCGGCCTTAAGACGGTGCATCCGCTGGTGGAGCACTTTTCGCGGGCGGCGGAAAGTGGGCCGCCAGAAGCGCTGCCGATGGCATCGTCAGCCTGACGATTTCGGCGCGTTGGTCATCGGTGAGGAGGGCATCGGCCCGCTCACCGGGGGTGAGGCGGCGCATGACGGCCGCGCGCCCCTCGGCCTTTTCTTCTGCGCTGCCGGCCGAACGGTTGACCGCAAGCAGCGCCTTCATGTCCGAGAGGCCCGGGGAGGGGTTCACCCGCTGCCGCCCTGGGGGCGAGGGCACATTGACCCCGAGCGCGGCCATCGCGGCGGCAAAGACGTCCGCTTTTGCCGCGCCATAGTCCACCGTTGTGACGCTGCGCGCCGGGAGCAACAGTGTGTGGCGCTGGATAACGCGGAACGCAAACAGGCCGCTGCCCCATGGCGCCAACACCTCTTTGAAGTAGGTGGCAAAGTCCCGCTGTTCGCCGCCCTTCAGCGCCTGCAAATAGCTGGAGGCCGCCCACTCGGTGGGGGCGCGCGTAAACGCCAAAACCTCGATCGGGTGGTTGCCCAGCGGGGCTGCCATCCGCCGGTGAAGGTCACGCTCAAAAGTGCCCCAAAAATACTCGCTCGAAATCAAGAGGGTGTGGGCGCCGGCCGCCTTGGCATCGGCCACCATCTGGCGCGCCATCGCCTCGTAGAAGCCCGCGCGATCGTCGGGGATGTCGGCCGTGTGCATGCGCCAGGCGTTGGGGTGGATGGCGGCGGCCAACAGGTGATGGGCGCCGCGCACCACGCCAAGCGCACTATAGTGCACACCGCTCTCCGCCAGCGCCTCCCGCGCCCCATCGAGCATGATTTGAAGGGCGGAGCTGCCAGTTTTTGTGGCGCCGATGTGGAGGACGATGCGCAATGGGAGGGGCCTTGTGGGGCGCCGTTGTGGCGCGGATCACCACCGCAGAGCCTAGCGCACGATTGCGCCGGCGTCAGCCTTCCTTCAGGACACCGGGGCGACGAAGTGGCGATGAAGGAGACGCCAATGGATGAGCCTGTTGCGCGCGAGCGGGAGAACGCGGCCCGCGCGGCCCTTGCGCTTGTGGAGCCGGGGATGCGCCTTGGCCTTGGCACGGGCCGGACTGCGGCACGCTTTGTGGCGCTGCTCGGCGCACGGGTGCGCGAGGGCCTCTCGATCGCCGCCGTGGTCGCCACCTCCACCCGCACCGAGGCGCTCGCCCGCGAAGAAGGCCTCCCGCTTTGCGACATGACGACGGCGAGTGTCCCCACCGCCGTCGACCTTGCCGTGGATGGCGCCGATGAGGTGGACGGCAACCTATGCCTCATCAAGGGCGGCGGGGGCGCGCTGTTGCGCGAAAAGATGGTGGCGCAGATGGCGTCCCGCTTTGTGGTGATTGTGGATGGGGCCAAGCGCGTCGACGTCATCGGCCGCTTTCCGCTCCCGGTGGAGGTGGTGCCCTTTGGCTGGGGGGTAACGGCGGCGCGCATTGAGCGCGCGCTCGGCGTGCGGCCTTTATTGCGAGTGGTGGATGGCGTCACGAAGGTCACCGACAACGGTAATTTTGTGCTCGACTGCCCCTTTGGCGCAATCGATGATCCGGCGGCGGTGGCTGCGACAGTGTCATCGATTGCGGGCGTGGTGGAGCACGGCCTTTTTGTGACTGAGGCGGCGGTCGCCCTGATCGGGACCGGCGCGACGGTGACGACCCTTCACCGGCCATGACGGTTCCTAACGCAGCTTTTCGTTCGGCCCTTGCCCCCGCTCCACGCCGGCCCGCGCGCTGGTTTGACACGAAGGCCTCCGGTTGCAGTGGCGCCCGATGGGCGGTGGCCGCGCCCGGTTGCTGGGCACCCGTTGGCGGGCACCGCACGGCGGTATTGCTGATGGCGGGCTGATGCCAAACGACGTCACCGCCTTTGCATCTACGGACAAATTCGGTGCGCTGGTGGCGGGGGTCGCGCTCGCCGCGATCACCGGCGCGGTTGCTCTGAACGTGGTGGGGCGCCTTGCGGGCCTTCCGCTGGTGGGGGCCAACGTTTTTGCGGTGTGGTGCTTGCCGCTTTTGGCAGTGGCCGCGCTGTTGCGCCCGCCGCAGGGCGCGGTCTCGGCGATGGTGGCAGCGTTTGCGATGGTGACGCTTGGCGTTGGCTGTCTGGCGGCGGCTGAGCGGGTGGGCGGGCGCGAGGCGGTGCTCGGCCTTTCCGCCGGGCTGCGCTACGGGCTTTTGGCGGGACTCATCGGGCTTGCGGCGTGTGTGGCGCTCGCGCGTCGGTGGCGGATGGCGCTTGTTGTTGCGTTGGGCGGGGCGCTGGCGCTGGTGCCATGGCCGGCGCTTCCGTTTTGGGGGGGCGCGCTGGTGTTTTGCGCGCTCCTTGCGCTTCGCGTGCCGGTGGCGCTTGCCCTGATGGCGGCGGTGGCGCTGGCACCCGGGCGCTTGTCGGACGCTGCCCTTGCGCAAACCTTTGTGCGCGGGGTGAGCCTGAGTGTGTTGATTGCAGTGCCCCTTTTTGTGTTTGCGGCCGCGCTGATGGTGCGGGCGGGGATTGCGGAGGCCATTGCCGTTGCCGTGCGCCGCCTTGTTGGGGCGCGGCGCGGGGGGCTCGGCGCGGCCAACATTGGCGCAAGCCTTGTTATGGGCGGGGTGTCGGCCTCAAGCCTTGCGGATGCGGCAACCTCGGCCCGGCTCTTCACCCCCGCCATGGTCGAAAATGGCGACACGCCCGCCCGGGCCGCGGCCGTCAGCGCTGCGGGGGCAATCCTTCCCAACATCGTCCCGCCGTCGATCGCGCTCTTGTTGGCCGCCTCCGCCGCCGATCTTTCGGTGGGTGACCTGTGGCTTGCGGGGGCGATCGCCGCGCCCGTCTTTGCGCTCAGCCTTGTGCTGGCGGCGCGTTTGCGGGCCCCGCCGGCGCCCGCTGCACCGCCTCAGCCGGCCGCGGGCGCCCTGTGGCCGTTTCTGGCTCTGTTTTTGCTGCTGGTGGCAGTGCTCCGGTTTGGCATTGCAACGCCGGTGGAGATTGGCGTGGTGGCCGTTGCGCTCGCCATGGTCTTCGCCGCGCGCAAGGGCGGGGGGCGGGCCATCCTCGCAGCGGCCGGCGCTGCCGGGCGGGACGCTGCGGCGATCCTCTTCCTCATCGGCGCTGCGGCCCCCGTTGCCACCTTGTTTGCGCTGGAAGGGGTGGACCCTGGCGCGCTCCTCGCAACCCTTGGGCCGTTTGCGGCGCTTTGTGCGGCCGTTGGCCTTGCGCTTCTGGTTGGCGCCGTGCTTGACGCGGGCGCTGCAATCCTTCTCTTCATGCCGAGCCTGGTGCCGGCGTTGGTGGCCTCGGGGGTGGGGCCGATCCACGCCGCGCTTGTGGTCACCATCGCGCTCCTCATCGGGGGGCTGACGCCGCCTGTTGGGGTCTTGGCGCTGGTGGCGGCGGAGGCTGCGGGGGCCGGGATGGGCGTCTTCGTGGCGCTGGTGCCGTTTCTCCTGGCGCTCCTTGGAGCGCTTTTCTTGGTTGCGGCGGTGCCATTTGTTGGTGGGGGTTTTGTTTGACGCGTCTTGCCGTCTTGTTTGCACTCTTTCTGGCGCTGCCGGCGGTGGCGGCCGAGCGCTTGGTGGTCACCTCCCAATATGGCCCCGGCAAGCCGCAGACCCTGTTTTGGGACGATTTTGCCAAAACGCTGGAGGCAGAACGGCCCGGCGCCTTTGATGTTCGCATTGTGATCGGCGGTGCGCTGGGGGGCGAGAAGGAAGAGGCGGAGGGCGTGCGCCTTGGCACCATCAGCGGCGCGCTGTCGACGGTGGCAAACCTTTCCACCTGGGTGCCCCTTGGCGCAGTGCTCGACCTTCCCTTTCAGTTCGATGGGCCGGCGCACATTGACCGAGCCCTTGCCGGCCCCCTCGGCCAAACCCTTGTGGCAGCCTACGCCGATGAGGGGTTTTATGTGCCCGCCTTCATCACCTTTGGCGCGCGCCATCTGATCGGGCCGGACGCCTTTGCCGCGCCCGGCGAGGTGTCAGGCCGCACGATGCGCGTGTTGCAGAGCGACCTTCATGTGGCCCTGTGGCGCCACCTTGGCGCGCGGCCGACGGCGCTTCCCATCACCGAGGCGTATGCGGCCCTCTCGCGCGGGGCGGTGGACATGATGGATATGACAATGTCCGGCTATGAGGCGCTAAAACTCCACGAGGTTGCCCCTGTGCTCAGCGAAACCGCGCATATTTGGGCGATTGGCGTCGTGTACTTTGACGCCGCCTTCATCGCATCCCTGTCCGACGGTGACCGGGCGCTCATCGACCGCGCCGCGCGGGAGGCGGCCGCCGCCTTCAATGCGCGCGCGCAGGCTGAGCAGGCCGCCGCGATGGCGCGGGTTGGGGCCGATGGTGCGCGGGCGGTTGCGGTGGATCGGGCGCCCTGGCGTGCGGCGCTTTCAGGCTTTGGCGCGGCTTTTCTTGAGGCGGCGGGGGTGGACGGCGGGGAGAACGCCCTCACATGGATCGAAGCGGCGCGGGACGGGGGGTAGCGGGATGCACACCATTTTCGACGGCCACAACGATGTGCTCCTGCGCCTTTACCGGCGGGATCGCACCGGCCGCAGCTTTTTGGGCGAGGGCACGGAAGGCCACATCGACCTTGGGCGCGCCCAGCGGGGCGGCCTGCGCGGCGGCATTTTCGCAACCTTCGTGCCCGACCCTGGCCACTCCCGCACGACCGGTGAGGGGAACGCGGTGGGCGCGGCCGACATTGCCGGCCAGCGCCACGAACGCGCGCTCACCATGACCATGAGCCAGCTGGCGATCGCCTTTCGCATCGCGCGCGCCTCGGCCGGCGCGGTCGCCATTTGCAAAAGCCGCGCAGAGATTGACCGCGCCTTTGCCGACCGCGCCTTTGCCATGGTCCTCCACCTTGAGGGGGCCGAGGCCATTGGCCGTGATCTTGACGAGCTTGATGTGCTTTATGCCGCGGGCGTGCGCTCGCTCGGCATTGTGTGGAGCCGGCCGACCATCTTTGGCGAGGGCGTGCCGTTCCGCTTTCCCTCCTCGCCCGACATTGGCGGCGGGCTCACCGAGCGGGGCGTCGCGCTGGTGAAGGCGTGCAATCAACTTGGCATCATGGTCGACGTCAGCCATCTGAACGAAAAGGGCTTTTGGGATGTGGCGCGGTACAGCACCGCGCCGCTGGTGGCGACCCACTCCAACGCGCACGCGGTCTGCCCCGTGTCGCGCAACCTCACCGATGCGCAGATGGACGCCATCCGCGACACGGGCGGCGTGGTGGGGCTCAACTTTGCAACATTTTTCCTGCGGCCCGATGGGCGCCGGGCGGCCGACACGCCCCTTGAGGTGATGGTGCGTCACCTTGACCATATGCTCAACAAGCTGGGGCCTGATGGGGTTGCGCTCGGATCTGACTTTGACGGCGCGCTCGTGCCGGCCGGCATTGGCGATGCGGCGGGTCTGCCCAACCTTGTGGCCGCCATGAAGGTGGCCGGCTACGGCGATGATTTGATTGCCAACATCACCCACCGCAATTGGCTGAGTGTGCTCGGCCGGTCAATTTAGACTTTTATCGCGAGACAGAACGCCACAGCAATTCCGCATTTTTTCCGCGGCCGGCTTGGCGTAAAGCGCCGGTGTCCGTCGTGCTGTGTGGCGCCCCGATTGCGTCGGCGCGCTGTGTCCACTAATGTTGACAACTTCTAATGACAAGAGGGTCTGTCGTGCGCCGAACGCTGGACCGGGTCACAAGCCCAAAAGACCTCCGTGCCCTGCCGGAAAAAGACCTCCGCGCCTTTGCCGATGAGCTTCGCGATGAGCTGATTGAGGTGGTGTCGGTCACCGGCGGCCACCTTGGCGCGGGGCTCGGCGTGGTGGAGCTCACCACCGCGCTGCACTACGTGTTTGACACCCCGCGCGACGTTTTGATTTGGGACGTTGGCCACCAGTGCTACCCCCACAAGATCATCACCGGCCGGCGCGAGCGGATGACGACGCTGCGCCAGGGCAACGGCATCTCCGGTTTCACCAAGCGATCCGAGAGCGAATACGACCCCTTTGGCGCGGCCCACTCCTCCACCTCCATTTCCGCGGGCCTCGGCTTTGCGACCGCGCGGGACCTTTTGGGCGGCGACAATGAGGTGATTGCCGTCATCGGCGATGGGGCGATGAGCGCCGGCATGGCCTATGAGGCGATGAACAACGCCGGCACCCGCGATGCGCGGCTCACCGTCATCCTCAACGACAACGACATGTCGATCGCGCCGCCGGTCGGCGCCATGTCCGCTTATCTCGCAAGGCTTGCCTCCGGAGAGCCCTACACCACGCTCCGCGATGCGATGAAAGGCCTTGTGCGCCACCTGCCGCGCTTTGTGGAGCGGGGCGCGGCGCGGGCGGAAGAGTTTGCAAAGTCCATCACCATGGGCGGCACGCTCTTCGAAGAGCTCGGCTTTTACTATGTCGGCCCGATCGACGGGCACAATCTTGACCACTTGTTGCCCGTTTTGCGCAACGTGCGTGACACGCACAACAAGCCGATCCTCGTCCACGTGGTGACGCAAAAGGGCAAAGGTTACGCGCCGGCCGAGAACTCGGCCGACAAGTATCATGGCGTCTCAAAGTTTGACGTCATCACCGGAAAGCAGTCCAAAGGCGTTTCAAACGCGCCGAGCTACACAAAAGTCTTCGGTCAACAATTGACCGAAGAGGCGCGCAACGATGATCGCATTGTGGGGATCACCGCTGCGATGCCTTCCGGCACGGGGATCGACATCTTTCAAAAAGCCTTCCCCGAGCGCACGTTTGATGTGGGGATTGCGGAACAACATGCGGTGACCTTTGCCGCCGGCCTCGCCGCCGGGGGCATGAAACCGTTCTGCGCGATTTATTCCACGTTCTTGCAGCGCGCGTACGATCAGATTGTGCACGATGTTGCCATCCAGGAGCTGCCGGTCCGCTTTGCCATCGACCGGGCGGGTTTTGTGGGGGCGGACGGCTCGACCCACGCCGGCTCGTTTGACGTTGCGTACCTCGCGTGTCTGCCAGGCATGGTGATGATGGCGGCCGGCGATGAGGCCGACCTTGTCCACATGGTCCACACCGCCGCCGCTTATGATGGCGGGCCCATCGCCTTCCGCTATCCGCGGGGCGAGGGTGTGGGCGTCGACATGCCCGAAGAGGGCCACATTCTGACCATCGGCAAGGGCCGCGTGGTGCGGGAGGGGACATCGGTTGCGATCCTCTCGTTCGGCAGCCGGTTGTCGGCCTCCCTGGAGGCGGCGGAGGATCTTGCCGCCCGCGGCCTCTCCACCACAGTCGCCGATGCGCGCTTTGCAAAACCGCTGGACGCTGATCTCATCCTGCGCCTTGCCCGCGAGCACGAGGTGTTGGTCACGGTGGAAGAGGGCAGCGACGGCGGCTTTGGCGGCCACGTTCTGGCGCTTTTGGCCCGCGAGGGCGCGCTCGACCGCGGCCTCAAGGTGCGCACCCTCACCATGCCCGACCGTTTTGTGGATCAGGACAAGCCCGAGCGCATGGTCGCCGCCGCCGGCCTTGACGCCGCCGGCATCCGCGGCACCGCCCTCGCCGCCCTCGGCATCGAAGGAGCCCGCATCCGCCAGGCCTGACCACCGGCGCGAATGGCTGAGCAGTGCGCAGGTACACCGTCGCCCGCCAGAGTCCGGCGCGGTGTGGGGCGGCCGATTGTCGGCGATAGACGACCGGACATGAATTGCGACGGGGGATCGGGTTGATGGCCACTGTGGCGTGTGCGCTTGAGGCGGGCACAGCGCTCGGGGAGGGCGCGATCTGGGATGAGGCGGAGGCCGCGCTCTACTTCGTCGACATCGAAGGGGGGATGGTCCATCGGTTCGACCCCGCGCGGGGCGATCACACGACGCTGCCGGTGGGCGAACGGGTGGGGTGCATTGCGCTGCGGACCGGCGGCGGCGCGGTGGCGGCGACCGAGAGCGGGATTTACACCCTCGACCTTGCCAAAGGGGCAAAGACGCTTGTGGCAGCGCCGGAGGCCGACCTTCCCGACAACCGCTTCAACGATGGCGCCGTTGACCCCGAGGGGCGTTGGTGGGTGGGCTCCATGTCGATGGCAAAACCCCAACCGGCCACCGGCGCGTTCTGGCGGCTTGATGCTGACCACACGCTCACGAAGTGGCAAGATGGCTTTACCACGACCAACGGCCTTGCCTTCGCGCCGGACGGCAAAACGATGTACTTTGCTGACTCCGCCAAAGATGTGCGCACGGTCTTCCGCGCCGATTATGACCTCGCCACCGGCACCCCCAGCAACCCAAAACCGTTTTTCGACACGCGCGAAGTCCGCGGGCGGCCCGATGGTGCGGCGGTGGATGAGGATGGCTGCTACTGGATGGCGGGCGTCGGCGGGTGGGAGCTGGTCCGGCTCACCCCGAGCGGTGCGGTGGACATGCGGATCGACCTTCCGGTGGAGCGGCCCTCCCGCCCCGCGTTCGGCGGGCCCGACCTATCAACGCTTTATGTGACGACCATTGCCATCGGGACGACGCCCGGCACCGAGCAACCGCTCGCCGGCGCCCTCCTTGCGGTGACGGGGCTGCCGGCCAAAGGCCACCCCGTGCCGCGGTTTGCGGGGTGAGACCATGAAACGACCGACAGCTGCCGCCGACTTTGCGCCGCGCACAAAACCGTCGAACTATCCAAAACCCTTTGCCGACCGGGTGGCGGGGCGCACCAAGCGCGCGCTGGGCGACCCGTTTGGCGTCAAATCCTTCGGCGTGAACCTTACGGTGCTGGCGCCCGGAGCGGTCTCCGCGCTGCACCACACCCACGCGGTGCAGGATGAGATGGTCTATATCGTGTCGGGCCACCCAACGCTCATCCTGGGGGAGGAGCGGTTTGCCATGGCGCCCGGCATGGTGATGGGCTTTGCCGCCGGCGGCCCCGCCCACCATCTGGTGAACGAGACCGAGACGGACGTCACGGTGCTCGAGATGGGGGACCGCGGCGCTGGGGATAGCATCACCTATCCCGCCGATGACCTTGCGGCGGTGTGGACGGACGCGGGCTGGGCCTTCACCAAAAAGGATGGCACGCCCTACTGACCGGCCTCTCGGAGGCGGCCCACCACCGAGAGGAGGCGCGCCACCTCGGCCCGCGTGTTGTAGTGGCAGAATGAGACGCGCACGCAGGCGTCAGCGCCGAGCGGCGTCAGGATGTTGCCGGAATAGTGGTCGGCCTTGCGGGTGTGGGTGCGCACGCCTTCATCGTTGAGGGTGGCCACAATGTTGGCCGCTGGGAGGCCCTCGATCATGAAGGAGACAAGGCCTTCGCGCGCAGCGTTTTCGACCCCGCCGATGATGGTCACCCCCGGCAACTCGGCAAGGCCGGGGAGGTTGTCGACACCGTGGAGGGCAGCGTCGGTGAGGGTGCGCTCGTGGGCATGGATGGCGCGGCCGGCGGCCTCGATTTTTGCGCGGCGATCTGGTGTGTCGGAGACGCGTTCGCCCAGCCACTCGAAATAGGCGACGACGTCGGACATGGTGGCGTAGGCGCCGGTGTCGCGCGTGCCGAACTCCCAGGTTTCGGGCGGGCTGCCGATGAGCCGCTCGTGGGGGGCGTCGGTGAGACGGTCCGAGACCCAGGCGATGCCATAGCCGTGGCGCGAGAACATTTTGTACGGCGAGATGACGTAGCCATCGACGTCATAGGCGTCGATGTCGATGGCGCCGTGGCAGGCGTGCTGGATGCCGTCCACGATGATGAAGGCCCCCGGCGCGACCGCGCGAATGGCGGCACAGATGCCGGCCACATCCATCCCCATCCCCGTGACGGGGGAGGTGTGGAGGATGGTGGCAACGGCGGTGTCGGGGGTGACGGCGGCGGCGTAGGCGTCTGGGGTGATGAGGCCGCGCGCATCGTCGTGTTTGATGGCGATGTAGCGGCGGCCGAGGATGCCGGCCCAGTGCTGTGCGGCGCTTCGGGTGGCGGGATGCTCGACCGTTGCGCCGATGACGGGGCCGGGTTGCGCCGCGATGGCATTGCGGATCAAACGGAAGAGGAGCTCGGTGCCGCTTTCGCCGACGAAAAACCGACCCGACCCGGCGTTGAAGAGGACGGCCATGTCGGCCTTGGCCTTGGCGATGGTCGCCATCAGCGCGTGGGCGGCGCCGTTGTCGCGGCCTTGATTGTCGGGGATGGCGGCGTAGAACGCGCTCGTCTCCACCACGGATTTGAGGGTGAGGGCGCCGCCCGCGTTTTCAAAGAAAATGCGCGGGCCGGTGAGGGGGCAGGCGTCCACATGGGCAAAGCGCGCGCGGACGTCGGCGTGGAGGGCATCGTTCAGCATTTTGGGGAGATATCCGCGCGCCCCCAAGCCGGCAAGGCGTCCTCATCTTGAGGCAAGCATCTTTTGCGGGTCGGGTCGGACCCCAGCGGTCCGATCCATTCGGATCGAACCGCTGGGTTTCTTCTTTGATGGATCAGCTTATCCAAACATTTGAGTTTGTTAGCCGAGGCGTCACCCCCGGGCCAACGGGCCTCAAACGTTTGGGCCGATCCACTAGTACGTGGCCGCGTACGCCGCGCAGCGGGCGGCCTCGTCCATCTCGGCGACAAAGGCGATCTCGTTGCGCTTGTGCGCGGCGTAGACCGGGACGAACGTCTCGGGAAACCAGCCGCGGACCGTGGCACTGCCCTCAAGGCGGGTGAGGGCGGCCTCCAGCGATTGTGGCAGGCGCACAAAGCCGCCGGCCGCCAGCGCGTCATCGGAGAGGAGCGACAGGTCTTCCTCCGTGGGGGTGGGGGGCGAAAGGCCCTCCTCAATCCCCTGGCAGCCGGCGTGGATGATGGCGGCGAGAGCAAGATAGGGGCTCGCGGCCGCGTCGCCGGCGCGAAACTCGATGTTGAATTGGCGCTCGATGGCGGCCGGTTCTTTCGCGGTGACAGGGCAGATGCGCAAGGCCGCCTCCCGGTCGCGAAAGCCAAGATTGTTGTAGGCGGCCGACCAGCGGTGGGGCGTGAGGCGCAAATAAGAGATCACCGACGGCGCGGTGAAGGCGAGGAAGGCGTCGACATATTTGAGGACGCCGGCCGAGAACGCGCCGGTGAGGGCCGACATACCCGATGGGCCGGCCGCGTCGTAGGCGGCGGGCGTGCCGTCGGCGTTCAAAAAGCTCATGTGGATGTGGACGCCGTTGCCAACGCTCGCGGGGTCGAGGATGGGGGCGTAGGTGGCCGTGTCGCCCAGCGAGCGGGCGATGGAGCGGGTGAGCTCGCGCACAATCACCGCAGCGTCGGCCGCGCGCACGCCCACCTCCGGGCCGATGACGACCTCGTACTGGTGGGCGCCGTACTCCTTCATGATGCTGTCGGGCGAAAAGCCGGCCGCCTCGATCTGGCTCATCAGTGTTTCACAAAGCATCCGCTGGGCCTCAAAGCCGGCGCGGCCGTAGCCTTCCCCGACCATGGGCGGGTCGGTCGTGATCTGGAATTCATGCTCGAAGGCGGCCAGCAGCGAGACGCTGGCGACGCGCTCCAGCCGGTCCAGCGCGGCCTTGAGGAGGCTGCGGGTGCAAAAGTCCCAGGGCTCGCCCTCAAGGCTCACAATGTCGCCGAGCATAAAGTGTTCGTGCCGCTCGCCGAGGACGGCGTGGACCTCGGCCGCAGGGTCGGGGATGAGGAGGAGATCGCCCAGCGCGCCAAAGGGGCTTTCGGCGATGGTGTCGAAGCAGGTCATCTGCACATTGGTGGGCGTCCAGCCGACGCCGCGCTTGAGGCGTTTTTCGCGCTGGTCGGCGGGAAAGGCCTTTCCGCGCACTTTGCCAGAAATGTCGGACGTTGCGGCAAAGATGAGCGGCGTCATCGCAGTTTTCCTGTTGTGAGGCGCGCGCGGTCGAAGGCTTCGATGCGGGCGCGGGTTCGGTCCCAATTGTCTTCGGCAACGCGGGTCACCATCGCCTCGGTGACGGCAAGCGCGGCGGCGTAGCTGTCCCACACCGTGCCCGTTGCGATGGGCACCGCCAAGACCTCCGCCGCGTGGCGCGTGGCGGGCGACAGCCATTTGTCGGTCATGAGGATCACTTGGGCCCGGTGGTCCACCGCCGCGCGGGCGCACAGCGTGGCCATCGCGGGTTCATAGCGGCGAAAGTCGGCCAAGAAAAATACGTCGCCAGGTTTTAATCGCAACAGGTATTCGGGCCAAACGTCTGGGTCTCGGGGGAGGTGGTAGACCCCTTGGCGTGTTTGGCGCAGGTGAAAGGACAAGTGTTCGGCAATGGTGTCGCTGATGCGCCCGCCAATGGTGTAGATGGCGCGCTTTTCATCACCCAGAAGGGCGCAGATGCGGGCCAGTTGATCTTCGGTGATGGCCTTTGTGGCCGAGTTCACCTGCGCGGCGGCGCGGGCGAGAAAGTCCGCCAGATAGCCGCCCTCAATGGTGCGGCCCGCCTGGTGAAGGTCCACCGGCGAGCGGTCCCCATCGCGCAGTTCCGCCACCAGCCGGCGTTGGAGATCGCCGTACCCTTTGAGGCCGATCTTGGTCACAAAGCGCGAGATGGAGGGGGCCGACACCTCCGCCCGATCCGCGAGCTCTTGGATTGAGATTAGGCCGGCGAACGGGTAGTCGGACAAGAGCGCGGTTGCCAGCTTTCGCTCCGACTGGGTGAGCGTTTTTGCGCGCTGTTCGATCACGTGGCGGACGGTCATCCCCGGGAGGGTCGTGTGGACGGCGTTTTCAGTCAACAAGGTTTTTGTTGACGCTGAAAATTTCGTTTCTCTATTCTGAGCGCCATGGTTGATCGCCTCACCCGTGACGTTCCGCTTCGGCCGGCCGAGGCCGCGCTCCTTTTCATCGACGTTCAAAACTTTGCCGCCCATCGCGCGGGCGGCGAGTTCAAGGATCTGCCGGCCGACGCGTTCGAAGCGCAGTATGGCTGGTTTTTCAACGCGTTGGACGCCCGTGTGGTGCCCAACATGGTGCGCCTTCAGGCCGCCTGCCGCGCCGCACGGGTGGAGGTGATGTACACCACCATCGAAAGTTTGACGCTGGATGGGCGCGACCGCTCGCTCGATTACAAGATCACCGGCTTCAATGTGCCCAAGGGCTCTTGGGATGGCAAAGTGCTCGATGCCATTGCGCCGGTGGGCGACGAAATCGTTTTGCCCAAAACATCATCCTCGGTGTTCGTGTCGACGCACATCGACTATATTTTGCGCAATCTTGGCGTGAAACAACTCGTTTTGTCGGGCCTCATTACGGACCAGTGCGTCGAAAGCGCGATCCGTGACGCGTGCGATCTTGGCTATCTTGTGACCCAGGTGACGGATGCTTGCCTCACCTACAGTGAGGAGCGGCACGCGGCCTCCCTGCGGGCCATCAAGGGCTATTGCCGACAAGTCACCACCGATGCGCTCATTGCCGAACTCGGCTGAGGGCGTGGCGCCGGGTTCCCTTTGCGCGCCCCGGTTGGCGCCGCGCTTGCACGGGCGGGACGTGATGGACGCACGCCCCACAACACTTCACCACGCCCTTGGTCGCCGCGCGGGTGGCTGACGCGCTCGCCACCCACCCGGCGCGGCTTGTGGCCGCCAACTGGATGCGCACGGCGTTGATCGTTGCGATCGTGCTTCTCGCGGTTGCCGTGCTCACATTCGGGTTTGGCCGGGCGGGGGAGCGGATCGCGGTCCAGATGTGCGTGAACGTCGCCGCCGTCGTCGCGCTTGCGGTGTTTTGCGGCAACTCTGGCATCGTCTCGTTCGGCCATGGCGCGTTTCTGGCGCTGGGGGCGTACCTGTCGGGCATCTTGACCATGCCGGCGATGTTGCAACGCACCGCGCTCCCCAACCTGCCGGACTTTTTGGTGGCGCACGAGCTTCCCCTAGGCGCAAGCCTTGGGGTGGTGGCGGTCGCGGGGCTTCTGTTCGCAGCGCTCACGGGGTCGGCCATTGCGCGCCTTGCGGGCGCCTCGGCCACTATCGCAACGCTTGGCCTTTTGATCATCATCCACAGCCTTGCCATCGGCGCGCGGGACCTCACCCGGGGGAGCCAGACCTTTTTCGGCGTCCCGCGGGAGACCGATCTCACGCTGGCGCTTGGGGCCGCGATCTTGTTCATTCTCATCGCGCGGCTTTTCCGCGAAAGCCGCCACGGCCTCTTTGCCCGCGCCGCGCGGGACGATCCGGATGCGGCGGCAGCGCTCGGCATCAACCCGCGGCGCACGCGCTTTCTCGCCTGGTGCTTGTCGGGCACCCTCGCGACGCTGGCCGGCGCGCTTTACGGGCACATGCTGGGCGCGTTTTCGCCGGCCTCGTTCTACCTGCCGCTCGTCTTCATGCATGTGGCGATGATGATTGTGGGCGGCATGGCCTCGGTGGGCGGGGCGGTGGCGGGCGTCATCGCGGTGACGCTGCTGCAAGACACGGTGCGCCAGTTTGAGGGTGGGGCAACGGTGCTCGGCCTTGAACTTCCGGGCGTTTTTGGCCTCACGACCGTGGCGCTGGGGCTTGCGATCTTGCTCATCATCGCGTTCCGCCCGCAGGGGCTTGTGGGGCGCTTTGAGCTGGGGCCCGGCGCGGGGAGCCGGCTTTTGTCGTTTGTGCGGCGCCGCACCGCGCCCGCTGACGCACCGCCCATGGCCCCGTCCGCGGCCCTTGAGGCGCGGGGCCTGTCAAAAAGCTTTAAGGGCGTGAAGGCGGTCACCGATGTGCGCTTTGACGCGCCGGCAGGGCGGGTGACGGGGCTGATCGGCCCCAACGGGGCGGGAAAATCAACGCTCGTGAACCTTTTGACCCGCCAATATGACGCTGACGCGGGGTCGGCGGTGATTGATGGGGCCGACCTCACCCGCGTTGCGCGGGACAAGGTGGCCGGCAAGGGCGTTGGCCGCACCTTCCAGAACCTTCGCCTGTTTGGCGGGCTGACGGCCTATGAAAACGTCGCTGTCGCAGCGCTTGCGGCGGGGCACCGGGGGCGGGCGGCCGCGCGCGTTGCGGTGCGCGAGCTTGAAGCGTTCGACCTTGGTGAAGACGCCGCAACCCGGGCCGAGGCGCTGCCCTACGGGGCGCGCAAGCGGCTCGAAATTGCGCGAGCGCTCGCCCAATCGCCAAAAATCTTGCTCCTCGACGAGCCGGCGGCGGGCATGAACCCCGCCGAAACCGATGACCTTGCCGATCGCCTGTCGGACGCTGCGCGGGCGCGGGGGCTTGGCGTCCTCCTCATCGACCATGACCTCAAATTCGTGAACCGCTTGTCGGAGGCGGTGGTGGTCATGAACCGCGGCGAAGTGATTGCCGCTGGCGCGCCGGACGCGGTGCGCGCGGACCCCGCCGTCATCGAAGCCTACATTGGCCGCGGGCGCACCGCCGCGGCCTTCACCCACCAACGGGAGATTGTGGAATGAGAAAGACCTCTGTGCTTTTGGCGGCGGTCAGCGCGGTGGCGCTGGCGCCCGCCGCCATGGCCGATGAATATGTGATTGGCGTGATGTCCGCCCAGTCGGGTTACCTCGCCCCCTATGACGGGCCAGCCTATGCCGGCTTCCAGTTTTGCATTGACGAGATGAACGCGAACGGGGGCCTCAATGGCACGCTCCCGGTGCGCACAATCGTGAAAGACACCCGCTCCGACATTGCCGAAGGGGTGAAGGTCGTCCAAGAAATGCTGGACGATGGGGCGCAATTCATCGTCTCCTCCGCCGATGCGGACCCGACGATTGCCGCCGCCCAAATCACGATGGCGGACAGCGTCCCCACCATGACCTTTGCCGGCACCGCGCCGGTGCTGACCCAGGTGGGCCCGCACGTCTTCGGCAGCTACCCGGCTGACAACCAGCAGGGCGCCGTGCTTGCCAAATATGCCCGCGCCCAGGGGTTTGAGCGGGTCTATCTCGTCAAGTCGCCCGACAGCGCCTACACCCTCGGCGGCCCGGAATATTTTGGGACGGCCTTTGAAAGCCTTGGCGGCGAGATTGCCGGCACCAGCCTTTACTCGCTGAACCAGCCGGACTTTTCCGCCATCGTGACCACCATCAAGGCCGTCGATCCTGCGCCGGATGTGATTGTGACCTGGGCGTGGGAGCCGGATTTCCCCGCGTTTATCAAAGCGTTGCGCGGGGCAGGTGTGGAGACCCAG
This sequence comes from Pseudomonadota bacterium, assembly GCA_039034015.1. GTDB lineage: Bacteria > Pseudomonadota > Alphaproteobacteria > Rhizobiales > Amorphaceae > Acuticoccus. The sequence goes on along the minus strand of JBCCBM010000022.1, from coordinate 9,303 downwards.
GTGATGGGCGGTGACGTGCTCGACACGCCCACCGTGCGCGGCCTTGGCGAGGTGGTCGACGGTGTTGTCCACACCTCTGGCGGGTTTCCGGACGAAGGGTCGCCCTACGCCGACTTCATCGAAAGGTTTGAGGCCGCGAAGGGCACGACGCCTGACAACAATTACTACGTGAACGGCTGCGACATCGCGAACATGATCGAGCAGGCGGTGGCGGCGGCGGGCAGCACCGACCCTGCGGCGGTGACGGCGGCGATGGCGGAGCTTGAAGGCTCGGCGGTGATGTCGGACTTCACCTTTAAGGGGACCGACCGGATGCCGCTGCGCGATGTGGTGGTGGCCAAAATCACAGGCGACGGCGAGAAGGAGTTCATCCTGCGCGAGGCGGCCGACCCCGACCTTTTGCCCGCGCCTTGACCGACGCGCTCACCGTTCACGATCTTGACGTGCGTTACGGCCCTGTGCGGGCCGTGCGCGGGGTCAGCCTGTCGGTGGCGAAGGGGGGCGTGACCGCGCTCCTCGGCGCCAACGGGGCGGGCAAGACCACCACCGTGATGGCAATTGCCGGCGCACGGCGGGTGAGCGGCGGGCAGGTGTCCATTTTTGGCGCCGACATGACCGGCGCGCCGGAGGACGCCATCGTGCGCGCCGGCGTTGCCATTTCGCCGGAGGGGCGGCGCGTGTTCGGCGCGCTTTCGGTGGAAGACAATCTGACGCTCGCCGGCTCTGTGGCGGGCGACAGCGAGGCACGCAAGGCCGCGATGATGGCGCGCTTTCCGATTTTGGGCGAGCGACGGCGTCAGCTGGCGGGCCTGTTGTCGGGCGGCGAACAGCAGATGTTGGCCGTGGCGCGGGCGCTCATGAGCGCGCCCCGGCTCTTGCTGATGGATGAGCCTTCGCTGGGGCTGGCGCCGCAGATGATCGACCAGATTTTCACCATCATCGAGGAGCTGAAGGGGGAGGGCCTTTCGATCCTCCTGGTGGAGCAGAACGCGGCCTTGGCGCTTGAGGTGGCGGACCATGCGGTGGTGCTCGCCAACGGTGCGGTGGCGGCGGCTGGCACGCCGGCCGATCTTGCCGGCAACGCGGTGCTGCGCGCCGCATACCTTGCGGCCTGAGCGATGGAAATCCTGATCCAACAGATCGTGAATGCGCTCAGCCTTGGCGGGGTTTACGCGATGCTGGCGCTTGGCCTTGCGATCGTGTTCTCCATCGTGCGGCTGATCAACTTCGCCCACGGCGAAATCATGACCTTTGGCGGCTACGGCATTTTTCTGGCGCTGCTCTTTGGCCTGCCACCGGCCGCCGCCGTCTTGGTCGGCCTTCTCGCCTCCATCGCCATCGCGCTCACCATGGAGCGCGCGGCCTTTCGCGCCATGCGCGGGGCGGACGTGGTGTCGCTCTTGATTACGAGCTTCGCCGTCTCCGAAATTCTCAAAGTGTTGTTTCAGAACGGGATTTCCGCGCGGCCCGTGCCCATCACCTTCCCGCCATCATGGTCCGGCACCTATGAGGTGGCGGGGGTGACGGTGGGCGTGGTGCCAACGGTCTCCATCATCGTGACGCTGGTCTCGCTCACCGGGCTCACGGTGTTTTTGCGCCGCACGGTGCCGGGGATGGCGATGCGCGCAGCGGCGGAAGACATTGAGATGTTGCGCCTTTTGGGCGTGCGGGCGAACCGCGTGGTGGCGGTCGCGTTCCTCCTTTCGGGGCTGTTGGCGGGCGTTGCGGCGGTGATTTGGACGGCGCAGCGGGGGTCTGTGGACCCGCTGATGGGGTTTTTCCCGGTGCTGAAAGCGTTCATCGCGACCGTTTTGGGGGGGCTTGGCAGCCTCAGCGGCGCGGTCCTGGGCGGGTTTGTGGTGGGGGCGCTGGAGGTGCTCACCCAGGCGTTTTTGCCCGATGCGCTGGCGCCTTACCGGGACGCAATTGTCCTTGGCGGGGTGATTGCCGTGCTCTTGTTGCGGCCGGACGGGCTCATCCCGGCGGCGCGGTCGGCCCGGTCGTGAGCCGTCAGAAGAGGAGGATCAACCGCCACAGACCGGGGACGGGGCTTAAGGTGACCTGCTTGACGTAGATCCCGCCGATCGTGTCGCGCAGCAGCGTGGTTTCGTCCGGCGAAAGGGCCCGCCCGTTTTGATGGATTGTCACCGTGCCGGCGGGCGTGACTTCGGCCCACGGGGCGGTGAAGCCGGACATATCGCCAAAATTGACGCCGTAGGAGGCGCGAACAGGGCGGCCGGTGTATTGCGCAATCCGCCGCATGCCGGCGGTGCCCGCACCCTTGGCGACCTCCCAATCATGCACGAGCCAAGCATCGGCATCGCTGGTCGGGCGGACTGGCGTCGCGAAGGCGCAGGCAAAAATCCAAATGATCCCCTGTGCGGCAAAATGGGGTTTTATGGGATCAAAGAACCGCAAATTGTCGGGCGTCGTGAGGTCGACCTTTGTGCCGCCAATGATCGCGACGCCTGTCCCGCTGCCGTGGGCATTCAAGACGACATCTTTGATTTTTGCGTTTTCGGCCTTGATCGCGCTCTCAATCTCAGACTTCACCGTTGAGAGGCCGACCTCTGGCAGGATGACGTGGATGCAGTCATTGGCCTTGTGCTGGGTGCCGTGGTCGCCGGCGCCGGGGACGGGCGGGCAGTGGATGTAGAGGTGTTTTTCCACCGCCTTCGGTGTTGCGGGCGGGGTGGGGTTGCTGCCGGCGGCCTTTTGCGTTTCAGCCGGCGTCCACAGCTTTGCGGTGAGCTTTGCAAACGTGTTGGGCCCGACGCGCCCGTCCACACGCAGCGGCGGGTTGCGCTTTTGAAACTCTTCCACCCGCGCGGCGGTGAGCGGGCCATACTTGCCGTCAACGGAAAGCGGGGCGAGGGCCGAGGCGCCGTTGCCATGGTAGGGGCTCACATGAAAGCCGGCGACGGCGTTCAGCTTTTCTTGGATTTCAGCAACGAAAGGGCCTTTCGACCCCCGCTTCAACACCCCAATCATAATGGCGTCCATTCAAAATGCGGCTGGCACCTTCAATGGACGCTTTATAACGGCTTGCGCCAAATAAGTCAGAGTTAAATCAGGCGGTATTGTGACGCTTTATTGCGCAAGAAGGGCAAGCCCTTGTCCATCACCTCTTCAAAATTGTTGGCGACAGGGCGCCAGACCGCGAGGCCGTAGCCGATTTCGGGCGGCATGTTGATAAAGCTTTCCATGGCGAGGCCGCCTTTGAAGCCGATGGCGGCAAGGGTGGCGTAGACCTCGTCCCAATCGCAGCAGCCTTCGCCGGGGGTACCGCGGTCGCTTTCGGAAAGGTGGATGTAACGGATGTGGTCGCGCGCATCGAGGATGCCGTTGCCGGCGCCCTTTTCTTCAATATTCATGTGGTAGGTGTCGAGGTGCACGAAGATGTTGTCGGCGCCCACCTTCTCGATCATCTCGACCGCTTGCCAGCCGGTGTTGATGAGGTGGTTTTCGTAACGGTTCACAGGCTCGATCCCGAAAGCGAGATCGCGCTGCTTGGCGTATTTTGCCGCGCCCTCTAACGCTTTGGCAACGTTGTCATATTCCGCCTGGGTCGGGGGCACGCCCGTGCGCTCGCCAATGCCGCCATAGGTGACGCCAGAAAGGGCCTCGGCGCCCATGGCTTTGGCGGTGTCCATGGCAACCTTGAGGTGCTCGATGGCGCCGTCTGGGTTGACGCTTGCCCAGCATTCTTCGGGGAGGCCGAGAGAGCAGACCGCGCGCATCTCATGTTTTTCCAGGAGCGCGGCGGTGTGCGCAGCATCAACAATCGCGGTGTTGAGGAGCGCGATCTCGATAAAGTCCATCTTGTAGGCCGCGGCGGAGGGAATGGTTTTTTCTGCCCCCGCACGGTCCCAATGCATGGTCCACATGGATGTGTGAACGCCAAAACCTTCCATGGTCTATTCCCTGCGTCGCATGTGGCGCACTTTTGAGCCTGCCCATCGAAGGCCCATCACGCCGATCAAGAAAAGGCCCCAAACGGCCGTCGAAAGATGCTGGTTCGCGCCCAAAAGGTTGAGCCCGGACGATAGCATTTGAAGGATGACGAGCGCGATCGCCACCGGCAAAACGCGCCCGAACCCGCCAAAGGGGTCCACCCCGCCGAGGAAACAGGCAAGCACTGTGACGAGAAGGAGCGCTTCGCCATGGCCGACCCGCACCGAGTTGAAGCGGGTGAGCATCAAGATGCCGGCGATGGCGCAGATGACGCCGGAGAGGGTGTAGATGAGGGTGAGCGTGCGTTTGGTTGGGAGGCCAGAATATTCGGCGGCGCGAATGTTGGAGCCGATCATGTAAACCGCAAAGCCGTGGCGGGTGCGGGTGAGCATGACGTGCCAGATGAGGGCGGCGACGGCGAATATGATCAGCGGGACGGGGATGCCGAGGAGGGCGCCGTGGCCAATGCCGTTTAGGAATTCGGGGAAGCCAGAAATGTCGCCGCCGCGGGTCAAGAATTCGCCAAGGCCGCGCAGGCCAATCATCATGGCAAGCGAAACGAGGATGGGGTGCGCGCCCACATAGGCGACGACTGCGCCCATCACCGCGCCGGACGCTGCGCCGACCGCGATTGCCGCCAGCGAGCCGATGAGGAAGGCAAACACCCCCGCATCCGGTCCGCCAAACTGGATGAGCACCCACGCAAGGGTGAGGCCGGACAAGTTGGCCTGAAAGATGATCGCAAGGTTGAGCCCGCCCGAAAAGATGGGGACAAGCATCGCGAGTGTCAAAAGCCCCAATTCGGGCATTTGAAAGGCCATGGAGGAGAGGTTTCGGCCTGTCAAAAACAGCGGGGTTGCGAGGGAGAACGCGGCGAAGACAAAAATTGCGAAGCCGAAGAGGGGCAGCGTTTCGGCGCCCAGCGCGGCGTTGGTGCGCTTCCAGACCGTCATGTTGCCGCTTTCGGCCGAAGGCTGAACGAAAGGTTTGACGTCGAGATCGCAATCAGGATGACAGCGCCAATGATCATCTGGAACGCGAAGGGGGAGACGCCCAAAAGGTTGAGCCCGTTTTGGGTGACGGCCACGAAGAGGACGCCCAGGATGCAGCCGATGACGGTGCCGCGGCCGCCGCCAAGGCGCGCGCCGCCCAGGACGACGGCGGCCAAAACCTCAAGCTCGCGGCCGTAAAGCGCGTTGGGCACCACCTCTTTGGCGATGTTGACTTGGGCAAGGCCGGCGATCCCCGCCATCATCCCGCACCAGCCGTAGGCGATGATGTGCATGAGGGCGATGTTGACGCCGGCACGCCGCGCACCCTCAGGGTTGTCGCCCATGGCGTAGAGCTGGCGGCCGATGGTGGTGAGGCTGATGAGGATGGCGGTGGCCGCCACGCACCCCAACATGATGCCCACCGAAAGGTTGAGTTCGGACCAAACGCCGCTTGCCGACTGGTGTTCGAAGATGAAGATGCGGTCGGTCCACCAGTCGGGCAATGTGTAGATGTTGCGGCCCCTTGTAAAAAACATCAAAAGGCCGAAGAAGACGTTGAAGGTGGCAATGGTGATGACGATGGAGACGACGCGGAAGCCGTAGATCAACATTGCGTTGATGAAGCCGAGGCTAAAGCCGATCATGGCGGCCACCATCAGGCCGATCGCCCAATTGCCACCGCCAATGCCCATGAAGACTTGCGCGGCCACGTATTGCACCACGGAGGCGGCAACGGCGAAGGAAATGTCGATCCCGCCCGCGATGAGGACCACCAGGAGGCCGACCGCCCAGATGAGGTTGACCGCGTTGTTGTTGAGGAGCGACGTGATGTTGCCGAGTGTGAAGAAGGTGTCGGTGGCAACGCTGAGTGCCACGCACATGGCAAGAAGCACCAAGAAAAGGCGCGTCTCCACCGGGTAGTCGGCAAAGAGCCTACGCATAAACCGCGCGCTCCAACGCCTCGACACTGGTGCCGTGGGGGTTGTATTCGCCCACCATGCGTCCGCCGGCCATGTGGAGGACGCGGTCGGCGTTCATCAAGACTTCGGTCACTTCGTCCGAGATCAGCAAAATGGCGAGGCCCTCATCCGCCAGGCGCCGGACAATGCGAAAAATGCCGGCGCGGGCGCCAACGTCGACGCCAACGGTCGGGCTGTCGAGGATCAGGAGTTTGGGCTCGGTGGCGAGCCATTTGGAGAGGACCACACGCTGCTGGTTGCCGCCGGAAAGCGTCGACACCGCATCGTCCGGGTGGCCAATTTTGACAGAAAGTTCAGAGATCCAGTGGGCGACCAGCGTGCGCTTTTTGTCTGGCGCGATGAGGCCGCCGCGCAAAAGTTTTCCAAGGACCGAGATCGCGGTGTTGTCGGCGATGGACTGGGGCTGGATGAGGCCGAGCGACAGGCGGTCTTCGGAGACGTAGGCAACGCCTTCTTCAATGGCGTCGCGGATGGTTTTGGGGGTGAGGGGCGCGCCGTTGAGGCGCACGGTGCCGGCGTCGGGGGGCGCCATGCCGATGAGGGCGTGGGCAAGTTCGGTCCGCCCCGCGCCGATGAGGCCTGTGACGCCAAGGACTTCGCCGCGGCGCACGGTGAGGGAGACGTTGGCAAACTCGCCGTGGCGGGTGAGGTTCTCCACCTCCAGCACCGGTGGCTCGGCGCTGCGGTCGCGGGCGCTCACCGCGGCGCTCAAGGAGGCGCCGGTCATGAGTTCGCCAAGCTTTGCCTGGGTCAGCCCCTCGGTGGGGAAGACGCCCACAAGTGTTCCGTCCCGCACAACGGTGACGTTTTCGGCAATGTCGAGCACTTCGGCGAGGCGATGGCTGACGAAGACGACCGAGACGCCATCGGCGGAAAGGTTTCGCACAATTTCGAGGAGGGCGTCGGTCTCGCTTTGGGTGAGCGAGGCTGTGGGCTCGTCCATGAAGACGAGGCGCGCTTTGCCCATGAGCGCGCGGGCGATGGCCACAATTTGGCGCTGGGCGATGGGGAGGGTGTTGAGGCGCGCGTCAAGGTCGAGGGTGACGCCAAGGCGGGTGAGGACGGCGCGCGCGTCGGCCCGCGCTTTGCCGCGGCGCACGGGGCGGGGGAGGGCGCCCACCATGCGGTCAAACGCGATGTTTTCGGCGACCGTCATGTGGGGGAAGAGGGCCAGATCTTGCCAGATGACGGCAATGCCAAGATCGTGGGCCTCGGCGGGGCTGATCCCGTCGTGCCGGGCGCCAAAAATCTCGATCTCGGCGCCAGGGTCGGGGGTGTAAACGCCCGTCACGATCTTGATGAGGGTGGACTTTCCGCACCCGTTTTCGCCCGCAAGACAGTGAACCTCGCCCTCGCGCACGGCAAAATCGACGCGGTCGAGCGCCTTCAAGCCGCCGAACGTTTTGGAGACGTTTTTGAGGGAGAGCGCCAGCGCGCGTGGGTCGGTCATCAAAGGGGCCGCCGGCCGTTTGGGCCGGCGGCGGTCGCCTTAAAGGCCTTTTTCGGCCAGCTCGTCCACCGTGCTCTTGTTAATTTCAAGAAGGTTGTCGGTGATGATGTTGCGCGTCTCAGCGTCCGGCGAGACAACGCCAAGGCCTTCAATCTCGGTGCCGTCCGCAATCTCGTCGCCATTCACCAGCATGTTGCCCATGGTGACGAAGACGCGGCCGGCCTCAGCCGGGTTCCACATGTAACCGCCTGAAATGATGTCATCTTTCAGGAGGCCACGGCCCTGGCCGGGCGAGAAGGGCCCAAGCACGTGGACCTGGCCGCCGAGGCGACGCTCTTCCACAGCGCGGCCGGCGCCAATGGGGCCCTGGGAGCCAAACGCCAGAAACCCTTTGAGGTCCGGGTTGGCGGCGATGAGGTCGAGCGCGGTGGAGCGGCTGTCGTCAACGCTTTCGGCAACGCCGTAGCGTTCACCCACAAGCTCAAGCTTGTCGCAGTTGGCGCCCATCCACTCAATCGCCGCATCCGCCCACGCGTTGTGGAGGGGGACGGTGAGGGAGCCGACGTAGACCGCGTATTTGCCGGGGTCGGCCTTGTCGCACAGAAGCTCGGCGTGGGCTTCGCCAAAGCCGTCGGCGGAGGCAAGCTCAAAATTCCAGTCGACGTTGTTGAGGCCCGGGCCCTCGTGGGCGACCACTTTGATGCCGGCGTCCATCGCCTTTTGGAGGACGGGCTCCAGCGCTGCCTCGTCGTTGGGCACGACGCCGATCACATCAACGCCCTTGGCGATGAGGTCCTCGATGGCGCGCACTTGGAGCGCGGGGTCGGCTGACGTCGGGCCGATCATCTCGGCGGAGACGCCAAGCTCTGCGGCGCGCTCTTTGATGCCGTCTTCCATGGCGTTGAACCAGGGAATGCCGCCGATCTTGACGACGATGCCCATGGTGGTCTCGGCGGCGGCGCTGGTGGCCGTCAGCGCGAGGGCGCACACGGTTGCGGTGAGTGTGGCTTTCAGATTCACAAAAATCCTCCCGTTTTGGGGTGTTGGGCGTTGATGCGCCCAATCGTTCGACGACACGTTAAGAGATGGCTCGGCCTGCGAAAAGTCATTTCTCCCCATCGGCGAAGGCGCGGAGAAAGTGATCGGGCATCGCGCCAAGCGCGCGGGCGGCCGCCACCACATCGTCATCTGACAGTGGGGCGTTGATCCCCGTGCGCACCAGCGCGGTTTTGAAGCCGGCGCGCTGCCCGCCCACAATGTCGTGGTCCAGACTGTCGCCGATGCACAGCGTCGCGTCTGCCGCGATGCCCGGCAGCATCTTCCGCGCACCGTCGTAGACGGCGGCGTGGGGTTTTCCGAACCAGGTGACGTGGCCGCCCTCGGCCTCGTAGAGCGCGGCGAGGTGGCCGGCGGCCTCGACCATGCCGTCGGGCGTCAGCATTTTGCGATCTGGGTTCACGCAAAACGCCGAGATTTTGCGCGCGGCGAGGGTTTTGAGGGGCGCGCCATACGCCGTGAGTGGCGTCTTTGGGTCGCGGCTCACGATGAGGAGGATGTCGGCGGTCTCGGGCGCGTCGGTGCGGGTGATATTGAGGCCGTCGAGGGGCGGGGTATCGCCGGATTTGATGAGGCAAAAGACGCGCGCGCCGGGGGGGAGCGCCTCGCGAAAGTGCGCGTGGGCGACCTCGCCGGAGGAGAGCACGGTGAGGAAATCATCGCGGCCAAACCCATTGGCGACGAGGCGGGCGCCGTTGGCCTCGGCCCGCTTGCCGGAGTTCGACAGGATGATCACCGGCTTTTTTGTGCTCGCAAGGGTGTTGAGTGCGGCGGCAGCGCCCGGGTAGGGGCCATCGCCGGACATCAAGACGCCGAATTGGTCCACCAAAAATGCGTCATAGCGGGCGGCGAGTGTGGCCACCGTTGTGAG
>JBCCBM010000021.1:0-63781 GCA_039034015.1 Pseudomonadota bacterium | reverse complement strand
GCCATACGTGTCATCAGCCGAGAGAACGCGTGCCATGCACCCCTTTCTCAGAGCCTACAACACTACGCGGCCTCACTCTGCTCTCGCCGATCAAACACCGTGGCGCAGACTGAATAATCTTCTTGGAAACGACATCTAGCCCCGCCGCAGCGTCCTCCAGAGTTCGCCAAGGGCAACGGCGCCCGACAGCTGGCACATGCCAAAAAAGATCGCCGCCGAGCCCAGCACCAAAATGCCGAGCGCTGCGATGCTGCGAACCATGTCCGCGTCGAAAAACCAGGTGGAAAAATTCTGCGCGATGAGGGTTGCCACAATCATCAGCGCTAGCGAGGCGGCCAAAAACCCGACGCTGCGGCCAACGAGAAGCCGGTCGGCCTGGAAATCACCGCGCCGTATGAGGCCCACGAAGAGCAGCGCGGCGTTCACCCAGCCGGCGAGCGAGGTGGCAATCGCAATTCCCACATGCGCTAGGCCATCGGCGCCAAGGATCATGGCGCCGGCGATGGAGCCGATGACGTTCACCACCATCGCAACGCCGGCAAACATCATGGGCGTCGCCGTGTCCTCCCGCGCGAAATAGGACGGTGAAAACACTTTTATGAGGACGAACGCGGGGAGGCCGAACCCGTAGGCGGCAAGGGCGGCGGCCGTCATCGCCGCAGCCTCCCTGTCGAACGCGCCGCGCTCAAAGAGGGTGACCACAATCTCCAGCGGCACCACGATGAAGGCGGCGGCCGCGGGGAGGGTGAGCATCAAGGCAAATTCGAGCGCCCGGTTTTGGGTGTGGAGGGCGCCCGCAACGTCGCCCCCGCGAAGGCGGCGGGAGAGATCGGGGAGGAGGGCAACGCCAATGGCGATCCCCACCATGCCGAGCGGCAGCTGGTAGAGCCGGTCGGCATAATAAAGGTGGGAGACGGCGCCCGGCCAAAACGAGGCGATGATGGTGCCGACCACAATGTTGATCTGCGTGATGCCCCCGGCGGCGACCCCGGGGATCCCAAGGCGCACCAGGCGCTTGAGCCGCGGGGAGGGTTTTGGCCGCGACAGCTTGAACCGCACCCCCGCCTTGTGGACGGCGAAGAAGAGGAGCACCGCCTGCAAAACGCCGGCGATGAAGACGCCGATGGCAAGCCACAGCGCCGCGTCCTCCGGCGGCAGGCTGAGGGTGGCGGCGGCGAGCAGCGCGCCGATCAGCACGATGTTGAGGAGGACCGGGGCGAACGCTGCGGCCGCAAACCGGTCGAGCGTGTTCAAAACGCCGGACAGGAACGCGACAATGGACATTGCCGCAAGATACGGAAAGCAGATGCGGGTGAAGAGGACGGTGAGGTCCTGGTTGGCGTCGCCCGTGAAACCTGGCGCGAGGGCGAGCACCAAAACCGGAGCGAAGAGCTCGGCAACCGTCGTCACGATGAGGAGGATCGTGACGAGCCAGGAGAGGACGGCGGACGCAAAGGTGTTGGAGCCGGTAGCGCCCTCCTCGGCCTGGGCTCTGGCGTAAAGCGGGACGAAGGCGGAGTTGAAGGCGCCCTCGGCAAAAAGGCGGCGGAAGAGGTTGGGGAGTTTGAAGGCCACGAAGAACGCGTCGGCCACCGGCCCTGCGCCGAGGATTGCGGCAATCAAAATGTCGCGCACGAAGCCGAGCACGCGGGACAGGGCCGTGAAGGCGCCCACGGTGATGAAATTGCGCAGAAGCGTCATGGCGCGCACGGTTGGACGACGCCCGTGCGCGCCGGCTCAAACCCGTTCCCCATCAGTGCCCCTCTGCCACCCGTCGTGCGACGAAAGGTGGGGGCCTTGGCGCTGTCAATTTACGGGGTTTGCCAGGGGCCGTCTGGGCCGCGGGCGGATGGTGCCCTGCGCCAATTATCCCACACCTTGCGCCCGCACGCGGCCGGGGCGCTTGTGCGTGCGGTCATAGGCGGTGCGCAGCGCGTCCTTGATGGCGTGTTGGCGCGCGTCGTCGGTCACCTTCTCGTCTGCCTCGTCGGTGACGTAAAAGACGTCGACCACGCGCTCACCAAAGGTCGCCACTTGGGCGGAGCGCACGTGCAGCGAAAGTTTGCGCAGGGTGCGCGCGAGATCGCGAAAGAGCCCGGGGCGGTCGAGCCCTGACACCTCGATGGCGGTGTATCGGTTGGACCAATCGTTGGCGATCAAGACGTCGGTGGCGTGGTGGAAGGCCTTCACCTTGGCGGCGCGCAGCCGGTAGGCGGTGGCGCCGGGGATGTCTTCATCCTCCAGGAGTGCAGCGCGGACGAGGCGGGCAATGCGCTCCACCCGCTCGATCTCGTCGTCCGGCTCATCCGAAAAAGGGGTGAGGGTGAAAACGTCGAGGGCGATGCCGTCATTGCTCGTAAAAATGTCGGCGGAGACGACGTTGGCTTGGCAGGAGGCGCAGGCGGCCGCCACCACCGACAGGAGTTTTGGGCGGTCGGGCGCGGCAAGGGTCATCTGTGTGCCTGCCCCATCGGCGGGGAAATGGGTGGCAAGGAGGACGGAGCCCGGGTCGCCCCCCTCGATGAGGTTCGCGTGGCCGACGGCCGCCTCAAACCCATTGCGGATCCAGTAGGGCGCGGGGAAGCGCTCCACATGGTTGCGGCGCACAGGTTCCGGCAGCGGGGCCTCCTCCAAAAAGCGGCGCTGGGCGGCCTCCACCCGCTTGGAGCGGGGCATGCGGGTGTGGTCGGAGGCGATGATGGCGTCGGTCGCGTCGTAGAGCGTTGAAAGGAGCTGTGATTTCCAGCCGTTCCACACGTTGGGGCCGACGGCGGCAATGTCGGCCTCGGTGAGGATCTCTAGGAGTTTTAGGCGCTCAAAGCTTTGGACGCGGCTTGCAAAGAGGTCGATGGTCTTGGGGTCCGACAGATCGCGGGACTGGGCGGTGATCGACATCACCAGGTGCTCTTCGATGAGCCAGGCCACAAGCTCGGTCTCGGGCGCAGAAAGGCCAAAGCGGGGGCAGAGTTTGCGCGCAAGTCGGGCGCCTTCCACCGAATGGTCTTTGGGGCGGCCCTTGGCAATGTCGTGGAGGAAAGAGGCGACATAGAGCGCGCGGCGGTTGCGGATTGTGCCGATGAGGCGAGAGGCGAGGGGGTGCGTGTCGGAGAGGCGCCCGCGCTCGATGGCCGACAAGATGCCGACGGTGCGGATGAGGTGCTCGTCCACCGTGTAATGGTGGTACATGTTGAACTGCATCATCGCGACGACGCGGCCAAAGTCGGGCACGAAGGCGCCCAGGACCCCCGCCTCGTTCATGAGGCGCAACAGGCGCTCCGGATCGTCTGAATCGCACAGGCAATGGAGGAAGATGCGGTTGGCCTCAGGGTCCGTGCGCAGCTTTTCGTCCACCGAGCGGATGGAGCGGCGCATGGCCGCCAGCGTGTCCGGATGGGGGCGCAGGTTGTGCCGGTCCGCCGCTTCAAACACACGAAGATAATTGAGCGGGTCTTTGTGGAACGCATCGTGCCGGGTGAGGACGATGCGCCCGTTTGCCTCGCGAAAATCCCCATCGAGGGGGATAGGGGCCTGAAACGTGAGGGTGCGAACCAGGCGCGACAGGCCAAGTTGGGGCACAACGTGCTGCGCCTCGAGCGCTGCGCACAGGATGCGGGTGAGATCGCCGACGTCCTTTGCCACCAGGAAATAGTGCTTCATGAACCGCTCAACGGCGGAAAGGCCGGGGCGGGTGATGTAGCCGAGGCGATCGGCAATCTCGCGTTGGAACTCGAAGGTGAGGCGTTCTTCGGCCCGGCCTGCGACAAGGTGCAGGTGGCAGCGCACCGCCCACAAAAAGTCGTCACACTTGTTGAAGAGGCGGTATTCGGCGGCGGAAAACACGCCCTTGTCGACAAGGTCGGCCTCGTCGGTGACGCGGTAATAGTATTTTGCGATCCAGAAGAGGGTGTTGAGATCGCGCAGGCCGCCTTTGCCTTCCTTGACGTTGGGCTCCACGAGGTAGCGGCTGCGGCCTTGGCGGCGGTGGCGCTCGTCCCGCTCTTCCAGCTTGGCGGCGATGAACTTTTTGCCCGAGCCGCGGACGACGGCCTGGTCAAACCGCTCCCGAAGGACGCCCGAAAGGTCCGGATCGCCGGTGACGTGGCGGCATTCTAAAAGTGCGGTGCGGATTGTGAAGTCGCCGCGGGCAAGTTTGACGCATTCGTCCACCGAGCGGGCGGCATGGCCGACCTTCAGCCCCATGTCCCACAACAGGTAAAGCATGAGTTCGACCATGCTCTCGGTCCAGGGCGTCGGGCGGTAGGGGTAGAGGAAGAGGAGGTCGATGTCGGAGCCCGGCGCGAGGAGGCCGCGGCCATAGCCGCCGGTGGCAACGACGCTGAGCCGCTCGGCAACGCTGGGGTTTGCGGTGGGGTAAAGGTGCTCTTTGGTGAAGGCGTAGAGCGCGGTGATGATGGCGTCTTGCCCGCGGGCGAGCGTCTTGGCCGCTGCGGTGCCTGAACCGTCGGTCTCGAGCGATTGGGCGAGCGCCTCCACCGACGCTGCCCGCGCCGCCTTCAGCTGGGCAAGGATTTTGGGGCGCGCATCGGTCCACTGGCGGGCGTGGTCAAAATAGATGGCCTCAAGCTCCTGCTCGAGGACGGCGGGGTCGGGGAAGGTCATGGCAAAAGCCCGCGCACGGCAGCGTTGGTTAAAAGGCGCGCATGGGGGGGCACGGTGAGCCGGCCGCCGTCGTCCGACAAAAGCCCATCGTTGATCAGGCGGGCGATGGCGGCCGGGTCGAGGGGCGCGCCTGCACGGTGGGCGTAGACCTCTGGGTCGATGCCTTCGGCAAGGCGAAGGCCCATCACGAGGGTTTCGGCGGCCCTATCATCCGCCGAAAGGGGCGTGCGGGCGGTGAGGCCGTGGCCGTGCGCTTCAACGGCGGCGAGCCAATCTTCCGGCCGGCGGATGGTTTCGGTGGCGATGCGCCCGTCCTGCGCGGCAAGGCGGCCGTGGGCGCCCGGGCCAACGCCAAGGTAGGCGCCGCCGCGCCAGTAGACGAGGTTGTGCCGCGCCTCCTCGCCGGGGCGGGCGTGGTTGGAGACCTCGTAGGCCGGGACGCCGGCCGCGGCGGTGAGCTCGGCGGTGAGATCGTAAAGGTCGGCGGCGTGGTCGTCGTCTGGGATCCTCAGTTTGCCGGCAGCGGCCAGATCGTAGAAGCGCGTCTCAGGCTCGATGGTGAGTTGGTAGAGCGAGAGGTGGCCGCCGCAGATCGCGAGCATGTTGGTGAGTTCGTCACGCCAGGCGGCGGTGGTTTGGCCGGGACGCGCGTAAATGAGATCCGCTGAGACGCGGGGGAAAATTCGTTGCGCCAGCGCGAGGGCTCTGCGGGCGGTGGCGGCATCGTGCAGGCGGCCAAGGCGTTGAAGGTCGGCATCGATGAGGGATTGGACGCCCAAGGAGACGCGGTTGACGCCGGCGGCGCGGTAGCCGGCAAAATTTGCCTCGTCCACGCTGCCGGGGTTCGCCTCCATGGTGATTTCGGCATCATCCGGCAGGCCGACGGTGTCGGCGATGGCGGTGAGGATCGTCTCCACCGTTTGCGGGGCCATGAGGGAGGGGGTGCCGCCGCCGAAGAAGACCGAGAGGGGGGCGGCGGGCGCGGTGTCGGCCGCAAGGGTTTTGATTTCGCGCGCGATGGCGGCAGCGTAGCGCGGTTGGTCGACGCCGGCGGGGCGGACGTGGCTGTTAAAGTCGCAATAGGGGCATTTGGAGGCGCAGAACGGCCAGTGCACGTAAACGGCAAAGCCGCCATAGGTCGCGACAGCGGGGCGTTCGAGCGTTTGTGTCATCCCTCTCCCCGTGCGGCGGCGAGAAATTGTTGTGTGGCGCGGGCGCGGTGGGAGAGGGCGGTTTTTTCGTGCGCCGCCATCTCGCCAAAGGTGCGGCCGTCGCCCTCATCGGGGATGAAGATGGGGTCGTAACCGAAGCCGTGCGACCCGCGCGGTTCGGGGCTGAGCGTCCCCCTCGTGATGCCCTCAAAGGTGAGCGGCGCCTCGCCCGGCCGGGTGAGGGCGAGGACGGCGATGAAGGCGGCGCTCCGTTCCGCCCCAACGCCTTTGAGGACGCGGGTCATGGCGGCGGCAAAGTCCTTTTCCGGGCCCGCCCAGCGCGCGGAATAGATGCCGGGGGCGCCATCCAGCGCATCGACGGAAAGGCCAGAATCATCGGCAAGGGCGGGGAGGCCCGTTGCCTCCGTTGCCGCCCGCGCCTTTAGGATCGCGTTGCCCGAGAAGGTGGTCTCGGTTTCCTCCGGCTCGGGAAGGCCCGCTTCGGCCGCGCCCACCACGGTGACGCCCAGCGGCCCAAGGAGCGTTGCAAACTCCTTGATCTTGCCGGGGTTGTGGGTGGCAAGGATGAGGCGGTCCCCCACAAAAAGGCTCACGCGATGGTCATCTTTTGAAGGCCGACCAGGCGGTTGATGCCGCCGGCGGCAAGGTCGAGGAGCGCGGTGAGTTCATCGCGCGAGAACGCTTCACCCTCGGCCGTTCCTTGGACTTCCACGATGTGGCCCGACCCTGTCATGACGAAATTGGCATCTGTGCCTGCGGAGGAGTCTTCCACATAATCAAGGTCGAGCACGGGCGTTCCGTTCACGATGCCGCAGGAGACCGCGGCGACATGGTCTTTGAGGACGCCGGCGCTCACCATGCCGGCGCGCTCCATGTGGGAGATGCAGTCCGACAGGGCGACGAACGCGCCGGTGATGGCGGCCGTGCGCGTGCCGCCGTCGGCCTGGATCACGTCGCAGTCCACGGAGATTTGCCGCTCGCCGAGCGCTGCGCGGTCGACGATGGCGCGCAGCGAGCGACCGATGAGGCGTTGGATTTCTTGGGTGCGGCCCGATTGTTTGCCGGCAGAGGCCTCGCGGCGCATCCGCTCTTGTGTGGCGCGGGGGAGCATGCCGTATTCGGCCGTCACCCACCCCTGTCCGCCGCCGCGCAGCCACGGGGGCACGCGGTCCTCAAGGCTTGCCACGCACAGGACGTGGGTGTTGCCAAATTTGATCAGGCACGACCCTTCGGCGTGGCGGATAACGCCCCGCTCGAAGGAGACGGCGCGCATTTCGTCCGGCGCTCGGCCGTCATGTCGCATGGTGCGTCCTCCCGTTTTTGCCGTTGGTTGGCATAGTTCGCGGGAGTGCGATAGGCCCTTCTGGAACGGAGGGGCCCATGCATCTGGTGGACGCGACACAAAGCGCCATCGAGCTCGACGAACGCTCGGAGGACATTTTTCGGCAAATCGTCGAGGCGTATTTGACGACGGGCGAGCCCATCGGCTCCCGCTCCATCTCAAAGGTGCTGCCCAACAGGCTGTCGCCCGCCTCCGTGCGCAACGTGATGAGCGACCTTGAGACGCTGGGCCTCATTTATGCGCCGCACACCTCCGCGGGGCGCCTCCCCACCGACCAGGGCCTGCGCTTCTTTGTGGATGCGCTTTTGAATGTGGGCGAACTTTCGCGCGAAGAGCGCCACCAGATTGAGGGGGAGATTTCGTCGGGCGCGAGCGCGGTGGACGATGCGCTGAACAAAGCGTCGGTGATGCTGTCGGGCCTCTCGTCGGGCGCGGGGGTGGTGCTGTCGGCCAAACAAGATCTCACCGTCAAACACATCGAGTTTGTGGCGCTCGACCCCGGCAAGGGGCTTGTGGTGCTGGTGGGCGAGGATGGGACGGTGGAAAACCGAATTGTCGATTTCCCACCAGGGACGCCGCCCTCCGCCTTTCAGGAGGCGTCGAACTACTTAAACGCGCACCTTCGCGGGGTGACCATTGGCGAGGCGCGGGCCGAAATTGACCGCCGCACGGTGGAGACCCGCGCAGCCCTTGATGAATTGACACGAAAGTTGATTGAGGCCGGCCTCGCCTCATGGTCCGACACTGCGACCAAGGGGCCGGGAACCTTGATTGTGCATGGCCGCGGGAACCTCCTTCAGAACGTGGGGATGCGTGAGGACGTCGACCGTGTGCGCCAACTGCTCGATGATCTTGAGGCCAACCAAGACATGATGCAGCTTTTGTCGCTCACGGAGGCGGGCGATGGCGTCAAGATTTTTATTGGCGGAGAGAATAAGCTGTTTTCTCTCTCCGGTTCGTCTTTGGTGATGTCGCCTTATTTCGGCAATGATCGGCGCATTGTGGGCGTTTTGGGCATCATTGGGCCAACGCGGCTGAACTATGCGAAGATTATCCCAGCCGTGGACTATACGGCACAGGTGGTCTCGAAACTTTTGAAGTGACGCAACCTTGGAGCGGGGATCGCCGTTGTCCTCGCGGGATGCCGGCGGGTGAAAGGTATTGCGTCGCCGTTCGGCTCTCCGGTTCGATGGGGCATGGCGAAAGCTGTTGGAACCGCGTATATCGTGTGGGTGACACACGCCGGGAGACGTTGATGAGATTTGCTCTGGTCGGCCTCGTGATGGCCGGGACCATTGGCGTGGCGGGTGCGCAGGACCTGCCGCAAATCACAGTTCGTCCGCTCGATGGCGCGAGTGGACCGGGTGGCGCGTACGTGGGACCCTACGGACGCGATCTTCCGGGCGTGTCGATGTTTTCGGGTCGGGCGACCCCCATCTCGCCCAACACCTTTGACGGTGGCGTCCCGTACCCCTCGCTGCAAAAAGTCCCGAGCGAGCACACCTATTCCCAGTCCGAACTTCCTGTGCTCAACAGTTGGCGCGGCACACTCGGCGGTGGCATCCCTTTCTGACCGGGCGGGGCGCGCCCCACCCCTCAATCTTGACTGAATGAACGGCGGCGACATGCTCCTGTCCGAAACGCTTTCGCGTGTAAAACCCTCGGCCACCATCGCGGTGACCACCAAGGCCGCAGAGCTCCGCAGCGCCGGCCGCGACGTGATTGGCCTTGGCGCCGGTGAGCCCGACTTTGACACCCCGCAAAACGTCAAAGACGCCGCAATCAAAGCGATCCACGACGGGAAAACCAAATACACCGCCGTCGACGGCATCCCAGAGCTGAAGCAGGCGATCGTCGACAAGTTCGCGCGGGAAAACAATCTGACCTACACCCCCGCGGAGGTGACGGTGGGCACCGGCGGCAAACAGGTGCTCTATAACGCGCTGATGGCGACCATGAACCCGGGCGATGAGGTCATCATCCCCGCGCCCTACTGGGTGAGTTATCCGGACATGGTGCTCCTGGCCGGCGGCACCCCGGTGGAGGTCGCCGCCCGCGCCGAGGATGGCTTCAAATTGCACCCCGATGCGCTTGCCGCCGCCATCACCCCGCGGACCAAGTGGGTGATCCTCAACTCGCCGTCCAATCCCTCTGGCGCCGCCTACACGTTCGACGAGCTAAAGGCGCTCACCGATGTGATCGCGCCCCACGACCACGTGCATGTCCTCACCGACGATATGTACGAGCACCTAGTCTACGACGATTTTGAATTTCACACTGTCGCCGAAGTGGCCCCGGCATTGAAGGCGCGCACGCTGACCGTCAACGGGGTCTCCAAGGCCTACGCCATGACGGGCTGGCGCATCGGCTACGCCGCAGGGCCCGCCCCGCTCATCAAGGCGATGGCGAAAATCCAGTCCCAGTCGACGTCCAACCCTTCGTCCATCTCCCAATGGGCGGCGGTGGAAGCGTTGGCCGGCCCGCAGGATCACATTGCGGCCAACAATATTGTCTTCAAAGAGCGCCGCGATTTGGTGGTGTCGATGCTCAACCAGGCGAGCGGGCTCTCATGCCCCACCCCGGAGGGCGCGTTCTACGTCTACCCGTCCTGCGCGGGCACACTGGGCAAGACTGCGCCCAGCGGCAACGCCATCGCCAGCGACGCCGACTTTGTGACCGAGCTTTTGGAGGCGGAGGGGGTCGCAGCGGTCCAAGGTTCTGCCTTTGGGCTTGGGCCGCACTTTCGCATTTCGTACGCCACATCGACAAAGGCGCTCGAAGAGGCGTGTCAGCGGATCCAGCGGTTTTGCGGCGCCCTTCGCTAGGGCGGTGCTCGATCAAATAGCATCATTTGATCGCGCAAAAACCGCCCGCGTTTCAGGGGATTGGGCATTTTTCTCGCGCCGTATGCGGCGCGAAATGCCCTAGGGCGGTTTCGGGTCAGATGGGATCATCTGGCGCGGGAATAACCGCTCCGATTCAACGTGCTAGAGCATCTTGGGGCAGAGAAGACCGAAGATGCTCTAGCTGGGCGGCTCCGCGCCACACGCGGCGCGGGCTGCCGCGGTCGGCTGGGGTTTGAGCGTCGGCCGGGGGTCGGTTGAACCCACCTGCGACCAAATTGTTTCTCATAGGCGCCGCACGTTTCGGCGCATGGTCGGGCGCTGCGGGTGGCGGCACGCGCGCCCCTTTGTTTATCGCCGCCATGGGGCGCACCGCAGGGTGCGAGTGGGTGTGATGCGAACCTTGATCTTGGCGTTCACGATGGCAGCCGTGGCGTTTGCCGCAGCACCGGCCTCCGCGGCCGGCACGGTGCGGATTGGCACATTGGTGTGCCACATTGATGGCGGGGCCGGCTTCATCGTCGCCTCCCGCAAAACGCTGACGTGCGAGTTTTTCAACCTCACCGGCCGCGATGAGTTTTATGACGGCTCCATCACCAAGATCGGGATCGATGCCGGGCTCACCGCGGGCAGCCGCCTGGTGTGGGGCGTCTTTGCCCCCGCCTCACGCCGCGGCGGCGGTTTGCTGGAAGGCCGCTACTTCGGCCTCACGGCGGAGGCGACACCTGTGGTTGGGCTCGGCGCCAACATCCTCGTGGGCGGGTTCGACCAGTCGGTGAACCTCCAGCCGCTCTCAATCCAAGGTCAGCTCGGCGTGAACATTGCCGCCGGCATCGCGGCCATGCGACTTAAAGCCCCGCGCGTCGTGCGCAAGCACTAACGGCGTCGCGCGTGTCGATGGCTCAGACGCACATCCTCACGCCATCGGGGGTTTGAATTGTGCCGGTGCGCGGGTTGAAGCTCGGCCATTTTTGCCGGCAGTAGGCAAACCAGGCGGGGGTCCAGGGCTTCGGGCGGAGGCAAAGGCCGCCCGCCATCGGGACGAGGAAGTTCACCGCCGGCGGTTGCGGCTGCGTATAGTACCACACGCCGCGCCGCGGCGGCCGTTCCGAGCGCCGGGAATAGGGCTCATAGACCCCATAATACTGGGGCTTTTCGGCCGTACAATTATAGGTGGGCCGGTGGTCGAGATCGGCCGCGATGGCGTTGGCGGGTTGTCCCATCCAAGCCATGGCGCACATCAGTGCCGCTGCAATCGTCCGCATGACGCCCTCCATAACGCTGTGCGACGCTAAGCGGCGCCGTGATCGCCGGCAACACTTGCCCCATTGACGCCGGGGTCATCCCCATCTGATAAGCCGAGTGTGTTACCGAACGGCCACCCAGGCCGGCTTAGCTCAGTTGGTAGAGCATCTGATTTGTAATCAGGGGGTCGGGGGTTCGAGTCCCTCAGCCGGCACCAGCAAATTCAATGGGTTGCCCCACTATGGCTTTCTCGCCCCTGCGGCCGCGAAGCACCCGCGCAGCACGCGCGCGCGTTTTCTTTTCGTCGAGAGGCTGTATTCTCGCCGGCGAGCGGGATGCAGAAGAGTGCTTCTCAATTGTGCGGAGCAACGTCGTCTCATTTCGACGGCGCGGTGCTCCGCCATCGAAAGCCCCGTGTACTGCTGATCGCGAATGGAAGAGATACGGCGTTGGAGAAAAGCAAAGACTCGAAGCCGACTGCCTTCCCTCCGATTGAGGGCGCATACATCAGAGGCCCGAACCGGGTGGACAACCGCCCGCGCGTCACGATTGAAAAGACTGACGGTTTCGTTGGGCTGTTGTTCCACGGCGTGGTGGCCGATGACGATCCGGTTGGCCAGAATTGGAAGGTAGCATTCAAAGCGACCCTCGACATCAATGAAATCATTGCCAAAGCGTTTGATGTGAGGGCGACCATTGAGCCTGCCGAACAAGCCGCGATCGGTGCGATTGACTGGATATGCGACTTGGAGCCGTTCGCTCCAGATTGGTATGCCGCAAGGATAACCGAAAGGTATGGCGATCTGAGGTTTTACCGCGAACAAGCGATCCGTCGTCAGATAGAGGAATTCGCGCCCTCAATTGACAAATCGACAATTCGATCGATCGAGAACTTGTTGGACAAACTCATTCTCGTGGCGTCGACCTTAGGCGCCGAGTGCGCGGTTGCAGATCTTTCCGCGCGTAACAAGAAGAATGCCGAGAGCGGCAGTGCGATGAGGCGGGCGGGGCGTGAAGGGAGTCGGAAGCGCGAAGAGAAGCAAGCTCCTATTAACCAGCGTCGACTGAGAGCGATGAAAGAGTACATAAGGCGTGGTGCGAGTGTATTAAACGCTGCAAGATGGACCTGCGCTCGAGGTCTTGGACCCACACCTGGAGCAAACGCCACGCTCTATTATCGCGACAAGCGGCGGTCGAAAGTCAAGCTCGATCCCAATGAAACTTGACCGGGGCGCATCTCGGGCCCGCTCGAAGTCAAAGATCTATTGTCTGAGCTCCTTGAGCCTCAAATCATAGGATTGCAGGTGTCGGTTGTGGGGTCGATCAGGCAGCCTCTGCGTTTGCCAGCGCTTCGCTTCTGAGCGTAGCCATAGGCGGCCCGAAGGGGTCTTGGATGCGGCCCTAACGTATCGAGCGATGCAGCAGCCTCTCGATCCAGCGCGGCAAACCATCGAAAGTTGTGTCGCAAGGCTCCACAGACACAGACCCCTTCGCATAGACGCGAACCACACGGCGAAATCAATCGCCGCGGAACGCAGTCGAGAGTAGCGATGCGAACAAATTCTCCCCTCGCCTCTAAACGGACTTGGGAACTCCTCTCACGCAGCGAAGTCGAAAGTGAGTACGGCTTGAGCAAACGCTGGTTGGAGATCGCAGCCTTGAAGGGTAATGGCCCGCAGATGACGCGGATATCGCGAAAGATGATCAGGTATCGTAGGGCCGATATTGAGAGCTGGCTAGAAAGCCGTGTTGTACAGTCCACTTCAGAAGAGATTCGCCCTGCCGGAGCCAAGACATGAGGCGGGAGCGTGGAGCCTCGATCCATCAGACTGTTCGCCAGTATCTTAGGCAGGGATTTGCGCCGATCCCTGTCGAACGCCGCGGCAAGCGACCTGTCGGGTCCGGTTGGCAACACATCCGCGTTAAGGACAGCACCATCCAGCGCGTTTTTGAGCCCAAGATGAACGTCGGCGTCTTGATGGGCGAGGCGTCTGGAGGGCTGACCGATGTCGATCTCGACTGCAAAGAGGCGAGGTTGGCAGCAAGCAGGTTCTTACCGGAAACTGCAGCGCAATTCGGTCGAAAGTCAGCTGAACGTAGCCATCTCCTCTATCTCACAGAGCTATGGAAGGGCGACTACCCCGCAAGTATCCGCTTCGCTGACCCAGCCGAAACCGACAAATCTAAGGCGACGCTCCTCGAGCTTCGCACCGGTTGCAAGGGTGGAGCTCAGACCGTTTTTCCTGGATCGATCCACCAAGACACCGGCGAAGCCATAAGGTGGGACGAGCATGGCGAGCCGAGTCGCGTCGACGGTGAAGAGCTCCTCCGTGTCTGCAAGGTTCTTGCCGCGGCCGCACTTCTTGCGCGTTACTGGCCCGGCCCTGGCGACCGGCAGGAAGCGCGTATGGCGGTGTATGGTGTCCTGAAGCGTGCCGGTTGGGCGGATCGGTATTGCGCCAACTTCGTTACGGCAGTGACGCGCGCGACCGGGCAGGAGCGACGATATCGCCAAGGTACAAGCGATGCAGCATCCACCGAACGGGCGCTGAAAGCGGGGCGCACAGTCTACGGTGTGCCAAAGCTACGCAAGATTGTTGGTCGCGAAGTTGCCGACCAAGTCTGCGAATGGCTTGAACTTGATTCGGGTGAGTATCAGTCAGATGGCGGTCCTCCTGACAATCAGCAAATTAGTGACAAAAATATTCGTGTGCCACGAAGCGCCCGTGGGAAAGGATCGAAACAGAGCGAAGATCAGATTGCGGCGCAATTTGCCGAACAGCACGAGGACAAGTTCCTCTATGACCACATTCTTGGCGCCTGGTACGTGTGGAAAGGCTATCGCTGGGACGTTGATCGTCGAAAAGTTATCATCGAAGACATTCGCGCGATCATTCGGGCGTTCTTGGGGGCGAGCCCAGCCGACGGAAGGTCTATGGGGAGCTCTCGCTTCATAGGCGGTGTTGAGAAACTGGCCCGTTCTGACAAGAGGCTTGCCGTAGATCAGTCGCAGTGGGACAGCGACGTTCTTTTGGCAGGCGTCCCACATGGAACGTTGGACCTCCGGACCGGGATCGTAAGGCCCCCGGACCCGCATGATCGAATCACAAAGACGCTTTTGGTTGCCCCAGCCGACCAAGCGACATGCCCGCGGTTCTTGGCTTTTCTCCATGAAGCCCTGGGTGGGGATGCGCAGATGATTGATGCACTGCAGCGCTTGGCGGGTTACTTTCTGACGGGTGACACCTCCGAGCATCGGATGGTGTTCCTCTACGGCACCGGCGGCAATGGCAAGAGCGTTCTTGTCAGCGTGCTCAGTGAAATCCTCAATGACTACGCAACCACCGCGGGGATGGAGACGCTGACGGCGTCTTCGTTCGACCGCCATCCCACAGAACTCGCAGTCTTACGTGGCGCTCGGCTTGTGACTGCCGTGGAGACAGAAGAGGGTCGATCGCTCGCCGAAAGTCGCATCAAAAGCCTTACCGGCGGAGATGAAATCACCGCCCGCTTTATGCGCCAGGACCCTTTCACGTTTAAGCCGCAATTAAAATTGCTGATCGCCGGCAACCATCAACCACGCCTCACCAACGTGGATGAGGCGATGCGACGGCGGATCTGGATTTTTCCGTTTGTGATTACGCCTCGGCGGAAAGATCGGTATCTGCTCGACAAGTTGCGTGAGGAGTACCCTAGCATCCTGCGATGGATGATCGAGGGAGCGCTAAAGTGGCAAGCCGATGGCCTCATCGAGCCGCCGTCTGTGACCCGTGAAACGGCGGAGTATTTTTCTCGGCAAGATCTGTTTCAATCTTGGCTCGACGAATGCTGCACGGTTGACGTTTCAGATCCCGCGCTGTGGGCCTCCACCGAGGAGTTGCTGTCCGAGTTGAATAGTTACCTTCGTGATAACGGGGAGCCTTCGCAATCGGCGATCGGGCTGAGCGGCCTCATGCGCTCGAAAGGCTTTAAGCACAAGAAGCGTACGCGGGGCGGAGCGGAAAAGCGCGGGTACAACGGAATAGCTATCATGGAGAAGCCTCCCGAGCCCGGCCCATTATCGCGAGGGCGACGGCGAGGGCGGCGGGGCGAAACGCCCTGAAACATTGAGGGGGACGGACAGGACAGCGTTCACCAACTATCGGTGAACGCGTCCGAACGGAATCGAATTTGCCTTCTTGCACAATCATAGATGGCAAATTGCTGTCCTGTCCGTCCACCATTTCCTCGCTTGGGTCCCTTCAACGGTTGTCGTAGTGAGCGGGGGTCACGGAACCACCGCAATTCAGGCAAAACATAAGGATTCTGGGTGTTTTGCACTGTTTCATCTTCAACTATCAGCGCGACGCCGCGTTTGCGCTTCAAGTGGGCAAGAAGGTCCGCAGGAAGAGCGCGACGTGAAACGAAAATATCGCGGAGGCGCAGCATCGCTCTGAACTTAATTTTGAATGTTGCCTGTAATTCTTAAGATCAATTGATTTAGCTGCCAACAAAAAAGAGTTCACGGCGAAGTGCTGAGATCGGGCTCAATTTTACGCAGAGCGTCAGATTGCGCAGATGACATCGCATGTAGATTTGTTGCGGCGCAGGGCGACCCGGCGTTGGTCTGTCGGAAACGTGGAATCGGGGGAATACGGGGCCTCTTTCACGTAGCTGCGAACCGCTTGCGCAAGTCGTGGGCGGCTTGATCCTCCGTCATTCTGAAGCCGCAGAGCGAGGGGCAAATACTTGCCTCCCAAATGGTGCGCAGCGCGACACAATCGTCGCGTGATGGAATCGCCTGGGCCTAAGCGCTGTGTCGCTCGATGCTGATTGATGCCCCTTCCACAGTCGGGTTCGTGGTCCTTGCCGGGTTCCTGGGAGGGCTTGTTCGAGGCTATTCCGGATTCGGATTTGCCATGGCGGCTGTGCCGCTTTTGTCTGCGGCTGTCGAGCCGGCGCTCGCTGTCCCCGCCGTTCTGGTGCACGAACTTCTGATCGGCGCCTTTTCAGCACGATCGGAACGCGGCGACGTCTCCTGGCGCCTCTTGCGCATTTTGGGGATCGGGTCACTGATCGGGACGCCCGTCGGTCTCCTCGTCCTCGCAACTGTGCCGACCGATCCGATGCGCATCATTGTCTCCGCAACCGTGATCGTGTGTCTCCTCGTGATCTGGACGCGGCAACACGCCCCAATTCCTCTGGCGCGAACGACGCTGGGGCTTGCAGGACTGGTGTCAGGCATCTTGAACGGGGCAACGGCGATGAGCGGTCCACCGGCTATCGTCGTCCTCCTGGGAAGCGCGCTGTCGGCACGAAAAGTCCGCGCAATCCTCATCTATTTCATCGTCTTTAGTGCGGCGATCGGGGTCGGACTCTCCCTGCTATCGGGCCTTCAGGGGATGGCAACGGCGACCCTCGCAGCGCTGATGGCGCCCGGGGTCGTGGCTGGCGCCGTCTTGGGAGCCATCGGATTTAAGCGGCTGCCGCAGGCGCACTACCGCGCCGTTAGCAGCGCCTGTCTCCTCCTCATCGCCATTGGTTCGCTCAGCCTCAGCCTCCTCGCCCCCTGACCCACGCAAAAGGACTCTTCCGTGACATCTTCCCACTTCACCCGCCATCGCGAGGCGCTTTCAGGGGGCAAAACCATCGAGGCAATTGCCAGCGCCACGCTTAGGGCGGCACAGGCCGCCGCGGACGAAGGGATCTTCGTGGCGCTGTGCGATGAGACCGATGTCTTGGCGTGCGCAAAAGCACTTGATGCAGACACGCGCGATCTGCCGCTCAAAGGCCTGACGTTCACGGTGAAGGACAACGTGGACGTGAAGGGCTTTGCGTCCACCAGCAACTGTCCGGGATATGGAAAGATCGCGGCGCAAAACGCACCCGCAGTCGATGAGGTGGAGAAAGCCGGTGCGATCTTCATCGGGAAGACGACGATGGATCAGTTCGCAACCGGCCTCAACGGGACGCGCACTCCGGGACCGATCCCGCGCAACGTGTTCGACTCGCGCTTCATCTCCGGCGGATCGAGTTCAGGATCGGCCGTCGCCGTAGCCCGGGGCCTTTGCACCTTCTCCCTCGGCAGCGACACCGGCGGTTCGGGGCGCGTGCCTGCCGCCGCGAACGGCATCGTCGGCCTGAAGCCCACGCCCGGCCTCGTCTCTGGCCGCGGCATGGTCTACTGCAACCGCTCCTTCGACGTTATTCCCGTATTCGCCTCCCACGTTGCCGACGCCTACGATGTTCTAGCCGTCATCGAAGGGCCCGACCCCCTCGACCCGTTTGCCTTCCATGGACAGGTGGACCGCGCGGCGGTACCGAGCGGCGCAACCCTTGCCATCCCCGACGCTCTCGAATTCTTTGGCGATCCTTTGGCCGAGCGCGCCTTTGGCGCCAACGTCGCCGTTCTCCAGAAGGCCGGCTTCTTAATCGAAGAGATCGACTTTTCGCCGTTTCGCGAGGCGGGGCGGCTCGTCTTTGAAAGCGCGCTTGTGGCCGAACGGCTGGTGGACTACGGCGACTTTATCGCCAGTGAGCCCGAGCGGGTGATGGCCCCGGTGCGCGCGGCGATCGAAACGGGCAATGCCTATTCGGCGCGCGCGGCGTTTGAAGCCCTCTATCGCCTCCAAGAACTCAAACTTTTGACCGCGCACACTCTGTCCAACGTCGCAGCGCTTGCGGTGCCCACCGTTCCTCGCCTCTTCACCATCGAGGAGATGCTGGCCGAACCGATGGCGCGAAACACGATCATGGGGACCTACACCTATTTCGCCAATCCGCTCGGCCTTTGCGCCGTGGCGCTGCCGGGCTTGCGGCGTGAAGACGGGCTCCCCTCAAGCGTGTCGGTCCTGGCACCCGGGGGTGGCGACCATCGCGTCGGCCAGATTGCGACGCGTTTCGAAGAGACCGTCACATCTGCGCAAGCTCTTTGAGACTTCGCGCGTTCACGATGACGAAACGACCCGCATCGTCGACGGTGACAAGGTTTTGCGTCCGAAATCGCTCCAGCGCGGACGAGACCCATTGGCGGCTTGCTCCCACCACGCTCGCGATGTCGGCATGGCTCAGCCGCCGTTCGATCCGGCGACCGTCGGCGTGGGGCACGGAAAGCGTCAAAAGAAGATAGGCGAGCCGCTCAAGGACCGATCGGGTGCCAAGCATCTGTAAGACCCAGGAATAGCATCTTGCCTTTCCAACGAGGCCTTCGATGAGGTTGACGCCCAACTTCGGGGTCGTGAGCACAAGGGCGCGCAGGTCCGCACCGGGGATCAGAACAACCTCGGTCGGCTCCAGCGCGACCCCCGACCAGTCGTGAACGCCGTTACCGAAAAGCTCTGGCCCACCGACGAAGTTGGGCGGTGCCCAATGCGCGAGCGTAATCTCTCGCCCGCTGGGGGCACTGTAGTAAACGCGCACACTTCCGGTTCTAATGATGAAAATGCCCGTGTGCTGCTCGCCCTGGCGAAAGACGTGATCGCCGCGCGCCAGCTTGAGCGGCCTCCCCTTCTGGAAGAGCAGCGCCGCCTCCGCTTCGCTAAGGCCCGCGACCAGTCCATCCGTCACCGGCGGGCCGCCGATCAGCTCGGTCAAAATGACGGTGATGAGCTTTCCTCCCCGGCGCACGTTTTTGACAATAGCGCGTGGCGCACTGCCGGGAAGCGCGACAGGATTGTCCTTGTTTGCTTCTCGGACGCGGGACGCGCATGAGCGCAATTAACTGCTTTCACGCCTTGGCCACAAAACTTTCTGTCACGGATCGATCCTGCCCGGAGACCCTCCATGACGACGCTTTTGAAGAATGGAACCGTGATTGCCTGGCGCGACGGGCGCCACGAGATCATCCAAAACGGCACCGTCGCGTTCGACGCGGACCGGATTGTCGACGTTGGCGAGAGCTTCGACGGCACTGCAGACACGACCATAGACATGGCGGGGCGGATCGTAGCGCCGGGGTTCGTCAACGCCCACCTTCATCTGACCGATACGCCGTTCACCAAAGGTTATCTGGAAGACAATCGCGGCCTCGTGGAGCGCACGGGCGCGGAGTACTCAGCCAATCTCTATACAACGCTGCCAGCCGTGCGGAACGCCACCGATCCGGACGCGCAGCTTGCCGGCGCGAAGGGCGCACTCGCAGAGCTTTTGCGCTGTGGCAGCACGACGATCGTCGAAATGGCCTACGACGAAGAGATCCTTGGCGGCGGCGATATTGCGCCCGTCGAGGCGGTGGCAAACGCGGCGGGCGAAAGCGGCATTCGCTGCTATACCGGCCCCCGCTATCGAAAATACTTCTACCGCGAGCAAGCCGACGGCTCCATCCGGTACGACCACAACCCCTCCGACGGGCGCGAACGGTTCGAGGCTTGCAAGACCTTTTGCCGCGACTTCCAAGGTCGCTTCGACGACCGCCTGCGCACCTTTTTGGCGCCGGGCCAAATCGACACCTGCGACCCAGATCTTTTGAAAGAGACGCGCGCCGCGGCGGACGAGCTTGGCGTCCTCATCCAGCTCCACGCAGGCCAGTCCATCCAAGAATATCGCCTCATCCGCAAAACCCATGGGATGACGTCCATCGAATACATGGACACGACTGGCCTTTTGGGCCCCAATTTCATCATCGGGCACGGCCAGTGGCTGACCGAGACGGGCGATGCGGACGACCTCGGCGCGGCCGAAAGCGAAGCCCTCGCCGCGTCCGGAGCCAGCATTGCCCACCTGCCCTGGTGCAAGGTGCGGCGCGGCGGCGTCATCAACTCCATCGAAAAGTATCGCGCCCGCGGCTTTAAGCAGTGTCTGGGGACCGACACCTTTCCGTACGACATGTTCAACGAAATGCGCATTGCTGCCGTGACCTGCAAAGTCGTGGAGCAGTCGGGAAGCGTTGCGTTCGCCCCCTTCCTCTACGAGATGGCGACGACGGGCGGCGCCGACGCGCTCGGCCGTCCCGACCTTGGGCGCCTGGAGGCGGGCGCGAAGGCCGACATCATCAGCGTGCGCATCGATACACCGAAGGCAACGCCCGTCTACGACCCCTTCCGTTTCCTCGTCTATACGGCAACAGGCGAGGACGTGGATGACGTCTTTATCGACGGGAACCAGGTGGTGAAGGGAGGCAACGTTCTGACCATGGACGTTGCTGCCGTGGTGGACGAGCTCAATGCGGCGGCCGCAAGGGTGCGCCCACGGATCGCTCTATGACGGTCCGGGTCCGCAAGACACTCCTCACCGTGGAGCGTGTTCTGCGCGAGGGCGGGACCGATTGCGCCCCGCTCAAACGGGCCCTTACTGCGGCAGTTTTTCAGAACGCTGCCCTAGGGACGGACGACCTTTCCGCACTGGTTGAAGCTGGCGCGACCCTCGGCGCCGAGCTCTCAGTCATGGCGGTGGAGGCGATCGGCCCGGTCCGCGCCTATGGCAAAGCAGCCATCGTCGGCCTCTCCGGTGAGGTGGAGCATGGGGCGGCTGTCCTCCATCCGAAATTGGGTGCCCCGATGCGGGCGGCGATCGGCGGCGGCAAGGCTCTCATCCCGTCCACGGCAAAGGTCGCGGCCGCCGGCGTATCTATCGACGTGCCACTCGGTCACAAGGACGACCCCTGGTCCTTCGACGAGATCGAGACGCTCCCCATCGCGGTCCATGACTCACCCCGGCCGGACGAGATCCTTCTCGTCATCGCGTTCAGCGAAGGGGGGCGGCCACGGCCGAGACTGCCCAAGTCATGAGCAGATCTTTGCATCGCTGAACAATGAAACAGCGACCGCAATTAATTGCTGCCGAGAATGACCTAGAATGACGACGCTTCGTGATCTCGAGAACGGAGCGGTCACCGGACGTGGAGCGAACACCTCTCAAAGATTTCGGGATCGATATCCCAGCGCTCCGCGAAGAGATCGTGACGACGCTGTGTGACCTCGTGCGCCTGCCCAGCATCACCGGCAACGAGGCCGAAATGGGCCGCTCGGTTGCCGCTTTTTGCGAAGCCGCCGGCTTCAACGTGGAGATCGTGTCGGCCGCGCCCGATCGGCCCAACGTCATCGCGACCTATGACACTGGTCGCCCAGGGCCAAAACTTCTTCTGAACGACCATCTCGACATTGTCCCGCCGGGGCCGCTCGAGTATTGGGACCACCCGCCCTTCGACCCCCTCGTGAAGGACGGCCGGGTCTATGGCCGCGGCACGATCGACACGAAGTCCGGCCTCACCACAATCCTCTACGCCGCGCGCGAGGCGGTGGCGAAGGCGCCCCTGTGCGGCACGCTCACACTCATTTTCTCGTGCGACGAGGAGGTCGGCGGTGCGCTCGGCATGCAGCACCTTGGCCGCAACGGCTACCTCGACGCCGACTTCGCGCTGGTGGCCGAACCCACCTCCATGCAGGTGGAGATTGCCACCAAGGGGCGCCTCCATCTGGAGATCAGCGCGGAGGGCAAAGCGACCCACGCCGCGCGCCCGTGGCTTGGTCACAGCGCCATTGAGGACATGACCGACGTCATCCTTGCGCTTCGCGCCTACGCCGATGAGCTTGCCACTCGCACCGATCCCCTGCTTGGCCAGGCCTCTGTCTGTGTTGGCACCATTGCAGGCGGAACGGTGCCCAACATGGTCCCGAACCGCTGCACTCTGGGGCTCGATCGCCGCGCACTCCCGTCGGAAGACGTGGACGCCGTTCGCGCCGAGCTCGCAGCCCTCGTGAAGCGTGTCGAGGCGGCGCGGCCAGGCGCAAAATTCTCGATCGCCGAGAAGGTCTGGTGGCCGGGCTACAAGATCGACGCCGACGAGCCGATCATCGCCGAGACCGTCGACGCCTTTGAAATGGTGACCGGCCGCCGACCGGACATCAAAGGCAAGGATGCCGGCACCGATGCGTCCTGGATCAACACGCTGGGCGGCATCCCGGTTGTCATGTTCAGCCCCGGGAGCGGCCCGGACGCCATGAATGCAAACGAAAATGTTGGTATCGACGATCTCGTCACAGCCACCGCCGTCGTCACCCAGCTCGTCGTCAACATCTTGGGCGCCCGGCCATGAGTTCGGCGACCGAAGCTGTCCGCGCGGCACCGCCGCCGGCCGTCCTGGAGCGCTCCGTCCTGGAGACGGTCGCCGTGGAGCGTCTGCCCGCCGCATCCCGGGTCGTCGGCCTTCTCATTTCGACGGTGGCGGTCGCGTTCTGCC
Source organism: Pseudomonadota bacterium (assembly GCA_039034015.1). GTDB lineage: Bacteria > Pseudomonadota > Alphaproteobacteria > Rhizobiales > Amorphaceae > Acuticoccus. Next base: position 41,404 of record JBCCBM010000021.1, on the reverse strand, counting down.
TCTTCCACCTCTTCGGTGCCTTCTTCGGCCCGCCGATGAGTTTCACCTACCTGACGATGCATGTGAGCTTCATGCTCGTCCTCACCTTCTTGCTCAAACCGTTGGGCCGTGCGTCGTGGCGGGCGCCTCTCACACTCCCCTTCGCACTCGATGCTGCCCTCATTGCCGCCGTCGTTGCGATCCAGGTTTACATTCTGGTCGACCCATTTGCCTTCATGTCCCGCAGGGGCGCGGCCGACCCCACAGACCTTGCCATCGGCGTCCTCATGATCCTCATCGTGATGGAGGCGACGCGGCGCGTTGTGGGGATCGCGATGAGCGTGCTTGCCGCTTTCTTCATGCTGCAGAGCGCCTCCGGAGAGCTCTTCCCGGGGATCTTCTTCGGGCCGAACGTCGACTGGTCGCTCATCATCAACGACCTCTTCATGGAGGAAGAGGGCATCTACGCGACGCCGATTGCGATCTCCGCGTCGTTCGTGGTGCTGTTTATCATCTTTGGCGCGTTCCTGATGCGCTCGGGCGTCGGCAACCTTTTTCGCGACGTTGCCTTTGCCACCATGGGGCGCCAGGTGGGCGGGCCGGCAAAGGCCGCTGTGGTCTCGTCCGCATTCATGTCGTCGATCTCCGGCAGCGCGGTCTCCAACGTCGTCACCACGGGGACGTTCACGATCCCCCTCATGAAGCGCATGGGTTATCCGGCGCGCTTTGCGGGTGCGGTGGAGGCGTGCGCGTCGACCGGCGGGGTCTTCACACCGCCCGTGATGGGTGCGGTTGCCTTCATCATGGCCGAATTCATGGGTGTTCCCTACTGGGACATCGTGAAGGCCGCCATCATCCCGGCGCTCCTCTACTTCGCGGCCGTCTTCGCCGCCGTCCACTTTCGCGCCCGCCACCTGTCACTGCGGCCTGAGAGCAAAGAGGATCTGCCCTCGGCCCGCGCGGCATTCGTGCAGTACGGGCACATGTTGGTGCCGCTTGTCCTCCTCGTGGGGGCGCTCATGGTGGGCTACAGCCCCGCCTTTTCCGCGCTGATCGGCATCGGCTCCATCGTGCTCCTGTCGTTTTTGCGACCCACGACGCGCTTCACGCCGCTCAGGATCATCGCGACGCTGGAAGATGCGGCGCGCATGATGATCTTTGTCGCCATTCCGTCCGCGGCGGCCGGCCTCATCGTAGGCGCCATCTATTTTTCCGGTCTTGCGGTTCGCTTCTCCGCCTCGATCATGGATATGTCCGCGGGTTCCGAAATTTTGGCGCTGATGCTGGCCATGGTGGTCTGCATCGTCCTTGGGATGGGCGTCACGGTGACGGCGCTTTACATCCTCGTCGCCTCGCTGATCGTGCCGATCCTCATCAGGCTCGGCGTAGAGCCCATTGCGGCCCACTTGTTCGCGTTCCACTTCGGCGTCCACTCCTACATCACCCCGCCGGTGGCGCTTTCCGCCTTTGCCGCCGCAGCGATCGCAAAGACCCATCCCATGGGGACAGCATTCGAATCGGCCCGCCTCGCGCTGCCGGCCTACCTCATCCCCTACATGTTCGTTTTCTCCACCGGCCTCGTCTGGGTTGGCTCGTGGAGTGACATCCTGCTGGCCGCTGTGACCGCGTTTGTGGGGGTCGTCGCCATCGCTGCGTCTGTGGAGGGCTACGTCCTTCGGCGCACGACCCCTATTGAACGCCTGACGCTTGCGGCCGGCGCGCTCCTCCTTGTGGCGCCTGGACTGGTGTCCCACGCCATTGGCGCACTCCTGGTGGGGTCGGTCCTCATACTCCAGGCAAAGACGCCCGCGCGCGAGGGGCTTTTGTGAGCCGCCGGCAGCATCTCATTCACCTTGGCGCTTGGGCGGTTCTTTCCGCCCTCGTCGGCTCGGCCTTCGTCATCAACGCGATCCGGCTTCTGCACACCGACTTTCCGCTGTTTCTCCTTTGGCTCTTCGCGACGGCCGTCGCCGCGGTCGCGGTTGCCCTCACGTCAGCCGCGCTTGCGCCGACACCGGCCGATCGCCCCAACCCACAAACAACCCAGAAGGATTGATTGTCATGATCTCACGCACGTTGACGGCGGCCCTTGCCGTGGCGGCCTTCGCCGCGCCCGCCCTTGCCGATATGCCCGAACGCACGCTCTCGGTGACCACGGCCTCAAAGTCGGGCTCTTGGTTCGCGGTTGCGACCGCCTTCATGCAGCCTGTGGAAGCGGCGAACCCCAACCTCGTCACCCAGATCCAGCCGGGCGGCGGCCTCACCAACATTCACAAGGTCCAGCGCGGCCAGTCCGACCTTGGGATGACCTTCGCCTTTGCTGGTCCGATGGCGGTGGAAGGCAAAGCCCCATTCGAGGAGCCTTACGAGAACCTCACCTTCATCACGACGCTCTTTCCAGGCCACTTTCAGTTCATCGCGCGCAAGGATGCCGGCATCGAAACCTTTGCCGACATTTTCGATAAACGCATCTCCGTCGGTAAAGTGGGCTTTGGTGGCGAACTGATGTTCCGCCAGATGCTGGCGGCCTGGGACATGGACTACAAAAAAATCCAGGCGAACGGCGGCATCATCAATCTCATTGGGACGGGTGACGCGGCCAACCTCATGCGCGACGGCAACCTTGACCTCATCGTGTCGGGCGGCAACCCGCCCACGCACCCGATCTTCTCGGAGCTGGCGCTCACCACCGACATCGACGTCCTGGCTCTTCCCGACGAAGATCTCGAAAAGATTTTTGCGGCGAACCCGACTTTTTCCGAAGGTTTCATGCCTGCCAACCCCTACAAAGGCGTTGCTGGTGAGTTCCGCTCGATCGGTGGCTACGTGATCCTGATCGGCTCAAAGGATCTTTCGGACGAAGCGGTCTACGAAGTCGTCAGCAATTTCTACGGCAACCTCGACAGCCTCAAGGAAACATCCCGTTCGTTCAGCGAGGCGGACCTGTCCATCGCGCTTGAAGGCAACCGCGGCATGCCGGTGCACCCCGGTGCGGCAAAATTCTATCGCGAAAATGGGCTCATGGAGTAGCCGGACGTCTTCTTCGGGCCGTTGAGCAGTCGAGCTGTCGGCGATGCGCAATACCCATGCAGATCGTCAACGTTGCTGGGGATGAGCGAGCCTTCGCAGTCACGGTTGTCTCAGATGGGCGATATTCGCGGAAGGGCTCACGATCTATGCGCCACAGCCGAAAGGAGAGCCTTTCTGCCTCTGGGATATGTGTCGCGATCTGCTTTGTGCGGGTTGCGGCACGTTGTACGAGATGGCGATCACTTACACTCGATGGCGACGCCCACTCGCAGCCTCGATGTCTACAGCAGGGCGCCTGGTCCTGCGACGTGCCGCGATAAGATCTCTCAGGTGAGAACGTTCGGCAAAGCAGCAGAGAAGCCAATAGGGGACAGCGCAGTCAGACTTATCGGATCAACCTCTCAGCATGCCGCAGGGGAGAAGCGTTGTGACCCGTGAAAATTAGCCGCTGTTCCCTGAATTTGGGGTGACGTTGCCCTCTGGAGTGCCCTTGGTCTGAACTCAACGCCGTCGGAATGAGACGGAGATGCGGAAGAGCCGCTTCAGTAAGGAGCAGATCATCGCCGTGCTGAAGGATCACGCCGCGGGGAATCGGCGTGGCTCAGCTGTGTCGCAAGCAGCGGATTGGCGATGCGACGTTCTACACGTTGCGTAAGCGCTTTGGCGGGACGGAGATGTCCGACGCCAAGCGTGTAAGGGTGTTGGAGGCAGAGAACGCGCGCCTCAAGATGCGCTCGCCGAATAGATGCTCGATCTGGCGACGCCGCGCGAAATTCCGGCGAAAAGCTTCTGACACCCAGCATGCAAAGAGACGTCGTGATCTGGGTAACTGGAAAAGAAGGGGTATTCCCAGCGGCGCGCCTGTGCGCTGCATCCCAAGACGTTCCGCTACACGTGGCAGCGCCCAGACGATACGCCGATGCGCGAACGGCTGAAGGTATTGGCGCTGGAACTACGCCGGTTCGGTTTACGGCGACTGAACATCCTCATGCGTTGCGAAGGCATCGAGGAGAACCAAGAGAAGCTGTTCCGGCTCTATCGCGAGGAGCGGCTGACCGTGCGGCGGCGCGGCGGTCGCAGTTGTGCCAGCAGAACGCGAGCTCCGATGACGTTGCCGTAAGAGCTGAACGGCTGAACAAGCGCTTGAGCCTAGAGTTCGTCTCCGACGTCCTCGCAAATGTACGGCGTTTCCGGACCCCCGTCGTTGCCGACAACTTCACGCGCGAATGCTTGTCTATTGCCTAGCACTTGATGCGCGGTTCAACGATCGCGGTGAAAACGTGTTGGCGACGTTGGAACGGGTATGCGCAGCGATCGGCACGCCGAACGTGAACTGGGTCGATCAGGGAACCGAGTTTGTCTTCCGTGACATGGATCTGTGGGCCGACCCCAGGAGGTCACTCTCGACGTCTCCCGCCCCCGATAGCCGACCGACAACGCTTACATCGATGCGTTCATTGCCCGGCCCAGGGCAGATTGCCTGAACGCCACTGGTTCCTCGACCTTGCCGACGCTGCCGAGAATTCGAAGACTTGCCATAGAGACGACAATCAGGAACGGCCCCACGGCGCGATCGGGTAAAGGTCCCGGCAGCGCTGCTGAAACAGGCACCCGAACCCAGCTTGGTTTGCCGATGAGAGCCGAAAAACTATACCCTCCCGCGGGGTCAGATCGGGGAGCACTCAAAAACATGAAGAGAACGCAGCTATAACCCGGGACACTTCGGAGGCAACGGTACCCCGGCCGACGTCTGCTTCTGTCGAGCCCCCACCAACTTCGACGAGCGACGGACGATCAAAGAACGCACCATCCAACAGCGCTGCTTGCTTAACCTCAGACAAGCCGCATAGCTTCAACCAACCACAGCCAGACCCTCCTGACCGTCATGGCTTCCGGTGTCCGAAGTAGTCGGACGACGGACATTCAGGCCGTCTTGCTATGTTAAGGACGGGCAGCACAATCGGGTGACCTGCCCCATTCCTTGTGCTCAGGATAATCAAATCAACGCCCGAATACGGTAGACAGTCTCTCTCACGCCGATGGGCCAAAGGGTGTCATCGCTCGGTAAAACGCTCTCCAGGAGATCTAAGAACTCGCTCGCGTTCTCGCGGACCTCCAACCGCTCCGCCCAATCAACGCGCCAGACGTCTTGTGTCACTGAAAGCGGCTCAAGATGCTGTTGGATCTCGCGGGCAGATTGCTGAAAATCGGACCCGCTTCTGGCGAGGATGTTCAGGAGGGGCTCCGTCAAGCGTGGTGACCGTGTTTTCGTCTGTCGTGGCCAAACTCGACGGAAAAAGCCCGGAATCTCCCCTCTGAGAGTTTCCGCACTCGCTTGGTCGCTTCCCAGCCAACGGCCAAGAATTTGCAGCACTTCAATCCGTATGTCCTGATCAGTTTCCGCGAGGACATCCCGGAACTCGCTGTCTGCCAAGAGGAGGTCATCGCCAAAAGCGGCCTGAGCCCACGCATTCAAGAGGCTTCCTGCTAAAAACTGATCGCCAAGCGTTCGATCACTGCGTGCTAGGCTCGTCTCGGACAAAAGGATTGGTTTCAGCCGATGGAAGTGTTCGCGTGGGAAACCGACCCCACAACCTGCTAGGAGAGCGACTGTTGTCCTAGGCTGCTCCATCGGAGCAATGAGGTTTGCCTCGACCCATTTCGGATCCTGAGCATTCAGAAACGGCAATTGCCGGCCGAACTCCACCAGCACATACTCATCGAGTGGTTCTGGAAGTTCAAGAAGTCTGGCAGCGCGCGCTTTGAAGTGCTCCGGGAGGCCGAAGCCGTCCGCTTGCTTTGGGACGGCAGGGTCTAGAATGAGCAGTTGTGTCAGAACTCCGCTCAAGCTGTTGAGGCCACCAAATCTGACAGCGTTAAACGAGCGTTTCGATGCGGCCGCGATCGTGCTGTGAGGCTGCAGCGCAGTATTTCTTTCGATCAGCGCGTCAATCAAGCCGCTGTTGCACTCGAAATCGAGAGTACCGCCATCGGCTCTGAGACCGTCGGCAAGCCTTCCGGCCGCTTGGAGCAACACATTTGCCGATAGGGACCCGAGTTGATCATGCACCTCATCCAGGACCCTCTGGCGGAACTCGGGTACCCATTTTGGCCATAAGCCGTAGTCGAGCATGTCCTCCCATGCAGCCATCCGGTCCTCTGCCGAGGCGTTCGCCGCCACGAGCGAGGCGAGCGCTCGCTCCGGATCCGACCGCACGAGACCAAGGAACGGATTGGCGCTTACGGTGATCTTGTCGGTCGCCCCGCTGTTGGCCTGGGCGAAGGCGACAATGTCTTCGAGCGGCACGTCGTTAAGCATGGAGGGATCATCGTCGGTTGCGACGTACCCTCCACGGATCCCCATAGGTTCGACAGCGTACCGCGCATGTTCAGGAGACCAATCCGGCGTCTCTGCGGCGAGTATATCGAAGCGTGCGATTTGCTTGTCAGTCAGCGATACACACTGATCACAAAGCCATTGCAACCGGCACAACGCCCTGTGAACTCGATACTTTTTATCATCCGAATCTAATTTTGCGCCATCGAGAATTCGGTCAATGAATGAGGCTTGTGCGTCGGGGGCAAGTGCTTCCCACCGCTCAAAAACGGCGAGCATGAGATCGCGCTGCTGATACTCGTTCCAAAATGCATCGTCGCAAATCTCGGCAATTAGCGATGCGGCAAAGCGCGGATCGATAAAGCTCTGAGCAACCAACCAGACCCTAAGTTTGCTGAACGGCACACTGATAGACGGCCATCTCGCAACAAGTTGACAGAAACGCTCAGGATGAAGGTCGTGGAGGCGTGCGAGCTTCGAAGTGATCGCGAACACGGCCGCGCCAATACCTTCAGCCGAATGCAGGTCGTCTTCGTCCTCTGTCGGATTGAAGGATGGCATCTCAAAATGCTGCAAGGCAGCCGGTACGTCAGAATGGATCGACATCCAATAAAGATGTTCGCAGAGAATGCGGACCGCCTCCGGCAGCTGTTCATCGGGGACGTCGAGCCGGAAGAATGCGCTCCTAGAGTCTAAACGTCGCCCTACCAGCGATAGCAGTGCGGTATCAGAGGCGGGCGGCCGCTCCGAGGGTCGAGAGTAGATCGGTACAAAGCGTGGCATGGAGAGGCGCTGGAACTCACGCAGGGTCTCGTGGCGCCAGCCGATCCTCTTCACCACGCCCCAAAAGCGGACCTCGGCGTAGTCTGAGCCGCCGTCCGCCTCCTGCATCTCGAAGAAGCGGTGCCACGCGAGGGTGTCGTCATCGGAAAGAACACCTCCATCGCGCGTTGCTTCACGCTCAATTGCCTCGCGAACGAACGGGTGCAAGACCCTTCGGCGGGTTGCCCACCAGAGTGCGATCGGGTGATTGGCGGAGCGGGCAATCCAACGGGCCAAGGCTCTTCGGCGCGCGTCAAGCGAGGGTTTGCCGATGTTCCCAGAGAAAGCTGGCTGGCGTTGCATTTCGTCTGGGTTCGCTTCAAGCGCGTCCCATGCGTCTTCGGGCGGATGACGCGCCCGAGCAACCCGATCCATATTCGCCTGCGGAACTGGAGGGTCGTCGTCGAGCCTCAACTCATCATGAGGATCATAGGTCACCACGTCCGGTGAACGGGGGTCATGCTCTGGCGTTGCGTATCGTTCGTTTGCATCGAAGACACGGAGCCATCCCGGGTGTGGTGCGGGTTCAGCGTCGGCGAACGCGTTGGCGCCTTCCGTGAACGACACCAGTTCCGCAACCTGCCCTCGTTGGTGAGGGACGAGGGTCTCCGGATCCGAGTGCGCCCGAGATATGACTTGTCGTTGCCAGGCCGCCACATCCCGGCGGCGATTGGCCCACTCGTCGATCGTGCGCCACAGGTCCCGAAAGGATCCGAACAACAACGGTTCCACGCGCTTCGAACGCCACTTCTCTTCGGCATTCTTTCCCGACCGCTGAAACGCAAACAAGCGCCCCTTCGAGGGGCGACGCGCCAACGCTTCAAGCAGGTATTGAACGAGCGGGTCGTCTGCGGTGTAGCCGATGAAGACAACCGGATGATTGGCAACGACACGTTGGATGAAGCGCGCGGCCCAACCGCTTGCAAGATAGGCTTCTCCGAAAGATGGCGTCGAAAGGACAAAGCCGGGCGCCTCTGCACCGTCGCCTTTCGCATTCAGGGATCCATGAAGCTTCACGATCCCACGAAGGGGGTCGTATCGCGCTCCGGCTGGGATGCGAGGCCCAACCCAAACGTCCACTGCCGGGTCGGCTTCTTCGAATAGGCGATCGAAGTTTGTCGTGATGATCTGTGCCGCCCCATCCGCCGTCCGTGAAAGGTCTAAGAGGTTCCGGTGGGCGGAAAGATCGGCGTCTTCGACCGCCAGGGCCTCGGCGACTTTTCGCTCGACCAGACGGTGCGGGAACTCCCGCTCGAGGTAGCTAAAAAGTCGGTCGGCTGGCACACCTCTTTGCAGTTCGAACGGAAGATTTGCATCGGACTCGTCAGCCGCCGTGACGACGGAGCGGATCGCGTTGGCGTCGGCCTCCGGAACACCAATAAGTTCTATGACCCTTTCAACCAAACCATAGAAGCTTGGCAGTGAAGCCGCCTCTTGTGACACGCCGGCACCGCAGAAGAAAACGACATGCCCGTTATCGACATCGTGGACGAGCTCACTCGGAATTGCGGGGCCACACGCATGGAAACGCATGATTTGATCCGGTCGAAAAATAAACCAGAAGTCAACCGTAGACTGCAGCCTTCACTCCTACCTTTCGGTTCTGAGCCGGTATCGACGAGGAATTCAATGCCGTGCTAACGCTCTGGACTGCCATCGTTCAGCCATGAAGAAATTTGCCCGCCGATGTGGTCCGACGCAGCACGGAGCGGATCGTCAGCAAGATGCGCGTACTGCTTCGTGGTCTGCGCCTGGGAATGGCCGAGCAACCCGCCAATGATGTGGAGGGACGTCCCAGACCCAGCTCCAACCGCGGCAAAGCTGTGCCGAAGGTCATGGATGCGGACGTCTTCAAGGCCAGCCGCCTTGCGGATCGCCGACCATGGGTCCTTTAGGTTCACCAAAGCTGCACCGGGTTTTCCGCCAACAATCACATGCGGGTTCCCGTCAACCCGCTGGATGCCGCTGAGGACTTCCAGCGCGGCTGCGTTCAACGTGACCTGCTTTTCGCCAGTTTTGCTGTCGCTGACATGGATCCTTCGGCGTTCAGGATCGATCCAGTCCCACCTCAGCATTTTGACTTCACCGGATCGCATGCCTGTCAGTATCAGCAGCCGAATGGCGGCGATCGCAAACGGGGAGATTGTGCTCGACCCTGCGCTGGTACCGCCCCCCTTCGTCACTCGCACTTCGCCACGTTCAGCTGCCCGAAGCGCTTCGCCAAGGCGACCAAGCTCCGCGGTCGTCAGGAACCGCTTGCGCGGCCTTTCGGCATACTTCTTCACATGTCGACACGGGTTGGAACCGTCGGGTCGAAGACCCCAAACCTCCGCGAGGTTCATGATCTTCGACAAGCACGCCAGCACGCGGTTTGCCCTATACGGTTTCTGCGACAGACCGGCATGCAGTCGCGCGACATCAGCGCGTACGAGCTCTGCCACCTTCCTGTTGCCGAACGCCGGCGCAAGGTAGTCTCGAATGATCCGTTCGTCCTCGGCGATCGAAGTAGGCTTCTTGTGTGGTCGTGCGTGGTCCTCCAAGTACCGTTCGAACAGTTCGTTCATCCGGGGCGCTATGCGCTGCTGATGCCGCTCGGCTGCGGGGTCGTCACCATTCGCAACGCGTGCCGCCCACTGACGGGCCTTTTCGCGCGCCGCATCGACTGTCATCGGTCCGAACTCGCCGATCTTTGCCCGTCTTTGTGTGGAGCCCCTGCCGCCGCCCACTCTGTAGAAGAGGTAGAAGGCACGCTTCCCTGATGGACGCGCTTCGACGTGGAACCCTGGCACCTCGGAGTCCCACAGCTTCACAGGACCGTTGTCGGCGACGACGCTTTCGACCAGCCGTTTCGTCAGTCTCTGTCGAACGCCCTTCATTTCCCCGCCTCGACCGGTGCTTCTTAGTAGCGTCTTAAGCAGCACCGGCGAAGCACGCAATGTGAAATGATACGATGGTGCGTGCAGCTATGAGCGGGTCAACCAATTGAAAGATTACGGATATATGCAGTGATGTGAATGTGGGTGAAACTACGAGAAACCGAATACCGCCAAATTTGTAATCAGGGGGTCGGGGGTTCGAGTCCCTCAGCCGGCACCAAGAAAATCAGCACTTTAGCGTCGGTGGCATGCACGCATCGAGCGATGCCTTCCAGCAGCCTTCCATGACGACGATGTCGCCGGGGCGCAGTTCCGGCACCAGGACGCGGGCGACGGAGGCGCGGAAGGCGTCAGCGTCCATCGCACCGGCGAGAACGAACGGGGCGATCAGTCCATCCAACGCAGATGCCGGCGGTGAACGTCGTCGTCTTCCAGTGCCCGCGCGGGACGCTGGGACGACACCGCCTGCCACGGGGCGCGCGCCCGCGCGGTCGCGCCATTTTGGTGTTGGTGCCGGTCTCGTCGATGAATATCAGACGGGTCGAGATCGAGTTGTCCGCCGAACCAGACCTGGCGCTGAAGCGCAACGTCCGGCTCATCTTTGTGCCGCTCAAGGTTGAGCGATCCTGTTCGGCGGCGTGCGCGGTCTTTTTTGTGAAGGTCACGCTGCGCTTGTCGAAGAAGTACCAGACGAGCGCACGGCTTGCCTCGACCCCGCGGTCGGACCGCAGCCGCTCGGCGATCTCGGTGAGGGTGATGTCCCTGTCCGCCTCGACGAGCGCCAGGGTGAAGGCCTCGTGCGCGCCAAGCTTTGAGTGGACCGGCGGCCCCTGCCGGCCCGCCGCCACAGGCGGTGCCGTGCGGCGGCCGTCGCGATGTCAATGGCGAACCGGCGCCGCCTCGCGTGTCGTCAGCCCCCGTCGATCGCCTGGACCACCCGAAGCTGCAAATCCACGCTCAGCGCCTCCCAAGCCACCCTGGGTTAACAGAGACTGCAACTCGGAGGCCCTTGAACGTGCTCTAAGCGGCGGTGCCGATGCGGGTGCCGGCCTCGTCGAAGAGGTGAACGTGGGCGAGGGGGGCGGACACCGTGAGCGCGTCGCCGGTGGTGAGGCGGGGGTGGCCGGGGAGGCGGACCTGCCACACGTGCGCGCCGTCATCCGGCTTCAGATGGACAAGTGTCTCCCCGCCCAACGTCTCAGAGAGGTGGACTGAGCCGGAGAGGACAAAGGCGCCATCGGCCTCGCCTGGCGTCAGGTGCTCTGGCCGCACGCCCACAGAGGCCGCGGGTGCTGCCGCCAGCGCGCCGCCCGGGACTTTCAACTGCTCGCCATCGTGTGTCGCGGTGACAATGTTCATGGCGGGGCTGCCGATGAAGGCGGCCACAAAAGTGTTGGCGGGCGCCTCGTAGAGCGTGACCGGGTCGGCGATCTGCTGCACCCGGCCCTGATGCATCACAACAATGCGGTCCGCCATGGTCATCGCCTCCACCTGGTCGTGGGTGACGTAGACGGACGTGGTGTTGAGTTCTGATTGAAGGGCGCGGATTTCGGTGCGGGCCGACACGCGAAGCTGCGCGTCGAGGTTGGAGAGCGGTTCGTCAAAGAGGAAGACCGCCGGCTCGCGCACGATGGCGCGGCACACCGCAACGCGCTGGCGCTGTCCGCCGGAAAGCTGGCGCGGAAAGCGCGCGAGGAGGTCTGAGAGGCCCATGAGTTCGGCCGCGCGGGCAATGCGGGCGGCGCGGTCCGCGGCCGAAAAGCCCTTCATGCGCAGCGCAAAGCCGACATTTTCGGCGACCGTCATGTGCGGGTAGAGCGCGTAGTTTTGGAAGACCATCGCAATGTCGCGCTCGCGCGCGCGGCGGGCCGTCACGTCCTCGCCGGCAAGGCGGATGGTGCCGGCGCTCACCTCCTCAAGGCCCGCCACCATGCGCAGCGTCGTCGTCTTGCCGCAGCCGGAGGGGCCGACCAGCACAACGAACTCTCCATCGTCGATGGAAAGGTCCAGCGCCTCGACGGCAACGGTCTCGCCAAAGCGTTTGGCAACACCGGACAAGTTGACTTCACCCATGGCGTTACCCCTTAAGACCGGACGAGACGAAGGTCTGCATGACCTGGCGTTGGAAGGCGAAGAAGATGGCAAGCGCGGGAAGGCTCGCGAGCGTCACACCGGCCATGAGTTTGCCGAACTCATCCCCCGTCTCCTCGTTCAAGAACCCGCGCAGGCCAATCTGGAGCGTTGCGGAGCGGTCCGTCTCGGAGATGAGAAGGGGCCAAAAATATTCGTTCCACGCCTCGATGAAGAGGACGATGGCGAGCGCGCCCAAGGCGGGGCGAAGGTTGGGAATGAGAACGAGCCAGAGTTGCCGCCAGGGGCCGGCGCCGTCGACTTCTGCGGCGTCAAAGAGTTCGCGCGGGAAGGCGAGCATGTGTTGGCGCAGGAGGAACGTGCCGAAGGGCATGGCAAGGTTTGGCACGATGATCCCCGTCCAGGTGTCGAACCATCCAAGATCGGCGATGAGGATATAGTTCGGGATCATGGTGAGTTGCGGCGGGATCATCATGGCGCCGAGCACCAGGAAGAAGAGCGCGTTGTGCCCCGGAAAGCGGAACCGCGCGAAGGCGTAGGCGGCGAGCACACAAAGGACGAGCTGCCCCGCAACGCGCAAGAGCGTTGTGCCGGTGGAGTTCCACAGGTACGTGCGGAAGGCCGCATCGCCCAGAATGGCGGCGTAGTTGTCGAGCGTCGGCGACACGGGGAAGGGGAGCGGCGAGAAGATCTCATTGTCCGGCTTCAGCGATGTGCCAACGACGAGGAGCATCGGCCCAATAATGGCGAAACACACCATGAGGAGCGCCACATGGGCGGTGACGCGCCAGGCGGGGCTGAGGGTCATCGCGCTCATTGGTAATGCACCCAGCGTTCGAACGCTTTCACCTTAAGAAGTGTGACGATGATCATGAGCGCGAACAACATCACCGTGCCGGCAGAGCCGAAGCCAACGTTGAAGGTCACGAACGCGTATTGGTAGACCATGTAGAAAAGGTTCGTCGTTGAGTTTGATGGTCCGCCTTGGGTCAACACATCGATGGGCGTGAAAACCTGTTGGAGCGAGAAGATCACCGTTGCGATGGCAACGAAGAAGGTCGTCGGGGTGAGCATTGGCCAGATGAGGTGGCGGAAGATCGACCCGTCGGACGCGCCGTCGACCCGCATGGCCTCCACATAGTCGCGATTGATGGTGGCAAGACCTGCGAGGTAGAGGAGCGTGTTGAAGCCAATGATTTTCCAGGTGGAGATGCCAAGGATGCCCCAAAGCGCGAGGTCCGCGTCGCTAAAGACAGCAGGCATCCGCAGACCGACAAGGCGCAGCATCTCACCGATGATCCCCATGAAGGGGTTGAGAAGCCAGGAAAATGCGATCGCCACCACAACGAAGCTGATGAGCGTCGGCAGGAAAATGATGGTCTTATAAATGTCGCCCATGCGCTGGGAGAGGCCCCAGATGCCGATCGCAATGGGGATCGGCAGAAGCACCTTTAGCGGGATCGAGCCCACCACGTAGAGTAAGGTGTTGCGCGCTGCGTCGTTGAACAGCGTTGAGCCCAGAATGCCGCTGTAATTCTCGAAGCCGACGAAGTCTTTGCTGTCGGCAACAAAATTCCAATCCACGAACGAGAGGTACACCGTGTAGAGGAGCGGCCAGTAGACGAAAACGCCCAGAAGCAGGATCGTCGGCGATAGGAAGAGGAGCGGGAGGGCTGTCTCCTCACGCACCGCGGCGAGGCGCGCCCACAGGCGCGGCCGGGTTCGCGGCGCCTCAGCGGCGGTGACGGGGACCATGGCGCGTTCCTCTCGGGTGGGTGGGCGCGCCGCCTCAGAAGCGGCGCGCCGCGTTCTTAGCGGGTGGCTTCTTCCAGGATCTTGTTCACTTCTTCCTGGGCGATGGGGACGAGCTGGGCTGCATCACCCTCACCGGCCCAAAGGTCTTGGAGGAGGTTCGCCATCACGGTTTGGGCTTCGACCACGCGGTCGCCGGGCCACAAAACGGTGGGGACGGTGTTGGCCATCTGGTCGATCACGGCCGCGTAGAAGGGGTTTTCTTCAACGTACGCAGCGGTCGCTTCGTCGGCCAGCGGGTCTTTGGAGACCGGCATATAGCCCGATTCGCGGCTCCAACGGTTCGTGATCTCCGGCTGTGACAGGAAGGCCATCAGCTTGCAGGCCGCTTCCGTCCGTTCCGCATCCTGGGAGAGGACCATGAGACCGGAGCCGGAGTTCGGCACTTCCACGGGCTTGCCCTCAAAGGCCGGGAAGGGGAGCACTTTCAGCTCAAAGCGGCCTTCGGACGCGCGCATGTTGGGGCGAAGCACAGCCGAGGATGTGATGTTCATGCCAAGGCGGCCGGCCTGGAAGGCGTTCACCGCATCACGGTCCGGGATTTTGGGCGTCACGCCTTCGTCGGCAAGATCGGTCCACATCTGCATGACCTCGATGCCCTCCGGCGTCGCAAAAGCGGCGCGGCCATCGAGGAGATAGGGCGAACCATTGGCGCGGATGAAAGCCTGGTGGCCGTAGTCGAGCCCGCCGGTGATCCAGTAGAGCCCCGGGCGGCCCGCCTCATCGCGGATCGCGCGGCCGGCTTCAATCACCTCGGTCATCGTGGTGGGGGCGAAGTCGTCCGGAAGGCCCGCCTCACGGATGAGGTCCATGTTGATGTAAAGAAGCGGCGTGCCGAACGAGTGGGGCATCATGTACCGCTCGTCGGAGATGTTGGCGACATCGACGAGGTTCTCGGCAATGTTGTCCATGAAGGCGCCGCCGTCAGCGCAGGCCGAGAACGGTTGCGCGTTTGCGATTTCGATCACCCCAAGCGCGGTGCGGGCGAGCACTTGGCCAACATCGAACGGGCGGTCGGCGGCCGCGGCGGCCTGGATTTCAGACACCACCGTTTGCGCGCCTTGGGTCGGCAGATCGGTCACGGTGATGCCGGGGTTTGCCGCCTCGAACTCGTCGAGGATGGCGCGCAGAGCCGCCTGGTTGCCCGATTGGTAGTGGATGAAGCGCAGATCAATGTCCTGCGCGACGGCGCCCGAGGCCGAGAGGCCAAGGCCGACCAACGCAGCACCAGCAAGGGGGAAGAACTTCACAGCTCAACTCCAATGATTGAGTTCGTTACGCCGGTCTTAAGTTTTACACGTGACGGTGATGTGTCGGTGAGGCGACTATTTGGCTCACCAAATCACCAACTTGGTGAATTCTTCGCGAGGCCTCCTGGGCCCGCTTGGTACCCTGTGAGGGTCCGCTCGGCATGGGTGATCCGATGGTCGAGGAGCCTGCCGGCAAGATCACGCTCGAGCCGCGCGATGGCCGGGTCGCCGGCGCGGTTTTTGTGCTCATCCGGGTCATCGGCCGTGTGGAGCACGGTAGGGAGGCCGGCAAACCGGACGTAGGTGTTTTGCGCATCGCGCCACACGGCGGCGCCGGTGCGGTTCGGCGCAAGCCCAAGGGCGCCGGCCGCGCCACCGTCAGCGCTCTTCAGGTCGCGCAGGTCAAACTCAAGCATCACCCCGTCGCGCCATTGCGCTGGCGTCCCGCCATCAAGGAACGGCCCCAGCGATCGGCCGTCGAGCGGGATGGGGTCAGCCCCCAGCCACTCCAGGATCGTCGGCATTACGTCCACACTCTCGGTGTAGGCGTCGACGCGCCGTCCGGCCGCCCCCTTTCGGCGCGGGTCCACAATCACCAGGGGCACGCGATAGCTGTTCTCCCACCAGGCGTACTTGCCAAAGAGGCCATGTTCGCCGAGGAGCTCGCCATGGTCGGAGGAGAACACGATCAGCGTGTGATCGAGCTCACCGGTCGCCTCAATGTGCGCCATGAGGCGGCCGATTTGGTGGTCGAGCTCGGCAACCATCCCAAGATACGTGGCGCGGATGTCGCGCACGGCGGCTTCCGAGAGGTCCACCGCGAGGCCTTCGCCATGGCGGATAAAACTCTCTTGGGTGACGGTCTTCTGAAGGTGCGCGGCGAGCGGATGGTCCATGGGGCCGCAAGCCGGCGGGAGCGGGACGGTTTGCGGATCGACCAGTTCGTGCCACGGCTCGGGCGCGATGAAGGGCGGGTGGGGGCGAAAATAGGCCAGCATCATCAGCCAGTTGCGATCCTGACGCACGCGCAGCGCGTCAATGGCAGCGGTGGTGTAGAAGGCGTTGTCCCCCTCCGCGGCCGGGATTTGGGACGGAGCGGCCGCAAGGGTGCGGCCCTGCGGCGGCACCCATGCGGGATTGGGCGCCCAAAGGTCCTCGACAGGGTCCGGGATCGTGTGTTCCCGGGAGGCGAGGAAGGCGAGGTAGCTTTCTTGCCCCGCATGAAACGGCGCGATTGGCAGAAAGCCTGGCATCACGGTGCCGGAGCGGTCGAAGCGCGGATCAACGGCGCTTGTGGTGCGCGGGTCGGGCGTCGTTGTTGTGTAGCCCACCAAGAGGGGCTCAACGCCGGCGCTCAGCGCGGCTTGCGGCAAGGTGGTGAAGCGCGCGTCAAGCGGTGTGCCGTTCACCACCGAGCGGTGGGTCATGGCGTAAAGCCCCGTCAGCAGTGACGCGCGAGACGGCCCGCAGGGGATTGTCACCGTGTGGTGGTTGGTGAAGGTGACGCCGCGCGCCATGAGCGCATCGATTGAGGGTGTGTGGGCGAGGGTGCCGAGGGGGCCACCCAGCGCCCCCAGCGCGTCGGCCCGCCACTGGTCGGCGAGGATCAGGAGAACCTTCTTCATTCGGCCGCCGCCCGCGCCGGGGAGGCGACAGGAAAAGGTTCGCCCATGATCGCGCCAAGCCCCGGGCTCCCGGGCTCGAGCCACGTCCAAATATCGTGGTTCAGGCAGCCAAGGTCGGTGAAGAAGGACGCCGTCACCGCCGGCGCTTCGCCCTGGTTGTCGAGCGGATCGATGGTGAGTTCCACCGCGCCCACTTGGATGCGCCCGCCCCGCCGCACGAACCGCTCATGGGAGCAGACAAACGCTGTCGATGCCCCCCACACCCGCGGAACGCCATTGCGCTCAATCACCTTCTGGCGGTGGAGATGGCCGGAAAGGTAGGCCACCGCGCCTGGCATCATCGCCTCAAGCCGCGCGCTGTCCTCCTGCGGAACCGACCAAAGGGCGCGGTCGGCCCCGTCGTCCTGGCTGTAGAGCGGCTTGTGGGCCGCGATCAGCACCGGGCGCTCGCCTTTGAGCGTTTCTTCGATAAGCGCCCACTGTGCGGCCTCAGCGGTCAGCCCTGTCCCAAAGAGCTGAGTGTTGATGCCGAGCACCGTGAGAGGCCCATGGTCGTGCACGAAGTAATCGGGGCCGAAGACGGCGCGCCACGCAGCACGCCGGGCGTCGGTGCAGGGTTTTGGCTGGCGCGAGAGCCAATCTGCCTCAATGGGGTTGTCACCGACGTCGTGGTTGCCGGGGACGATGAGGTAGGGGAGCCCCAGTGCGTCCATCTCTTGCTTCGCGAAGGCGATGTCCTCCGTGCGATCGGGGTCGGAGATCGCCGCATCGCCGGTGTGGATCACAAGGTCTGGCGCGCGGTCGCGAATGGCCTGCGCCATGCGGCGCCAATTGAAGAGGAACAGGGGGTGCGTTGCCGACAGGTGGGTGTCGGTGATGTGGAGGATGCGCATCGCGTGATCGTGCCTCTTGCGGTGTCGGCCCTTTCAGAATTTCACGGCGGTCGTGACGGTGGGATGAAGGTTCTGCGCAAAGAAGGGTATTTGACGAAATATCCATCGATGGTCGCCCGAGTATTCACCAAATATTCGATTTGGTGAGCGTCACATGACGGTCATCTGTTCTGCCTATGCCCGCGGGGCATCGTGGTCCGTCACATCGATCCAACCAAGGTCAGTCATGTCCACCCCTCTCATCCGCGGTTTCGGGGCCTCCTGCCAGGCAACCGGTAACAATTTTGATGCCCTTGACCGCAAACTTGGTCGGGTGGAGGCCGCTGGTGCCACCTTTGCGGAAATCACGCTCTACTCTTGTGACAGCATCGTCAGCGGGCGCGTGAACCAAACCGTCGTGCGCCAGCTCGAGGCGATCTGTGGCCGGCGCAATCTTGGCTACACGGTGCACGGCCCGCTTGTGTCAAACTTCTTCGACCGGGAGCGGATGGCGATGACCATGGCGGTCCAGAAGGCGGCCGTTGACATCACGTCGGCCCTCGGCGCGGACGTGATGGTCATGCACCAGGGCGTCCTTTCCGATGAGCCGGACGATGCGACCTTGGGCGAACTCCTGTCCGCCGAGCGTGATGCGTTGATCGAGCTTGGCGATCACGCGGCCACCAAGGGTGTGACGATCGCGGTGGAAAACCTCATGTGTTACCTGCCGACGGTTCGGTATTGCCTTGCGCCTGAGCGGCTCGCAGAGCAGCTGTCCGCGGTGGCGCACCCCAACGTGCGCTGTACGCTTGATGTCGGCCACGCCTACCTGGCCGCCGGGCAGCTCGGCCGCACGCATCTTGAGTGCATGCGCCCCCTTGCCGAGCACATCGTCCACGTCCACTGCCAAGACCAGTACGGCCGAAGCCCGACCATAAAGACCAACACCCACCACGAGGCGGTGGCCTTCGGCGTCGGCGATCTGCACTTGCCCATGGGGTGGGGCGACATCGACTTCGACGCGCTCCTCCCGCAGGTGGGTCTTCGGCCGGGCATCACGATGGTCTACGAACTCAATCCCATCCAAGACGCCTGGTTGGAGCCGACCCTCGATCGGCTCGCCCAACTTGTTGACCGCTTGAACGCGTCGCACCGCACCGACGCCGCGTAGCGCCTCGACAATGATTCTGGCTGTTTTGACCATTGGTGGACATCAAAGGTTCAAGAGCATGTCATCCAGTTGTCACCCGCGCTGGGCAAGGTTTGTTAAGATTTCGTCGTAGAGCGCGCTGCGTGCTGGGAAAATGTTTGGCGGCAGCGCTCACCGACTTCATGACGCTAAAGGAACTCCCATGATCGTCTTCCCCCGTCTTGCCACGGTCGTCGTCGCGCTTGGCGTGCCGCTGGTTTCCGTTGCCCACGCCCAAGAGCCTGTCGAACTCGTGGTTCAGTACACGCAACCTCAGATCTTTGATGGCGTTTTCGAGAAATTGAAGGCGGACTTTGAGGCGCAAAACCCGGGCGTCACCGTCACTTACCGCGGCGTTCTGCCGGACTATGGCGCGGGCATCCAAGCGCTCCTGCGCGAATCGCTCATCGGCGACATGCCCGATGTCACCTATGTGGGCATCTCCCACATCCCCACGGTGGCGAACCGTGAGCTTCACGTCGACCTCAACACGCTGGCCGCCAACGATGCTGCCACCCTCGACGACGGCGGCTGGAGCCCCTCCATCCAAAGCATTGGTCAAGTGGACGGTGAGCTGATCGGCCTGCCCCACGCGATCTCGATGCCGGTTGTCTACTATAACGCGGATCTCGTGCGCGAAGTGGGCGGCGACCCCGACAACATGCCCACCGACTGGGAAGGTTTTCTGGAACTTTCCGGGCAAATCGCGGCGCTGGGCGAGGACTATGCGGGTCTCTACACCCCCTATTCGTCGACCTGGTACGGTGCGTGGGGCTTTCAGGCCGTCCACTTCAGCCATGGCGGCGAGATGATGGCACCGGGCGCCACCACCGTGGACTTCGCGAACGATCCTGTGTGGCCGACCTCCCTCGCGATCTACGACCGGATGGCCGAGGAAGGGGGCCTGATGCCCCTCGGCGATCAGGCGCAGCGCCAGCAATTCATCGCGGGCCGCATGGGCTTTGTGATGGATAGCATCTCGCGCCTCTTCAACTTCGAGCAAGCCATCGGCGACCGCTTTGAACTGCGCACCATGCCCTACCCCATGGCGGTGCAGAACGGCCGCCTTCCCACCGGTGGCAACGCGGCCGTCATCACCACCGCAGCTGAGCGGGACCCGGCCGTGCTGAAAGCGGCGTGGGACTTTGTGAAGTTCACCACCGGCCCCTATGGCACCACAAAGGTGATCGAGCTTGTGGGCTACACGCCCGTGAACATGCTGGCGCTTGGGGACCCCGAACTCTTGAAGGGCTACTTCGACGACCGGCCCAACCACAAGACCGCCGTCGACCAGCTTCCGATCGTGCGCGAGTGGTTCCAGTTCCCGGGCGAAAACACGCTCAAGATCGACGCCATCATCGGTGACACGCTGGAGGCGATCGTTGACGACTCCATGACTCCGGAAGAGGCGCTTACGCACCTCACCGAGGAAGTCAACGCGCTCCTGCCGCAAGACTAAGGGGTTGGCGGCCCCGGCACAGGGGCCGCCACCTTCAAGGCCGCCGAGAGGCAGGCAATGACCGCGCTCACCCTCACTGCCATCGAAAAATCGTTCGGCCCGCGCCGCGTTCTGAACGCTGTCGACCTTTCGTGCCCGAGCGGCGAGTTCCTGGTGATCGTCGGCCCCTCGGGGTGCGGGAAATCAACGCTGCTGCGCATCATCGCGGGCCTCACCCGCCAAGATGCTGGCTCCGTCCGCCTCGGCAACGCCCCGATCGACGACCTTGCACCAAAGGCGCGGGATGTTGCGATGGTCTTTCAGTCCTACGCGCTCTACCCGCACATGACGGTCGCGCAAAACCTCGCGCTGCCGCTTGTGATGCGGGACCTCACGTCGGTGGAACGGCTGCCGTTCGCATCAAAGCTCAGCCGGCGTGTGCAGGCCAAGCGCCAGGCCGCGCTCGACGTGGTGCGGGACGCTGCGGAAACAGTGGCACTCACGGACTATCTTGACCGAAAGCCAAAGGAGCTCTCGGGCGGGCAGCGCCAGCGCGTCGCCCTGGCCCGCGCGTTGGTGCGGCGGCCGCAGCTCTTCCTCCTGGACGAGCCGCTCTCCAACCTTGACGCAGCGCTCCGCTCGCAAACCCGGGCGGAAATTGTCGACCTCCAGCGCCGGCTCGGCGTCACCACCGTCTACGTCACCCACGATCAGGTGGAGGCGATGACCATGGCTGACCGCATCGCCATGATGATGGACGGCGACGTTGTCCAAATCGGCACCCCACAAGAGCTCCACGATGGGCCGGCGGACACGCGCGTGGCGCGCTTCATCGGCACCCCCGCCATCAACCTCCTACCGGGCGCGATGGCGGCGGACGGGACGGTGCGGATCCTCGGCCTCACAGCGCCGGTGGCCGAGGCGCGCACCCGCTCCGGCGCGTGCGATGTGGAGGTGGGCGTGCGCGCCGAAAACGTGCGCCTTTGTGCGCCTGATGCACCGGGTGCACTGAGCGCGACGGTGCGCAGGATCGAATACCTTGGGAGCGACGCGCTCCTCCATCTGACGGCGGATTTGGCTGGAACTGCGCACCCGGTTGTGGCCCGCGTTGCCTCAGAAGACCTTCGCCACCGCCCGGGCGACACAGTCGGCCTTTGCGCGCCGGAGCGAAGCCACGTGTTCGGTCTGGATGGCCGCCGCGTCCCGCTCAAACCCGCAGAACGCGCGGCGATGCCAACGCCGCAGGTCGCCGCCACATGACGGCCCAAGCCGCACCTCCGCGACCTTCACGCAAAACCATCGCGCAACTTGGGGCCGCGCTGATCGGTTGGGCGATGGCGCTCCCCTTCGTCATCGGCATGGTGCTCTTTCTCATCCTGCCGTGCATCGCGATCCTCGGGATGGCGTTCACGGACTGGAGCCTTGGCGCGCGCGATTTTGGCTTCGTCGGGTTCGCCAACTTCGAGACCTTGTTTGGCGACCGCGTGTTCCGCCAATCGCTTGGCAACACGCTCATCTTCGCCGCCATCGTGACGCCGGTCTCCGTCGCAATCGGTCTGTGGCTTGCAGTCATGGTGGAGGCGTCCGTGCGCGGGCGTGCGTTCTTCCGCTCGGCGCTCTTTCTGCCCGTCGTCTCCACCACCGTCGCGATGGCGATCGTTTGGGAGTTTTTGCTCCACCCCACCCTTGGGCCCATCAACACCCTCTTCGCCACCCTTGGCCTCCCGCGCCAAGGCTTTCTCTCCGACGCCGACACCGTGCTCGTCACCCTCGCCATGATCGGGATTTGGGAGAACGCGGGCTACGTCATGGTGCTGGCGCTTGCGGGGCTCAAATCGATCCCCTCCGACCTTTATGACGCCGGCGCCATCGACGGGGTCGACGAGGGGTGGTCGCGCTTCTGGGCCATCACCTTCCCCATGCTGGGGCCCACGATGGTGTTTGTGGTGATCGTGTCGCTTCTGCGTTCACTGCGCACCTTCGACACCGTGGCCGCCCTCACGCAAGGCGGCCCGCGCCGATCCTCAGAGGTCTTGTTGTGGACCATCTACCAGGAAGGCTTCATGTTTTTTCGCGTCGGCTACGCGGCGGCGCTGACGGTGGTTTTCGTCGTCCTCCTCCTCGTCATCACCTTCGTCAAATTCCGCATCCTCGACCGCGCGGTGCACTACGGATGAGCGTGCGGGGCGTCTTGCGGCTCACGGTGCTGATGGCATTCGTCGCGCTCTCGCTGGGTCCGTTCCTCTACATGCTCGCCTTTTCGGTGAAATCGGCAAGCGAGATCTTTTCAGGAAGTCTTGGCCTTCTCCCCCAATCGTTCGAGGGCTTTTTGAACTACCCCCGCGCGCTCGCCGCCGAGCCGCTCCTGCGATACCTCTTGAACGGTGCCATCGTGTGCATCGGCATTCTCGTCTTTCAGCTCCTTTTCGCGATCCCATGCGCCTATGCGGTGGCGAAACTGCGCTTTGCGGGCCGCTCCCTCGTCTTCGGCCTCGTCCTTTTCGGCCTCCTCATCCCCGTGCAAGCGACGGCACTTCCCATTTACTTGGGCCTTGCCGGCGTTGGACTTCTGGACACGTACACCTCGCTGATCGTGCCGTTCGTGGCCTCCGCGTTCGGCGTCTTTCTGTTTCGCCAATTCATCAAGACAATCCCCGATGAGCTTTTGGATTCGGCGCGGCTTGACGGCTGCAACGAGTTCTCCGTGGTCCTGCGCGTCGTGGCGCCGCTCACCCTGCCGACCGCCACCGCCTTTGGGATCTTCTCGGTGGTCTCCCACTGGAACGACCTCTTCTGGCCGCTCATCGTGCTGCGCTCGCCCGACCTCAACACGCCGCCCCTCGGGATCCTCGCCTTTCGCTCCGCCGAGGCGGGGGATCGCTATGGCGAGCTGATGGCCGGCACCGTCATCATCACCGCGCCGCTCGTTGTGGCGTTCCTCCTGGCGCAGCGGCGCTTTGTCGAGGGCCTCAGCCTCGGCGCCCTCAAGGGATAACGGCCATGAAGATCCTACAGATCACCGACACTCACCTGGTCCCCCCCGGCGGACGATTGTTTGAGAGCGATCCTGCCGAGCGTCTGCGCGCCGCCGTTGTCGACATCGCCGAGCACCATGCCGACGCAGACCTTTGCGTGCTCTCCGGTGACCTTGCCCATGATGGCGATCCGGACGCCTATGCGCTCCTCTCAGACATCCTGAGGGGGCTGCCGATGCCGCATCAGATGGTGGTGGGCAACCACGACAACCGCGCGCGGCTCGCCGCCGCCTTCCTCGACCTTGGGCGGACCGCGGACGGCTTCATCCAATCCACCCGAGATGTTGGCAACGTGCGGCTCATCTTCCTCGACACGGTGGACGCCGGCGTGCACTCCGGCGCCTTCTGCCCGGCACGGGCCGCATGGCTTGACGAGGCGCTCCGTGAGGCCGGTGACAAAGGCGTTCTCATCTTCATGCATCATCCGCCAATGGCGATCGGCATGCCGCGCCTTGACGGCTACCGCATTCTTGACCCCGGTCCCCTCGCGGCGACCCTCACCGCCCACGCGAACGTGCGCCACATCTTCTTCGGCCACATCCACCGACCGCTCGCCGGTTCATGGCACGGCATCCCGCTCTCGGCGCTCAAAGGGACCAACCACCAGACCGGCCTCGACTTCAGCGCCGGCGACAGCAACACAATGACGCTCGAACCGGCGTCCTACGCGGTCATTTTTGTGGAGCCCACCTCCGTCATCGTCCACTTCAACGACTTCGCCGATGAAAGCCCCCGCTTCCGCTACGACCCCAACGCGAGCGAAGACGATCAGATTACACGGGTCAGTTGAGGTCGCCGCACGCCCTTGAATTTGACTGGGTCCGGCTTTGCTGGAGGCCTATTCTTCTTCGCGACGACGCCATCGCTTGAGAAACCGGAGCGGGATCGAAGTTGATCTCACCGTCCGTCGGCGGGACGTTTCCCATCGGCTGGAGAAGGCGGCGGTTGCTGAACCGATCAACGTGACGCTGCCCCTGGAGCCGCCTCGTTCGAAACCGGCGCCGTCGGGGATCGGGTCTCTCCCCCGACGTGCCCCCGCAGGAGCGTAGAGCTCTGCGGCTCTCATCGGCACACAAGGCTGGGTTCGGGATCAAACACTTACATCAGTCAATTGTTCGGCTTTACTACAGCAAGTGTAGGTGGGTGAAACTACTGCAGAACGGATTTGTGATTAGGGGGCGGGGTTATAGTCCCTCAGCCGGCTCAATTTTTGCTGAGCGACCGCCCTCTGGGATGTGTCAGCGCGTGGCGTGGCTGTTCGAACTCTCTCGCCTTGAGCGCACCGCTGAAACAATTTCGTTGGTGCGGGCTCGCGTGTCTCGCTGCTCATGGGCGATACACCCTGGCTGCTTTTGAGGAGCTGTGCCGGGTGTCCATGCGTCCCCACCACGGGCGATCCTGCGCGGGAAACGCTTGTGAGGTTCGAACCTATAGCCGGCATTGCAGGCCTTAACGGGCTGCGAGATTTGGCCATCTATCGGACGGGTGAGGTTTACGGCGGGTTGGTCGATGGGTCCGGTCACGATAAGACACGCAGATATTGTGGAGAGCGTGCGGGCCGCTCTCCAGCATATCGCGGTGTATCACAGCGCTGATTATTTGGATCATCTTGCCGCGGCCTATGGGCGCGAAGAAAGCGTGGCGGCGAAGGCTGCGATGGGCCAAATCCTGGAAAGCTCGCGGCTCGCGGCAATCGGGAAACGGCCGATGTGCCAGGACACCGGGCTGGTGACCGTGTTTGCCCGGGTCGGGCAGCAGGTCGTCATCGCATCGGACCACGGGCTTGATGAGATTATCAATGAGGGCGTGCGGCTTGCCTACCTTGATGCCGGCAATCCGCTGCGCGCTTCGATGGTCGCCGACCCCATTTTCGATCGCAAGAACACCGGCGATAACACGCCCGCCATCACCCATGTGGAGGTGGGGCCGGGGCGCACGCTCGAGCTTCTTGTGGCGGCGAAGGGGGGCGGGTCGGAGAACAAGGCGAAGTATACGATGCTCAATCCATCGGCGGATTTGGTCGATTGGGTGGTGAAGACTGTGGAGGGGATGGGCGCCGGGTGGTGCCCGCCTGGCGTGATCGGCATTGGTGTGGGTGGGAGCGCTGAGAAGGCGATGCTGCTTGCCAAGAGGGTGGTCATGGAGAAGATCGACATGAGCGATCTTCTGCGGCGGGGGCCGGCGAACACGCTCGAAGAGCTTCGGCTCACGCTTTATGACCGAATCAATGGGCTGGGGATCGGGGCGCAGGGGCTCGGCGGGCTCACCACCGTCGTCGATGTGAAGATTGCCACCTACCCGACCCATGCGGCGTCAAAACCTGTCGGCCTCATGCCCCAGTGTGCGGCAAACCGGCATGGGACCGTTGTGCTCGATGGGTCGGGGCCGGCCTACCTTGCGCCGCCCAACCTTGCCGCGTGGCCGAAGGTGGAGGGGGCCGGGCCGCGCGACGGGATGCGCCGCGTGAACGTTGACACGCTGACGCGCGAAGAGATGGCGGACTGGGCGCCGGGCGAAACGCTGCTTCTGTCCGGCAAAATTCTCACCGGCCGCGATGCGGCGCACAAGCGAATGGCCGACCTTCTGGCGCGGGGCGAGCCTTTGCCTGTCCCGCTTGCCGGACGGATGATTTACTATGTGGGCCCAGTTGATCCTGTGGGCGATGAAGTTGTGGGGCCTGCGGGGCCAACAACGTCAACGCGGATGGACCAATTCACCGGCGCCATGCTCGGCGAAGGGCTGTTGTCCATGATCGGGAAGGCGGAGCGCGGGCCGGACACAGTCAACGAGATCGCAAAGCACGGGGCGACCTATTTGATTGCGGTGGGGGGCGCGGCGGTCTTGGTGGCGCACGCGATCCGGTCGGCAAAGATCCTCGCGTTTGAGGACCTTGGGATGGAGGCGATCCGGGAGTTCGTGGTCGAGGATATGCCCGTGAGCGTCGCAGTCGACACCAAGGGCGCGTCGATCCACACGCTGGGGCCGGAGGCGTGGCGGGGCCGGCATCTCTCCGTGGTGAAACGCAGCGGCCGCCGCTTGGTGTGAGGCCCCCGCGATGGGGGCCGCACGGGGTCAGGCGTTCGCGGCAATCATGGAGCCGGCGCGCCAGCCGATCATCATGGTGGGGGCGTTGGTGTTGGACGTTGTGATGTGCGGCATCACCGAGGCATCCGCCACGCGCAGACCGTCGACGCCCATCACGCGAAGTTCCGGGTCCACCACCTTGCCGATCTGGCAGGTGGATGTGGGGTGGAAGTAGGTGTTGACCGAGGCGGCCAGAAACTGGCGCCATTCCGCATCGGTGAGGTCGCCGTCCTTCTGGGGCAGCGTTTCGCGCTTGCGGAAGGGGGCGTAGTGGTCGCTGGCGCCAATCTCGCGGCAGAGCTCGGTCGCGCGGCGGTAGGTGCGCCAGTCCGCCTCGTCCGCCAGATAGTTGCTCTCAATGATCGGCGCCTCGTTGATGTCGGCCGACTTGATTTTCACAAAACCGCGGGATTGCGGCGTCGCGACGCCGGAGAGGATGCAGTAGCCGTCCGCATAGTCGAGCTTGTGGCCGGTGGAGGCGAAGGGCACCGACACGTAAAGCGCAATCATGTCGGGCGAACGCTTGGAACTTTCCGAGCGCTCCCACATGTAGACTTCAGAATGGTTGTAGTGGCTGACGGGGACGGGGCCCGTTGCTTCGTAGTTCACGCCGGCGCCGAGGACGTGATCTTGCAAGCCTTCGCCCACCGGGAGATCGGAGAGGACGTCGATGCCGAGGGCTTCCAGCTCGTTGGCGGGGCCAATGCCGGACGTCATCAGGAGGCGCGGGCTGTCGATGGCGCCGGCGCACAGCACCGTCTCGGTGGTGGCGGTGATGTTGATGGGCTGGCCATCGTGCAGGTACGTGACGCCCGTGCAGCGGCCGTTGGCAAAGATGAGGCGCTGGACGGGCGCGTCGGTCAGAACGGTGACGTTGCCCTTCTCCATCGCCGGGCGCAGGAATGCGGTGGCGGAGGACTGGCGGCGCTGGTCGCGAATGTTGAAGTCGACCCAGGCCTGGCCGGACATGCGGTCGGAGTTGATCGACGGCGTTTCTTTATAGCCAAGATCGGAGCAAGCATTCATGAAGGCCGTCGCGCCCTCGTGCTTGAACGGGTCTTCCGGCTGGCTGATAAAGAGCGGGCCCGACGTGCCGCGGTTTTCGCCGCCAAGCTCAAACGTCTCCATCTCCATGAAGAATGGCAGGACATCCTCAAAGCCCCAGCCGGTGGCGCCCATGGAGACCCAGCTCTCAAAGTCGGTCCGGTGGCCGCGGGCAAAAATCATGGCGTTGAGGGCCGATGTGCCGCCCAACACGTTGCCGCGGGGCCAGGCGTGGGTGCGGCTGTCGGTGTTGGTGGCGGGGAGCGTTTCGTAAAATTTTGTGGCGTCGGTGCCGAGTGCGGCGGCCCAGAGGCGGCTGTCGTGCACCTCGTTAAGGTCGTCGTTGCGGCCAGCTTCCAGGACGAGGATGCTGGCGCCGGTTTGCGCCAGCTGGTGGACGCAGGCGGAGGCGGCCGAGCCGGTGCCGATCACGATATAGTCGTGCTCCAGCGCCGGCAGCGGGCTGTTTTTGGTGGACTGGGCCATCGCTTTGCCGGACCAGGCGGTGGCAAGGGCGCCGGCCATCCCCACCGTGACGCCGAGTGCCATGGCGCGGCGGATGAAGGCGCGCCGGGACATGGCGCCGGCGTTATAGTCGATAACCGCCTCTTCCAGGGCGCCGGTCTTTCTGGTTCGGAAATAGGCCACGGGTGTTCCTCCTGCCCACGTTTGTCGCGGGTTTGTTTGGTTAGATCGTGCGGCCGCCATCCACCTCCAGGACGACGCCGGTGATGAATTCGGCTTCGTCGGACGCGAGGTAGAGGGCCGCGTTCGCCATATCCTTGGGCTCACTGAGCCGGCCCATCGGGATGGTGGCGATAAACTTTGCGCGGTTTTCGGGCGTATCGGGGACGCCCATAAATGCTTCCAAGAGCGCCGTCGCACCCATGACCGGGGCAAGGCCGCAGACGCGGATTTTGTCGGGCGCCAACTCCGCCGCAAGGGTCTTGGTCATCATGTTCACCGCGCCCTTAGAGCTGTTGTACCAGCTGAGGCCGGGGCGCGGCCGGATCCCGGCGGTGGAGCCCACGTTGATCATGACGCCGCCGCCATGGTCCCGCCAATGGGGGACGATGGATTTTGTCATGTGAAAGATGCTGTCGACGTTGATGGCGTAGACGCGGCGGAAGGTTTCGAAGTCGACATCCATCAATGGCTGGTTCTTGTGGGTCCAGCCGGCGTTGTTGATGGCAATATCGACCTTGCCGAATTCTTCCGCGGTTTTGCTGACGGCGTTCTCGACATCGGCGCCGGATGAGACGTCGCATTTGATGGCAATGGCCGCCGCGCCGAGTTCTTTGGCGACGGTGTTCGCGCCCTCTTCGTTGAGGTCGACAATGGCGACCTTCGCGCCCTCGGCCACAAAACGGCGGGCGATCTCGCGGCCGAACCCGGAGGCCGCGCCCGTCACGATGGCGGTTTTGTCCGAAAGCCGACCCTCAGCCATGGTTCATCACCACCGTCTTGATGGCGGCGAATTCTAAAAGCGCGGCAAAGCCCTTTTCCCGCCCATGGCCTGACTTTTTGACGCCGCCAAAGGGGAGCTCGATGCCCCCGCCTGCACCGTAGCCATTGAGAAAAACCTGACCGCAGCGGACGGCCTTTGCCATGCGCATCTGGCGGGCGCCGTCGCGGGTCCAGATGCCGGCGACAAGGCCATAATCGGTGTCGTTGGCAATGCGGATGGCGTCGGCCTCATCGTCGAACGGGATGATGGAGAGGACCGGGCCAAAGACCTCTTCTTTTGCAAGGGGGTCGTCCTCGGCCACAGGGCCGAAGAGCGCCGGGGCGACAAAGTATCCGTCCGGCGCGGCGCCGCCAGAAATCTTCCCGCGGGTGATGAGGGGGGCGGCCTCGGTGCCGCCCGCCGCGATGAACGCCTCAACGCGCGCTTTTTGTTTGGCCGAAATGAGAGGGCCGAGATTGCCGTTTTCGTAAAACGGCGCGGCGGTGAGGTTTTGAAACCCCTCAGCAAGGCGGCGCACGGTCTCGTCAAAGATCTCGCGCTGGATGAGGGCGCGGGACCCGGCCGAGCAGGTCTGCCCGCCGTTTTGCACGATCGCGTTCATCAGGACGGGGATTGCGGCATCAAGATCGGCGTCGGCGAAGACAATCTGCGGGGACTTTCCGCCAAGCTCCAGGGTGACGCCGATGTGGTTTTCGGCGGCGGCCTTTTGGATCAGCGTCCCAACTTCGGGCGACCCGGTGAAGGACAGGAAGTTGACATCCCTGTGGGCCGCCAGCGCAGCGCCCGCCTCGTGACCATGGCCGGTGACAACGTTGAGCGCGCCCGCTGGAAAACCGACCTCCAGCGCCAGTTCAGCGATGCGGATGGGGGTGATGCACGCTTCTTCTGCGGGTTTCAGAACAACGGCGTTCCCCATGGCGAGGGCGGGGGCGCAGGAGCGGCCGATCATCTGCGCCGGGTAATTCCACGGGATGATGTGGCCGGTGACGCCAAAGGGTTCCAGCCAGGTCTGCACGTTGTAGCCGGCGAGGAAGGGGATTGTTTCACCGTGCACCTTGTCGGCGGCAGCGCCATAATACTCGAAATAGCGGGCGGCGGCGGTGATGTCGGCGTTTGCCTGGGTGAGGGGCTTTCCGGTGTCCTTCGCCTCCCAGTGCGCAAGCTCTTCTGCGTTTTTGGTGATCGCCTCGCCAAGGCGCATCAGGAGGCGCCCGCGCTCCACGGCCGTCAGTTTGGACCACGCGCCCGCGTCGAACGCTGCGCGCGCGGCGGCAACGGCGCGGTCCACTTCTGCAGCGCCGCCGGCCGGGATTTTTGCGATCGTGGTGTCGTCAGCGGGGTTTTTGAGGTCGATGGTTGCGGCGGTTTCGATCCGCTCGCCGCCGATGATGCATGGGAAAAGGGGGACTGCGGCGGTCTGCAGGTTCACGAAAAAGGCTCCCGGAATTCCCGTTATTGGGCGGTTAAGCTAAAAAGCGGGGCGCGCCATCACAATTCCGGGGTGTGGAGGGGGCCTATAGGGCAAACCTATCGCGGCGCTTCGGCAAGGCGGCCGCGCCAAAGGCCTCGCCCCACAAGATCCACGATCACCTCCCGGGTGATGCGCTCCACCTCCAGTGCGGCGCGGGTGCGCGTGCGCTGCGGATTGCGCACAAGGTTCACAGGCCGGCTGATGGTGGGTTCGATAATGGGGGCGCTCACCAGTTCGCCGCGATCCTCAAAATCCTGGGCGGCGGCAGGGGCGAGGATGGTGCAGGCGCTTGCCCGGGCGACCAGCGATTTGATCTGCGCGAGGCTGTCCATCTCGACCACCACGTCAAGGTCGACCCGCGCGTTGCGGCAAAACCGTTCCACCAAAATCCTGAGCCCGTGGGATTTTGAGGGCATCACCAACTCAATCCGTGAAAGGTGTTGCAAAGGAACGGGCGCGCCGGGCGGTGTGTTCAGCGGCCAATGATCAGGGCAGGCGTAAAAGTGCATGTCTTCATGGAGAAGCGTCGTGACTTCGGCGTTGATGAGGCCGCCAGTTTCATAAAGAATGCCAAGGTCGATCGACTGTTCTTCCAACCACTCTTTGATGAAGCCGCTCATGGCGTCCACTGCGCGAAGGCGAACATTGGGCAAAATGTGCCGCACAGTCTCCGCAAGGGGGACGGAGAGCGCCATGGAACAGGATGATGGCAGGCCGAACACGACCTTTCCCGTGGGCGTTGCACCGGCCTGGCGCACGTCTTCTTTGGCGCGGTTCATCGCCTCCAGGATGAAGCGGGCGTGGCCCAGAAGAACTTCCCCCGCATCGGTGAGCGAGACCCCGCGGGGGGACCGCACCAAAAGCTCGGTCCCAAGCCGCCCCTCAAGGCTTTTGATCTGCAGCGAAAGGGAGGGTTGCGCAATCCCGATGGCGTTGGCGGCAGACGCCAGCGATCCATTTTCCGCAACAGCGACGAAATAGCCGAGTTGGCGAACGTCCATTCCGGCCTCCCAAAGTTCTTCTTTTGGGGCTAGTTTCTACCTATAGGCTTTGAAGGACAACCGTATTTGTCGCTGGGTGCGACGAACGCGACATTCTCAAAATCGTGGTGCGAAGCGAAGGGACGATCCATGCACGATCTGGCGGACATTCTTGTTGTTTCGGTCGAGCATGCGGTCGCAGCGCCCTACGCGTCCTGCAAGTTGGCCGACGCCGGCGCGCGCGTCATCAAGGTGGAGCGCCCCGAGGGCGACTTTGCGCGTGGCTATGATGATCTTGTGAAGGGGTCGAGCGCCTATTTCGTCTGGATCAACCGGGGCAAGGAATCAGTCTGCCTTGACCTGAAATCGGCCGACGATCTGTCCCTCATGCGCACAATGCTTGAGGACGCGGATGTCTTCATCCAAAACCTTGCGCCGGGCGCGCTTGACCGGCTTGGCCTCGATGTGGCCGAGCTCCGCCGCGCCAACCCGCGGCTCATCGTGTGCTCCATCTCAGGCTACGGTTCGGAAGGCCCGGCGAAGGACCAAAAGGCCTACGACCTCCTGATCCAGGCCGAAACCGGCCTCTCCGCCATCAACGGGACGGAAGACGGCCCCGCGCGCGTTGGCGTTTCGGTCTGCGACATTGCGGCCGGGATGACGGCGTACCAGGCGATCTTGCAGGCGCTCATCGGCCGGGCCAAAACCGGCTGCGGGCGCGAGATCGAGGTCTCCCTCTTCCACGCGATGGCCGACTGGATGAACGTGCCGTACCTCCAGTATCGCTACGGCGGTAAGGCGCCGCTGCGGCTTGGCCTCAAACACCCGACCATCGCGCCCTACGGCGTCTTCACCTGCCGGGACGGCAAACAGATCCTCATCTCCATCCAGAATGAGCGTGAGTGGGCAACCTTGTGCGCCGTCCTCCTCAACGAGCCGGACCTTGCGACCAAACCCGGCTGGGCGAGCAACTCTGAGCGGATGACCAACCGTGACGCGGTCGATGGCCGCGTTGGCGCAGCGTTCGCGCGGATGGACCGGGATGATGCGGTGGCGCTCCTTGGCGAAGCAAAGATCGCATTCGGGCGCCTCACGGAGGTGCCTGATCTGGTGTCGCACCCGCAAAACCGCTTCGTCACCGTGCGCACCGATGGGGGCGAGGTGGAGGTTCTTGCGCCGGGCGCCATCGTGAAGGGCGAAGAACCGCCGGTCACGCCCGTGCCCCAAAAGGGCGCCAACACTGACGCGGTGCGCGCCGAATTTGCCGATCGTTGGCAGCAGCGGATGGCGGGCGAATAGCCTCCATCCACCGTTGCCTCATCGAAAAGGGCGGCCACCGGGCCGCCCGTTTTTGTTTACTTTGCAAACATGTAAGTCTTCGCGTTGGTGAACTCTTCGAGCCCTTCGCGGCCGTTCTCCACACCCATGCCCGACTGTTTGTGCCCGCCAAAGGGGATGTCGATCCCATGGATGTGGATCTCGTTCACCCACACGGTGCCGGCTTCCACGCGGCTCGCAACGCTGATTGCCTCGTTGCGGTCCGGGCCCCAAACGGAGGCGGCAAGCCCAAAATCAGTGTCGTTGGCGTCGGCAATCACGGCGTCAATGTCGGTCCAACGCAGGATCGGGAGGATCGGGCCAAACGGCTCTTCGCGCACAATGCGGCTGTCCTTCGGCGGATTGTCCACCACGGTGATGGGCACAAAGTTGCCCTTTTGAGAGGTGTCAATCTCGCCGCCGAGGGGCACGGAGTAGCCCTTTTCCTTCACGTCCGCGAAGAGGCTTTGGAGCT
Organism: Pseudomonadota bacterium; assembly: GCA_039034015.1. Lineage (GTDB taxonomy): Bacteria > Pseudomonadota > Alphaproteobacteria > Rhizobiales > Amorphaceae > Acuticoccus. The sequence continues at coordinate 8,209 of JBCCBM010000021.1, read as the reverse complement.
TGCCATACTGCATCTTGTTCTGGATGGGGCCAAGATCAGTGGTCGGCTCCATGCCGTTGCCGACTGTTTTCTCCGAGGCGTAGGCGACGAAATCTTTGAGGAAATCATCATAGATGCTGTCGTGGACGTAGAGCCGCTTGATGGCGATGCACCATTGGCCGGAGTTCCCGTAGGCGGCATCAAAAAGGGTTGGGATCAGCGGCTTGTAGTCGGTGCCGGGGAGGAGGATCGCCGGGTCGTTGCCGCCAAGCTCGAGCGTCACGCGCTTGAGGTTGACGCTGGAGGAGGCCATCACCTTCTTGCCGGTCGCGGTGGAGCCGGTGAAGGAGATCTTTGAAATATCAGGGTGATCGGTCAGCCACTGGCCCTGATCATTGCCGCCGGAGACAATGTTGAGGACGCCCTTGGGAAACACCGATTGGGCAATCTCGCCGAAGCGCAGCGTGCCGAGCGGGGTGTAGGGCGAGGGCTTCATCACCATGGTGTTGCCGGTGAGAAGGCAGGGCGCAATCTTCCAAAGCCCCAAAAGAATTGGGAAATTCCATGGGGTGATGGCGCCGACGACGCCCAGCGGCGAGCGGTGCACCTTCACGGTGTGCTCGGGCGTATCCTCGATGGTCTCGTCCTCAAGGCGGCGCTTTGCGACCTCGCGCACCCAAAAGATCGCCGCTTCCACCTCACCGGTCGCCATGGAGTGGCGCGGCTTGCCCTGCTCGGTGGTGAGGAGGGTGATGATCTCCTCCTTGTGGGCATCAAGCGCATCGGCATAGGCGGTGATGTAGGCGGCGCGCTCGTCATAGCTGAGCGCTGCCCAAGACGGGAATGCGGCCTTCGCAGCGGCGACCGCCTCTTCCACCTGTTCGCGCGAGGCGGACGGCGCGTTGGCCACCACCTCCCCCGTCGCGGGATTAAACACTTCAAAGGTGTCGTTAGAGCCAAGAAGAGCCCCGTCGATCGACATGGTGTAGGGGCCTTTGAAGTCGATCTTCGGCGTATTCATCGGGATTTGGGCTTGAACGTTCATGTCTTCACTCCCTTTGATTTTGTTTAGATTTGATTTCGGATGTGCGGCGCGCGGGCGTAGACCGACACCATCGCGAGGATGAGGAGGCCAAACACTGTCTGCTGCGCGGCAAAGTTCAGCCCCATCCCCACCAGGAACGAGGTGAGCACCTGGAGAACGAGGACGCCGATCACAGTCGCCGCATACCCGCCCGCGCCGCCCAGCAGCGACGTTCCGCCCACGACAACGGCCGCAACGGTGGAGAAGAGATAAGGATCACCCACGCCCACAAAGCCGCCGCCGGAAAAGCCCAGGAGCAAGATGCCCGTGAGCGCGGCGGAAAGGCCGGAGAGCGTGTAGGTCGCGATCCACACGCGCTTTTCGGAGATGGAAAGGCGCGCGGCGGCGGTGCGGTTGCCGCCAACGGCGTAGATGGCCCGGCCCTGGCGCGTGCGGTTGATCCAGAAGACGAGGCTTGCCGCGACTGCCGCCCAGATCAGCACCACCGGCGGGATCGGCAGGCCAAACGTCGTCCCATTGATGGAGGAGATCGCGGCAAACCACGCCGGCACCTGGCTGAAGACGGTGCCGGAATATTGCGAGCCCCATGTGGTGAAGATTTGCGCCGCGCCCACCACCGAGAAGCCGACGCCCAGCGACAAGATCAGCGCCTGCCCCTGAAGGCGGTAGCTGAGGACGCCGTTCAAGAAGCCGATCCCGGCGCCCAGCGCCGCGATGAGCAGGATCGCAAGGCCCGGCGGCAGCACCGTCCCGAAGAGGTAGGCGAGCAGAATGTTTGACGCGCCGATGACGAAGGGGATCGAGAGGTCGAGGCCGCCGACCAGCGCCACCATCGTTTGCCCCAGCGCCGCGAGCCCCAGGAAGGAGGCGAGGAGGAGGATGGAGCGGATGTTGTTGGCGGAGGCAAAACCTTCCACCAGCGCGGCGGCGACCGCGAAAAGGGCGACGAGCAGGATGCCGCCAAGGATGGCGCCCCGCGCGTCCGAGTTTTTGATGCGCGTGACCATGCTGGGGGCGGCGCTGGCTGTGATGCTCATGGATGGTGCGCCTCGCTCAAGGGGTTTGGGGCTCATGCGGGGGCGGCCTGTCGGGCCCGGCCGGTGGACAGGCTGAGGAGGAGCGAACCCACCAAGATGAGGCCGTAGCAAAGCTGGGTCATGAACCCAGAGATGTTGCCAAAGTTGAACGAAGAGAGGACGACGAACACCAGGTACATGGCGATCGCGCCAAGCACCGAGCCCGTGATTCCGCCCCGCCCGCCGGCAAGCGACGTCCCGCCGAGGACGAGCGCGGTGACGGCCTGAAGTGTCAGCGTGTCACCGATGAGGGGGTTGCCGGACCCGATCTGGCCCGTGAGGCAAACGGCGGCGAGCCCGGCAAACACGCCCGCCATCAGGTGCGCGGCCATGCGTGAGGAGACAAGGTTCACGCCGGAGGTGTAGGCGGTCCGCTCATCGGCCCCCATCAGGCGAATATTTTGGTAGATCGGGAGCCGCGTGAACAAGAACCACACCACGAACGCGGCAATCAGGATGTAAAGGACTGGGCCCAGAAGCTCCGTGCCCCAGCCCCAATCGGCCAGCCATTCGGGCGCCATGCCGCCGGGCCGCGAGAGGATCACAAGGTTCACGCCGGAGAGGACCATGTATCCCGCCAGCGACGCCACGATTGGCGAAATGCGCACATAGATGATGAGGCACGCGAGGATGAGTTGCCACGCGCAGGCCATGGCAATCGCGTAAGAGAACACGGCCAGCGGCGAGGTGAGCCCAAGGTTTGGCAGCCACACCACCAGCGTCACATTCACAAAGCCGATGAGCGGGCCGATGGAAAGGTCCACCCCGCCGCGGCCGGCAATGGCAACGGGCGTGATTGCCACCGCCGCCAGAATGAGGGGCGCTGCCACCAAAACCGCGCCCGCCAAGCCCACATAGGTGAAGGTTTGCGGGCTGCGGATGAGGGCGACAATCAACAGCGCGAGCGTCAGCACCAGGGGGACGAGGAGGGGCCCGAGGCGGTTTGCGGTGGTGCTCAGCATCACGCGGCCCCCTCTTTGCGGCTGGGCGCAAGGTCTTCGTCAAAGTCCACGTGGCCGGTGCGGCCGAACATGGCGGCAAGAAGGTGCTCTTCGTCGATGTCCGCCTCGTTGAAGGAGGCAAATATCGTGTTGTTGAAGAAGACGTCGGCGCGATCAGCGAAGTGGAAGAACTCTTCGATTTCTGACGAGAGGTAGACGACCGCGCCGCCATTGGAGGCAAAGTCGCGCAGCTGCGTGTAAAGATCTTGCTTGGTGGCAATGTCGACGCCGCGCGCCGGATCGTTGAGAAGGATGACCCGCGGTGACAGCGCAAAGGCGCGCGCAATCAACACCTTCTGCTGGTTCCCGCCGGAGAGCGTGGTGATCCTGTCGGTCGCGGCGCCGAACTTGATGCCGAGCCGGTCTTTCTCCTGCGCAAACTCTTTGGCGAGCGCGTCCCGGTCGATGAGGCCCCCGCGGCCCGAAAGGCGCTGGTAAAGCGCAAGGCCAAAATTTTCGAGGATGGAGAGGTTGGGAAAAAGCCCCTCCCGTTTGCGGTCGCCGGAAACGTAGGCGATGCCGTTCTCATCGGCGTCGGCGAGCCGCGCGATCGGCCGCCACTCGGTCGATGCGTTCCAAACGCGCACCGTCCCGTCCACCGGCGGCGTGATCCCCGCGAGCGTTTTGATGAATTCGGTTTGCCCCGCACCGTCGAGCCCCGCGAGGCCCACAATCTCGCCGGGAAAGACTTTGAAATTGATGGGTGCCGCAGCATCGGCCAGCGTGAGGCCCGTCGCCTCAAGCGCTGCCTTTTGCGCGGTGTAGACCACGCGGCTGTCCGGCTTTTTGCGCGCCGAATGGCCGCTAGTGGCCGACATCAGAGCGAGGAGATTGTCTTCGGAAACCTCGGCCCGTTCGAGGTGGCCGACGGTCACGCCATCGCGCAGGACCGTTGCCCCATCGGCGATTTTGACGAGTTCTGCAATGCGATGGGTCACAAGAAGCACGCACGCGCCGGCCTCTTTTAGCGCCAACATTTCTTTGTGGAGGCGGTTGGTGGCTTCAAGGTCGAGCGCGGCGGAGGATTCGTCAAAGATCAGAACCTTTGGCTGCCGCAAAATTGCCCGGGCAATGACGATCCATTGCTTGATGTTGAGGGGAAGGTCTCCGGCGCGCGCATTTGGGTCGACCGGGGTCTCCACCAGTCGCTGGAGCGTTTCGGCGGTGACGCGGCGCTTTTCGACCGTGGAGAGCGCGCGGCGCCAGGGGCCATCGGCGCCGGCGAAGACGTTTTCCCAAACGGTCAGCTCGTCGGCGAGCAGGATTTCTTGGTAGATCGTCGCGACCCCGGCGCTGATGGCGGCGGCCGGCGTTTTGGGTGCGGTGCCCATGACCGAGATTGTGCCGCCATCGGCCTCGATGACGCCGGAGATGATCTTGGCAAGGGTGCTCTTGCCGCTGCCATTTTCGCCGACGATGGCGTGGATCTCGCCACCGTCAGCGGTGAGGGAGGCATCGCGCAACGCCTTCGTGACCCCGAAGGCTTTGTGAACACCAAAAAGTTCGACCGCTGGCATGGGTTGCCTCACAACGTGCGTTTGGCGGCGCAAACGATCGCCGCTGCCGTCGGGGGGAGCACCGCTGGGCGGTGCTCCGGCGCAAAAAGCGCTTACTGGCCCGCAGACCACTCCAGCGGATCGGCCGGGTTCAAGAAATACTTTGCGGCCATTTCATTGGGAAACCAGACGTCGATGCCGGGTTGGATGTATTCGGTGCTGTCGATGGAGCAGTCATCGCCAAGACTTGCGACGTAGTCTTCCGCCTCCACACGGTAGACCGGGCGCAGGATCGATTGAACAATGGGGCCCTGACCCTGGAGCGTGCGCACCACGGCGTTGAAGCCAAGCTCCATCTCATCACCCGGAGGCCAGATTTGAAACGCGTGGCTGATCCAGCCAGGATTTTGCCGCAAGTAACACGCAGCGCCGGCAGACCCGGCGAGCGAGATCGGCATCACATCGCGGCCGGACTGGAGGACGGCGCGCAAAATCCCGGTTTCCTGGGACCCTTGCGCGATGATGGCATCAATCTGCGCCGGGTTGGTTGCCAGAAACTTTTGCACTTCGGTCTGCGCAACCTGGTCCGTCCAGTTGCCCCACACCTGACCCACAAGGTTTGCGTCGGCAAATTCTTCCAGCGCGCGCTTGGCGCCCACATCAAAGCTTTCCGAGGACGCAGCGCCGGCAATCCCGGAGACCAGAAGGAAGTTTCCTTCGCCGCCCACTTCTTCAATCAGCGCCTTGGCGATCTCATAGCCGCCCTGCGCATAGTTTGAGGAAGCGTTCAGCGCGTTGTCGCTGGTGAGATAGCCGGAGTAGGAGAACACCACCACGCCCTTGGAATAGGCGTAGTCCACCGCGCGGTTGAGGGCGACGGGGTTGGAGCAGCACACGATGATCGCGTCGACGCCCCGGTCCACCAGCTGGCGGATTTGTTGGATTTGCCGGCTGTCATCAAGGTCGGACTGGGTGACGATGACGTCATCGACCAGGCCAGCCTCTTTGTAGGTCGGCAGAAGTTCATCCATGAGCCGCGAAAGACCTTCCGCGCGCCAGGTGTTGCCTGCGTAAGAGCTCGCGTAGCCGATGGTCCAGGGCGGCGCGGACCGCGGGGTGAAGTCGCGGTAGGCGGACGCGTCGATGGGCTGGCCCTCGTCGACGCCCTGGTAGGCCGGCTGCACATCGGCGGGAAGCTCGCTGACCCCGTTGGCAACAGCGCCGACGCTGGTGACCGCGAGGGCGGCGGCGCTGAGGAGCACCGTTAGAGGATGGCGCATTCTTTCACTCCCTGTGCGGTGTTGGGCTCATGGGGCGGCCCGTGGTTCACCGATCTGAAGAGGATGTGTGAAAGCAAGGAAGTGCAGGAATACGTGCTGCCAATAACGAAGCTATAGCTTTGACCTATACGCTGGCCGGGCCGAACCCGGCTGCGCGCGCACGCTGGCGCTTTGGCGTGTGACGGGCACGCCAAAATGCGCCGTCCCCGGCCCGTGGGGCGGCGTGCTGATGCGCGGTGGTTGGTGCCCGTGTTCAGGCGGGTTGTGGCGTCCAGGCTTGGCCGAGCAGCTGTTCGAGCGCGTTGGGCTCCATGCTGCGGGTGATCGCAACAATGCGGGTGCGATGGTCGGCGCTCGGCCAGGCGTCCAGACGGGCCAGCGGGTGGACGACGTGTTGGACCACCTGCAAAACATAAGGGTTTTCAGGCTCATCGGCGAACGCCACAAGCCCCTTCAACCGGAGCAGACGGTCGCCATAAAGCATGCTCGCCAGGTCGAGAACGTGGGCAAGTGCCTCCTTTTCCACCCGCTCATCCCGCACGATGCTGAGCGTCTCAATGCCTGAATCACCGTGGGTGTGGTGGTGATGGTCATGGTCATGGTCATGGGCGCCCGCGTGATCGTGGTCATGATGGTGATCGTGACCATGACCATGATGATGATCGTGGCCAAGCCAGGCGTCGACGTCGCCCGCAAGGTCGGCTGGCGCGTAGGCGCGGGCGGCAAACGCCCCGCTGAGGTCGAAGCCGGGCGCGTTCACGTCCTCGATTGAAGCGTCACGGTTGATGCGGCGGATGGTTTTGTGGACCGCGGCCAGCTGCGCCTCACGCTCCGCAGCGGGCAAAAGGTCGGATTTTGTGAGGAGGATGCGGTCGGCAAAGGCCAGCTGCTTGGCGGCCTCCGGGTGGCGGGTGAGGGTGCCCGGCCCCTCGACAGTGTCAAACGTCGTGACGACACCGCAGAGCTGATAATGCCGCGCCACCGTGTGATCACGAAGGCCAAAGGCGGGAAGGGCGCCGGCCACCAGCTGGTTCACCACAGGGGCCGGATCGGCAAGCCCGGTGGTCTCCACCACCACGCAATCCAGCGGCAGCTTTTTGGCCTGCTGCGCCGCGTGGTGGATCTCAGCGAGGGAGGCGCGAATGTCGGCCGCAGCCGTGCAGCACAAACAGCCCGTGCTGGTCGCCATCACCTGCGGGCGGCCCTCGGTCAAAAGGTCGTGGTCTATGGCAACGTCGCCATACTCGTTGATGACGACGCCGGCGTTGGCAAATCGCGCCTCGCTGAGCAAGGATTTGAGGAGCGTTGACTTGCCCGACCCCAAAAACCCGGTGAGGACGATGATTGGCGTTGCGTTTGCGCGATCCATTGGGGCCTCCCCGCGCCGGTGTCTTCGGGGGTGACCCGCACCGGCCGTGTCTGACGGTCTTGCCGACAAAACGGTTGTGCGGCCGGCGAACCGACGCCAACCGCACAACCGGCTCACTGTTTAATCGATGGCGCGGCGCAGCCTGCCGCGCGTCAGCTCTCTTGGCCCAAGCAGTCCACAAGGCCATCGGCAAGATTCCCGATGAGCGTCGTGTAGAAGGTCGGGCCCGGCGGAATGTCAGCGCCGAGGGGGTCGAGGACGCCCTTCTTCGCGTCCGTCCCTTCAATCACGGTGTCCACCAGCCGTGGCTCAAACTGCGGCTCGGCAAAGACACAGGCCGCGCCCATGTCGCCGATGGCATCTTTGATCTGCGCAACGCGCGCCGCGCTCGGCTGGGCCGCATCGCCAAGCGCAATCGCCCCGCTCGCCTCCACGTCAAACCGCTCTTCAAAGTAGTGGTACGCATCGTGGAAGACGACGAAGCCACGGCCCCGGATGGGCGCGACAGTGGCCGACACCTCTTCGATCAGCGTGTCGAACTCGCCCTTTGCGGCGGCCGCGTTGCCAAAATAGGTGCTGGCGTTCTCCGGATCGGCCTGTGAGAGCGCAGCCGCGATCGCATCCACCCACACTTTTGCGTTTTGCGGGTCGAGCCAGGCGTGCGGATCGACACCGCCGTGGTCATGGCCGTGATCGTCGTGTGAGGCGTGCTCATGCTCGCCGTGGTCGTCATGGGCCTTTTCGGCCGCATGGTCGTGATCATCGTGGGAGGCGTGCTCGTGCTCGCCGTGGTCGTCATGGGCCTTTTCGGCCGCATGGTCGTGATCATCATGGGAAGCGTGCTCATGCTCACCGTGGTCGTCATGGGCCTTTTCGGCCGCATGGTCGTGATCGTCGTGTGAGGCGTGCTCATGCTCACCGTGGTCGTCATGGGCCTTTTCGGCCGCATGGTCGTGATCGTCG
>JBCCBM010000020.1:0-64663 GCA_039034015.1 Pseudomonadota bacterium | reverse complement strand
GACTCTTGCGGTGTGGCGGGGGGATTCCGGCTGAACGGCGAATCAGATTCAAGACTGCTTTTGAGTGGAGTAGCAGTCATGGGTGTAACCGAGCGTCTGGTGTTGAGGGACGATCAGTGGACGCGGATTGAACCGCACATCATCGGCGGTGCGGCAAGCCGGGGGACCAGCGGGCGCGACAACAGGATGTTCATCGAAGGCGTGCTTTGGATCGTGCGGACCGGTGCGCCATGGCGTGATCTTCCAGCGATTTTCGGCAGCTGGAACAGTGTGTTCCGCCGTTTCAGCCGTTGGAGCCACAAGGGCATCTGGCAGCGCATGTTCGACGCGCTCGCGGACGATCCGGACTTTGAGTATCTGATCGTGGACTCCACCATCGTTCGCGCCCATCAGCACGCGTCCGGCGCAAAAAGGGGGCTGGCGATCAGGCCCTTGGTCGCTCCCGGGGCGGCCTGACCACAAAGATCCACATCGCGGTGCGCGGCCTCGGATGTCCGGTGGATTTTCGCCTGACGGCCGGTCAATGCGGCGATGTTCTTCAGGCAAAACCGCTTCTTTCTGAGCGCGCTGCAAAGGTTGTGCTGGCGGACACCGCTTATGACGCCGACTGGCTCAGAGCGCAGATCGATGAGATGCGCGCCAAGGCTGTCATCCCCAACAACCCCTCTCGGGCGCTGAAGTATGCGGTCGATCGCGCCCTCTACAAAGAGCGGCATCTGGTGGAGTGCTGCTTTGAAAAACTCAAGCGCTTTCGACGTGTTGCGACCCGCTATGAAAAGACGGAGCGCAACTTCCGCGCTGTCATCCTCATTGCAGCCACCATGCTGTGGCTGCAATAATTGTCCACACCGCCTAGCCCTTCTGGGCTTTGAGGATGGCGTTCAACCGATCGAGGACCACAAAGTGCGGCGCGTCGATGAACATCACCGGCACGCCAAGCGCGGACGAATCGGTCCAGGTGGATGCCATCCCCGACAGGCGGTTCATAAAACCCTTGTCGCGCAACGTCTTTTCCGGGTCCTGGAGGACGACGGCCACCGATTTGAGGCTCAAGAATTTGACCTTGGTCTTTTCCATCCGAAATTCGCGGATGTCGGCCCAGGGGACGGGGCCGATGGTGCCATACTGATTGCCCACCGAAAGGCCGTCTTCGGTGGCGCGGAAGGCGGTGGTGAAGGTTGGCACGGCGCGCCTCATGTAAAAGCCGCCAATCCCGAAGAACAGGACGCCCACCACCGCCATCACCATATCCTCGGGCGTTGTGGCCTCACCCACCACGAGCATCAGCCCCGAAAGGCCCGCCATGACGAGGCTGACGGTGGCGATGGTCTTCAAAAATCCGGTTTTGACGGGCACCTCGTAGGGGAGGGCAGCATCGGTGGTGTCGGACATTGAGGGCCTCGCGCAAGGGGTGGACGACGGTGGAAAGGTGGCACAGGCCGGCCCGGGGCGACAACGCGCCCACCTCGACAACGCGGCCCCGGAGCGCAATCTTGTCGCCATGACACGCGAAACCATCCGCAACGCACTCCTCCGCCCGCGCGAAGCCCCCTCCTGCGCGGTGATCACCGGCGCCACCGGCGGCATTGGCGCCGCCTTCGCAAGGGCGCTGCCGGAGGACACGCGGCTCATCCTCACCGGGCGCGACACCGTGCGGCTTGATGAGCTTGCCGCCGAATTCGGCGATCGGGCGCGGCCGATGGTGGCCGATTTGGCCACCGCAGACGGCATCGAGGCCGTCGCCAACGCCGCCGATGCTGAGGGGGCGGATCTCTTCATCAACAATGCCGGCCTTGGGGCATACGGCGAGTTTTTGGCGGCCGACTTTGAAAAGCACCGCACAACGCTGCGGGTGAACGTGGAGGCGGTGCTTGACCTCATGCACCGCGTCGTCCCCGGGATGGTGGACCGGGCCGAACTCTCGGGCCGCCGGGCAGGGCTCATCAATGTGGCGTCATCGGCCGCGTTCTTCCCAATCCCGACCCTTGCGACCTATGCAGCTTCAAAGGCGTTGGTGCTGTCGTTCACTGAATCGTTTGCGGCCGAAATGTCCGGAAAGCCCATTGATGTGCTCGCCGCATGTCCGGGCGCGGTGAAAACCGGCTTTGGCGCCCGCGCAGGGTTCGAGCTTGGCGCGATGCCCGGTGCCATGGCACCCGAAAAAGTGGCCGCCCAGGCGCTCGCCGCCCTTGGCCGGCAGTCGACAGTGGTGATTGGCCCGGCGTCGGCGGCAGCGTTCGCGCCGGTGGCCCTTGCCCGCTCGCTGTTCGGTCAGGCCTTCATCCGGGCAAGCCGTGTGATGGAGCGCGTCAATCGTGGCTGATGTCACCGTCTATTACGACGCCTCGTGCCCCCTCTGCCGGCGCGAGATTGCGCTTTATCGCGGCCGGGCCGAGGCTGAGTTCGTGGACGTGTCGGACCCCGGCAACGTCCCGCCTGACCTTTCGGCAGAGGCGGCGATGGCGCGCTTTCATGTGCGCGAGCGGGGCCGGCTTTATGATGGGGCGGCAGCGTTTGCGGCGCTTTGGCGGCAAACGCGGGGCTTTCGCACCCTTGGCCGGATTGCCGCGCTCCCCGGCATTCGCCACGGGCTCGATGTTGCGTATGCGGGGTTTCTCAAAATCCGGCCATTCATCCAGCGCCAGGTGCGCGGGCGCACGTGCGAGGACAAAACGTGCCGCTGAGCGGCAGCTCTCGACGGGTTGCGGCGGACGAAACGGCGCTTTGCGCGTTCTCGTTCCGAGAGCTCATCACACACAAGCGCCTGGCGGAGCGGGCAGTGCGGCGCGGGCGCAACGTTGCAGCGGCGCAAGCGCTGATCGGGCGCATTGAGGACGAGCTTGAGGCGCGGCGGTGTGCCAAGTTTGCGCGCCACCCCGCGCCAGGCTTTTGAGTGATGGACGATCATCCCGACCATTATTTTGATCTTGAGGCGGCTGAGCGCGCCGCGTGGGACGCGATGGTGCGGGGCGCCCTGTCCCGCAAATCTGCCTTCCACCAGGTGACGGTGGCAACGATCGGCGACGACGGGGCGCCTGAGGCGCGCACTGTGGTTCTGCGCGCGGCGGACAGGGCGGAAAAATCGCTGCGGTTCCATACGGATACACGGTCGGGCAAATTTTCTGAGTTGACGCGCGACCCGCGCCTCACGTTCCTGTTTTATGACCATGGCGCAAAGGTGCAGGTGCGCGCACAAGGGCGGGCGGAGCTCCACAACCGCGACGATGTCACGGCCGGCATCTGGCGTGAGATGCGCGACTTTAGCAAAAAGTGCTATCGGCAGGCCGAGGGGCCGGGCGCTGCGCTCGCCGCCCCGGATGGGGCCGAGGCCGATCCGCTGGACGATGCGGGCGGGTATGACAATTTCGTCGTTGTCGTGAGCCGCATTCACACGGTGGAGTGGCTCTATTTGGCCGCCGCTGGACATCGCCGGGCCCGTGTGCATTACGATCCGCCGGCCGACCGCGGCTGGCTTGCACCCTAACCACAGCATTGAGGGGTTTTTGACCGATGCGAACGCTTGGGCGAGCCGCCGCTGCCATGGCCGTTTCGACGGCGCTTTTCGTGACCGGGGCGAGCACCGCCCACGCGTCGGAGCCGGTCGGGTGGGAGGCGCGCAGCCTCACCGCGATCACCGGCGCGCCGCTGCCGACCGGTGAGTTCGCCGGCCGCGTTGTGCTCCTCGTCAACACGGCCTCGCGCTGCGCCTTCACGCCGCAGTATGAGGGGTTAGAAACCCTGTGGGACCGCTATTCGGGGACGGGGCTCACCATCCTTGGCGTGCCGTCCAACGATTTTGGCGGGCAAGAACCAGGGTCGAACGAAGAGATCGCCAACTTTTGCGCCTCCACCTACGACGTTTCGTTTCCGATGACCGAAAAGGCGCCGGTGACGGGGGCCGCCGCCCATGAGCTCTTTGCCTGGGCGCGGCAGGCGGGGGGGCGCGCGGCCGTCCCGGCGTGGAATTTTCACAAAGTGCTGATTGGGCGCGATGGGCGCTTTGTGGCGGCCTTCCCTTCGTTCATCACGCCGACCTCGGGCCAGGTGGTGGGCGCGGTGGAGCGCGCGCTCAGGACACCGGCCTTTTGAGCGACCTTCGCCATCACAAGCCCCGGCGCGGGTATCGCCCGTGCGTGGGCATTGCGCTGTTTGCGCAAGATGGCCGCGTTTTCATGGGAAAGCGCAGCCAAAAGGGGGCGATCCCGCAGTTTTCGTGGCAAATGCCCCAGGGCGGGATTGATGGCGGGGAGGGCGCGCTCCAGGCGGCCCTGCGCGAACTTTATGAAGAGACCAGCGTGAAATCGGTGCGCCTTGCGGCCGAGATCGAGGGCTGGCTCCACTACGATCTTCCCGCCGAGGTGGGCGCCTTTCGCGGGCGCTATCGCGGGCAGGCCCAGCGCTGGTTCGCCTTCCGCTTTGAGGGGGCGGACGATGAGATTGACGTTGTGAACCCGCCGGACGGGCATTCCCAAGAGTTTTCCCGCTGGCGTTGGCAGTCGCTGGAAGAGACGCCGGCGCTTGTGGTGCCCTTCAAGCGCGCGGTGTACGAGACGGTGGTGGAGGGTTTTATGCCGCTCACCCAGCCGCCCTTGCGCGGCGCGCCCAGCCAAGCTATCTGAGTTTTATCCCAAGACATGCAGCGTGCAGGTCGGTTGGTGCCCCAGGCGCCGGCCCAATTCGGTTTTGGAGTATTGTTGGTTGGCCGACGATCGGTTCCTTCGCGAAAACGGGCAAGAGGCCAAGGTGGCGGCCATTGTTGCGCCGAGCCTTGAGGCGCTGGGCTATCGCCTGGTGCGGGTGCGCATCACCGGCCAAAATGGGATGACCGTGCAGGTGATGGCCGAGCGGGCCGATGGCACGCTCACCATTGAGGATTGCGAGGCGATCAGCCACGCCGTCGGCCCCGCCCTTGATGTGGAAGACCCCATTTCGCGCGCTTACCATCTAGAGGTGTCCTCGCCCGGGATTGACCGGCCGTTGGTGCGGGCGGACGATCTTGCCCGCGCGGTTGGTCACGAGGCGAAGGTGGAAACCGCGCTTCCCATTGATGGGCGGCGCAAATTTCGGGGCACGATCACGGGGGCGGACAGCGCCTCCCTCACCGTGCGGCTTGCGGAGATGGGGAGCCCCTCTGTGACCTTGCCGCTCACCGAACTCACCGATGCGCGCCTCATCTTGACCGATGCGCTCATCCAAGAATCACTGCGCGCCTCCAAGAAGGCCGCGCACCACTGACCGCGACGCGCGGGGGAGAGACCATGGCCGTCAGCGCAAACAAGCTGGAATTGTTGCAGATCGCCGATGCGGTGGCGCGGGAAAAGCAGATTGACCGCGCCATCGTCATCGAGGCGATGGAGGATGCGATCCAGAAGGCCGCCCGCGCCCGCTACGGTCAGGAGACCGAGGTGCGCGCCGAAATCAACCCAAAGACCGGCGAGACGCGGCTCCAGCGCCTGATGGAGGTGGTGGAGGAGATCGACAATCCGTCCGCCCAAATTGCGCTTGCCGATGCGCTGGAGAAAAACCCGGAAGTGGTGCTGGGCGATTTCATTGCCGAGCCGCTGCCCCCCATCGAATTTGGCCGCGTGGCGACCCAGTCGGCCAAACAAGTGATTGTGCAAAAGGTGCGCGAGGCGGAGCGGGACCGTCAGTACGACGAGTTCAAGGACCGCATGGGCGAGATCATCAATGGTATCGTGAAACGCATGGAGTACGGCAACGTCATTGTGGATCTTGGCCGGGCCGAGGCCATTGTGCGGCGCGACCAGTTGATCCAGCGCGAGATCTTTCGCCCTGGCGACCGCATTCGCGCCTATATTGCCGATGTGCGGCGGGAGGCGCGGGGCCCGCAGATCTTTTTGTCGCGCACGCACCCGCAGTTTACGGCGAGCCTCTTCCGTCAGGAGGTGCCGGAAATTTATGACGGCATCATCGAGATCAAGTCGGTGGCGCGCGACCCGGGCTCCCGCGCAAAAATCGCGGTGATTTCCCACGACAGTTCCATCGACCCTGTGGGCGCGTGCGTGGGCATGCGCGGCAGCCGCGTCCAGGCCGTTGTGCAGGAGCAACAGGGCGAGAAGATTGACATCATTCCGTGGTCGCCGGATGCGGCCACCTTCATCGTGAACGCGCTGCAGCCGGCCGAGGTCGCCAAGGTGGTGCTCGACGAGGAGACCGAGCGCATTGAGGTGGTGGTGCCGGACGAGCAACTCTCGCTCGCCATCGGCCGGCGGGGGCAGAATGTGCGCCTTGCCTCCCAGCTGACCGGCTGGGACATCGACATCATGACCGAGGCAGATGAATCGGAGCGCCGCCAAAAAGAGTTTGCCGAGCGCACGCAACTCTTCGTCGACGGGCTCAACGTTGATGAGGTGGTGGGGCAGCTTCTGGCCTCGGAGGGTTTTACCTCCATGGAAGAAGTCGCCTATGTGGAGATTGACGAGATCGCCACCATTGAAGGCTTTGACGAAGAGACGGCGGACGAAATCCAAGCCCGCGCGCGCGAGCATCTTGAGGAGCTGGAGCGGCAGAACGACGAGAAGCGCAAAGAGCTTGGCGTTGATGATGATCTTCGCCAGGTGCCGGGCATGACGACGGCGATGATGGTGGCGCTCGGCCAGGACGACGTGAAAAATCTTGAGGATTTTGCGGGGTCTGTGACGGACGATCTTGTGGGCTGGACAGAAAAGCGCGGGCCGGAAACCATCAAACATTCCGGGCCGTTGTCGGGCATGGATCTTTCACGCGCTGATGCCGAGCAGATGATCATGACGGCGCGCGTCTTGGCCGGCTGGATCACCGAAGAGGACCTTGCGCCGGACGACGAGCCCGCTGAGGGCGAGGACGAGGCTGTGGAGGCAACCACCTGAAGCGCGAAAAATCCCCAGAGCGCACCTGCGCGGTGACGCGCCGAAAGGGCGCACCGCAGACCATGATCCGGTTCGTTCTGGGGCCGGATGGCCGGGTGGTGCCCGATGTGCGCCGCAAGCTTCCGGGCCGGGGTGTGTGGATCGATGCGCAGCGGGAGAGCGTTGAGCGTGCGGTGAAGAAGCGCGCATTTTCCCGCGGGTTTCGCACCGAGGCGCAGGCGTCGGAGACGTTGGGCGCTGATGTTGCGGCGCTTTTGCGGCAGGGCGCCTTGCAGCGCCTTGCGATGGCGCACAAGGCGGGGCTCGTGACGCTGGGCTTTGAGAAGGTGCGCGCGGCCTTGAAATCGGGGCAGGCGCACGGCCTTGTGGTGGCGTGCGATGCGGCAGAGGATGGCGTCAATAAAGTCCAGGCGCTTGCAAAATGGACGCTTCACCGCCATAACGAAGGGCGGTTGGTCGATGTGTTTTCTTCGGCGGAGCTGGAGAGCCTTTTTGGGCGCAGTCGTGTGGTTCATGTCGCACTGTCGCCCGGCCGATTGAGCGATCTTTTCTTTGACGACGCTCTTCGCTTGCGCGGCTACGAGGGTCAGCCGTTGAGCGGGGCAAGGGCGACCAACACGGACCAACAGGCCGACGAACCCAACGTTCGCAGGACAACCGAGACTATATGAGCGAAACGAACGACACCGGCGATGTAGGCGGACGCAAGAAGACGCTCAGCCTGCGGCGCGGTGGTGTAGAAAAGTCAACCACCCGTCAAAGTTTCTCCCACGGCCGCACCAAGTCGGTGGTGGTTGAGAAGAAGAAGAGGCGCGTGGTCGTCCCTGGCCAGGAACCTGCGGCGGAAGCGCCGCGGGCAAAGCCGGCTGCCGCCAAGGCACCCGCGGCCGAAACGCCAAAGGCGCCGGCGCCCGCCCCCGAGGCAGACGCTGCGCCGACGCCCGCCCCGGCGCAGACCCCCGCAACCCCCGCGCCCGTTGAGGCAGAGGCCGCGCCTTCGCGCGAGCCAACGGCCGAAGAGCTTGCGGCCCAGGCACTCAACATGCCGCGCCGCCCGCGCATCATCGGCAAGGCCGAGGTCAGGAAGGAGCCGCCAGCCCCTGCTGCGGAGACGCAGGCGCCCCGCCGCCGGTCCTCGCTCGCCTCATCCCCCGGCCCCCGTGCCGGCGGTGCCCCCGCGCGCGGCGATGCGCCGGAGCGCGAGCCCCGCCGTGAGCGCACGCGGAGCGAGCGGCCCGAGCGTGGTCGTGAGCCGCGCCGCGGCGGCCCGCAGGTGCACCGAACCCTCTCGAAGGCCGAGCAGGAGGCCCGCGCGAAGGCCCTTGCCATGGCAAAGGCCCAGCAAGGCGATCAAAAGCGCCGCGCTGAGGAAGAGCAGGTCCGCGAGCGCCAGGCCATCGAGCAGGCCAAGCAAGAGCTGGCCGAGGCTGGACTGCGCCGCGAGCGGGAAGAGGCGCGCCGCAAGGCTGAGGAAGAGCTTGCCGCCCGCAAGGCCGCGCAAGAAAAGGCGGATGCGGCCCGCAAAGCCGCCGACGCATCGGCCGCGGTCACCACCGAAGAAAACCGCGCCCGCACCGCCACCCCCGTTCGTCGCAAGACGGGCAAGGAGCTGGAGGAGGACGAGGCCGCCTCGGCGCGCGCGAAAAAGGCCCGCGCGACGCCCACCAAGACCGCGCCGCGCACCGACGATCGCCGCCGCACGAAGCTGACGATCACCACCGCGCTGCAGGACGATTCGGAGCGGGGCCGTTCGCTGGCCGCCCTTCGCCGTCGTCGCGAAAAGGAAAAGCGTGGCGGCAGCCGGTCCGGCCCGCGGGAGAAGGTGATGCGCGAGGTCAAAATCCCCGACGCGATCTCGATCCAGGACCTTGCCTCGCGCATGTCCGAGCGCGGTGTGGACGTGATCAAGCTCCTGATGAAACAGGGGCAAATGCACAAGATCACCGACATCATCGACGCCGAGACGGCCGAGCTTGTGGTGGCCGAATTCGGCCACACGGGGAAGCGCGTCTCCGAGGCGGACGTGGAAGAGGGCCTCTTCGACGAGCGGGACATCGACACCGAAAACGCCGTGTCGCGGCCGCCGGTGGTCACCATCATGGGCCACGTCGACCACGGCAAAACCTCGCTGCTCGACGCGATCCGCAAAGCGAACGTCGTCTCCGGCGAGGCGGGGGGCATCACCCAGCACATCGGCGCCTACCAGGTGGAGCTTGATGGCCAGAAGGTGACGTTCCTGGACACGCCCGGCCACGCCGCCTTCACCCAGATGCGGGCCCGCGGCGCAAAGGCCACCGACATGGTGATCCTGGTCGTGGCCGCCGACGATGGTGTGATGCCGCAAACCGCGGAGGCGATCAGCCACGCGAAGGCGGCAGAGGTGCCGATCATCGTTGCCATCAACAAGATGGACCTGCCGGCGGCCGACCCGACGCGTGTGCGGACCGACCTCTTGCAGCACGACATCATTGTGGAATCGATGTCGGGCGAAGTGCAGGAGGTGGAGGTCTCTGCGCTGAAGGGCATGGGGCTCGACGAGCTGTTGTCGGCCTGTCTCCTTCAAGCCGAGATCCTTGAGCTGAAGGCCAACCCGGACCGTGAGGCCCAGGGCACCGTTGTGGAAGCGCAGCTCGACAAAGGGCGCGGCGCGGTGGCGACCGTTCTTGTGCAGCAGGGCACCCTTCGGGTGGGCGACATTCTCGTCGCGGGCACGGAGTGGGGCAAGGTGCGCGCGCTGATCAACGATCAGGGCGAACGGGTGAAAGAGGCGCCGCCATCGATGCCGGTGGAGGTGCTTGGCCTCAACGGCACGCCGGAAGCGGGCGATCAGTTTGTGGTGGTTGAGTCAGAGGCGCGCGCCCGCGACGTGACCGAATACCGCGACCGGTTGAAGCGCGAGACGACGGCGGCCCCGTCCACCGCGATGTCGCTCGAACAGATGATGTCGAACCTCCAGACCGACGGGCTCTCAGAGTTCCCGGTGGTGTTAAAGGCCGACGTCCAGGGCTCGGCGGAGGCAATCACCGGCGCGCTCGAAAAGCTGAACACCGACGAGGTGGCGGCGCGCATTCTCCACCAGGGGGTTGGCGCCATCACCGAATCGGATGTGACGCTGGCGTCCGCGACGGGCGGTGTCATCATCGGCTTCAACGTGCGTGCCAACAAGCAGGCGCGTGATGCGGCCGACCGTGCGGGCGTCGAAATCCGCTACTACTCGATCATCTATAACCTGATCGACGATGTGCGCGACGCGATGTCCGGCATGCTGGCACCGGAGAAGCGCGAAACCTTCATCGGTTACGCGGAAATCTTGCAGGTCTTCAACATCACGAAGGTGGGCAAGGTGGCCGGTTGCCGTGTGACGGAGGGCATGGTGGAGCGTGGCGCCGGCGTGCGCCTCCTGCGCGACAACGTTGTCATCCACGAGGGCACCCTGAAAACGCTGAAACGCTTCAAGGATGAAGTGAAAGAGGTGCAGGTGGGCCAAGAGTGCGGCATGGCCTTTGAGAAGTACGAAGACATTCGCGAAGGCGATGTCATCGAATGCTTCCGCGTGGAAGAGGTGGAGCGCACGCTGGCCTAGCCCGCGGCGCGCTCAAACTCGTTGGCCGTCCGGCTAAAGGGTTTTTCCGAGCGGGGCCTCGGTCTTCGCTCGGAAACCTCTCGCTGGGGTGACAGCAAGGTTTGCCGAGCGTGAGCACAGAACCAGGGCGCACTCTTGGTGTGGGAGACCCGCTCGTCTCTTGATTAAAGCCGACGGCGCGGGGCGGCTTCCCGCTCAAGGTTACGGCGAGCCCACGCCCCGCAACCCAGCCGGTCCACCGTTCGTGGCCGTTTGGGCCAAAAAATCGGAACAGAGCGTTTCGAGCGGCCGGCCGCAGGCTCGCTCCGCGCCAGCCGGTCCGAGCCCGGCAGAACGAGAATGAAATGCAAAGTCAACGACAACTGCGTGTCGGCGAACTTGTCCGCCACGAGCTCTCCGACATTCTGGCCCGGGGCGGGACGTACGACCCCGTGATCGACAGGCAGCCGATCACCGTGCCCGAAGTGCGCATGACGCCTGACCTTAAAATTGCGACCGTGTTCGTGATGCCGCTTGGGGGGCAAAACGCGGACGTGATCGTCAAGGCGCTGGCCGCGCGCGCGAAACCGCTGCGGGCGGAGCTTTCGCGGCGCATGCGACAGTTAAAATACATGCCCGAACTGCGGTTCCGGCTCGACACCCGATTTGATGATGATGACACCATGAACCGCGCGCTCTCTGAACCACGCGTTGCCGATGATCTTCAAAAAGGGGAGGGGACCGATGGTGAAACACTTTGATCTTGCCGAAAATCGGGCCGGAAAACCCCAAAAGCGCGGCCAAAAACGCGGGCGGCCGAAGAACCAGCTGGATGGATGGCTGATCCTCGATAAGCCGATCGGGATGACGTCGACCCAAGCGCTGGGCGCGGTGAAGCGCATCCTTCAGCCCGCCAAGGCCGGCCATGCGGGGACCCTTGATCCGCTTGCCACCGGCATGCTGCCGCTGGCGTTCGGCGAGGCGACCAAAACCGTGCCCTTCGTGGTGGATGGGACCAAGCGCTATCGCTTCACGGCGACCTTTGGGGCCGAGACCGACACCGATGACGCCGACGGCACGGTCATCGCCACAAGCGATGTCCGGCCGGATGCTGCAGCCATTGAGGGTGCGCTCGCCGCCTTCACCGGCGACATCTTCCAGACGCCGCCAAAATTCTCGGCCATCAAAATCAACGGCCAGCGCGCCTATGACCTTGCCCGCGAGGGGGCGGAGGTGGAGATCAAACCGCGCCCGGTGCGCATCGACAGCCTCACCTTGCTGAGCTTCGACGGGCAAAACGCGGTGCTTGAGGCGGTGTGCGGCAAGGGCACGTATGTGCGCGCGCTGGCGCGCGATCTCGCGCGGGCGCTGGGCACAGCCGGCCATGTGACAGCGCTGCGCCGCACCGCTGTCGGCCCGTTTGGCGAGAGGGATATGGTCACCCTCGAGGCCTTGCGCGCCGGCATAAACGACCCGCAAGCGCTGGTGGATGCGCACCTGCGCGCGCCGGGCGACGGGCTTTCAACGCTGGAGGCGGTGGTGGTGGACAAGGTGGCGGCCGCGCGGCTGCGCCAGGGGCAAAGTGCGCTTCTTCGCCCGCTGCGCGCCGTCGAAGGCCCTGTGCGGGCAACCGAAGGCGGCCACACCGTCGCCCTTTGCACGGTGGAGGAGGGCGCGCTGCACCCCACGCGAGTGATCAAACCCGCCCGCCGGCGCATCACGGTGATGCCCACCCCGCCCACACCGCCCGCCGAGCCTGCAGAGCCTGCCGAGGGCGATGCACCCGCCGCCTAAAGCCGTTCAAAAGGGCATCCTGCGCCGAACGCGCCGCCAGATGCCCGGGGGCGCAATGCCCAGCACATCGTGCCCCTCTAGGGTCGTGATGGCGCCGATGCTGCGCCACGGCCGACCGATGGAGGATCGATGGGACCGCTCAAACGCCTTGTGTGCGCCTTTGTCGTGGCGGCAACGCCTGCGGGCGCGGCCGATCTGTTGCTCCCGCCGGTGGAGGGCACCATCGAGGCGCACCTTTGCGTCATCCAAGCGCTGACCGGCGTTGTGGAGGTCTACGAGGAGCCCCTTGGCGAGGTCTCCGGCTATCTTCCCACGGGCATGGTGGTGGAGATCATGGAGCCGGAGTGGAGCGACCGCACCGATCTTTATGTGCGCATCAAGCCGCCCCGCGCTCACAATTACTACGGTTGGGTGGAAACGGCCTCGTTCGTCTGCGCCTGAGGTGCGCAGTGTCTTTCGCCGCCGCGCCACCTTGCGTACGGTGCCAAGCATCAGCGTCGACGCGGGACCGGTCTCATGCGCCTTTTTCTCTCCCTTGCCCTTTGTTGCCTTGCGACCGCGGCCGTTGCCGACCCCACATGCACCATCAACCAGCGTGAGGGCATGCAAGTGTCGGCCCGCAGCCTTCCGGCCGGCACGTTTCGCAACACGGTGATGGCGGGCACGACGGTGGAACTCTTCACCCTTGCCAACGACACCAAAGGCTGCCCCTGGGCGCTCCTGCGCGAGCCTGGAAACCTTGACAATTATATCGGCTGGGTTGATCGCAGGACCATCACCTGCCGCTGACCCCAGCCCTTGGGACGGGAACTCACCCCTTGCCATCGGCGGGGAAAGCGCGCACATGTGAGGTGTGGCGAACGTCACATTTCCCATACAGCGACGACCCTTCGCCGCGATACGCACGCTGGACGACATCCCGGCATGCCGTGCACCAAAGGAGTATCCGATGTCGATCACGGCCGAACGCCGCCAAGAGCTGATCAAAGAGTATGCCACCAAAGACGGGGACACCGGCTCCCCAGAGGTCCAGGTGGCGCTCCTCACGGAGCGGATCGTCAACCTCACCGAGCATTTTAAAGAGCACAAGAAGGACAACCACTCCCGCCGTGGCCTTCTGAAACTCGTGTCCCAACGCCGGCACCTTCTGGACTATGTGAAGGGCAAGGACGTGACGCGCTATCAATCGCTGATCGGCCGCCTGGGTCTGCGTCGCTAGCGCGACAGCCCGCGCAAAACGGGCCGTCCCACCGTGGCCACCGAACTCCTCATCGCAACCCACGCCAAAAACGCGCGGTTCATCCCCGCCGTTTTGCAGACGGTGGGGCAGCATTGGCCGGGTCACCCCCCGGCCACCGTGCTAACCGACGGGGGTTTTGAGGGCGACAACGTCGTATCGTTCCCCGGCCTTCACTTCATCGCGCTCCTGGCGGCCGGTGTTGAGGCGCTGGGGGCCCGCACGGCATCGCCCCCCTCCCACATCTATCTGATGTTGGAGGACCTTTGTCCGCTCTGGCCGGTGGATGTGGCAACACTTCGCACGGTGGAGGCGGCGGCCCTTGCGGCGGACCTTCCGGTGGTGCACTTCCATTTCAAGCCGCGGCGACGGTGGAAGCGGAAGGATATCTTGTGCGGACCCGGGGAGGAAGAATGGGTCGATGGCGCAAAGCTCTTTCGCTGGGCGCCGGGCTTTCGGGGGAAGAACGCCCTTCAGGTGTCGCTGTGGCGGCGCACGCATCTGGCCGAGCTTTGCGCTCGCATGGTGCGCGATGGGGTGGACGACCCTTGGACCTTTGAAATTGCGGACAATCCGCTGGCCGACACCCACCGTGTGTCGGCACTCAGGTGGCCAACGGTCACCCACGGGTTCACCCAGCTTGGCAAGGTGAACCATCGCGCGGTGCGCAACAGTCGCGTCGCGCCCTCGCCGCTCAAAACCCTCCTGCGGGAAGAGTTTTGCGGCGGCACCACACGCCTTGCTGTGGAGCGCCGTTTTTGGGCCCTCCAGGCCGGCAAACTCAGAGGGCGTTTTACGAACGCCTGACCACAACACGGGCGCCTTCCGGGCGCCCAACAACGCCCTTGGCACGCGCCAACGGGTGGACCGAACGGGGGTACGAGGCAGGATCGCCGGTCATTCCACACGCGGAATGACCCGCCGTCTTGCCCGGCCCATCACACTGAAAGGCAAGACCATGTTCGACGTTCAGACCGAAACCATTGAGTGGGCCGGCCGCCCGCTGACCCTCCAGACCGGCAAAATCGCCCGCCAGGCGGACGGTGCCGTCCTGGTCTCCCACGGGGAGACCACGGTGCTGGCCACCGTCGTCTCCGAGCACTTTTCAAAGCCGGGGCAAGACTTCTTCCCCCTCACCGTCAACTATCAAGAAAAAGCGTTCGCGGCCGGTAAGATCCCCGGTGGCTTTTTCAAGCGCGAAGGCCGCCCGTCCGAGCATGAGGTGCTCACCTCGCGCCTCATTGACCGGCCCATCCGCCCCCTCTTTGCGGATGGATACAAGAACGACACGCAGGTCATCATCACCACGCTCAGCCATGACCTTGAGACCCAGCCCGACATCGTGGCGATGATTGCGGCCTCCGCCGCGCTCACCATCTCGGGCGTCCCCTTCATGGGCCCCATCGGCGGCGCGCGCGTTGGCTACATCGACGGCGAATACGTCCTTTGCCCCACGCTCGACCAGATCGAAGATTCCTCGCTCGACCTCGTGGTCGCCGGCACGGGCGATGCGGTGCTGATGGTGGAATCGGAGGCCAAAGAGCTCTCCGAGGACGTCATGCTGGGCGCCGTGATGTTCGGCCACAAGGGCTTTCAGCCGGTGATCGACGCGATCATCAAGCTTGCCGAAAAATCCGCCAAAGAGCCGCGCGAGCACATTGTCGCCGACCATTCCGCCCTCGCCGCCAAACTGAAAGAGTTTGCCGGCGCCGACCTTAAGGCGGCCTACGCGATCGCCGAAAAGACCGAGCGCCGCGCCGCCATCGACGCGGTCAAAGCCCGCGTCATGGAAGAATTTGCCCCCTCCGAGGGCGAAGACGGCCCCACCCCGCAGGTGCTGGGCGACCTTTTCAAGAAGACCGAGGCCGGCATCGTCCGCGGCCAAATCCTGGATGAAGGCACCCGCATTGACGGGCGCGACCTCAAGACCGTGCGCCAAATCGAATGCGAGGTGGGCATCCTCCCCCGCGCCCACGGCTCGGCCCTCTTCACCCGCGGCGAGACCCAGGCGCTGGTGGTCGCAACGCTCGGCACCGGCGATGATGAGCAGTTCGTCGACCTTCTGGAAGGCACGGTCAAACAGACCTTCCTTCTCCACTACAACTTCCCGCCCTTCTCTGTTGGCGAGACGGGCCGCATCGGCTCCCCCGGCCGGCGCGAAGTGGGCCACGGCAAGCTCGCCTGGCGCGCCGTCCACCCCATGCTCCCGGCCCACCACGACTTTCCCTACACCACGCGCCTCGTCTCAGAGATCACCGAGAGCAACGGCTCGTCCTCCATGGCGACCGTCTGCGGCTCCTCGCTGGCGCTGATGGATGCGGCCGTGCCCTTGAAGGCGCCGGTGGCGGGCATTGCCATGGGCCTCATCAAAGAGGGCGACAAGTTCGCCGTCCTCTCCGACATTCTGGGCGACGAAGACCATCTCGGCGACATGGACTTTAAAGTCGCGGGCTCTGCCAACGGCGTCACGTCCCTCCAGATGGACATTAAGATCGACGGCATCACCGAAGAGATCATGCAGGTGGCGCTCACCCAGGCGAAGGACGGCCGCCTCCACATCCTCGGCGAGATGGCCAAAGCCCTCGACACCGCGCGCACCGAGCCCAACGAGTTCGCCCCCCGCATCGAGGTGATCCAGATCCCCGTCGACAAGATCCGCGACGTGATCGGCTCCGGCGGCAAGGTGATCCGCGAGATTGTCGAAAAGACCGGCGCCAAGGTCGACATTTCTGACGATGGCACGGTCAAGATCGCGTCCGCCGACGGCAAGGCCATCAAGGCCGCCCTCAACTGGATCCGCGGCATCACCGCCGAGCCCGAGGTCGGCGAGATCTATGAAGGCACGGTGGTGAAGGTCGTCGACTTCGGCGCCTTCGTGAACTTCTTCGGCCCCAAGGACGGCCTCGTCCACATCTCTCAAATGGCGCAAGGCCGGCCCGAAAAGTCCTCCGACATTGTGAAGGAGGGCCAGAAGGTCTGGGTCAAGCTCATGGGCTTTGACGAGCGCGGCAAGGTTCGCCTCTCGATGAAGGTGGTGAACCAAGAGACGGGCGAAGAGATCAAGAAGGAGGCGGCGGAGTAATCCGCTAGCTTTAAAGGCGCGGCTCGGCCTCCCAAAAGGGTCGAGCCGCCAAAACCGCAATCGTCAGCGCGCCGCTTCTCGCCGACGGGTCCATTCGGCATAGTCGTCTTTGCCGATCCAGTCTTTCCAGGAAAAGAAGAGCTCACCGAACTCCGTTTGGCGGCCGTCAAGGGCGTGCCATGCGCGCACCATGTTCCAGGCGATCTCGTCGTCGGTGATGCCGTAGGCGTAGGTCGGCACCCATTTGCCGTCGCGATGGCCGTCCACCGGAACGCAACCATTGGCGAGACACGCCGTCACGCAACGCGCCACGAACTCGTCAAGGTCAGCCCCCGATAGGCCAAACGTTTCTTCGCCGTGCGCCGGGAAGGTAAACCACTCAAAATCGTCCGGATCGCTCCCGAAGCTCGCGATGTACTCTAGGATCGGCGTACCATCTTCAGGATCAGTCAGATCGGTCCGCAAGGCTACGCCGCCACCACTCGGGTCCGACCCGTCATCCGCGCCGCATACGCGAGACACGCCTTGATGTCGTCGTCGCTCAACTGCCGGTAGTCTTCGGGGTTTTCAGCGGTCGTCATCCCGGCCGCCATCAGCGTCAGCACGTCGTGCAGCGCGATCCTGGTGCCTTCGATTATCGGCTCACCCGACCGCAAACCTGGCCGTGCGACGATCCGCAAATGTGCCGCGTCGATTGTCATGCGGACGGTCTCCCTGATCTTCGATGCTGGGAAGTTGGCAACTTCGGCGACCGGGAGGTAAGGCTGAGGGCGACATGACAGATACCGACCGGGGCGTTGGGGCGCAACCGCAGTCGGCCCCGCGAAATGGACCGTTTTTGCGAGGGTGCGCGAAGTCGACTTGGAGCCCTTTGCGGACCTCAGCGAATGGTACAACCCCATTTGCTGAGGTCCGTTTAACTACTTGGAGCCGTCCGACCACAGGTGGAGGGGGTTGATCGCTAGATTCCTTGTGGACTCAGTTGCGCGACGTCCTGTTGCCCGATCGGGGGCCGCTACGTTTGCGACGAATCGGCCGGCCGTATGGGTCAGCCCCTGATAACGATACTCGCCGGGTGACTGGTTTTCCTTGTCCCGCGCGATCTTCAGCACTGTATCCTGGGTGATTTTTTCCGCCGGCATGGTCGATCTCCCTGACATTTATTTCTGCTGGGTAGTAGTGCTTTCGCGCTATCCATTTAAATCCCTCATAGCGCGTGACGACGGCGATATCGAGGTCGCCACCCACAACATCCGCGCCTGGAGCGAAATGGAAGAAACCTTTCGTCGTTTCTGCAAGAAAGCGCGTCAGTTCGATTGCATTGTGTATGGGCATAGCGTGTGCCGCTAGGTTGTAGCTTGCACGTTTACGAATGACATTTGCAATTTCTGCTGCAGTTTGCGGGTCTGTCACACCCGCCGCTACCAGATGGTCCGCAGCCTGCGGGTCTATGCCACAAAGGAGGCGCATGACAGGGCCAGGCTGTCCAGCTGGGTAGATTCCGAGCTCCCCGGGCTGACCTATCCGCGTGAGTGAGCAGGCGCCGTTGACAATGGTTAGACACCAAAGGTCATGCGTTTCTGAATCAGAAGAATAGCCACCGATCCAAAACTCGAATGAATGGCTTCGATCGGGTGACTGTTGAGATTGAAATCGGTCATCAAAAAAATACATTTTAGCGCGCTCGGCAACTTGCTCAATAGTGTAAGTGCGCGGGTCAATTCCCCAATATTTATCTTCTGACATGAGCCGAAGCCGCAGCTCCTTTGACAGAGATCCAATATTGCGCTCACCAATGTGCCCCATTCCGCATGTCATTGCGATAATCGGAAGGCCGCGATAAAGATTAAATACTTTGTCTCCACCGTTATATACATTTACAATATTCTGTTGGCCGTTGGGCAGAATGCCAGCTAGTGTAGTAGCGCTATCTGCCGCAAACACCATAGCATCGGAAACACGGGTTGCTATACAAATTGTCATTTTACTATCATGATCTGATATTCAGCGATTCTGCCAATATCGTCCAGCGAAGGCGTGGATTTTAGCCGGGCCCCTTATTTTATCAACTGTTGGTTATGCCGCCTCGCGGTTTACCAAGACGAGCTTCAAGGGCCCGCTTCGTCCGCTGAGCAGACCTTTGTCAGACTCTGAAAAACGAACGATTCTGGAAGGTGGGCGAGCAGAATGGCGCTGGGTCCTTTGCCCCAGCGCCTATATTCCCGAAACCGTCTCTTGAAACCCGATGTCTCAAATCGACGGAATTCGTTGAGTTTTGAGAGTTGGTGACGGGTACGCCCTCAACGTTTGATCCATAGCCGTCGCTAGCTGGCCAAGAAGACCGTGAATGGCTCATCACAGGCTACAACGCAAACTTATCCCCACCCCACACCCCCCATGCCATAACCCCCGGGCCGCTTGGCTCGCGGGGAGGCGTTCCGGACCGACCGAGACGAAAGCCAAGGGCTCGGTTGCCGAGCGGGGAGGGGACGAACGGCCCCCAAACCGTCGGTGGGTCGGGAGGGAACTGTCCGTCCGCCGGCCATAAAGCACGGCGGACCCGAGAGGCGGGTTGACGCGCCCATCAAACGCCGGCCCGCGCCGGCTGGGCGCGTGCAAAGGCGGGCATCACGGCGCCCGAGCCAAGGTCACGGGGCAGTTTTAACCGGGCAACCCCCACCCACCCGAAAAAAGCCGAACGGATGGGACGCGCGTCCGGCTCATCCTAACATTCGTGGCCGCGTGCGCGTCCCACCGTCCCAAAAAACCCCCGGCGCACCGCGCGCGGGGCCACCGCCGCACGACCGGAAAAAGCGCGGGAAAAGCCAACCGCGCAATCCTTGAATGGGCGTGATTAACGGCAGGGGAACACAAAGCCGCCATCATCATGCGCAGACCGGGCCGAGGGGGCGAGGATGCTCGACACGACCAACGAATTCCGCGAAAGAACCCAGCCCGGCCGCCGTGCACGAAAAACCGTGCTTGGCGTCCTGGCCGCCTCGATCGCGCTCGGCCTCATCGGCGCGGCCTTTTTCGCAGGCTTCCAAGTCTCCCACCGAGAGCTGCCCACGAACACCTTCTTCACCAAGGTCGACCGCAAGCTCGAAGAGGTTTATCGCCGCGCCGCCGGACCAAAAGTCATCGCGCCCAAAACCTATCCGACGCACCTCTTGCGCCTTGCCTCCGCCGTCGCAACGGTGGACTTTGGTGCAGGGCTCGCCAATCAAAAGCGCCAGCATGGCGGCGGCATGGTGCAGCTGGGGGAGGACACGCTCCTCCTCACCCACACCGGCCAAATCTTCGCCTTTTCGGGCCCCGGCGATGTGCGCCCCACCGCCGTCACCGCCCCCTCGAACGGGCGCGCCGCGCTCGCCGCCCTCGAGGACGACCCCGCCTACAGCGACTATCTGATCGACCCGCCATTCCTGCGCTACAACGACCTCAAAATCGCCGACACCACCGACGGCCGCGCCCTCATCGCGAGCTACACCCACTTCGACGGGGAGGCCGCGTGTTACCGCAATCGCCTCGCCAAACTGCCGCTCCCGGCCGGTGCCACCGCCGACACGCTGCGCGCCGGCCCGGACGACTGGACGATCCTCGCCGACACCGACCCCTGCCTCCCGCTGAAGCAAAAATATCTCAGCCTTGAGGGCCACATGGCCGGCGGGCGCATCGCCATCGACGGCAGCACCATCTACCTCGTCTCCAGCGACTTTCACCTGGACGGCATGCGCTCCGACGGCCCCCCCGTCGCCCAGGACGACGCCATGGAGTACGGCAAGGTCCTCGCCATTGACGCCAACACCGGTGAGACGCGGGTCATCACCACCGGCAACCGCAACATGCAAGGGATCACCTTCGCCGGCGATGATCTTTACATCATCGAGCACGGCCCCCTCGGTGGGGACGAGCTCAACCGCGTCATCGAGGGCACCAACTATGGTTGGCCCCGCGAGAGTTTTGGCCTCACCTACCAGGCAACGCCCATCCCGGGCGCGCTCTCCTATGGCCGGCACGACACCTATGAGGCGCCTGTCTTTGCCTGGGTGCCCGCCATTGCCCCGTCCGACCTCACGACCGTCGCCCCCGGCTTCCACGATGCGTGGGAGGGCGACCTGTTGATCGCAACACTCAAAGACACCGCCCTCCACCGCGTGCGGGTGCAGGATGGCCGCGGGGTCTATGCGGAGCGGATCGAGATCGGCTCACGCCTGCGGGCGGTGCACCAGGCGGGCGACACGCTGGTCCTGTGGACGGACGCGTTCGAGCTCATCTTCCTGACGGCCAGCGACCTGCCAAACCTTGAGGCAAGCTTTGACGCCTTCACCGAGGTGGCCGCGCTCGGCTCACAGGAGGCGGCCAGCCTGCGCACGGCGGTGGAGACCTGCGCCCAGTGCCACTCCTTCGTGGTGGACGACCATGTGCGCGCCCCCTCGCTTGCAAAAATCCACAACGACCCGCTCGGCGCCACCACCTACGCAGGGACGTCCGCTGCCCTGCGCAGCGCCGGCGGCACGTGGACCGGCGAGCGGCTCGCGGCCTATATCGCCGATCCGCAGGCGACCGTCCCCGGCACCATCATGCCCGACCCCGGCGTCGATGACCCAGACACCATCGCCCGGCTGGTGGACTACCTTGCCCACCTCGACCGCCAGTTCTGACGGCCTTCCCATGCCGGGCTGGGCGCGATCAGACTTGGCGGGTCATCGTAAACGGGTTGCCGACGCTCGGCGTACACGTCACCTCGTTGCGATTGCCAAAGACGCAATTGGCGCTGCGCTGCTCGTTGGCGGCGATGGAGGTCCAGGCGAGCGCGACGGTCTGGCCGGTCACCTCATAGCGGCCGTCGGCCACCACCGTCTCGCCGGTGGTCACGAGGCGCGAGGTGAAGGCGCCGTTGGCAAATTGTGCAACGAACACGCCATCGGTGGAGGCCCAGTCCCCCGCGATGCCGCTGCTGGAAAGCCGCGCGGACTGGCAGCCGGCCAAAAGCGCGGCCGCCATCACAAGTGTCAAAAACCGCATTCCCAATCTCCGAAGGATTCTTGCTCGATGGCCCGTTAACCTTTGGCGACCGTGATCCCGCCGCGGTGCGCGATGCAACGCCTTGGCCGCCTCCTGCCCCGGTTTTGCAGTGCATTCGGGGGTGGGTTGGTGTGTCTGCGCAACGGCGCTCGCCTGTCCCGCGCGGGCAAAAGGTTTTAGGAGGGGGAATGACCAACGATCCCCTCGACCCGCGGGCGCTCCGCCGCACCTTTGGCGACTTTGCCACCGGCGTCACCATCGTCACGTGCCTTGGCCCAGACGGCGCGCCTGTGGGGATGACCGCCAACTCCTTCGCCTCCGTCTCCCTCGATCCGCCGCTGGTGTTGTGGTCGGTGGATCGCAAGGCGCGCTCGTGCCCCGCGTTCGAGGCGGCCAGCGCCTTCGCGTTCTCGATCCTTGCGGAGGATCAGGTGGCCCTCTCCAACCGGTTCGCAAAGCCGGGGGCCGACAAGTTTGCCGAGGTGATGGTGGTGACGGGCAGGGGCGGTGTGCCCCTCATCGACGGGGCTGCGGCGCACATTGAGTGCGTGCCGGAAAACACCGTTGGCGCCGGTGACCATCTCACCATGATTGGCCGTGTGGTGCGCCACGCGCGATACGACCGGCCGGGGCTCACATTTGCGCAGGGGCGCTACGGCACCATCGCGCCCCATCCGGGTGCCGTTGCCGGCGGTGGGCAAGACCTCTCCGAGCGGCATCCTTATGATGACTTTTTGGTGCCGCTGCTCTTCCGCGCCTACAACCACATGTTTGACGCCGTGAACGGGGTGTTGACGGCGCACGGCACGACGGGCGCGCAAATGCGCATTCTGGCGATCCTTGCGGCGGAGGGGCCCGTGGCGGCCGACGTGTTGTTGACGCGCACGCTTCTCTCCCAGTCGCGATTTGATGAGGTGCGTGCAGGCCTTGCGACCGCTGGGCTTGTGGAGGGCGGGGCGTCGCTTGCCATCACCGCGGCGGGCCGGGCGCGGTTCGACGCGCTCTTGGCGGAGGCGGCGGCGAGCGAAGATCAGTCAACAGGGGTTTTAGGGACGGCGGAGGTGGAGCGGCTCAAAACGCTTCTGAAGCGGCTTGTTCAGCACCACGAGAGCGGCCGATAGGGCGCGGGGCTCGGTCGTTGGCGCAACTCAAACGCTCGCGAGGCAAGTTTGGTTAGAGCGGGCGGCGCAGGCGCTGGGCGAGGATGTCGATGTCGCCGGTCGCGCCGGATCGCACGGTGAAGGACTGGCTGAACTCTTCATCCCGGTGGCGGGCGACGACGGCATAGTTGCCAGCCGCGAGAGTTGCGGTGGCGTGGGCGCCCCGGCGGTCATACACGCGGCGGCCATCGTCGGTGTAGATCGAGAACTCGGTGTTGGCGATCGCCTCGCCGCCGGTTTGCCGCACAAGGCGGAGATTGATGGTGCCGGCGGTGTGACGCATGGAAACGCGGGTCAGCTTGCCGGCTTCCACGACGACGTCTGCGGTGCGCACCGCGTTGAGGTCGCCATAGCGACTCACCACGTGGTAGCTGCCGGCAGGCAGGCGGGCGATGGCGCCGCGCTTCACTGTGCCGATCATGCGCCGCTCACCGCCTTCGGTGAGATAGAGCGCGAAGGACATGGGGTTGCCGGAGGGGCCGTTGGCGCCGGCAATTTGCGCATCGAGCTGCAGGCCGCCGGCGTTGAGCACCATTGTCTCACTGGTCACGCGGCCGCCCACTTGGACCACCCGGGAGAGCGCCGCACGGCCGTAGGCCAGGTGCACGATGTAGCGGCCCTCACCGAGGCGGACTTCAAGGTCGCCGCCACTGGCACGATGAACGAGGGGAAGCTGCCCGTTCGCGTCAGGAAAATCGCGGAAGACGCGCCATTCGAGCCCGTCGCCGATGGGCCCGCCGCGCTCAGACAATTTGCCGACAACATAGAGCGTCGACTGGCGCGCTTCGATGGTTTGTTGGAGCGGGTTGACGGCGGAGGGGGCGTAGGCGGCAACGGCGGTGGGCGTTGTGGCGCTGGTTGGGGCGCTCACAAACCGGTCGAGCGCGGCGGCGGCGTTGGTGGAGGGGCCGACTGTTGGTTTGGGCGTTGGAAGGGGCACAGCGGCGAGGGCCGACAGCGGTGCGACGGCAATCATCAGGGCAGCAAGCTGTGCCAGACGGTTCATTGCGTTTCCTCGCCGTAACCAGTCTGCATCCCTCAAGAAAAAAGGGTGCAGACGGGCCGCACGTCATGTGCGTTGTGTTTGTGCCGCGGTTGACAACCTATTTCAACGACCGCAGCGCATTGACATCAAAAGCGCCGAAGCCGGGGAAAGGTGGGTAAGGATGGTTGCATTGCGTGACTATTTGGCAACGCGCAGGACCATCCCTGCGAATCAGCTGGGGGCCCCCGGCCCCGATGATGCAACGCTCCATCAGATGCTCACCATTGCCGCGCGGGTGCCCGACCATGGCAAGCTCGCGCCCTGGCGGTTTGTGGTGGTGGCGGGCACCGCGCGGGGTTACGCCGGCGCGCGGATAGGAGCAATGGCGCAAGGCGCTGAAAATCCTGAAATTTTGGCAAGGGAGACCGCGCGTTGGACCGATGTGCCTGTGGTCGTTGTGGTGGTCTCCACCGCGGCGCCCCACGCCAAAATCCCAGAGGTGGAGCAGGTGCTTTCGGCGGGCGCCGTGTGCCTCAATCTGATCCACGCGGCTGCGGCAAACGGTTTTTGCGCGCAATGGCTGACCGGGTGGGCGGCGTACCATTCGGGGGCCAAAGCGGTGTTGGGTGTGGCAGACGGGGAACAGATCGCTGGATTTATCCACATTGGCACGCCGTTGGCTGACCCGGTGGAGCGGGCGCGGCCGGACGTTGTGGCGCTCACGACGCGACTGGCCGCCCCGGCCGATTCGCCAAACAAGGACGTTTGAATGCACTACGACCCGCGGGTGAACGACCACGGCCTGCCCCACGACCCGTTCAAGGCGCTGGTGGCGCCCCGGCCGATCGGGTGGATCTCCACCCTCGATGCTGCCGGGCGACCCAATCTCGCGCCGTACAGCTTTTTCAACGCCCTGGCGGATCATCCGCACCTCGTGATGTTTTCGTCCGGGGGCGCCAAGGATTCTCAAACAAACGCGGAGGCGACGGGCGAATTCGTTTCAAATCTTGCCACGCTCACCTTGCGTGACGCTATGAATGCAACGTCCGTCCCCCTCGAACACGGCCAGTCCGAGTTCGAATTCGCGGGGCTCGAAATGGCGCCGTCCCTTGCCGTCGCGCCACCCCGGGTGAAAGCTTCGCCCATCGCGATGGAGTGCAAGGTTGTGGAGGTCGTCGCCCTCAAGGGCGCCGATGGCGTGCGCGCAAGCTACACGATGGTCATTGGCGAGGTGGTCATGATCCACATCGACGAAAGCGTGATGCGCGATGGGATTGTGGATCTGGAGCTCGCGCAACCCATCGCCCGGTGCGGCTATCGCGATTATGCAGCCGTGACGGAGCTGTTTCAGATGAAGCGGCCGTCGCGATAGCGGGGCCTCCGACGGGCTGTAAGAGGCCTCCGGCAGGCTCAAACTCACCAGCAATCAGGGCCGTCTGACCGCCGGATCCGTCCTCGCCCTGCCTCCTGGCACCAACCGCAAAGGGCATCAAGGACAAGCGGCTGCGCCGGCCCTGCGGGCTCCTTGACACCCTTTGCGGCCGGCGCTGATGAGGAGGGGCGAGGACGGCTCCGGCGATCAGACTGCGGCGGCATTTGTGGCAAACGGGCTATGGGGCGCGATCGCGCAAAAATGTGTCGATGCGGGCGACGGCGTCCAAAATGCGGTCTTTTGCGGCGGCGTAGGACACGCGCACAAAACCCTCGCCAAGGGTGCCAAAATCTGGGC
The DNA here is from genome assembly GCA_039034015.1 of Pseudomonadota bacterium. Lineage (GTDB taxonomy): Bacteria > Pseudomonadota > Alphaproteobacteria > Rhizobiales > Amorphaceae > Acuticoccus. Next base: position 39,217 of record JBCCBM010000020.1, on the reverse strand, counting down.
CGCCGATGAGGGCGACCCCGGTTTCGTTGAGGAGGGCATCGGCAAGGGGTTTTGCCTTCCAGCCGGTGCCAGAAATGTTGGGGAAGGCGTAGAATGCGCCCTTTGGCGTCGCGCAGGTGACGCCGGGGAGGGCGTTGAGCGCCTCTGTGACCGCGCGGCGGCGATCGTCGAAGGCGGCCATCATGGTGTCCACCGCGTCCTGTGGGCCGGTGAGGGCGGCGACGCCCGCATGCTGTGTGGGGGCGTTCACGCAGGACCAATAGTTGACGGCAAGCTTTCGCGCGCTGTCATAAAGTGCGGCGGGCCACAGCGCGTAGCCAAGGCGCCAGCCGGTCATGGCGTAGGTTTTTGAAAAACCGTCGAGCAGGATCAGCTGGTTCGTGAGCTCTGGGAATGAGGCGAGGGACCTGTGGGCGAGGCCATCGTAGGTCATCCTTGCGTAAATCTCGTCGGAGAGGACGGCGATGTTGGGCCGGGCGGCGAGGATTTTTGCAAGGCGCGCCACATCACCCGGCGGGGTGATGCCGCCTGTGGGGTTTGCCGGCGAATTCACGATCACGAGGCGGGTCTTGTCGGTGAGGCGGGCGGCCACATCGTCGGGGTCGAAGGCGAAGGCGTTCTCTTCGCGGATTGGGATCGGGATGGGCGTTGCGCCGGTGAACTCAATCATCGACCGGTAAATGGGAAAGCCGGGGTCGGGATAGAGGATTTCGGCGCCGGGCTCGCCGAACATGTCGATGGCCATCGCCATGGTGACCTTGCCGCCGGGGACGACGAGCACGCGCTCGGGAGACGCATCGGCGCCGGTTCGGGCGCAAATGTCGACCGCGATCGCCTCGCGCAGTTGCGGGATGCCGGTGGCGGGGGTGTAGCCGTGGGCGCCATCGCGCAGCGCTTTTACCGCGGCCTCCACAATGTGGGGCGGAGTCGAAAAGTCGGGCTGGCCAATGCCAAGGTTGATGATGTCGCGCCCTTGGGCGGCCAAGGCGTTGGCGCGGGCAAGCACCGCGAAGGCGTTCTCTTCCCCAATGCGGCTATAGGCGGCCCGCGGCGTCGGCATGGTCAGTCTCCTGTTTTGCGCTCGTTACGCCGCTTTCGACCGCGGGTTCAAGGCGCGCGCGCACCCTTTCCCGGTGGAGCACATAAAGGCCGGAGGCGGCGATGATCGCCGAACCCACCAGCGTCCACACATCCGGCACATCGCCGAAGAGGAGGAGGCCGAGCACAATCATCCAGATCATCTGCGTGTAGACGAACGGGGCAAGGAGCGCCGCGCCCGCCATCCCATGGGCCGCGACCAGCATAAAATGGCCGACGGCGCCAAAGACGCCCATCAGGCCCGCGAGTGCCCACTGCCAGCCTTCCAGCGCCGACAACGCGCTTGGCGCAAAGGGGGCAAGGGCGCCGGCGCCGACGAAGGCGGGGAGGAGGAGAAGGCTGTGCGCGTTCTCGGTGGCGTTCATCTTGCGGGTGAGGAGTGTGTAGAGCGAATAGTTGATGACGCTCACCACCGAAAGGCCCACCGCCCAGTGCATGGCCGCCGTTCCGGGCCGGGTCACGATGAGGACGCCGATGAAGCCGACGCCCACCGCCACCCAGCGGCGGAGGCCAATTGTCTCGCCCAAGACGGGGCCGGCGAGCGCGGTCACGATGAGCGGAGCGGCGAACATAATGGCGCTCGCCTCGGCGAGTTGGAGGTGTTGGATTGCCCAAAAATTAAACAGGGTTGCCCCAAGAAGGTGCGCGCCGCGCAGGGTGTGCAGCCAGGGGCGCCGGGTGTCGAAGGCGCTGCGATCCTCCCAGATGCGCAAAAAGAGGGCAACCAGGATGATGTGCGCGGCGTAGCGCAGCCACACAATGTCGAGGGCAAACATGGTTTGGCCGAGCCACTTTGCGGTGGCATCGAGGAAGGCAAAGCAGGCCACCGCGCCGCACATCAAAAGGATGCCGGCGACCGGCGCACCCTCACCGCGGGAGGGCCTCACGCGGCGGTGTCTTCCAGCGCGTCGTCTTCATCGTCGGCGCGGCTTTTCGCGTCGACCCCGTTGGCGGAGAGAAGGTTTTTCTCCATTTTGCGCAAGTATCGGCGCAGGCGCTTTTTGTCTTTGTCGTCGAAGCCCGCGAGCGCTTCTTTCTCGAGGCGCTTCCAAACCTTGTCCACATCGCCGATCAGCGCGCGGCCCGGGTCGGTGAGGAACACCCGCGCCAGGCGACCGTCGGTGGGTGAGGTTTGGCGTAACACCAGGCCGTAGGCGGCAAGGCGGGTCACCATTTTTGTGACCGTGGGCGGCTGGACGCCGAGTTCTAGCGCAAGGTCGCCCATGGTCCGGCCATCCCGCTCGCCAAGCGCTTTGAGGACGAGCTCTTGGCCGGGGTGGAGGCCGTGGGCGCTATAATGCACGCCGGCGCGGGCACGCTGTGCCTTTGACGCCTGCATCAGGCGATACGTGGCCGTTTTGGCGTACTCAAAGGGCATGGGTCCTCTCACGCGTCCGGCCTGCCACACTTCAATGACCGTCTCGTGACAGGTCATTTGCCGGCAAATGACCGCGGTGTCAAAGGCGCGTTGCGGGGCCCTACAGGGTGCGCGCCAGGCGGCGCACGTGTGCCGCGTATCGCACCCGCGCGGTGTGGGAGGAGCTGTCGATCTTGTAAAACGCCGCGTACCGGGTCTTGCAGCGGGGGTGGCACAGGAAGCGGATCGCGCGCAAAAGCGTGCGCCGGCCGGGCTCGCCGATGAATTTCAGCTGCCAGCGCCGCGCGCCGCAGGTGGTGATGGCGGCAATTGTCGTAATGTTTTGGAGCTTTGGGCCGATGGGGCGCTCGGCCGTTGGCATCGTGAACGTCGCGTGGGGGACGAAAACGCGGTCCAGCCACCCTTTCAGCATCGCGGGGATGCCGAACCACCAGGTGGGGTAGACGAACACCAGCGTGTCGCACCAGCGAAGGAGCGAGAGTTCCTCGGCGACCGGGCGTTCATTGTCGCCCTCGTCGTGGTAGCCGGCGCGCTCCTCGCGGCTCATGACGGGGTTGAACCCTTTGGCGTAAAGGTCCGACTGGCGCACTTCTGCGCCGCGTTCGGCAAGACCCTCAAGCACCTGGGTCCGAAGGTGCGCGCAAAAGCTGTCCGGGTTTGGGTGGCAAAAGACGACGAGGGCTTTCATGGTTCTCTAAGTCAACGTTGGGAAAAGGTACGGCTTTCCGTAGTCAAAATCGGGATTGTCCCAGGCGATCATTTTGCCGGGGTTGAGAAGGCCTTTTGGGTCGGCCTTCTTCTTGAAAGCCAATTGGACTTCGTCGGTCTGTTTCATGCCCCCTTCTTCGAGCGTGTAGCGGTGGGGGTTGAAGATGGGGCAGCCGGCCTCTTCGTGGAGGCGGACGATCTCGTCGAGCCGCGCCTCGTCGGTGAAGCGCACCAGGGGGAGGCCGAAGCAGCCGACCGCCCCATCAAAGCGCACGAACTCCAGATGGGTGGGCACCTCATCGCCGAACATGTCGTTGATTTTGAGCACTTTTTCGGTGATGCCCGGCTGCGGGTAAAGCACCTGGAGGTAGGTGATGGCAGGGTCGACGCGCAGCGCCCGGAGCGTTGTGTGGTTCCAGCAAAGCTCGAACGCTGCGGGGAGGGCCGCGCGCGCGGGGGCATCAAGCTCGTCGGAGTGCATTGTGAGCGTGCCGCCGGCGCGGGTGGCAAGATAGATCACATCGCCGGCCGCGAAGGGGGCCGCGATCGCCACCACCAGCGTTTCGCCGGGCCGCACGAATTCGGCGTGGCGCTTAAAATATTGGGTGCAGCCGGGTCCCATGACGGCAAGGTTTTTGAGCAAGAGGCCGTCGGCGCCGGCGAGCGTTTCGCCAAAACGGGCCGCATCGCCAAGGTCTTTGAAGGAGACGAAAATCTCGATCCAGTTGTAGGCGGGGGCAAGCGGCATTTCCACATCGATGATGATGCCTGTGGTGCCGTAGGCGTGGCTCGCTTTGGCAATGTCGGCGCCTTTCAGCGTCACGACGGTGGGGTTTTCGCCGTCCATCAGCGCGAGGCGGACAGCGATGATGTTGCCAGCGTCGCGAAGGCCGCCCCAGCGGATGGAGCCGACACCGCCGGAGCCGCCGGCGATAAATCCGCCGATGGACGCGGTGTGGTAGGTGGAGGGCGAGAGGCGAAGCTCTTGCCCCGTGTCGCGCACGGCGGTGTCAATGTCGGCGAGGACCGCGCCCGCCTCGGCCACCACATGGCCGCGGGCGACGGTCTTGATGGCGTTCATCTTTGAAACGTCGAGCACGAGGCCGCCGGCAAGGGGCATTGCCTGGCCATAGTTGCCGGTGCCCGACCCGCGCACGGTGACGGGGACATCGGCCGCATACGCCGCGCCCAAAATCTTGAGGAGGTCTTCCTCGGTGGTGGGGGTTGCGACCGCCTCCGCGGTGACGTTCTCGAGCTGGCGTTTGAGGACGGGCGAGTACCAATAAAAATCGCGGCTTTTTTGTTGGACGATGCGCGGGTTTTCTTCAAACGCCACGTCCGGAAGAGCGGATTTGAGGGCCGCGATCGACATCTATGACCTCGTGAGGGCGAAAAGTTCGTCGAAGGAGGGCGGGGTCGCCTCAAGGATTTTTCCGCCACGTATCACGGTGCGGTCGGTTTGGGGGCGCGTCACAAGATCATCCACCGATTTTGCGGTGAAAACCACAAGATCGGCGGGCGCGCCCGGGGCCACCGCGTCCCGGTCGGGCAGGCCCATGATGGCGGCGGGGACGGAATTCACCGACGAGAGCCAGGGGAGGGGCGAATGGTCGAGGTGGAGGATGCGGGTCGCCTCGCGGACGACCTCCACCATGTCAAGGTCACCATAGGCGTAGAACGCGTCGCGGATGTTGTCGGACGCGAGCGCGACGCGGATGCCGCGGGCCGCCATTTCGTGCACCAGGGTGCCGCCGCGGATGCGGGGCGTGCGGGCGCCGTGGCGGTCCTGCAAGTACATGTTGCAGAGCGGGAGCGAGACGATGGCGATGCTGGCGGCCGCCACAGCGTCGAGGGTTTTGAGGGCGTCCACCTCGTCCATCGCCATCAGCGAGCAGCAGTGGCCGCAGGTGATGGTGCCGGAAAAGCCGATGCGCGCCGCCTCCGCCGCCACATGGGCGAGGCAATCGGAGGCGGGGTCAAGCGTCTCGTCCACGTGGAAGTCAATGTCGAGGTCGCGCGCCTCGGCCATCTCCATGACGGCCCGCAGCTTCTGCGGCATGTCCGGCGTTTTATAAAGGACGGCGCCGACAATGCCGCCGTGCTCGGTCACGGTGTCAAACAGCGGCGCAAGATCGTCCGGCATTGTGTCAATGCCGGTGAGCGACACGCCTTGTAGGGTGATTTTGTTCGCCCAGCGGGCCTTCATCTCGGCGAAGACCGGCCAGGAAATGGCGGTTTGCTTGCCGACCGAATCAATGTGGGTGCGGATGGCGGCGGTGCCGTGGGCGTGGGCTGTGCGTAGGGAAAAGTCCATGCGCGTTGCAACGTCGTCGGCCGTCCAAAACGCCTCGCGGTCGCGGGTGATGGCGGCAAGGGCGCCGGCAAACGTGCCGTCGGGGTTGGGGGTGCGGTCGCGGGTGTGGCCCTTGTCGAGATGGGTGTGCATGTCGACAAAGGCGGGGAGGACGAGGCCACCGCCAGCATCAAGATCGCCAGCGGTGCCGGCGGCAGGGGTGACGGCGGCGATGTGATCCCCGTCGAGCGTGATGTCGACAAGGCCGCCTCGGCCCTCCGCCACATCGGCGGGCAAACGCGCGTTCACAATCCTCATCGGCGTTCCTTAAGCGCGCTTTCGTGCCAGTCTTTTAACAGGCGATGGGAGACGAAGGAGAGGACGAGGTAAATCGCAATCCCCGTCATGGAGATGAGGAGGAGCGCTGCGAAAAGCCGTGGGTTGTTAAGCCGGTAGCCCGCCTCAATGAGGCGCGAGGCAAGCCCTGTCCCAACGCCTGCGGAGCCTGCCACGAACTCGGCCACCACCGCCCCGATGAGCGAAAGGCCGCCCGCAATGCGAAGGCCGCCGAGGAAGTAGGGCATTGCGGAGGGGAGTTGCAGGTGAACGAGGGTTTGCCAGCGGGTGGCGCCGTAGAGCCTGTAAAGATCGCGAAGGTTTCGATCGGCGGAGTTTAGGCCGAGCGTGGTGTTGGACAAAATGGGGAAGAAGGCGACAATCCACGCGCACAGGAACAGTTTGGCGTAGATGTTTTCCACATAGATGTTGATGAGCGGGAAGATCGCCACAATCGGCGTCACCTGGAACACCACCGCGATGGGGAAGAGCGAATACTCCACCAACCGCGATTGTGTGAAGGCAATTGCGAGGAGAACGCCGCCCAGCGTTGCAAATGCCAGCGCGCCGAAGGTGATGACGAGCGTGTTCCAGAGCGCGGGGCCCAAAATGCTCCAGTCTTTGCCCAGCGTTTCGATGACGACGCCAGGCCGCGGCAAGATGTAGGCCGGCACGTTGTTGGCGGTTACATAACTGTCCCACGCAAAAAGCAGCGCGACCAGCACCACAATGGGGAGGCCGAGCTTGAGCACGCGGTCGAGGGCCGCGCGCCGGCGCTCCTTGGGGCCGAGGGTGGGGGCGGGCGCGGCAAGGCTCATGCGCCCATCGCCTCGTGGAGCGCGGCGGAGGTTTTGCGCGCAATCTCGCCATAGTGGGGGCTGGTGCGGAACGCTTCGGTGCGCGGGGCGGGCTCATCCACCAGAACCTCGGCGGACATTTTGCCAGGCCGGCCCGTCATGACGGCGATGCGGGTGGAAAGGTAGACGCTTTCATAAACGCTGTGGGTGACGAAAATGACCGTCCAATCCTTCTCGTCCCACAGGCGCAAAAGGTCGTCGTTGAGACGAAAGCGGGTGATCTCGTCGAGGGCCGCGAACGGCTCGTCCATCAACAAAATGTCAGGATCGGTTGCGAGCGCGCGGGCGATGGAGACGCGCATCTTCATGCCGCCGGAGAGTTCGCGCGGGAAGGCGGTGCGAAAGTCTTCAAGGCCGACGGATTGGAGCGCGGTCATCACCGGTTCTTCCGCCGCGCGCTTGGACATTCCGGCAAGGCGCAGTGGGAGCCACACATTGTCGAACACGCGCGCCCAAGGCATGAGCGTTGGTTCCTGGAAGACGAAGCCGATGCGGTTTGCGGCGCCATCATCCCAGGTGATGGCGCCTGAGGTGGGCGTGTCGAGTTTGGAAATCAGGCGCAAAATCGTGGACTTGCCACAGCCGGACGGGCCAAGAAGAGACAGGAATTCGCCCCGCGCCACCGAAAGGTCGATGCCCTCCAGCGCGCGGGTTCCATTGTCAAACACCTTTGAGACGCCGGCGAGGGAGACGATCGCCCCCGCCTTTGTCCGCCCCTCGGCCCGCATCGTGGTCAATTGTCGGTGAGTTCGGCTTTGATGTCGAGCCCGACGCCGCTGTTCACATAGTCGAGCGTGTAGATGGACGACAGATCAATGCCCTCCGGCGCAACGCCCGCCGCCAACATTTTTTCGTAAAACGAGGTGAAGCGGGCATCCGTCATCGCGCCGATACCCATTTCGAGCGTGTCACCACTGTCGACGATGCCATACTCTTTCATCTTCTCGATCGAAAAGGCGAGTTGTTCATCGCTCATATCAGGGTTTTGTTCTTGGATCAGCGCGTTGGCCGCCGAAGGGTCACCATAAAGGTAGTTGTACCACCCTTTGGCCGAGCCATCCACGAAGCATTTGACGGCCTCGGGCATGGTGTCGATGGTCTCTTGCATGACTTCGACGGTTGTTGCGTAGGAGTCAAAGCCGAAGTCGGCGAGCAGGAAGATGTTGGGCACAAAACCGCCCTCGCGCTCCACCGCGAACGGCTCGGACGTCACGTAACCCTGCTGCCCGGATTGTGGGTTTGCGATAAACGGCGCGGGGTTGAACGTATAGGGCTGGCGTTGTTCGGCGCTAAAACCGTATTCGTCAATCATCCATTGATAGTATGACTGAAAGCCATTCTCGCCGATGAAGAGCGTGGCCTCCGTCAGGCTCTCAAAGGTGTCAAAGCCCTCACCCGGATGGCTCATGATGATTTGCGGCTCTTTTTGAAAGTGCGCCGCGACCACCTTGAGCGGGATGCCCTGCTCGGCGGCGGAAAAGGCCTGCAGGAGGTTGCCGCCCATGTGAAACTGGATGCGGCCGGCCAAAAGCAGCGCGCGGTTGTTCACCTGCGGGCCGCCCGGCGCGATGGTGACGTCAAGGCCGCATTCGGCAAAGGTGCCGTCGGCAACGGCCTGGTAGTAGCCGCCGTGCTCGGCCTGGGGCAGCCAGTTGGTGCCGAAGGTGACGGCCGTTAGATCCTGCGCGGCGGCGGCGCCCGCGGTCCCTGTCGCAAGAAGCGCAATGAGTGCGGTGCGGGTTGACATCATGGCTCATCCTTTGGATCGGGCTTTTTCCGCGCGCATTGTTGCGCGCGCCGGACCTTGAGAAGCAACTGACGTGCCGCCAGAGGTGGCGCACCGTCGCGGGAGCCAGGATGCGCCATCTCACCCCCACCACAATCCGAAAACCCTTCGCCAACTACGCCCACGCGGTCGAAGTCCCGGCCGGGATGCGCCTTCTGGTCCTCTCCGGTCAGCTGGGCATCGCCCCCGACGATGTGATCCCCGACGGCGCGGAGGCCCAAGCCGCCCTTTGCTTCGAGAACATTTCAAAAATCCTCGCTGAGGCCGGCGCCGGCCCCGAGGCGATCGTGCGCATCAACGCATTTGTCTCCGCGCGCGAACACCTTGCCGGCTACATGCGCGCCCGCGACCGGTTTGTGGCCGACCCTGCGCCCGCCTCGACGCTCATGATCGTCACCGGCTTTGCCCGCGAGGCGTTCGTCGTGGAGATTGAAGTGTTGGCAGCGCTTCCCGCGTGAGCGCCGTCCACCTTCGCGAAGGGTTTGACCCGGCCCAGCGCGAGGCCGTCGCCGCGCTCTACCACGCCGCATTCTCCCAAAAGCTGCGCGCGGCCCTCGGCGCGCCCGACGACGCGATCGAGTTCTTAACCGCCATCATCGACCCCAACTTTGCAATCGTTGCCGAGGTGGACGGCGCGCCGGTGGGCGTTGCGGGCTACAAAACCGCCGATGGCGCGTTCACCGGCGGCAAGGGCGCGGGCAAAATCCTCGTCCAGCATTATGGCACCTTTGGCGCGCTGTGGCGGGGCGCGCTCCTCTCGCTCTTGGAGCGGGAGGCGGTGCCGGGCATCCTCCTCATGGACGGGCTCGCCGTTCTCCCCGACATGCGCGGCCGCGGCGTCGGCACGCTCCTTCTGGCAGCCATCGACGCGAAGGCCAAAAGCCTCACCTGCGATGCGGTGCGGCTGGATGTGGTCGACATCAACCCCCGCGCCCGCGCCCTTTATGAGCGAGAAGGTTTTGTCGCCACCGAGCGCACCGGCCTTGGCGTCTTTGCCTGGGCGTTCGGCTTTCGCGAGGTGACCACCATGATGCGCCCGGTCACCACGCAAGGGTGGCCCTCGCCCACCATCGACGGCTGACCCGCGCTTGTCGTCAAGGCAGCTGCTTCTTTTCTGGCGCCTTGTGCAGCGGCAAGGCGCTTGGCAAGACGGCCCCGCCACGGGAGATTTCATTGATGCCGCGCCCCCATCGTCATTTCGCCGCGATGACCACCACCGACTTTGACACCGACACCTCCGATTGGGTCGCGGTCCTGCCCACCGCCGCCATCGAGCAGCATGGGCCCCATCTTCCCGTCGGCACCGACACGATGATCGGGGAGGGGATGGTCAAGACTGTGCTTGCCCGTCTGCCGGACGAGATGCCCGTCACGTTCCTCCCCATCCAGCAGGTGGGAAAATCCAACGAGCACATCGACTACCCCGGAACGCTCACCCTCACCTGGGAGACGGCGATCCGCGCGTGGGTGGAAATTGGCGAGAGCGTTGCGCGGGCGGGCATCAAAAAGCTGGTCTTTGTGAATTCCCACGGCGGCAACACCGCAATGCTCGACATCATCACGCGAGAGTTGCGCGTCAAATGTAAGATGCTCGCCGTCCACACCGCCTGGTTCCGCTTTGGCGATGCGGGGTTGGCCGACACCCAAGAGGCCGCCATCGGCATCCACGGCGGCACGCTGGAAACGGCGCTCATTGCCCACTTCAACCCTGACCTCGTGCGCTGGGACCGTGCACAAAATTTTGAAAGCGCCCAGTCGGGCTTCCTGCGCAACAATCAGCATCTCACCGCCCATGGCCCCCACGCGTTTGCGTGGAAATCGGCCGATCTCAACCCCGCCGGCGTTGTGGGCGATGCGTCAAAGGCGACCGCTGCCATGGGCAAAACCCTTGCCGAGGCCCAGGCGGACGGCTTCATCGCCCTCCTCCACGATGTTGCGCGCACCGACCTTTCCGTATTGAAGTGAACACCGTGAGGCTGCGCAGGGCGCGGCCCGAGGGACAAGACCGGCGAACAACAGCCGATGAGGAGAGCGGTATGACGCGTTTGATGACGAGCGTTGCGGCGGTCGCCCTGATGGGAGGGACAGCCCTTGCCAACGATGACAGCACCTTCAAGTTTGCCTTCCAGGGCGAGTTGCGTGGCCTCGACCCCTACTCGCTGAACGAGACGTTCACCCTCGGCACCCTCGGCAACGTTTACGAGGGTCTCACCCGCCGCGACCCTGACCTTCAAATCATCCCCGGTCTTGCCACCAGCTGGGAAGTGATCGACGACACCACCTGGCGCTTTTACTTGCGCGAGGGCGTTACCTTCCACAACGGCAACGCGCTGACCGCCGATGACGTCGTCTTCTCCGCCGACCGCGTGCGCTCGCAAGCGTCTGACCTCAAAACCCGCATCCCGGCCGATGCCACCTTCACCGCGGTGGACGATCTCACCGTTGAAGTGAAGCTTACCTCGCCCAACCCCATCCTGCACTATGAGTGGGACACGTGGGCGATCATGGACAAGGAGTGGTCCGAAGAGAACGACACGGTGGGCGTCACCTCCGCGTCGGACGAGAACCCCAACTTTGCCTCGCTGAATGCCAATGGCACCGGCCCCTTCAAGGTCCTGTCCCACGAGACGGGCGTGCGCACGGTCTTTGAAAGCAACGACGGTTGGTGGAACGCCGACAACAAAAGCTACAACATCGACCGCGTTGAATTCACGCCCATCGGCCAAGACGCCACTCGCGTTGCAGCGCTTCTTTCTGGTGAGCTTGACCTTGTTTACCCGATCCCCGTCCAAGACATTGCGCGTGTGGACTCCAACCCCGGCACCGAAGCGTTGACAGGCCCGGAACTGCGCACAATTTTCCTAGGCTTCGACCAAACGCGCGACAAGCTGCTTTACTCGAACCTTGACGAGAACCCCTTCAAAGACGTGCGCGTGCGCAAAGCCTTTTACCAGGCCATCGACATTGAGGCCATCAAGGCCAAAATCATGCGCAACCTGTCGACCCCGGCAGCGCTCATGATTTCGCCCGCGCTGTTCTCGCGCTCCGCCGAGTTTGAGCGCTACCCGTACGATGTCGCCGCCGCCACCGCCCTCATGGAAGAGGCTGGCTACGCAGACGGGTTCACCGTCGGCATGGACTGCCCCAACGACCGCTACGTGAATGACGAGCAGATTTGCCAGGCGGTTGCCGCGATGCTGGCGCGCATCAACGTCAACGTCGACCTCAACGCCCAGCCAAAATCCCAATACTTTGCAAAAGTCTTGGCGTCCGGCGGCTATGACACCTCGTTCTACCTTCTGGGGTGGACGCCCGGCTCCTTCGACAGCTGGAACGTCATCTACAACCTCAACGCCTGCCGCAATGAAGCCGGCACCGAGGGCGGCGCCTTCAACCTTGGCAACTACTGCAACCCCGAGGTGGACGCCCTGGCGGCCCAAATCGTCGCCGAGAACGACCCGGCCGTGCGCGATGACATGATCGCGAAGGCCTACACGATGATGAACGAAGAGGTGTCCCACGTGCCGCTGCACCAGCAGGGCCTTGCCTGGGGCAAATCCTCCGACATCACGGTGAAGCAGCGGGCCGACAACCAGCTCCTCTTCTACCACGTCAACAAGTGATGCGGCCCGGGGCGGCGCCTGCCGCCCCACCGCTTGCCCTGTGGTCCGCAACCTCCTCATCGCAGCCTTTCTCGTGCTCGTCATTGTGGTGGCGGTGGCATTTGAATTGCCTGTCTTTGCGCTGGTCGCCGGCCTGATGGCGGCCTTCGGGCGAGGAGGTTAGGGTGCTCGCATTCGTCGTGCGCCGGCTCGTGCAGGCGATCATCGTGATGCTGGTCGTCTCGCTGATCGCGTTCTTGCTGTTCCGCTTCGTCGGCGACCCGGTGAACCAGATGGTGGGCATCGAAACCACCGTTGCCGACCGCGAGGCCCTGCGCGAGCGCCTCGGCCTCAACGACCCCATCATCCTCCAATTCTGGCGCTTCGTGATCGACGCGGCCCAGTTCGACTTCGGTATCTCCTACCAGTTCAAGCAACCGGTGGCCGATCTTCTGGGCGCGCGCCTCCCCGCCACCCTTGAACTCTCGCTGGTCTCGGCCCTCTTCGCGCTCCTCGTTGGCATCCCCATGGGCGTTTACACAGGGCTCAACCGCAACTCTTGGCTCTCCAACGTCTTCCTCACCGTCTCCCTGGTGGGGATTTCATTGCCGACCTTCCTCATCGGCATTTTGCTGATCTTCGTTTTTGCCGTGAACCTTCAGTGGCTCCCCTCCTTTGGCCGGGGGGAGGTGGTCGACCTTGGCTGGTGGACCACAGGCTTTTTGACGGCAAGCGGCCTCAAAGCGCTCATCTTGCCGTCCATCACCCTCGGGCTCTTTCAGATGACGCTCATCATGCGCCTCGTCCGATCAGAGATGTTGGAAGTCTTGCGGGCGGACTACATCCGCTTTGCCCGTGCAAGGGGCCTTCGCGCCCGGGCGATCAACTTTGGCCACGCGCTTAAAAACACGCTCGTCCCCGTGATCACCATCACAGGGTTGCAATTGGGCTCGGTGATTGCCTTCGCCATCATCACCGAAACCGTGTTTCAGTGGCCGGGCATGGGCCTCATGTTCATCCAGGCGGTGCAAAACGTCGATATCCCGATCATGGCTGCCTACCTTCTTCTGATCGCGTTCCTCTTCGTCATCATCAACCTTCTGGTGGACATTTTATACGTGGTGGTCGACCCGCGCATTCGCATCACAGGCCGCGCGGCATGAGCGCAGAACCCGCCGATCGCGAGCGCCCCCGCAACGCCCTCTCCCGCGCCCTGTCGAGTGACATTGCCCACTCCTTCGTCCGCTCAAAACTCACCATGGTGGCCGCGTTCGTCACCTTCGTGGTCTTCTTCTGCGCGGCCTTTGCGCCCATCGTGGCGCCCCACGACCCGTTCGACCTTGCGTCCCTGTCGCTCCTCGACAGTCTCACCCCGCCCGCGTGGGAGACCATGGGCAACCCCGCCTATCTCCTCGGCACCGATGATCAGGGCCGCGATCTCCTCTCCGCGATCCTTTACGGCACGCGCATCTCCCTCGCCGTCGGCCTTGCCGGCGTTGCGCTCGCGGCCGTCCTCGGCATCACGCTCGGCCTCATTGCGGGCTATGTGGGGGGCGCGGTGGATTCCATCATCATGCGCATTGCCGACGTGCAGCTCACCTTCCCGGTGATCCTCATCGCGCTCTTGATCGACGGCACGGCGCGCGGCCTTTTCCCGTCCTTCAGCCGCGAAGATTCAGCGTTCTACGTCCTCGTCCTCTCCATCGGCCTCTCGTTTTGGGTGCAGTATGCGCGGACGGTGCGCGGCTCCACCCTGGTGGAGGCCAACAAAGAGTACGTCATGGCCGCAAAGCTCATCGGCCTGCCGGGCTGGATGATCATGGCGCGGCACATCTTGCCGAACGTTCTCGGCCCCGTCCTCGTCATTGCCACCATCAACCTCGCGCTTGCCATCATCACCGAGGCAACGCTCTCGTTCCTGGGCGTTGGCGTCCCACCGACCCAGCCCTCGCTCGGCACCCTCATCCGCATCGGGCAGGACTATTTGTTCTCCGGCGAGTGGTGGATCACAATGTTCCCGGGCCTGATGCTTGCGATCCTGGTCCTCTCCGTAAACCTCCTGGGGGACTGGCTGCGCGACGCCCTCAATCCGAGATTGCGATGAGCGTCACCATCCTGGACGGCGGCATGGGCGAGGCAATCTTCGAGGCCTTTGGCAAGCCGGACGATGGCTGGCCGCTCCTCGGCGCGCTGGAGCGGCCCGATGTGATTGCCAATCTTCACGCCGAGCACCTTCGCGCCGGCGCTGACATCATCACCACCGCCACCTACCACCAGGGCCGCTGGCACATGAATATGAATGGCGCGGCCGACGCCTTTGGCCCCGCGAACCGGGCCGCGGCCCGCGCCGCCGCCGACGCGCGCGAGCGGGTGGCCCCCGGCGCGCTGATTGCCGGCGGTCTTGGCCCCGTGCGCCATTCCTACGAGGTCGACAGCGTCCCCCCGCCCGAAGTCGTGGAGACCGAAGTGCTGGAACAAGCGCTCGTTCTTGCCGCAGACGTCGACTTTTTCCTTTGCGAGACGCTCACCACCTCGCCCGAAGCGCTGGCGGCGCTGAAGGCGGCCCGCGGCGCCGGCCGCCCGGTGTGGGTCGCGCTCACCCTCCACGAGATGGGCGTGCCCACCCTTCGCGGTGGCGAACCCATCGGCGCCGTCGCAACCCTCCTTTATGATCACGGCGCGGAGGCCGTCCTCATCAACTGCACAACGCCCGAACAGGTGGACCGCGCCCTGCCAGATCTTGCCCGTGCCGCCGCCGGCCGCCCCTTCGGCGCCTATGCCAACGCCTTCATCCCCGTCCCGCCTGACTTCGGGCTTGGCGGCAGCGTCGACCACCCCGGCGTGCGCGAAGACCTGTCGCCGTCCGCCTACGCCGCCCACGCGGCCGGCTGGGCGGCGGACGGCGCCACCATCATCGGCGGCTGCTGCGGCGTCGGGCCGGCCCACATCAAGGCGGTGGCCGACACCGTGAGGCCGCGACCATGACGCCGGTCCTCTCGGTCAAAAATCTGCGCGTCGAATTCCCCACCCGCAGCGGCGTGCTCACCGCCATCGATGACATCTCGTTTGACGTGGCGCCCGGCGAAGTCCTTGGCGTGGTTGGCGAATCGGGCGCAGGAAAGTCCATCACCGGCACCAGCGTCATTGGTCTTCTGGACCCGCCGGGGCGCATTGCGGGGGGCGAAATTCATCTGGAAGGCCAGCGGATTGACACCCTCAGCCCCCAAGAGATGCGAAAGGTGCGCGGCCGGCGCATCGGCATGGTCTTTCAAGATCCGCTCACCAGCCTCAACCCGCTTTACACCGTGGGCCGCCAGCTCACCGAGACCATTGAGACCCACCTTGGCCTTTCCCGCCGCGCCGCCCGCGAGCGCGCGGTCGCCCTCCTTGACGAGGTGGGCATCCCCGCCGCCGGCCGCCGGATTGACGCCTATCCCCACCAGTTTTCCGGCGGGATGCGCCAGCGCGTGGTGATCGCGCTCGCCCTTGCGGCGAACCCCGTGCTTGTGATCGCGGACGAGCCCACCACCGCGCTCGATGTCTCTGTCCAAGCGCAAATCATCAACGTTTTGAAGAAGATGTGCCGGGAGCATGGCGCCTCCGTCATCCTCATCACCCACGATATGGGCGTCATTGCCGAAACCGCGGACCGCGTCGCGGTGATGTACGCCGGCCGCATTGCCGAAGTTGGCCCTGTGCGCGATGTGGTCCAAAAGCCGCTCCACCCCTACACCGTCGGCCTGATGGGCTCGATCCCGAAGCTTGACCATGCCGACGCGCGGTTGCGCCAAATCCCGGGCGCCATGCCGCGGCTTGATGCGATCCCCGCCGGCTGCGCCTTCAACCCGCGCTGCCCAAAGGTGCACGCCCGTTGCCATGAGGCCCGGCCGGACCCCATCGCGGTTGGCCCCTCCCGCGCCGCGTGCTGGCTCTATGATGAAACGGAGCGCGCCGCGTGAGCGCCCTCGTCAAGGTCGAAAACCTCTCCAAAACGTTCGACGTGTCGCCGCCGTTTTTGGACCGCATGCTGGAGCGGCTCCCAAAACAGCTTCTCCACGCCGTCACCGATGTGAGCTTTGAGATTGTGGAGGGCGAGACATTCGCGTTGGTGGGCGAATCCGGGTCTGGCAAATCCACGATCGCAAAGATCGTGACCGGCCTCATCCCCGCCAACGCCGGGCGGATTGAGATCGACGGGGTCGCGATGGGGGAGGGGGGCGCTGCGGTCAAGACCCTCCGCCGCCGCATCCAGATGATTTTTCAGGACCCCTACGCGTCCCTCAACCCGCGCATGCGGGTGGATGGGATTGTGGCTGAGCCCATCCGCGCCTTCAGCCTTTTGAAGGGCGCGGCGGTGAAGGCGCGGGTGGGCGAGCTGTTGTTGGCCGTCGGCCTTGACCCGCGGGACGGGCAAAAGTTCCCCCACGAGTTTTCCGGCGGCCAGCGCCAGCGCATTTGCATTGCGCGTGCCCTCGCCTCCAACCCAAAATTCTTGATTTGCGATGAGCCGACCAGCGCGCTCGACGTGTCAGTCCAGGCGCAAATCCTCAATGTGATGCGCGACCTGCAGGAAGAGTTGACGCTCACCTACCTCTTCATCAGCCACGATCTTGCCGTTGTGCGCCACATGGCAAGCCGCATCGGCGTTCTTTACTTGGGGCGACTGGCGGAGGTGGCCCCTGGCCGCACGCTGTTCGCTGAGCCGCGGCACCCTTACACGAAGATGCTGCTCGATGCGGTGCCTGACCTTGAGATGTCGGGCCGGCCGCGCACACCCGTGTCGGGCGAGATCCCGAACCCCATCGACCCGCCGCCGGGCTGCGCCTTTCACCCGCGCTGCCCCCACGCGAACGATCGATGCCGCAGCGAAATTCCCGTGATGCGGATGGCCGGCGCCGCGCGCGTTGCCTGCCACGCGGTGGAGGAGGGCCGGATTTAGCGCCCGCCCTTGTTGCTGCGCTGCAAGACAAGCGTTGCCCAGTCGTCCACCACAATGCGCTCCGCCACGGCAAAGCCTCTGGCGAGGAAGGCCGCCTCCACGCGCCGTCGGTCCCGCTGGCGAAGGCCCGACAGCACCAGGGTGCGCAGGGTCGCGGCCGAGAGGCTCGGCGCCATTGCGATGAGGGGCCGGGCCAGGATGTTGGCAATCACCGTGTCCGCGCGGGCGAACGGGCCGGCGAACACGCGCCACAGGATCGGCCGGCCAAGCCGGTTGGCGCGGCCGTTCTGGCGGGCGACGGCCACTGCGATGGGGTCAATGTCACCCCCCGACAGCGTCTTGGCGCCGAGCCGCTCCGCCGCGATGGCGAGAACGCCTGTTCCCGTGCCCACATCGTGCACCCGGTGGCCGAGCTGCCGCCGTTTGGCAAGCCGCGTCAGCGCGATGAGGCAGCCTTTGGTGGAGGCGTGGTGGGCGGTGCCGAACGCGCGGCCGGCATCCACCAAAAGGTTATAGCGCGAGGGGGGAAGGGCGCCCGCATCGTGGGAGCCGTGGACGGTGAACGCGCCGGCCCGCACAGGGTGGAGCGCGCGCTGGCCCTCGGCCACCCAGTCCCGCGCGCCCACAGGATCGAGCGCGAGGGCCGGAAGATCGGGCCGAACCGCGCGCGCTGCCCCAAGCCAGCGGTCTCGCGCCTCAGCATCGCTGCGGGTGAAGAGGATGTCGAGCTGCCAGGGCCCGTCCTGCTCCGCGCGGTAGACGGAGAGGACGGGTTCGCCCTCGTCCGCCATTTCCGACAGTTGGTCCAGGATGGCGGCGGCGGTGGGAGCAAACGCGTCCCCCGTGCCGATCACGGCCGTTGCTTTGACGACGTCATCATCGGGGGGAGGGGCGCCGAACGCGGGTCCTTGCATGCCCCGTTCGTACCCCCTTCGCGCCCTGTGGGCCAGTGCGCGGCGGTGGCGCGCGCGTCAACCGATCCATTTCATCCCAACAGATCGGTCTTCGGTGCGTGCTCTTGGCCGCTCGGTGGGTTTCAACCGAGCGGCGCAAGCACGCACCGGCCATTAAACGATGTCGAGCGCGTCCAGCACACCGGTTTCGTCGAGCACCGCGGTCACGAGGCCGAAATAATCGTCCTCGACGACAACGCTGATGGATTCAATGCTTTGCAGCGTTGCGTTCAGCGCGGAGACGAAACCATCACCGGGGTTGCCGGCGGCCGGGTCGGTGTAACCATCGCCAACGGTGATGCCGAGTTCTGCCTCAAGCTCGGCAATGAGCGTTGCCTTCTCCGCGTTGTCTTCCACGAAGATGAAGAGTTCGTCCTTGCCCGCCCCGCCGTTCACAAAGTCCCACTGGTCTTTGTCGAACAACAGGCCGAACTCGTCCTTGCCATTGCCGCCGTTCGCCGAGACGGTCTTGTCGCCGATGGCAATAAAGTCTTTGCCGCCACCGCCGTTGACGCTGCCACCGCCCAAAACGGCAATTGCGTCTTTGCCGGCGTTGCCGTTCACCTGGTTGACCCAGGCGTTACTGGACAAAAAGCCGTCCGAGCCGCCGGCAAGGTTGACCGTGCCGCCACCGGCGGTGAGCAACACGCCGTCAATGCCAGAGCCGCCGTGGACGGTGGACACGTAACCCTCGGCCCCGAGAAGATCGAGAACGCCGCTGCCAAGCTTGACGGTGCCGGCGCCACCGGTGCCGATCACCACCGCGTCCGATTTGGCGCCGGCATCGATCCGGCCCACATATCCGCCCTCGGACTGGAAGAAGTCGAACCCGTTTCCGAGTTCTACGGTGTTTGCGCCCGCGAAACCGCGCAGGACCACAGCGTCCCACCCGCCGCCGGCATCAATTGTGCCCACAAAACTGTCGGCGACGATGAGGTCGGCGCCGCCACCGGCCTTCACCGTGCCCGCACCGCCCTCAATGAAGGCGATGTCGTTGCCTTTGCCAAGGTCGATGGAGCCCACGTAGGCTTTGGCGCGGACGAAATCATCACCATCGCCGGTGCTGACCGACCCTGCGCCACCTTCGATCAGATAGTCCTCCCCCAGAGGATGGGGCGGGATGACGGCTTCGTAGTTCGGGAAGACTTTGTCATAACTGCCGGGGAAGCCCGGGAGCGGGATGAGGATCATGACGTGTTGCCTCCGGCCGCGCGCGTTTGCGCTGCGAACTCAATGAATTTGTTTTTGGAACATGGGCTGAGCGACCAGCACCCGATTCAGGACCGCGCGGCGGCCTCGCTTAGCGCCCCGCGGCGGGGCACTGCCTCACGCAAAAGGAACGCCACGCGTTCTCGGGGGACAGCCTTGCGTACATTGCGCAAATTTGTCTCAAATGCGGCAGACTGTCAACCAGTTTTGTTTACCTTGCCACAAAGATGTCCCGCGTATTTTACCATTCTCTTTAACGAAGTCTTGGTGAATAGGCGGCGCTCAACGCCAATCGCAAATCTGCGCAAGCGGCTTCTTGTGCGTCGCGGCAACCGGAACCGTGGCGTCCGGCGCCGGGTAGCCGGCCACCAGCAAAACCTTTGGGCTCTCCCGGGCGGGGCGGCCACAAAGCTCGGTCAAAAAGGCCATGGGGCTTGGCGTGTGGGTGAGCGTTGCAAGCCCCGCATAGTGGAGCGCTGCGATGAGAAAGCCCATCGCAATCCCAACAGATTCAGGCACGTAGTAGTTTTTTGTGCGCGCCCCGTCCGCGCCTTCACCATGGCGTTCGGCAAAGACCGCAATCAGCACCGGCGCCGTCTCCAGGAACGGTTTTGAGGCATCCGTCCCGAGGGGCGCGAGGTCATCAAGCCAGTCCTTCGGGGCGCGGCCTTCATAAAACGCGCGCTCCTCGGCCTCTGCGGCGAGGCGAACCTTTCGCTTGGCCTCAGCGCTCGCAATCACGCAAAAATGCCATGGCTGTTTGTTGGCGCCAGAGGGGGCACTGCCGGCGACCCGAATGGCGTCCTCAATGACCGCTCGCGGCACGGGCCGGTCACAAAAGTGCCGCACGGTGCGCCGGGTCACCATCATGGCGCGGAACTCGGCCGCCCGCGCCGCAACGCCCGCATCATCGCGGTGGTGAAAGTCGAGCGGGATCTCAGCGGCGCTCATCGGGCCCCTGGGCCTCCAGCGGCGCACATTGCAATCGGGGCATCGCATCTCTCCGGTCACGTTGCCCGCTCATACCATCGGTGCGTCCAAGGAGGCGAGGCGGCACGCGGCGGGCGCCACAAACGAAAAGGCCGCACCTTGCGGCACAGCCTTGTGTCGATCGCGTATGTGAGGGGCCAGATCCGCCGGCCCCTCAGGACTTCCTTAAAAATCCATGCCGCCGGTTCGACTGGGAAGACCGGTCGAACCCAACTTTGATGATGGGCGGCTTTATGGACTTCCTTAGAAGTCCATGCCGCCAGTTCGACCGGGAAGACCGGTCGAACCCACCTTTGATGATGGGCGGCTTTATGGACTTCCTTAGTAGTCCATGCCGCCAGTTCGACCGGGAAGACCGGTCGAACCCAACTTTGATGATGGGCGGCTTTATGGACTTCCTTAGAAGTCCATGCCGCCAGTTCGACCGGGAAGACCGGTCGAACCCAACTTTGATGATGGGCGGCTTTATGGACTTCCTTAGAAGTCCATGCCGCCCATGCCACCCATGCCACCGGCGCCGGCGGGCATGGCAGGCTCATCCTTCTTCGGCTTCTCGGCAACCATCGCTTCCGTGGTCACGAGCAGCGCGGCGATGGACGCAGCGTCCTGAAGCGCGGCGCGCACGACCTTCGTCGGGTCGATAATGCCGGCCTGGATCATGTCGACATACTCTTCGGTCTGCGCGTTGAAGCCGAAGTCGGCCGCAGAGTTTTCAGAGATTTTGCCAACAACGATGGAGCCTTCGACGCCAGCGTTGGTCGAGATCTGGCGAACCGGGGCTTCCAGCGCGCGCAGGACAATCTTGATGCCAGCGGCAACGTCAGAATTGTCGGAGGCGAGCTTTGCAACGGCCTCTTTGGCGCGCAGGAGCGCAACACCGCCACCGGGGACAATGCCTTCTTCCACCGCGGCGCGCGTGGCGTTGAGGGCGTCGTCAACGCGGTCTTTCTTCTCTTTCACTTCGACTTCGGTCGCACCGCCAACGCGGATCACGGCCACACCGCCGGCAAGCTTTGCAAGACGCTCTTGCAGCTTCTCACGGTCGTAGTCGGAGGTGGTCTCTTCGATCTGCTGCTTGATCTGCGCAACGCGGGCTTTGATGTCGTCGCCTTCACCAGACCCGTCGACGATGGTGGTCTCGTCTTTGTTGATCGTGACCTTTTTCGCGCGACCCAGCATGTCGATGGAGACATTTTCGAGCTTGATGCCGAGATCTTCGGACACGACCTGGCCAGCGGTCAGGATCGCAATGTCCTGGAGCATCGCTTTGCGGCGATCGCCGAAGCCGGGCGCCTTGACGGCCGCAACCTTGAGGCCACCGCGCAGCTTGTTCACGACGAGCGTGGCAAGCGCCTCACCTTCCACGTCCTCAGCAATGATGAGCAGCGGACGGCCGGACTGGACGACAGCTTCCAGGATCGGGAGCATCGCCTGAAGGTTGGAGAGTTTTTTCTCGAAGATCAGGATGTAGGGATCTTCGAGCTCAACGGTCATCTTCTCTGCATTCGTCACGAAATAGGGAGAGATGTAACCGCGGTCGAACTGCATGCCTTCGACGACTTCAAGCTCAGTCTCAAGGGACTTTGCTTCTTCGACGGTGATGACACCCTCGTTGCCGACTTTCTGCATGGCGTGGGCGATCATGTCGCCGACTTCTTTGTCGCCATTGGCCGAAATCGTGCCGACCTGCGCAACCTCGTCCGAGGTGGAGATGGAGCGCGAGCGGGCTTCCAGATCCTTGATGGCTTCGGCAACGGCGAGATCGATGCCGCGCTTCAGATCCATCGGGTTCATGCCGGCGGCAACGCTTTTCGCGCCTTCACGCACGATCGACTGGGCCAGAACGGTGGCGGTGGTGGTGCCGTCGCCCGCAAGATCGTTGGTCTTGGAGGCCACTTCGCGGACCATCTGCGCGCCCATGTTCTCGAACTTGTCTTCAAGCTCGATCTCTTTGGCAACGGTCACGCCGTCCTTCGTGATGCGCGGGGCGCCGAAGGACTTTTCGATCACAACATTGCGGCCTTTGGGGCCGAGCGTCACTTTTACGGCGTTCGCGAGAGTGTCCACACCGCGCAGCATCTTGTCACGCGCGTCGGTGGAGAATTTAACTTCTTTGGCAGCCATTTGGTTACCTTCGTACTAGATTTTCAGATGTCGGCGAACGCTTACGCGTCGACGGTGGCGCTCTCGATGACACCCATGATGTCGCTCTCCTTCATGATGAGGAGATCTTCACCATCGAGCTTCACCTCGGTGCCAGACCATTTGCCGAACAACACGCGGTTGCCGACCTTGACGTCCATGGCGATGATGTCGCCATCGTCGTCACGGGCGCCGGGGCCGACGGCCACGACTTCACCCTCTTGGGGCTTTTCTTTGGCGGTATCGGGGATGATGATGCCGCCTTTGGTTTTCTCTTCAGAATCAATGCGGCGCACAACCACACGGTCGTGCAGGGGACGGAAGGTCATGTCTGTCCTCAAGATGTTTCGAATTGCCGTGACAATCCGGCTCCAGTTGGAGCCTCGGTAGCACTCACTTTCGGCGAGTGCTAACCCGTTGAGCGGCGAGATAAGCGTCGCTCACGGTCCTGTCAACAACGTGCCCATCATCCATCCACTTTTTCGCCGCACGGGAAGGGTGGACCCGTCCTCCACCCTTCAGCTAATCACCGGGCATCGCGAAACCACCCGCTGCGAACAACCTTCTGGAGCGCACCATCCGCCCGATCGGCCCGACGGCTGCGTTCCTGATTTGCCTGGCAGCGGCGGCCTCGTTCGGCCTCCTGCCCCTGTTTGCCCGCACGCTCACGGCCGAAGGGCTCGCCCCGTCCGCCATCGCCTTCTGGCGCTTTGCCTTTTCGGCCGTGATCCTCCTGCCAGTCGTTCTCAAAAGGCCGCTTTCTGCGCTGTGGCCGGCGATGCTTGGCGGCGCGCTCATCGGCCTTGGCTGGATCGGCTATGTGGCGGCCCTCAAAACGCTGACGGTGGCTGAGGTCGGCGTCCTCTTCATGACGTTTCCCCTGTTTGCGCTCCTCTTCGGCCGGGCGCTCTTCGGCGAGCGGGTGACCGCGCGCGGCCTCCTCGCCGCAAGCCTCATCGTGGCGGCCGGCGTTGTGGTGGCGCCCCACGATGGGGGCACGGCGACCGCCGGCGCCATCCTCCTCGCGCTTACCGCCCCCGCCGCCTACGGCCTCCTCCTCAACATCGTGACCCACAAGACCGCGGGCCTGGGCGGCCTTGGCACGGCGGGCGCTGTGGCGCTCGGCTCGGTGATTGCGCTGGCGCCGCTCCTGCTCGGCCTTCCGGCCTCGGCCATCGTCCCGGCCGGCGCGGACGCGCTCCTCTGGCTGATCGCATTCGGCCTCCTGACGGCCCTCATCCCCCAGCTGGCGCTTGCCACGTTTGCCCCGCGGATTGGCACCGTGCCCACCACCATGGCCGCCGCGGTGGAGCTTCCCGCAACGCTCGCCGTGGGTTGGCTCGCCCTCCAGGAACCCTTGGGCGCCAACGACCTCATCGCCGCCTCCCTCATCCTCGTCGCCATCACCATCGGCGCAACGGTTGCCGCCCGCCGCTGACCCGCACCGGCCGGTGTGCGCGACGCAGATCGATCAAATCCTGTGATCGATCCTATGAGAAACATTCACTTTCGGAATGACCCCGCCGAACCCATCCTTTGCTCATCAAGACTGTCTCTGGACCAACGATGGGAGTTTCCGATGAGTTTTAATACAGTTGCTGATCACCATCACCTCGACACAGCACGCCCCAAAAAGGTTTGGGCAGGCGCATGGCTAATCCTCGCGCTGCTTCTCACCCTTGCGGCAAGTTATGGACTTCACGAAGTCTTCGGCCCGCTCGAGATCGAGAGCGAGGCGCCC
Organism: Pseudomonadota bacterium; assembly: GCA_039034015.1. Taxonomy (GTDB): domain Bacteria; phylum Pseudomonadota; class Alphaproteobacteria; order Rhizobiales; family Amorphaceae; genus Acuticoccus. The sequence goes on along the minus strand of JBCCBM010000020.1, from coordinate 15,185 downwards.
ACAGTGATCGAGAATTGGCACGGCAATGTGCGGGTGACGACGCCGCTTCGTTGATCGTGCGGCCACCCAAGGTCTGCGCTGCCCAGCGCAACGCAGCGCGGACCATCCGTCCCGTGGCTCACTGAACGGCGGGCGCATCACAACCGCCCGCCCAACAGCTTTCTTGCGCTAGCCGCTTGTCGATTGCCGCCCGACCCTTGAGCTTTTCAAAAAAAAGCCCGACCAAGGCGCAAACAACAGGGGGACACTCCATGCAAACGCGCACGCTCATCAAAGACCGCCTGCCGAGCCGGCACGTGACGGAGGGTCCCGCGCGCGCGCCGCACCGCTCGTACCTTTACGCCATGGGCCTCACCAAAGAGCAGATCCACCAGCCGCTCGTGGGTGTTGCGAGCTGCTGGAACGAGGCGGCCCCCTGCAACATCGCCCTCATGCGCCAGGCCCAGGCGGTCAAAAAAGGCGTCGCCGCCGCCAACGGCACCCCCCGCGAATTCTGCACCATCACCGTGACCGACGGCATCGCCATGGGCCACGAGGGCATGAAATCGTCCCTCGCCAGCCGCGAGGTGATTGCCGATTCGGTCGAGCTCACCATGCGCGGCCACTGCTACGATGCGCTGGTGGGCCTTGCCGGGTGCGACAAGTCGCTGCCGGGCATGATGATGGCAATGGTCCGCCTCAACGTCCCTTCGGTGTTCCTTTATGGCGGCTCGATCCTGCCGGGCTCCTTCCGCGGCCAACCGGTCACCGTGCAAGACCTTTTTGAGGCGGTGGGCAAACACTCCGTCGGCGACATGTCGGACGAAGACCTTGACGAGTTGGAGCAGGTGGCCTGCCCCTCGGCCGGCGCGTGCGGTGCGCAGTTCACCGCCAACACCATGGCAACCGTCTCCGAGGCGATCGGCCTTGCGCTGCCCTATTCGGCCGGCGCGCCCGCCCCGTACGAAATCCGCGACCGGTTCTGCGCCACCGCGGGCGAAGCCGTCATGGACCTTATCCACCAAAACATCCGCCCGCGGGATATTGTGACCCGCAAGGCGCTCGAAAACGCAGCCGTCGTCGTCGCAGCCTCAGGCGGCTCCACCAACGCCGCGCTCCACCTTCCGGCCATTGCCCATGAATGCGGCATCGAATTCGACCTTCATGATGTGGCCGAGGTCTTCCGCCGCACGCCGTACATTGCCGACCTCAAACCCGGCGGGCGCTATGTGGCGAAAGACATGTTCGAGGCCGGCGGCATCCCGCTCCTCATGAAAACGCTGCTCGACCACGGCTTCCTGCACGGTGATTGCCTCACCGTCAGCGGCCGCACCATGGCCGAAAACCTTGAAAAAGTGGCCTGGAACCCGAACCAAGACGTGGTTGTCCCGGCCAACACGCCCATCACGCCCACCGGCGGCGTCGTCGGCCTTCGCGGCAACCTGGCGCCGGAAGGGGCGATCGTGAAGGTCGCAGGCATGACGGAGCTGAAATTCTCGGGCCCCGCCCGCTGTTTTGACAGCGAGGAGGCCTGCTTCGAGGCCGTCACCAAGCGCAACTACAAGGAGGGCGAGGTCCTCGTCATCCGCTATGAGGGGCCGAAGGGCGGGCCCGGCATGCGCGAAATGCTGGCCACCACCGCAGCGCTCTACGGCCAGGGCATGGGCGCAAAAATGGCCCTCATCACCGACGGGCGCTTCTCCGGCGCGACCCGCGGCTTTTGCATTGGCCATGTGGGGCCCGAGGCGGCGGTGGGTGGGCCCATCGGGCTCTTGCATGATGGCGACATCATCACAATCGACGCGGAGGCCGGCACCCTGTCGGTCGACCTGTCGGACGAGGAATTGAACACGCGGCGCGCGGCCTGGGCGCCTCGCGAAACCGCGTTTCAGTCCGGCGCCCTGTGGAAGTATGCCCAAACGGTGGGCCCGGCGGAAAAAGGCGCCGTCACGCACCCCGGCGGGACCGCCGAGGTGCGCGCCTACGCGGACGTCTGACCGATCAACAGGTGGACGGGTTGAGCCGGCAGCGGTTTTGCTGGCGCAGCGTGTTGCGCAGGTCCGATCCATCGCGGTCGCCGTCCTGCGCACCATCCCGACGGCCGGTGCGAAACCCTTGCTCATAGCCGCGCGTATACCCGTCGCGGTAGCCGCGCACATACTGGCGCTGGGTACCGACGCTCGCGCTTGACTCGGCCCGGGCGCGCGGGCGCACCAGCGCATTGTTGAACGAGCGGCGGTAGGCGTTGGCGTATCCGTCGTTGTACCCATCGGAGTAGCCGGCGCGTTGGCCCTCTTGAAAGCCGCGCTCATAGGCGGACTGGGCGCTGGCGGGGGTGGCAGCGCCAAGGGCCATCACCACCAGCGTGAGGATTGCGAGGGTCTTTGCAACAAGGCTGCCGGTGTTGCCGCGGGTCGTGGAAAACATGATGAAAGTATCCTTCGTTTGGAGCCGGCGAAGACTGCCGTGCGGGTTGCCTATCATGCACCCCATGAATGGACACCGCGTGGCGACTTCAGCCGCGGTTCATGGATGGCCGCACGATTTCTATGCCAACCTGCCTAACAAAATTGCTTGAGCGCCCCTCGCGGCGCACTAAACTTGCGATGTCATAACACAGGAAGGAGCTTCCCATGGTCCGCCGTACGCTTCTCGCCCTCTCCGCCGTCGCCTTTGCCGCGCCCGCGCTTGCCGAACAGGCGCCGGTCCCGGCCGCGACGGTCGCAACGCCCACCGTGCAAACCACCGCCGAGGCGCCGCAGGGCACCAAACTTTTGCGCACAAAAGCCGGTCACGCCGGCTGCTCCTGGGGCGCCTACACTCCCACGAGCTGACGCCACGACCCTCACGAACGGGCCGGCCGCCTCGCGCGGCCGGCTTTTTTGTTGGCAACTTTGCAAAGTGTCGTAGGAGACAGCGCGAACGCCTGAACACCGGAGAGCCCCATGAGCGGCTTGCTTGCCCTTTTGGACGATGTGGCCGCCATCGCGCGCCTTGCCGCCGCGCAGGTGGACGACATTGCCGCCCAGGCCGCAAAGGCGGGGTCCAAGGCCGCCGGCGTGGTGATCGACGATGCGGCCGTCACGCCAAAATATGTGGTGGGGCTGCCCGCCGCGCGGGAATTGCCGATCGTCTGGAAGATCGCCCGCGCCTCGGCCTTTAACAAAATCGTCATTTTATTGCCGATCGCGCTGCTTCTCAAAACCTTCGCGCCGTTTTTGCTAACGCCGCTCCTCATGCTGGGCGGCGCGTATCTGGCGTTTGAGGGGGCCGAAAAGGTGTGGCACGCCCTCAGCGGTCACACACCCGACAAAGGCCCCCAAACGGCGCAAACCCTCGATGCGGCCCACCTTGAGGAGCAGCGGGTCAAAGGCGCCATCACGACCGATTTCATCCTCTCGGCGGAAATCATGGCGATCACGCTGGCGGCCATTGAGGCCGACACCCTCATCACCGAAGCGATCATCCTGGCCGTGGTCGCGATCGTCATCACGGTTGCGGTCTATGGCGCCGTCGCGGTTTTGGTGAAGGCGGATGATGTGGGCCTTGCCCTTGCCCAGCGCGGCGGCGTTCTGCGGGCCGTGGGCCGGGCCATTGTTGCCGCAATGCCCGCGGTGATGGGTGTGATTGCCACCATCGGCACCGTTGCGATGCTGTGGGTGGGCGGCAACATCCTGGTCCACGGCCTCAAAGACCTCGGCGTCGCCGCGCCCTACGATGCCATCCACGGCCTTGCCGCGGCGGTCGCGGGCGCAAGCCCTGTGGCGCCCGGGCCCATCGAATGGGCGGTGACGGCCGCGTGCGACGCGGTGATTGCCCTTTGCGTGGGGCTGGCGCTTGCCGTTGCCGTCAACGCCATCCGCGGGCCGGGAACCGCCGCAAAACACTGATCGGGAAGGCGGGTCGCGGTCGGGCGCCGCGCAGAAGGCGCGTCTGCCACGCGCAGCCGTGTGCGACGCACAGCCGGGGCAAAGTGCCACAGCACCATGGGCATGCTTCCCCGCAATTGACCCTCGCCCTGGTTCTGGGGCGTCTTGGGGCAAGGCGGCGAGCGCGGCGTGTCGTGGGACGACGGGTAAGCGCGCCTTTTGAGCCACGGCGCGCCCCAGAACCAGCCGCAGGGCGCCTTTTTCGCAAGAACCGGACAGTGTTGCCGCTCTTGCGTGTGTGGCCGGCACGCCGTGCGAGCGGCGCCTTGCCTTTGCACGAAAAAACGGCGTCGCTTGGGTCAGTTGCCGGGGAACATGCCCTAAGTGCGATCGCGCGCCACCGGCAGGGCACAGCATGTCATACCGGCGCGCAGTTCGAATGACCCATTGTGCGCCGGTAAAGCCCGCGCGACGCCCGAGCGTTACCCATACGCGACAAGTCAAAGACTTGGCGCGCCAGTACCATGTCAGCTGCCTGTGCGTGGGACGCGTTTTGCGGGCAAGGCCGCCAGCCCGTTGAACGAAGGATTTCGAGCGCTGCGCGATCAGGTTGGATCCACCAGATCGGGGCAGAAGGCGCTCGCGTGCGCCGCCGGGCCCGTGCGCGGGGCAAAAGGCGCGCGCGCAACGCAGCGGTGCTCTGATGGAGGCTTGTGTGGGGGCGCAACGAAAAAGGCCCGCCGGGGAGGGCGGGCCTGGGGTGTGGTGGGTCAGCTGGGCTCGCTTGCCTCGGGGGCGGCGGCGGTGCCGTCGGCGTCGGCGCGGCGGGTGCGCGGGCGGCGCGGTGTGCGGGCCCGGCGTTTGGGCTTGGGCGCCTCCTCCGGTTCGGCGGCAGCCTCGGTGGCTTCGGCCGGTTCCTCCTCGGCGGGTGACGCGTCAACCACAACCGGCGCGGGGGGAGGGGCAGGGGCCGCCTCAGGCTCCTCGTCCTCGTGGCTGCGGCCGTTGGCGCTGCCGTTCATCTTAAGGGCGCGGCGCACGCCTTCGTCATCATCCTCCATGCCGTCAAAGCCGTTGACGGGGGGCTGATCGCCGCTGCCCCGGTGGGGGCGTTCGTCCCGCGGGCGGTCTCCCTCTTCGCGCCGCTGCTGGCCTTGCTGCTCATAGGCGGTGGCGACAATGCGGTAATAGTGCTCGGCGTGCTGGAAATAGTTCTCCGCCATCACGCGGTCGCCGGAGGATTGGGCATCGCGCGCCAGCTGGGCGTATTTGTCCGCCACCTGCAGGGCGCTGCCCCGGATTTTCACATCCGGGCCGTTCGATTCATACGACCGCGCGAGCGGGTTCGTATTCTTCGTTCTGTTGCGACCACGCAGACGCTTGTTTGAATTGTTGGGTCTCATGGGCTCTCTCGTCCGGGACACACGGCATGGCGACCAAAGTGAAGTGTTTGCGGCGAACGTCTTAAACGTTTCCTTCCAAGCACAGACGACTGTTGCCGGCCTCCCCGCCGGACCCCTGTCGCCACTCGGTCTGGAGTGCGGCGCGGCGTCGTTGCACGGCAGCACGTCCGTTTCGGCTGCAACCACGCAGCCTTGGGTGCACCCCGCCAAAGACGAGGGTGCAAGCGCACCGCACCTGCGGTACGCCCATCAAAGCGCCGGAACGACGGGTCCACGCCAGACCCCTGCGGCTCGCAGACCCTGGTCTGACCCCGCCATTTGGCAACTATCGATGACTGATGCCCTTAAGGGCTGATCCTGATGGGGCCAGCGGACGGTGCCGCGCCCCTTGATCAATGCGCCGACGTTATCGCTTTCGGTCGACCTTTCCAAGACTTAATTGCGTTGACGGCTGGACTTTTCCAGAGGTGACAAGCGTCAGGCGGTCTTCATCCGGTGCAAAAGGCAATCGCGCGGGCACGGCCGGCAAGATCGTCGGCCATCGCCATAACGCAAAGGCCGCAGCGCTCCGCCTCTGCCACCACCGCATCCACCGCGTCCGGGTTGATCTCCACCACCAGCCGGCCGCGGGGGGACAACAGCTGCGGCGCCTCACCAAACACTTTGCGATAACAACAAAGGCCATCAGGCCCACCGTCGAGCGCAAGCGGCGGGTCAAAGTCGCGCACCGTTTTTTCAAGCCCCGCAATCACGGAACTCTCAATATAGGGCGGGTTGGAGACCACAAGGTCAAACGTGTCGCCAAGGGCCGCACCAAAATCGGACCGCACGAGATGAACGCGGCCGGCAAGGCCGGTGCGCTCCGCATTGCGCCGCGCCTCTTCCAGCGCCTCAAACGAGACATCAACCCCAAGCCCGGTGCTGGTCGGGTGCTCGGTGAGGAGGGCGAGCAAAATAGCGCCGGTGCCCACCCCAAGGTCGGCAATGGTGGCGGGCGGCGCATGCCCCTCAAACATTTTAAGCGCGAGCTCGACCACCGTTTCCGTTTCCGGTCGCGGCTCCAATGTGGCCGGGCCGACCCGAAGGTCGAGCGACCAAAACGCCCGCCGCGAGAGGATGCGGCCGATGGATTGCCCGTCAAGCCGGGCCGCCACCCGTTTGGCCAAAAGGCTTGCAAGGTCGGCCGGCACGGGCCGGCGGGGGTTTGCCACCAGTTGCGCGGTGGAAACGCCCAGGGTCTCGGTCACCAACACGCGGGCGTCAAGGTCGGGCGTTGCAAGCCCGGCCGCCCGAAAATCGTTTTTGACGCGCGCATAGACCGACGCAAGGTCTGCCTCGTCCGCCGTCGGGCGGCGGAAGGGGGCAGGTTCACCCATCGACGTCCGCCAGAAGGCGGGTTTGGTGGTCGGTGGCGAGTGCATCAATCACCTCCGTGAGGCCGGGCCCGGCTAGAATATCATCAAGCTTATAAAGTGTGAGGTTTATTCGGTGATCCGTCACCCGCCCTTGCGGAAAATTATAGGTGCGGATGCGTTCCGATCGATCGCCGGAGCCCACCTGGGTTTTGCGGTTGGCGGCCCGGGCCTCATCGGCCTTCTGGCGCTCCATGTCGTAGAGCCGCGCGCGGAGAACTTCCATGGCGCGGGCGCGGTTCTGGTGCTGCGACTTTTCCGACGATGTGACGACAATGCCCGTGGGCAAATGGGTGATGCGCACGGCCGAATCGGTGGTGTTCACGTGCTGGCCGCCGGCGCCTGAGGCGCGCATTGTATCAATGCGGATGTCGGCGGCGGGGATGTCGATGTCCACATCTTCCGCTTCGGGCAGCACCGCGACCGTTGCGGCGGACGTGTGGATGCGGCCTTGGCTTTCGGTCTGCGGCACCCGCTGGACGCGGTGCACGCCGGACTCGAATTTTAGCTTTGCAAACACCCCGCGCCCGCGCACGGCGGCGATGATTTCTTTAAAGCCGCCCGAATCGCCTTCCGACAGGTCCATCACTTCGACGGCGAACTTGTTGTCGGCGGCAAAGCGCTCGTACATGCGAAACAAATCGCCGGCGAAGAGGGCGGCCTCTTGCCCGCCCGTGCCGGCGCGCACTTCGAGGATGGCTGACTTTTCGTCCGCCTCGTCCTTCGGCAACAGGCTGAGGCGGATGCCGTCGGTCAGTGCGTCAATCTTGGCCAGAAGGTCAGGGCGTTCGGCGGCTGCCAATTCGGCAAGTTCACCACCGTCTTCCAACAGTTCATCCACCCCCTCAAGCTCCGCTTCCGCCTCGCGAAGGGCGGTCACTTGCTTCACAAGAGGTTCCAGCTCCGCGTATTCGCGGGAGAGCGTCACAAGCTCGTTGCCCGCGGGGCCCGAGGCCATGCGCTGTTCTAAGATGTTAAAGCGGTCGACCACCTCATCGAGGCGCTGGCGCTGTAGCATTTTTTGTACATGCTCGCGCAGAGCCCAGAATTGAACTCTGCTAAATCAAGAGTATGGCGGTGGGAAAACGATCGCAAGGGCCGGGGTGCCGCAACCCTGCCCCCAGGATGACGCAGAGCTTGCAACCGTTGCCCGCGCGACGCGCTACCAGTTCGTCGCGATATACTGCGTTTCCATGAATTCCAGCATGCCCTCAGCACCCCCCTCACGGCCAAGGCCCGACTGTTTGGTGCCCCCAAAGGGTGCCGCAGGGTCCGACACAAGGCCGCGATTGAGCCCAACCATGCCGTAGTCCAATCGCTCCGACACGCTGAGGCCGCGCTTCAGATCACCCGTGTAAAGATACGCCACAAGCCCATACTCAGTGTCGTTGGCGCGGTTGATCACTTCGTCGTCATCATCAAAGGTCTGGAGCGCGGCCACCGGTCCAAAAATCTCATCGCGCACACAGTCCGCAGTCTCCGGCACACCCGTCAGCACCGTGGCAGGGTAGAAAAAGCCCGGTCGGTTGGGGATTGTGCCGCCAAGGCGAAGGGTCGCACCCTTTTCCAGCGCGTCGGTCACAAAGTGGGCGACCTTGTCCCGCGTGTCGGCGTTCACGAGGGGGCCGAGCGTCGTCCCATCGTCCAGCCCGTTGCCCATCACGAGGGCGTCCATCTTGCCGGCAAAGATTTCCGTAAACTGCGCTTCCACCGCGCGGTGGACATAAATGCGATTGGCGGCGGTGCACGCTTCCCCGCCGTTGCGCATTTTGGCGACCATCAGCCCGTCGGCCGCGGCCTCAAGGTCGGCATCGTCAAAGATGATGAAGGGCGCATTGCCGCCAAGCTCCATGGCAGGTTTCAGCACCTGATCGGCCGCGCCATGGAGAAGCTTTTTGCCCACCTCGGTGGAGCCGGTGAACGAAATCACCCGCACCCGCGGATCGGCCATCATCGCGCCCACAATTTTGCCCGAGGCGCGGCTCGGCACCACGTTCACAACGCCCTTCGGAACGCCCGCCTCCGCCAAAATCGGCATCAGCGCCAGCATGGTGAGCGGCGTTTCCGACGCTGGCTTGATCACCATGGGGCAGCCCGCCGCAAGCGCCGGCGCAATTTTGCGCGTGCCCATCGCCGCGGGAAAATTCCAGGGCGTCACCATCACCGCAATCCCGGCAGGGCGGTGGTGGACGAGCATTTTTGCCCCGCTGGCGGGCGCTGCGCCGAGGTGCCCGGGCGTGCGCACCGCCTCCTCCGCATACCAGCGGAAGAATTCGGCCGCATACGTTGCCTCGCCCGTGGCGTCGGGCAGCGCCTTGCCGTTTTCCAGCGTGATGAGGCGGGCAATCTCGTCCCGCCGGTCCATCATCGCCTCAAACGCGCGGGAGAGAATGATGCTGCGCGCCCGCGGGCTTTCCTCGCGCCAATCGGCAAAGGCGGCATCGGCCGCATCGAGCGCGGCGATGGCATCCTCGGTGGTGCCGGAGGCAACTGAGGCCAGAACACTCTCATCGGCGGGGTTCACCACATCGGACCGGCCGCCGTCGCTGGCGGGGCGGAAGGCGCCGTCGATGAAAAGGTCGGTGTGGTTCATGGGGTCTTGTCCTGGCCTCGTTGGGTGTCGGTGGGGGGCACAGAGCCCCTTTGCGCCTGCGGTTGCAGTGAGGGATATTGTCCGGGAAGGTCTAGCGGAGCGCGGGCGGCCGGGGGAAGGGCCGGCGGCACTTGCCACACAAATGCATCAAGGCGCCCCGTGACCGGCGATGTGGGGGCCCACGCGTCCGCCACAACCCCGTCGGCGCACCAAACCGGATCTTTCGGCGCCCGCACCGCGCGAGAGAGCGCATCGCGCACGCGGCCCTCATCCCCCGGCGCCAGCGCCTCAAGCTCGGCAAGCAGCAACATCGCCCGCTCCGTCGGCGCCCCTTCCAGAAGCGGGGCAAGGGCCTCGCGCGCCCGCTCTGGCGCGCGTGCCGAGAGCGCGGCCCGCGCAAGGGCAAGCCGGCTTTCGGGGTGATCGGGCGCAAGGGCGGCAAGCGCTGCAACGCGGGCCAGCCGATCCTCCGCCGTGGTTGCGCCGGCCATGTGTTCCGCAATGAGGTCCGGGTGCGGCGTGCGCCGAAAGGTGTGCGCCAAAATGCGCGCCGCCTCCCGCGGCGTTTTGCGCGCCAAGGCGAGGGCGGCGGGGACAAATGCGGGGTCGAGCCTATGGGCAGCTTTTGCCGCGCGGCGCGCCGCATCCCCCTCGCCAAACCCTTTTGCCGTGAGGAGAACGAGGCGGAGCCGCTTCACCTCTGCCGCGCCCAGCGCCCGCCCCGCGGTTTCAAGGGCTGCGAGCGCGGCGTCATAGTCCCCCGCGGCCGCGGCGGACGCCAGCGTCATGCGTGCGGCCCACCCCGCGCCGCCCGCAAGCGCTGCGGTGGCGTGGGTGAGGGCGGCCGCCCCATCCCCCCGCCGGTCGGCCAGCGTTGCAAGGCCATAAAGCCCCACAAGGCGCGTCGCCTCCGCGCGACGCATCGCCTCAAAGGCGGCTTCAGCGCCCGCATCATCCCCCGTCAATTGCCCAGTTTGCGCGGCCAAAAGGTGGGTGAGACCGTGGTCCGGCCCCGCGCGGTGGGCCTTTGCAAGCGCTGCCTTCGCCGCTTTTCCGTCACCCGCGGCAATGGCGAGAAGGCCCGCCTCATGGGCCGCGTGGAGCGCGCCATGACGTCGCGTCTGGCGCCGCGTGCCAAGCCGCACAATGCGGCGCCCAAGGGCAAGAAGCGCAACCCCCGCGCCGATCAACGCGGCAAGGACGGCGGCGGCCTCGGTGGTGGTGAGCGTCCCACGCTCCTCGCGCCAGGTGTAGGTGATGGTGCCAGGATTGTCGGCGAGCCACGCCGCCCCCGCCGCAAGCCCGCACAAGGCGCCAAGAAGGGCGAGCGCGCGGATCATGGGGCAAGGGCCGACAGCGCGTCGAGGAGCGCCGCCTCGGTGGGGCGCGCAGCAATGGCGGCGCCAGAAAACCCCGCGGCGGCCGCCTGCGAAATGGCCACCACCCGCGCCGTCGACCAGGGGGGATCGGTGCCAAGGGCGGCAAACACCATCGCTGAGCGGGGCGAGAAGAGGAGCACCGCATCCACCCCGTCCGGCGCGTCCGGCAGCGCCTTCGCGGGCGCCATGCGGTAAAGCACGGCCCGCTCGGCCGCAGCGCCCGCCGCGCGCAGCGCACCCACAAGATCGCCCCGAAAATCCTCGCCGCACACATGGATGACGGGCGAAACCCCCGCCGCGATGATTTTTCGGGCGAGCGCATCCACATCGCCATCGGCGCTGATGGTGCGGGGAAATCCGGCGGCCGCCGCCTCCCGCGCGGTGGCGTTGCCCACACAAAAGGCGGGGAGGGTTTTGAGGTGATCGGCGTCTTGAAGAAGGGCGGCGGCCGTTCGGCTTGTGAGGGCGATGGCCTTTGCGCCCCCCGCAGCGGGCGCTGGGCCCAGCCGTTCGAGGCGCAGCACAGGGGCGGCGAGTGGCTTGAACCCGCGCGCGGCCACCTTCGCCATTGTGCCGCAGAGCTGCGGGTGGGGGCGGGTGACGGCGACGGTGTTGATCACGCAGCGCCTGGCGTTTGGGGCGCCGGTTGGGTCCGCCGCGGCGCCATCAGCGCGTCACAAAAAGCCGGCGGGAAGGCGCGCCCGCAATCGCTCGCCCGCGTCATACCCCATGGCGGCAGCGTCGGCCGCGGCGCCCTTGCCGTCCACCTCGCGGGTGTCGCTGCCATCGTGGTTGGCCACAAGGCCGGAGAGGCGCACCGTGCCCCCGTCCACCGTGGCAAGCCCCGCAATTGGCGTGCGGCATGACCCGTCGAGCGCTGCCAAAAACCCCCGCTCGGCGGTGACGGCAATGCGGGTCGGCGCATCATCCAGCGCCGCCACGGGGGCGGCAACCGGGTCGTCCCGGCGCACCTCGATGGCGATGGCCCCTTGCGCAACGGCCGGGGGAAACTGGTCGAGGGGCAAAAGCTCGGTCGCAACGCCGGTGTTGCCAAGCCGCTTGAGGCCGGCAAGGGCGAGGAGCGTTGCATCGCAATCCCCCGCCTCAAGCTTGGCAAGGCGCGTTTGCACATTGCCCCGCAGCACCTTGCACAAAAGGTCCGGCCGCGCGCGCCGCACCAACGCCTGGCGCCGGAGCGAGGCGGTGCCCACCGTGGCGCCGGCGGGAAGATCGGCAAGCTGCGCGCCGCCCTTGCCGATGAAGGCATCGCGCACATCCTCCCGCGGGAGAAAGGCGCCCAGCGTCAGCCCATCCGGCAGGCTCGTCTCAAGATCCTTCGCGCTGTGGACGGCGCAATCGATGCGGCCCGCGATCAGCGCCTCTTCGATCTCTTTGACGAAAAGGCCCTTTCCGCCCACCTCGCTGAGCGGGCGGTCGAGGATGCGGTCGCCCTCGGTCTTGATGATCACGATCTCGAGCGGGCCCTCGTGGCCGCCCGCTTCAAGGGCGTCTTTGACCATGTTGGCCTGGGCAAGGGCGAGGGGGCTCCCTCTGGTGCCGATCTTAAAACTTGTCACGCGCCCTCAGGTCGTCGGAAAGAGTTCTGCCCTTCGTACAGAAAGCACAGCCGTGAAAAAACCCTTGGTGTTGGGGCTTGAGACGAGTTGCGACGAGTGTGCGGCCGCGGTGGTCGCCGGCGGCCCGGGCGCGGCCACCATCCAAAGCGAGGTGGTGCGCGCGCAACTTGACCTTCACGCGGCCTATGGCGGTGTGGTGCCCGAACTTGCCGCCAGAGCCCATGTGGATGTGATCGACGAGGTGGCCGCCGCAGCGCTTGCCAAGGCGGGCGTCTCGCCAGGCGACCTTTCGGCAGTGGGCGCAACGGTGGGGCCGGGCCTTGTGGGCGGTCTCTTGGTGGGCGCAAGCTTTGGCCGCGCGTTTGCTGCGGCCGCCGGGCGCCCCTTCGTGCCGGTGAACCACCTTGAAGCCCACGTGTTGACCCCGCGCCTCACCGAGGGCACCGCCTACCCGTACCTTGTGGCGCTGCTCTCGGGCGGCCACGCGCAGTTTTTGGCGGTGCGCGACCTTGGTGCCACCCAGCGCCTCGGCACCACCATCGACGATGCCGCGGGGGAGGCGTTCGACAAAATCGCAAAGCTTTTGGGCCTCGGCTATCCCGGCGGGCCGGCGGTGGAACGGATGGCCGCGCAGGGCGACCCTTCGCGGTTTGCCTTCCCCATCCCGCTGTTAAAGCGGCCCGGGGCGGATCTTTCATTTGCGGGCCTCAAAACCGCGGTGCGCCTTGCCGCCGAGCGCGCCGCCCCGTTGTCGGACGCCACGGTGTGCGACATTGCGGCCGGCTTCCAGGCGACCGTGATTGCCCATCTTCGCCGCCAGCTCGGCCGGGCGCTCGCGTGTTTCCCTGCGGACTGGGGCCGGCCGACGGCGATTGTCGTGGTGGGCGGTGTGGCGGCCAACCAGGCGCTCCGGGCAGCGCTCTCAGACTTTTGCGCGGAAAACGAGGTTCCGATGGTTGCCCCGCCCGTGCGGCTTTGCACCGACAATGGCGCCATGGTCGCCTACGCAGCGCTGGAGCGCTTTTGCCTCGGCCGCGGGGGCGAATTCACGCCCCAGGTGCGGCCCCGCTGGCCGCTGGATGGCTCGGCGGGCACAGTCTTAGGGGCCGGCAAGCGGGGCGCAAAAGTGTGACCCGCATTGGCCCGACGGCTCAAACGTGCTGGCCGCCGTTCACATGGATTTCTGCGCCGGAAATATAGGTGGAGGGCGATGTGCACAGGAAGAAGATGAGCTCTGCCACCTCCGAGGGCGCGCCAAGGCGTTTGAGGGGGATATCCTCAATCAAGGCCTCGGTGCCGGGCGACAGGATCGCGGTGTCGATCTCGCCAGGGGCAATGGCGTTGACGCGCACGCCAAGGCCGCCAAAGTCGGCCGCCATTTCGCGGGTGAGGGAGGCGAGCGCCGCCTTTGACGTTGCATAGGCCGTCCCCGCAAAGGGGTGAACGCGGGTGCCGGCGATGGAGGAGACATTCACCACCGAACCGGCCGCCGTCTTCAACTCCCGCCGCAGCCCGCGGGCGAGCATGATGGGCGCAAAAAGGTTCACCTGAAAGACGGTGCGCCACAGGTGCATCGGCGTTTCGATGGAGTTGAGCCGCGCGCCACCATCCCCCTTGGGGCTGATCCCGGCATTGTTGACCAGCGCGTCAAGCCGGCCGCCATTGGCCTCCAGCCGCGCGCGCATTTCTGCAATGGCATCGCCCAGATTTTCGGGGTCGGAAAGGTCCACCTGGATGTGGTCCTCCTCGCCGGCGGGCCAGGGGCACTTGTCCCCCGCAAAGGCGTGCCGCGAGCAGGTGATGATGCGCCAGCCGGCGGCCGAAAAGCGCTTGACCGTCGCGTGGCCGATGCCCCGGCTTGCCCCGGTCAAAACAAGGGTTTTGCGCTCGTCCATCAGATCACCCGGCGGGGCGCTGCGGTGGCGGCATCCCCAGAGTTGGGCGTGCCGGTGGGCTCCATCAACAGGATCGACACCTCGCCGTGGGCAACGGGCCGATGCTCCACCCCCCGCGGCACCACATAAAGGTCACCGGCGCCAAGGCGCACCGTCTCGCTGCGCATTTCAATGTCGAGCTCGCCAGACAGCACCAGAAAAAGGTCGTCCGTGTCGGTATGGCTGTGCCAGTGGAAGGGGCCTTCGAGCTTTGCGACCATCACATCGTTGCCGTTGTAGGTGGCGACTGTGCGCGGCGCGTAGCGCTCGTCAAAGCTCTGAAGCTTCTCTTGCAAGTTGACCCGTGACATGCTGCGCCCTCCGCCGGCGCTTTCTCCTACGCCTTTGCCGGGCCGGGCGCCATCCCGGCGCCAATCAATGTGTTGCCCAACAATGCCCCTCATTTTCCCCGACCATGACGCCTCCGCAAACACCGGCTTTGGCGGCAACGCTTTGGAGCGCTTGTCGGAACGGCGGGAGGATACGGCCTTCATCACCACACAAGCGGACGACCCGGGCGCCCGGGCGCTTCTGTTTGTGGGCGACCAGCTGCTGACCGAGGGCGCATCGGCCGTCCATCCCCGCGCCACTGCCGAGCGGCACGGCCTTTCTTTGGCCGACAGCGTCTTTCTGGGGCGCGATGCCGACGGGCCGCTCTTTGCGGGGCTGATCGAACGGCCGGCCGATGCGGCGCCCTCCGCCGATGGCCCGCCTGGCGGCAGCGGACCTGCGCCCACGCTCGACGCTGGGGCCGGCCTTGCCACCCATCCCCTGCGTCCGCTCGCCTCCCACGGGCTGTTGGCCGAGCCTCTCCTGGGCGCGGTTGCCCAGGCGCGCGGCGTCTTGGGCTGGCACCAGCGGCACCAGTTTTGCGCCAACTGCGGCACAAAAACCCACAGCGCCATGGCCGGCATGCGCCGCGACTGCCCCAACTGCGGCGCGCACCACTTTCCCCGCACCGACCCCGTGGTCATCATGCTGGCGGTGGATGGGGAGCGCTGCCTTTTGGGTCGGCAGAAACGGTTCGTCTCCGGCGTCT
>JBCCBM010000019.1:0-72995 GCA_039034015.1 Pseudomonadota bacterium | reverse complement strand
GCGCATGCCGGGCCTTGCGGAGCGCGAGCTCCATGAGGGCCGGGACCTTCGCCCCACCACCGACCTTCGCGCCGTCTTAAAGGGCATCCTGGCTGACCATCTTGGGCTCGACCGGCGCCTGCTCGGCGACCGTTTCTTCCCGCGGACGGCCGCGCTTTGGCCCATTGGGGGCTGATCCGATAGGCGCGGTCAGCGGCCGTCGGGGGTGCGCATGCCGATCCAGCGATCGCGCGTTGCCACATAGTGCGTGGTGGGGTCGTAGGCTTTGACCGAAAGGCCGATGGTGGCGATGTCGAGCGTCCCCATGTTGCGCAGGATGACGAAGGCGGCCCCGTCCCGCTGGCGAATGCCCTCCACGCGGGTGATTTCGGCGCGGATGAGGTCGGCCTGCGCATTGAGCACATCAACCGTGGTGCGCTGGCCAACGCGCAGCTCTTCCAAAATGCCCTCCACCGCGCGGCGGGCGGCGGCGACGGACCGGTTGGCGGCCGAAATGGTGTCGAGCGCGGCCTGATAGGTGGCCCAGGCGCTTGCAAGATCGGAGCGCACACCGTCCCGCGCCGCGTCGACAGCAATGCGCGCGCCGCCCAGCTGCTCCTTCGCCTGGCGCACCTGCGCGGAGACGCGGCCTGCCTGATAGATAGGGACGGCGACGACGAGGCTGACTTCGGCCGATTCCACGCGGTCCGCATCGCTGATGTCGATATCGGTCTGGACGTTGCCGTTCAGCGTCACGGTGGGGAGCGCCTCGCCCTCCAGGGTTTTGACGTTGAATTGAGCCGCGTCCACCTCGTGGATCGCAAGGTGGATGTTGGGGTTTTGGGAAGCGCCCACCCGCAGCGCCTCGCCAAGGTTTTCGGGCAAGAGGCGCACGACGTCGATGTCGCGGGTGAGGTTCACGGCTTCCGCGCCCGTCAATTCCTGAAAGCGGGCCTTGGCTTGGGCAAGGCTGGAAAGGTCGGCGGCGAGGGTGGCGCGGGATTCAGCAAGGCGCGCGTCGGCCTGGTCAATGTCGGTGCGGGTGCCTTCGCCGAACTCTTGGCGGGCTCTGGCGGCCGACAATTGCTCCTGGAGGAACGCCACCTCCTGGCGGCGGAAGCCGCTGGAGGCGGTGAAGCGGCGCACATCCACGAACGCGATGGCGGTGTTCAAAAACACGTCCTGCTCGGTGGCGCGGACGCGCTCGCGCTCGGCGCGCACGTTGGCCTCGGCCTGGCGGGTGGCGTTGCGGGTGCGAAAGCCGCGGAAGAGGGGTTGGGAGACGCTGAGCGCCACCTGGGTGGGCGTGCGGTTTTCGATGGGGTTGCCGTCAACGCCGGTGGAGGTGAGCGTGTTCACCTCCCGCACGTGTTGGACACCGGTTTCAAAGTTTGCGGTGATGGTCGGCCGGTTGCCGGACTTTGCAATGGCAATGTTTTCGTCCGCGGCACGCAGGTTCGCCCGCGCTTGGTTGAGCGTCGGGTTGCTCTCGTACGCCTCCTCGAAGGCGCCGCGGAGGGTGCCGGCGGCGGGGCGGACGTTGACGGGGCGCACCGTGATTTGCGGCACGGGTTCGGGCGCGCGCGGGCGGTGGGCGGCAAAGATTGAGCCGCCTGGGCCGCGGTCGCCCATCTCGGGCCGGGCGCGGCGGGGGGCGGCGCGCACCGTGGCGGCGGGCGCGTGGTGGGCAGGGGGCGCTTCGATGTAGCCGGTGTGGCTTGATTGGAGGAAGAGCGCGGCGTCGGCGGTTTGGAGGTCAACCCGCGTCGCGCGGTCCATGAAGGCGGCACCGGTCGACGTCGGCGCTGCGGCGTGCTGGGTGCACGCGGCGGCGAGAAGTGGCAACACGAGGGCGATGCGGCGCATGGAGGCGTCCTTTGGAACGCGTCCATGGGTGAATGATCGTGGTTAATCAGCCCTTAAGCGTGTGGCGCCTTGAACAGATCATCCCTCGCGGAAGGCAACGTTGGCCGCGTCCAGCAACGGCTCGATGAGGTAGCTCAACACCGTGCGGTCCCGCGTGCGGATGAAGACTTCGGCTGGCATCCCCGGCACCAGCGCAACATTATCCCCCATGCGGCGAAGCTCACTTTCGGGGAGTGCAATGCGCACCGTGAAGAAGTCGACCCCTGTGCGCTCGTCCCGCGTGGTTTCGGGCGACACGGTTTTGACGGTTGCTTGGAGGCGCGGCGTGTCGCGCATCGGGAGGCCAGAAAACATCACGTCCGCCGCCTGGCCGTCTTTGATCTCATCGACGTTGATGGGCGCCACCTGCGCCTCCACAATGAGTTCGTCCGCATCGGGCACAATCTTGAGAATGGTGGCGCCGGGGGCGATGACGCCGCCAACCGTGTTGATGGCAAGGTCGTGGATGACGCCGGCCTCGGGGGCGCGGATGTCAACACGCGAAAGTTCATCGTCGGCGGCAACGGTGCGCTCCGCAAGGGTGGCGATTTCGGTTTGCAAGCGCTCGATATCGTCCAGAACCTGGCGCTGGAATTCCTTTTCCACCTGCAGGATTTGGACGTTGATCTCCGCAATGCGGCCGCGTGCGGTGGCGATGCGGGCGGTGAGGTCACCATCCTCGCCATCAAGGCGGGTGGCCTCCCGTTCGCGCGCCACCACGCGGGAGCGGGGGACGAGATCGCGCCGCAGGAGCTCGCGAAGGTCGGCGAGTTCATCGCGCACCAGCTCGATCTCGCGCTTTTTCGCCTCTTGTTGGACGGTGAGGCCGCGGATTTGCTCATCAAGCTGGGTGAGCTGCTCGCGGTATTGGGTGGTTTGGCCCTCCACCGTCGCGCGGCGGGCGGCAAAGGTGCCGCGCTGGCTGGTCAGGATCTCGGCGAGCGCTGGGTCGTCAGCGGCGTCGTCGAGAAGGGATTTTCGGAAGGCGATGGCGTCTTTGTTGTCGCGCTCGGCGGCAAGGCGGTCCATGCGCGCGCGGTAGGCGGTGAGTTGGCCGCCCACAAGGTCGCGCGCGGCGCGGGTTTGCGTGTCGTCAAGTTCTAAGAGGAGGGCGCCGGCTTCCACACGGTCGCCATCGTCCACCAGGATGCGCGCCACAATGCCGCCCTCCCGGTGCTGCACCTCTTTGACCCGGCTCCCGACCGCCACAACGCCGGTCGCGACAACAGCGCCCGAAATGTTGGCCATCGCCGCCCAGCCGCCAAAGCCCACCACGAGCGCGAGCGCCGCCGCCGTCCCAATCTGGACGTAGCGCTTCATGGAGGTTTTGAAGATCGGGGCGTCGTCGTCGATGCTGTCTTGGCTCATTTGGGTTTACTCGGCCGCTTCAGGGTTGGGCACAACGCGCATGTCGGGTTTTGGCCGGGTGACTTTGGCCATCACCTCGTCGCGCTTGCCAAATTCGCGCACGCGGCCGTTTTCCATCATCAACAACAGGTCAACGCTTGCGACGGCCGACGGGCGGTGGGCAATCACCACCGCAACGCCGCCCCGATCGCGCACGGATTTGACCGCGTTGGCAAGCGCCTGATCGCCCTCCGCATCAAGGTTGGAGTTCGGCTCATCGAGGACGACCAGGAAGGGTTTGCCGTAGAGCGCGCGGGCAAGGGCCACGCGCTGTCGCTGGCCGCCGGAGAGGGAGGCGCCCCCTTCGCCGATCGGTGTGTTGTAGCCGTCGGAAAGACCCAGGATCAGCTCGTGGACGCCGGCGGCCTTGGCGGCCTCCACCACGTCGTCGGGCTGAAAGTCTGGGTCGAAGCGGGCGATGTTGTCGGCGACGGTGCCCTGGAAAAGTTCAACGTCTTGGGGGAGGTAGCCGATGTGCCGGCCAAGCTCCTCGGGGCGGAATTGGGCGATCGGCGCCCCGTCGAGGGTGACGGCGCCGCGCGCAAGCGGCCACACGCCGACCAGTGCGCGGGCAAGGGTTGATTTGCCCGAGCCCGAGCGGCCGATGACGCCGAGCGCATTGCCTGCCGGGACCTTGAAGCGAACGTCCATGATGATGGGCGTGCGGCTCCCGGGCGGGACGACGGCGACCCCATCGGCCGCCATTTCCGCCTGGGGGGTGGGGAGCGCCATGCGGTCCTCGTCCTCTGTGGCGGTGAGGGTGGCGTTGAGGCGTTTGTAGGCCTGGCGAGAGGCCAGAAACTGCCGCCAGTTGGAGACGGCGGCCTCGATGGGTTGGAGCGCGCGGCTCATGATGATGGAGGCGGCAATCATCGCGCCGGGCGAGATGATTTGTTGGACCGCAAGGTAGGCACCAAGGCCAAGCACCGCCGATTGCAGGAAGAGGCGAAACACCTTTGTGAGCACCGAGGAGGTGGACACAATTTCGGCCGCGCGGGCGTTGGCGCGCAAAAAGCTCTTGTTGAGGCTCGACCAGACCG
Organism: Pseudomonadota bacterium; assembly: GCA_039034015.1. Lineage (GTDB taxonomy): Bacteria > Pseudomonadota > Alphaproteobacteria > Rhizobiales > Amorphaceae > Acuticoccus. The sequence goes on along the minus strand of JBCCBM010000019.1, from coordinate 68,664 downwards.
AGCCGATGCCGGTGAGCATCCCCATCCCGCGCACGACTTCTGCGTTGCGGCGGGAGGCATCGGCAAACATCGACCGTTTGTTGGAGAGTTCGCCCGATTGGGCAACGGCCTTGCGCGCCGTTCGGTCGGTGATGATGGCAATCGCCAGCAGGATCAGCGCGCCGACGGTGGCCAGCAGCCCCAAATAAGGGTGCACCATGAAGACGACGCCCAGATAAAGCGGCATCCACGGCATGTCGAAAATGGCGGTGATGCCGGGGGAGGCGAAGAATTGGCGCAGCTGGTCCACATCGCGGATGGGCTGGGCCTGGGCACCGTTGGGGCCGAGCTTCATGGGCGCGTCGACGTAGGCGGAGAAGGCCGTGTCGCCCATATCATCGTCAAACTTGTGGCCAACGCGGATGAGGATGCGCTGGCGGATGAGGTCGAGCACGGCCATGAACGCGTAAAGCGCCAGGACGATGAAGGAGAGCGCCAAAAGGGTGGGGATGGAGCCTGAGGCGAGAACCCGATCGTAAATTTGCAACATGTAGACGGGGCCCGTCAGCATGAGCATGTTGATGAGGAACGAGAACACGCCGATGGCGATCAGCGCGCCGCGGGCGCTCTTCATGATTTTGGCGGTCATGGGTTGCGTGGCCACGGCGCTTCCAACTCGTCAAAATGTGTGGACCGATCGTGGCGCAAAGCTACCACGGGGCCCGAATCGCGCAAAGTGCGCGCCCCATTATTGGGGCAGGTGGGTTTCCAATTCGGCAAGATCCACCGGGACGCCCATGGCCCGGGCCCGCGAAAGCCGCGGCGGCGGGTTTTGGAAAAACGGATCCGCCCCGATGCGCGCCACCACCCGCGCCGCAATTTCGCCCGCTGCCCGCCGCATTCCTTGCGGCTCATAAAGGCTGCCCTTCACCTGGGTGAAGCGGGCAAGGGCACGTTCAAACGCGTCAAACAATTCTGCGTCAGGTGCGCTCGGTGCGGTCCAGAAGGTGTCGAGCGGCTGGCGATCGACGAGCCCCACGCAATCATAGACCGCAGCGCCCGCCACATGGAGCGGCACACCGGCCCGCAGCGCCGTCAGCCCCACGGTGGAGTTGATGAGGACGCACCCGCGCGTGTGGGCGAGCAGCGCGCCAAGGTCGCCGCCCTCCAAAATGATGACGCGATCGGCAATCCCGCGCTCGGCTGCCAGCGCGCGGATGACGGCGGGCCAGGCGCGCAGGCCATGGTCGAGCGGGTGGGTTTTGACCGCCAGCGCCGCGTCCGCGGGGGCGTGATCGGCGAAGGAAGTGAGCACCTCTTCGAGGAAGGTTTGGAAGCGGCGAAAGCGGCTGTTGTGGCGGATCTGATAATCGTCCGCCAATTGGAGCGGGAGGAGGAAGAAGGGCCGCTCGCCAGCTGTCAGCGCGGCAACGCCGGCATCGGCGGCTTTGCCCCGGTGCCCCTCGGTGATGAGTTGGCGGATCCAGCCATAGTACTCGACGAAGGGGTGGTAGCGCCGGTCGAGCACGAAGTGCGGGTAGGCGATGCGCCCGGCAAGGCGGGTGAGGACGTAGGTGACCTCGGCGATCGCTTCGGTGTGGAAGGGGTGAGCGTGGCGCACGGTGCGGTCAGGCGCGGGGGCATCGCCGGCGGCGCGGATCGCGTCGGGGTCGGTGGGAAAGCGCGAGAAGGCGCCCATCCCGAACGGCTCTAGGGTGACCCAATCGGGGCGCAGGTAGCCGTTTTCGATGGCGTAGGCGAGGATGCCGGCGTCCCCAGCCACCCGCGCGGCAATGCGGTGGTAGGGCACGCGGTCGGCATAATAGAGGATGTCGGTGATGCCCTCGCGGGCAACATGGGCGGCGAGCCAATCGCCAAAGTTTTCAAGCCGGCCGCGGTAGGGGCGGGCGCCTTTGGGGCCGCGCAACCGGTCGCCAAGGTTGAGGGTGACGGCGGAGACGGGGACGCCGTGCGCGGCAAAGGCGTTTGCCAGAATTTTGAAGAAGGGCGTTGTCGGCCCCTCCAGGAGAAGCACCCGGCGGGCGTTGGTCTCCGTTTCGCTCACACGCGCCCCCGGCCCCAGCCTCGGCGCGCTGTGTCGGGAAAGGGCTTTGCGGTGTCAAGCCGGGCCTTGCGGGGTTAGAAAAATTCTATACCCAACGGGGAGCCGTGAGGAGCGCCCGATGAGTGAGACCAAACCCCTTCGCAGCCGCATGTGGTTCGACGACCCGTCCGACCCCTCCGCGACCGCGCTTTACCTGGAGCGGTATCTCAACTTCGGCCTCACCCGCGAAGAGCTCCAGGCGGGCAAACCCATCATCGGCATTGCGCAAACCGGCTCTGACCTCTCCCCCTGCAACCGACCCCATGTGGAGCTTGCCAACCGCATCCGCGAGGGGATCCGCGAGGCGGGCGGCATTGCGCTGGAATTCCCCATCCACCCCATCCAGGAGACCGGCAAACGCCCCACCGCCTCGGTGGACCGGAACCTTGCTTATCTCAGCCTCGTGGAGGTTTTGCACGGCTACCCCCTCGACGGCGTCGTCCTCACCATCGGCTGTGACAAGACGATGCCCGCTTGCCTGATGGCCGCCGCCACTGTCGACATTCCGGCGATCGCCTTTTCGGCCGGCCCGATGCTGAACGGTTGGTATAAGGGCAAGCGCACCGGCGCTGGCACGATTGTGTGGGAGGCGCGCCGCCTCCTGGCCGCCGGCGAGATCGACTATGAGGGTTTTATCGACCTCGTCGCCTCAGGCTCCCCCTCGCCCGGCTACTGCAACACCATGGGCACGGCCACCACCATGAATTCCCTCGCCGAAGCGTTGGGAATGAGCCTTCCTGGCTCCGCCGCAATCCCCGCGCCGCACAAGGAGCGGGCGCAGATGGCCTACCGCTCGGGCCTTCGAATTGTCGACATGGTGCGGGAGGATGTAAAACCGTCCGACATTTTGACGAAGAAGGCGTTTGAGAACGCCATCGTGATCAATTCGGCCATCGGCGGCTCGTCCAATGCGCCGATCCACATCAATGCGATTGCGGCCCATGTGGGCGTTGACCTGTCGCTGGATGATTGGGAGCGGGTGGGGCTGGAAGTGCCGTTGCTGGTCAACCTCATGCCTGCCGGCGCGTACCTGGGGGAAGACTACCACCATGCCGGCGGCGTCCCCGCCGTTGCGGCCGAGCTGATGCGCCACGGCCGCCTCCACGAGGACGCGGTGACGGTGAACGGCAAAACCATCGGCGAAAACTGCCGCGATGCGGAAATTCTTGATGCCGACGTCATCCGCACGTTCGACACGGCGCTAAAGCCGACGGCGGGCTTCAAGGTGATGCGCGGCAACCTTTTTGATGCCTCGGTGATGAAGCTTTCGGTGATCAGCCCCGATTTTCGCGCGCGGTATCTCTCCAACCCTGACGATCCGGACGCGTTTGAGGGCCGCGCCGTGGTGTTCGACGGGCCGGAGGACTATCACCACAAGATCGATGATCCGGCGCTCGCCATTGACGCCAACACCGTCCTCTTCATCCGCGGCACGGGGCCGATCGGCTACCCGGGCGCGGCGGAGGTCGTGAACATGCGCGCGCCCGACTACCTCCTGAAACAGGGCGTGCAGGAGCTCCCTTGCGTGGGCGACGGCCGCCAATCGGGCACATCGGGCACGCCCTCGATCTTGAATGCGTCGCCCGAGGCCGCAGCAGGCGGCGGCCTTGCGATCCTGAAAACCGGCGACCGTGTGCGCATCGACCTCAAGAAGGGGCGGGCGGACATGCTCGTCCCTGATGAGGAGCTGGCCGAACGGCGCCGCACGCTGGAGGCCGACGGCGGCTACAAGTTCCCCGAAAGCCAAACCCCGTGGCAAGAGCTTCAGCGCGGGTGCGTGGACCAGCTGTCGGCCGGCATGGTGCTAAAACCGGCCACGAAATATCGGCGGATTGCGCGGACATTTGTGCCCCGGCACTCCCACTGATGCTGATTGCGGTCGATTGGGGGACGACGCAGCTCCGCGCGTTCCTGATGGACGGGTCGGGCAGCGTTATCGACACCATCGCGGCCAAGAAGGGGTTGATGGCGGTGGAAGGCGGCCGGTTTGAGGCCGCGCTCAAGTCCGTGATCGGCCCGTGGCTTGAGGCGGAGCGGCACCCGATCCTGATGTCGGGCATGGTGGGGAGCCGCCAGGGCTGGGTGGAGGCGCCCTATGTGGGCCTTCCGGCAACGCTTGAGGATCTTGCGCTCAACGCGGTGGCGGTGGACGGGCAATCGCTCGGCGAGATTGCGATCATCCCCGGCCTTGCGACCGCGGCGCCCCCGCCGGGCTTTGCCGATGTGATGCGCGGGGAAGAAACGCAAATCTTTGGCGCCGCCGCAGCGCTCGGGCTCACCAGCGGGCGGTTTGTGCTGCCGGGCACCCACTCCAAATGGGCAACGCTGGACGAGGGGAAGATTGCAGCCTTCACCACCGCGATGACCGGCGACCTTTTCGGCGCCATCGCCGGCCACACCATTTTGTCAAAGACGATGACCGAGGATGACGACCCCGCCGCCTTCGACAGCGGGCTTGAGGCGGCGGCCGAGCTTGCCATGCCCGGCGATCTTCTGGCGCGGCTCTTCAGCATCCGCGCCGAGACGCTGTTTGACCGGCTGAAGCCTTTCCAAACGCGCAGCTTTTTGTCGGGCCTCTTGATTGGGTGCGAGGTGGCGGCCAACGCGTCCGATCGCTCGGCGGTCACCATTGTGGGCGGGGCAACCCTGTCGTCGGCCTATGCCCACGCGCTGGGGCGGTTCGGCATCCCGGCGACCACGGCGCCGGACACGGCAACGGCGATGGGGCTTTTTGCCGTTGCCCGTGCCCGGAGCCTTCTCTGAGGCTCCTTTAAACGGAGCAGCCTTCTCTGAGGCTTCTTTAAACGGAGCCGCCTTCTCTGAGGCTCCTTTAACCGGAGCCGCCTTCTCTGAGGCTCCTTTAAACGGAGCCGCCTTGTTAAAGGCTCACATCAGGAAAAGGCCGTCGTCGTCGACGCTCATGTCGGGGACCTCGTCGCCCTTGGGCTTTGCGGGGTACCAGGGCTTTGCCGGGCCCTCGTCGTTGACGTTATCGGTGGGGAGCGTTCCCTCGCCCCAGGGCATGTGTTCAAAGCTCGGGACGGCGTCAAACACGTTTTGGGTGTCGTCCGGTGTGGCGTTGATCGAAAAATCGAAGGTGGATTCCGCTTCGCCTTCAAAGAAAAAGTTGCTCATGGCCAAATCCCTTTATGATGCTGACTTTGCGATTGAAATCCGAACTCTCTCGCGGTCATCCTGATATGTGGCGATCGCGCGGCGGTGGCTGTGACGCGTGTCACCTGAACGATTGTTCAGCCGATTGCCCGCTCTTGGCTGCCATGCGTTGACGGGGCGGCGGCGGCGCGACACTTTGCGCGCGCAAGGGGGAGGTTAGACCTCGTCCAACTCACCGGAGCCCACCCATGACCCTTGAGGACGCCCTCACCGCAATCCCCATCGTTGCCGTCCTGCGCGGCCTGTCGCCCGGCGAGGCGGAAGGGGTCGGCGAGGCGCTGGTGGCGGCCAAAATCCCGGTGATGGAAGTGCCACTCAACTCGCCCGACCCGTTCAAATCGATCCGCATCCAGGCGGACCTTTTTGGCAAGGCGGCCATGGTGGGCGCTGGCACAGTCTTGAAGGCGGAGGATGTGGCGCGGGTGGCGGATGCGGGCGGGCGCATCGTCGTCTCCCCCAATTTTAACGCCGAGGTGGTGCGCGCCACAAAGCGCTGCGGCCTCATCTCGGTGCCCGGCGTCTTCACCCCGTCCGAGGCGTTTGACGCGCTGGACGCGGGGGCGGATGCGCTCAAACTTTTCCCCGGTGACGGGATTTCGCCAAAGGTCGTGAAGGCGATGCGCGCCGTCCTCCCCGAGGGCACAAAGCTTGTGGTGACGGGCGGGGTGGACGCGCAAAATCTTGGCGATTGGCTGGCGGGCGGGGCCGATGGCGTCGGCATCGGGTCGAGCCTTTATAAGCCCGGCAAGGCGCTGGCTGATGTGGCCGCTGCCGCCCACACCTTTGCTGACGCTGCCCGCGCGGCCCGCCCATGATTGTGTGCCTTGGCGAACCGCTGGTGGAATTCAACCACCAGCGCGATGGCACATGGGTGCAAGGCTTTGGCGGTGACACGTCCAATGTGGCAATCGCTGCGGCCCGTCAGGGGGCCAACACCGCGATGCTGACCCACCTCGGCGATGATGAATTTGCCGACGGCCTGATGGCGCTGTGGGCGGCCGAAGGCGTCTCGGCCGACTTTGTGCGCCGCGTCCCCAGCGCGCCGACCGGCATCTACTTCATCCACCATGGCGATGAGGGCCACCGCTTCACCTACCGCCGGGCAGGCTCTGCCGCGGCTTTGATGCGGCCGGACGATATTTCGGCCGCCGCCATTTGCTCGGCCAAAATCCTCCATCTTTCGGGGATTTCGATGGCGATCTCGCCGTCGGCCTGCGATGCGTGCTTTGCCGCCATGCGCCTTGCCAAAGAGGCCGGGGTCACCGTCTCCCTCGACACGAACCTTCGCACGCTGCTCTGGCCAGTCGACCGGGCGCGCGCCGTCATCCACGATGCGATGCGCTTCGTCGACATTGCGCTCCCTGGCATGGACGACGCGCGGGCGCTCTCCGGCCTTACGGACCCGGACGAGATCGTTGATTTTTATCGCGATCTGGGGCCCAACGTCGTCGCGCTCACGGTGGGCGAAGACGGCGCGCGCGTGGCGCTGGGGGATGAACGGCTCATCGTCCCCTCGCGCAAGGCCGCGCTCAAGGACGCCAGCGGCGCGGGCGATTGTTTCGACGGCGCGTTCCTTGCAAGAATTTCGGCGGGAGACAGCGTTGCGGATGCGGCGCACTATGCGGTGGTGGCCGCTTCACTCTCGGTGGAAGGGTATGGGGCGATTGCGCCGATCCCGCGCGCCGAGGCGGTGCACGCCGCGCTCAACTAAAGGGTTTTTGCCATGGACGCCATCGTTCGCCGCCCCAACGACCTTGAAGCGTTCTGGATGCCCTATACGGCCAACAAGGCGTTTAAGTCCGCCCCACGGCTGTTGGTGTCGGCCAAAGACATGCACTACACGGCCGACGATGGCCGGCGCATTTTGGATGGCTCGGCGGCGCTGTGGTGCGTGAACGCCGGCCACAGCCGCCCGCGCATTGTGGAGGCCGTGCAGCGCCAGGTGGCCGAGCTCGACTTTGCGCCGACCTTTCAATACGGCCACCCGGCGGCCTTCACCCTGGCAAGCCGCGTCGCTTCAATGCTGCCCGAGGGGCTCGACCACGTCTTCTTCGGCAATTCTGGGTCGGAGGCGGTGGATTCAGCGCTCAAGATCGCGCTCGCCTACCACAGAGCCCGGGGCGAGGGGGGGCGCACGCGCTTCATCGGCCGCGAGCGGGGCTATCACGGGTCCGGCTTTGGCGGCATGGCGGTGGGCGGCATTGTCAAAAACCGGGCGCAGTTTGGCGCGCAGCTCCCGGCGGTCGACCACCTTCGCCACACGCACCTGCCGCAAAACGCGTTCAGCCGCGGTGAGCCGCCCCATGGCGCCGACCTTGCCGACGATTTGGAGCGCATGGTGGCGCTCCACGATGCGTCCACCATCGCCGCCGTCATTGTGGAGCCGATGGCCGGCTCCACGGGCGTTCTCGTCCCGCCGGTGGGGTATCTGAAGCGCCTGCGCGAGATTTGCGATCGCCACGGCATCCTCCTCATCTTCGACGAGGTGATCACGGGCTTTGGGCGCCTGGGCGCCCCCTCCGCTGCCGACTATTTTGGCGTCACGCCCGACATGATGACGCTGGCCAAAGGGCTCACCAACGCCACCGTCCCCATGGGCGCTGTGGTGCTGGGCGGCCACATCTATGATGGGGTGGTGGCGGCCGGTGGCCCGCTGATCGAATTCTTCCACGGCTACACGTATTCTGGCCATCCGCTCGCCTGCGCTGCGGCCCTTGCAACGCTCGACACCTATCGCGAGGAGCGCTTGTTTGAGCGGGCCGCAACGCTCGCCCCCCTGTGGGAAGAGCGGGCGCACCGGCTTGCCGACGCGCGCCATGTGATTGACGTGCGCAACCTTGGCCTTGTCGCCGCCATCGAGATGGCGCCGCGCGACGGGGCGCCCGGCGCGCGGGGCTATGAGGCGGTGGAGCGCGCGTTTGATGCGGGGCTCATGGTGCGCGTCACCGGCGATATTGTGGCCCTGTCGCCGCCGCTGATTGTGTCGGAGGATCAGATCGATGAGATGTTTTCCACCCTTGAAGCGGTGTTGGCGGCCATCGATTAGCGCCCTTGCCGCGCTTTTCCTGATGGGCCCTGCCATGGCCGAGGCGCCGCTCAACGCAAAAATCCGCGACGCGTTTGAGGCCGGCAGCCTCACGGGCCTCCACGGCGTTTACGCAACGCTGGATGGCGAGGTCTTGGCGAACGTCTATTTCGACGGCGAAGACACCGCCTGGGGCCGCGACCTTGGCGTGGTCGCCCACGGGCCTGACACGCTCCACGATGTGCGATCAGTCTCCAAAACCGTGGTTGCCCTTCTCTACGGGATCGCGCTGGAGGCCGGCAAAGTGCCCCCGGCAGACACCCCGCTTTACGACGCATTCGCCGACCACGCCGCCCTCGGCGAAGGGCGCGAGGCCATCCGCATTGAGCACGCCCTCACCATGACGCTGGGCCTCGAATGGGACGAAACGCTCCCCTACACCGACCCCAAAAACTCTGAAATCGCCATGGAGCAGGCCGACGACCGCATCGCCTATGTTCTTTCCCGCAAGGTGGTGGCCGAGCCCGGCAGCACCTGGAATTATTCCGGCGGGGCGACCGCGCTGATTGGCGAACTCATCGAGCGCGGCACAGGGATGGCGCTCGACGACTATGCCGAGGCGGTGCTCTTTGCCCCGCTCGGCATCACGGAGTTTGAGTGGGTGGGGCGCGAGGGCGCGGGGCCGGCCGCCGCATCCGGCCTTCGCCTCACGCTGCCCGACCTTGGCAAGATCGGCGCGGTGCTTGCCAATGGCGGCCGGTTTGGTGAGACGGCGATTGTGTCGCCAGCGTTCATCGAAGAAATGTTCACCGCCAAGGCCTATGAGCCCACCGGCCTTGGCTATGGCTATTTCACGTATGTCTCGTGGCCGGGGCTTTTGTCGGAATGGCGCGCAGGCTTTGGCAATGGCGGGCAGCGCGTGGCGGTGCACCCCGCCGAGGGCCTGGTGATTGCGATCTCCGCCGGCCGGTATGATGACCCGAACGCGTGGCGTCTCGGCGTTTCGGTCGCAGCGCGCTTCATTTATCCGGCGGTGCGGGCGCGGGTGCGGGCAGCGTTTGGGCGGTAAACGCCGGAAACGTTAGCCGCCGGTGATGACGTCCCACATGGCCCGGCCGGGGATGAAGGTGAAAAACCCGGTCACCACCAGCGCGAGCGCAAAGAGGGAGCGCATGGTGGCGCGGTGCTCGCCGATACGGCCGCGGCGCGCGGCAAGCACGCCGGTGGTGAGGCTGGCGAGCGTGATGAGGCACAGGATGTGGATGGGGCTGAACGGGCCAATCAGCCGCAAATTGTAGATAAACAGCCCGCTTGCCGCGACGTAGGCCATCAAAGACACCCAGGTCCAGCCGAGCACCCTGTGAAGGCCGCCGCCCTTGGGCCGCGCAAACTGGATGATGCCGAGGGCGAGGGCGGCCATGGCCGCAAACGCGTGGCTCGGCACCGGTGAGGGCTCGGCAAGGAGGGGCTCAAGGCTCACGGGGGCGCCTCAAGCGATCAGTTCACCCCAAAGCTTGCAATGGCGGCCATGTTCACAAGGTCTGCATCGCGCGCCCCAAACGGCACGATCTGGATCGGCTTGTCGAGCCCGACCAGGATGGGGCCCAGAACCGTGGAGCCGCCGAGCTCCTGCAGCATTTTTGTGGCGATGGACGCCGCGGCGAGCGCGGGCATGACGAGGACGTTCGCGGGGCCTGAGAGGCGGGCGAAGGGGTAGGCGGCCATGAGGTCGGGGTTGAGGGCAACGTCGGCCTGCATCTCGCCGTCGAATTCGAAATCGACGCGGCGTTTGGAGAGGATGGCGACGGCCTCGCGCACATGGTCGGCCCGCTCTGAGGGCGGGTTGCCAAAGTTTGCGGCCGCCAGCATCGCAAGGCGCGGTTCGTAGCCAAGGCGGCGGGCAACGCGGGCGGCTTCTTCGGCGGTGTCGGCCAGTTCTTCGGGGGTCGGCAGATCGTGGACGGCGGTGTCGGCGACCAGGACGGCCCGGCCGCGCGCCAGCACCAGCGACACGCCGATGATCCGGTGCCCTGGCTTTGCAGGGATGACGGTGCGCACCGCATCAAGCGCGACGGCGGTGGAGCGGGTGACGCCGGTCACCATCGCGTCCGCATCACCCATGGCGACCATGGTGGCGCCGAAGAAGTTGCGGTCCTGGTTGATGAGGCGGACGCAATCGCGGAACAAATGCCCCTGGCGCTGGAGTTTGGCGTACAAAAACTGCGTGTAGTCGCCGTTGCGGCGGGAGAGGCGCGCGTTTTGGATTTCAATGCCGGCGCGCAGCTCAATGCCGGCCTCGTACGCCTGTTCGCGCACCGTCTCTTCCCGCCCGATGAGGACGGCTGTGCCAAGCTCTTGCGCGACGAACGAGGCGGCGGCGCGGATGACGGCCTCTTCTTCCCCTTCAGCAAACACCACGCGTTTTGGGTTTTGCCGCACTTTGGTAAAGATGCGGGAGAGGGAGCCCGCCACAGGGTCGCGCCGGGCCGACAGCTCTTCGGCATAGCGGTGCATGTTGACGATGGGCCGGCGCGCAACGCCGGAGTCCATCGCAGCCTTGGCGACCGCCGGCGGGATGGTGGAGATGAGCCGCGGGTCGAACGGCACGGGGATGATGTATTCTTTGCCAAAGCGCGGGCGCTGGCCTTGGTAGGCAGCGGCCACCTCGTCGGGCACATCCTCGCGCGCCAGCGTGGCGAGCGCGTTGGCGGCCGCGATCTTCATGTCCTCGTTGATGGCGGTCGCCCGCACATCAAGCGCCCCGCGAAAGATGTAAGGAAAGCCGAGCACATTGTTGACTTGGTTGGGGTAATCCGACCGGCCGGTGGCAACGATGGCATCATCGCGCACCTCGGCGACCTCCTCGGGGGTCACTTCCGGGTCGGGGTTGGCCATGGCGAAGATGATGGGCTCCTTCGCCATCGATTTTACCATCTGGTGGGTCATGGCGCCCTTCACCGAAAGGCCGAAGAAAACGTCCGCCCCGTCCAGCGCTTCGGCAAGGGTGCGGGCGTCAGTCTCGGCGGCGTGGGCGGTCTTCCACTGGTTCATCCCCTCCTGGCGGCCGGCGTAAATGGGGCCCTTGGTGTCGCACAGGATGATGTTGTTGGCGGGCACCCCCATCGCCTTGATGAGCTCCACGCACGCAATGCCGGCGGAGCCTGCGCCATTGCAGACAATTTTGGTGTCGGACAGTTCGCGGCCCGTGAGGTGCACGGCGTTGATGAGGCCGGCGGCGGCGATGATGGCGGTTCCGTGCTGGTCGTCGTGGAAGACGGGGATGTCCATCATCTCGCGCAACTGGCTTTCGATGACGAAGCAGTCGGGCGCCTTGATGTCTTCTAGGTTGATGCCGCCGAAGGAGGGGCCGAGATAGCGCACCGCGTTGATGAAGGCGTCAACGTCCTGGGTGTCGACCTCGATGTCGATGCCGTCAATGTCGGCAAAGCGTTTGAAGAGGACGGCTTTGCCTTCCATCACCGGCTTTGAGGCGAGGGCCCCAAGGTTGCCGAGTCCCAGGATCGCCGAGCCATTGGAGATGACGGCGACGACGTTGCCGCGGGTGGTGTAGTCAAACGCGCGGTCGGGCTCTTCGGCAATGGCGCGCACGGGGACGGCAACGCCCGGGGAGTAGGCGAGTGACAGGTCCCGCTGGGTTGCCATCGGTTTGGTGGGCGAGATTTCCAGCTTGCCCGGGCGGCCGCGCTGGTGAAACTCGAGCGCGTCGGCGTCGGTGATGGCCCGCCGCCCTTTGCCTTTGCCATCGTCCACGGAACGCCCCTCTTGTCAGTTTGGGCGGACGGTATTCCCTAAGGCCGGTTGGCGCAAAGCGATATGAGGGTGCAAAAGTGTGGAGCGGCCGCAAAACCCCGTTGCTGGCCAAAAACCCCTCCCGCCATGGTGTTTGTCTGGGAGGGCCCACCATGGACACGCAGTTTTTGGATCGCACGGTGACTGACGACGCTCCCGCCGCGCGCTCCACCGCCGACAAGGCGGTCACACCAATGATGGCGCAGTACCTCACCATTAAGGCCCAGCACCCCGAGGGCCTGCTCTTCTATCGCATGGGCGACTTTTACGAGCTCTTCTTTGACGACGCCCATGTGGCCGCCAAAGCGCTCAAAATTCACTGCACCACCCGCGGCACCCACAAGGGCGAGCCGATCCCCATGGCCGGCGTCCCCGTCCATGCCGCGGAGGCGTACCTCTCGCGCTTGATCGCGCAAAACTTCCGCGTCGTGATTGCCGAGCAGGTGGAGGATCCGGCCGAGGCGAAGAAGCGCGGCGCAAAATCGGTGGTGGCGCGCGCCGTCACCCGCATTGTAACGCCCGGCACCCTCACCGAGGAGGCGCTGCTCGACCCCTCCCGCGCCCGACGGCTGGTGGCGCTTGCACCGGCTCAAGATCGCGTGGGCGTTGCGGCGGCGGATGTGGCGTCCGGCGCGTTCACCCTGGCGGATGTGGCAGCGGCCGACCTTTTGAGCGCGTTGGTGCGGCTTGATGCGGTGGAGGTGTTGGTGCCGCCGGGGCTAGACGTGCCGGCGCGGCAGGGGGTGACGCAAACGCCCTTCGTGCCGCCGCGCACCGCCGACCCCGCAAAAGGCCTTGCGAGCGCGTTTGGCGTTGCCGACCTTGCCGCCTTCGGCACCTTTGGCGCGGCGGAGGCGCGGGCGGGCTTGATGCTCCTCGCCTATCTCGATGAAACGCAGATCGACAATGCGCCGCCCCTTGACCCGCCGTCGAAGGATGCGCCCGCCGCCAGCCTTGCGATTGACGCAGCAACCCGTCTCAGCCTGGAACTCACCACCCCGCAAAAGCCGGGCGGGCCGACGCTGCTCTCCGCCATCGACGAGACGGTGACCGGCGTTGGCGCCCAGCGGCTTTGCGCGCGGCTTGCAAGCCCCTCCACCATCGTGCCCGACATTCTTGATGCGCAGGCGGCGGTGGCGGCCTTTGTGGATGATGGGGCCGCGAGGGCGGCTGTCCGCGCAGCGCTGAAGGGCGCGGGGGACATGATGCGCGCCGTTGGCCGCCTCGCCGCCGGACGCACGCAGCCGCGCGATGCCCTCACCATCGGGCGCACCTTGCGCGTCGCGGGCGCTGTCGCCGCGGTGTTGCCCGATGGGGCGGAGCGGGTCGCGGCGGCCAAGGCAGCGCTTGCCGAGGCGCCGGGACCGCTGGGCGACACCATCGCGCAAACGCTGGATGAGCGGGCGGCCGCGGCCAACGCGCCCGATGGCACGGTGGCGGCCGGCGTTTCCGATGCGCTGGATGCTGCCCGCGCGCTGCGGGATGACAGCCGGCGCGTGATTGCCGCGCTCCAGGCCGAGTATGCGGACGACACGGGCGTCAAATCGCTGAAAATCAAGCACAACGCGGTGCTTGGCTGGTTCATCGAGGTGCCGTCGAGCCACGGCGCGCGGCTGCGCGAAAAGGGCTTTGTCCACCGCCAGACGCTCGCCAACCAAATGCGCTTCACCACCGAGCGGCTGGGTGAGCTGGAGCGCAAAATCCTCGCCGCCACGGACGATGCGCGCACCCACGAGAGCGCGATTTTTGCAAGCCTCGTCGCCGACATTGTGGCCGCGCGTCCGTTTCTGGCCGCCATCTCCGATGCGCTGGCGGAGGTGGATGTGGCGGCCGCCCTCGGCGAGGTGGCCGTCACGCGGGGTTGGTCGCGGCCCGTGGTCGATGACACCATGACGCTCGCCATCAAGGGCGGGCGGCACCCTGTGGTGGAGGCGGCGATGGACGATGCCTCCCGCTTTGTGCCCAACGACTGCGATTTGTCGCCGGACGGGGGCGCGCTGGCGATCGCAAAAATCCTGACCGGGCCCAACATGGGCGGCAAGTCGACCTATTTGCGGCAAACGGCGTTGATTGCGGTGCTTGCGCAAGCGGGGGCCTACGTGCCGGCGGTCTCGGCCCATGTGGGGTGCGTGGATCGGCTCTTTTCGCGCATCGGCGCGTCGGACGATCTGGCGGCCGGCCGCTCCACCTTCATGGTCGAAATGGTGGAACTTGCGGCTATTCTGAACCAGGCCGGCCCGCGCGCGCTGGTGGTGCTGGATGAGATCGGCCGGGGCACCGCGACCTTTGACGGCCTTTCCATCGCCTGGGCCGCGCTGGAGCGTTTGTCGGACACAGGGTGCCGCACGCTCTTCGCGACCCACTATCACGAGCTGACCGCCCTTGCCGCCCGCCCGCGCATCGAATGCGCCACCATGCGGGTGAAGGAGTTTAAGGGCGACATCGTGTTCCTCCACCAGGTGGCGCCGGGGGCGGCGGACCGGTCCTACGGCGTGCAGGTGGCGCGGCTTGCGGGCCTGCCGCTCCCCGTGGTGCGCCGGGCGCGGGATGTTTTGGCCCGGCTTGAGGAGAGTGATCGGGGGGCCGCGCGCGCAGCGCTCGACGCCGCGCTGCCGTTGTTTGCCGCAGCGCCTGAGCCTGAGGCCGAGCCCCAGAGCGACAGCCTTGAAAAACGCCTGGACGCCATCGATCCCAACGCCCTATCCCCCCGGGAGGCGCTCGACCTTTTGTTTGCGCTAAAGGCTGAGCGAGACAAGGAACGGGGAGAGCGCTGATGGCGAAGGGTTATTGGATCGTGCACAACACGGTCAGCGATGTGGATGCGTATAAGACCAAATACGTGCCGCTCAACCAAGAGCCGATCAAAGCGTTCGGCGGGCGGTTTTTGGTGCGCGGCGGCCAGTCCGAGTTGATCGAAGGGTCGCTCCGCCCGCGCTGCGTGGTGATCGAGTTTCCGTCCTACCAAGCCGCGCTCGACTGTTTTAACTCCGAGGGGTATGCGGCCGCCTCGGTGGAGCGGCGCAAGTATAGCGAAGGTGATATCTTGATTGTGGAGGGCTACGACGGCCCGCAGCCTGGGCAATGATTGGCGTTGGCGTTGTGGGCGCGGCGGGCCGGATGGGCCGCACGCTTGTGGCCGCCGTCGTCGAGGCGGAGGATATGACGCTTGTCGCCGCCAGCGAGCGTGAGGGGTCCCCCGCCATCGGCGCCGACGCGGGCCTTCTGGCGGGCATTGGCACCACGGGCACACGCATCGCGCCCAGCGATTTTGCCGAAGCCGATGTGGTGATTGATTTCACAACGCCGGCCACCAGCGTTGCCACCGCAGAGGCGCTTGCCCCCGGCAAAGCGCTGGTTGTGGGCACCACGGGCTTCTGCGCCGATGACGACGCGCGGTTCGGAGCGCTCGCGCGGGAGCGGGCCATCGTGAAATCGGGCAACATGTCGCTCGGCATCAACCTTTTGGCGCGGTTGGTGCGGCAGGCGGCGGCCGCGCTCCCGGGGGCGGACCTCGAAGTTTTGGAGATGCACCATCGGCGGAAGGTGGATGCGCCCTCAGGCACTGCGCTCATGCTGGGCCATGCGGCGGCTGACGGGCGTGGCGTCGCGCTGGACAAGACGGCCGTTTACGCCCGCGAGGGGCAGACGGGCGCGCGGCCGGCGGGCACCATCGGGTTTGCGAACCTTCGCGGCGGCACGGTGATTGGCGAGCACGAGGTGATCCTCGCCCTTGATGGCGAGCGGGTGCGGCTTGGGCACATTGCCGAAAACCGCTCGCTCTTTGCCAATGGCGCGGTGGTGGCGGCGCGCTGGGTCGCGGGCCGCGCGCCGGGCCTTTATTCGATGGACGACGTCTTGGCCGGTTAGCGCAGGACGTGCGCCGCGCGTTCGGGCAGCGCCATCACCGCCTGGTGGATGGGGATAGGCGGCTTGCCGAACAGGATCCTGATGCGCTCCAGCGGGGGGAGGCGGCCGGCATAAAACCGCTCAATCAGGCCCTGGGGCATGGTGTGGAAGCGGGCAAGGACGCGGTGCCGGTTTTCGGGCCGGCCGGCAAGGAAGAGGAACCGGTTGAGAAGCCGGTCGAAGGATGAGGAGCGAAAATGCTCCTGCGCGAGCGCCTTCACCGCCGCGCGCACCCGCTCGGTGGTGAGGGGGCCGGAAAGGTCGCCGATCGCGATCGCAACGCGCACGGAGGCGGGCAGCGAATAGCCCGTCACCGGGTGGAAAAGCCCCGCGCGAAGGCCAAGCGGGACGCCTGAGCCCGGGGGCGAGGCGTGCTGCCACATTTTTGCAAAATCGCCCGACAGAAGAAGGGGGAGGGCGCCGCGCTCCTGCTCGTTGTCCGCCACGATGCGCCAACCGCGGCTTGCGGCATAATCGTCAATGCGCTTGTGGAGCGCTTGGCGGTCAATCTCGGCGCCTTCCGAGTAGTATGTGTCCTCGATGAGGAGCGTGTCTTCGGTGAAGGGGAGGAGGTAGACGAACCGGTAGCCGTCAATCTGGGAGACAGTGGCGTCCATGATGGTGGGCTGGGTGAGCCCGTGGGGCGCGTCAAGCTTGACCTCCCGGCCGAGAAATTTTTGCCAGCGGAGCACCGTGCCCTTCAGCTCGCGCGCGCCGCGGGCGTCAATCACGGTGTCGGCCGAGAGCCGCTCGCCACCGGTGAGGGTCACCCCGCGGTCGTCCACCGCCTCGATGGGTGTGTTGAGGCGCACGGCAGGGCCAAGGGCGGCCATCGCCACCTCGTGCAGCTGGCGCGATTTGATGGTGCGGTAGCCGGTGGAGAAGCTGCGCGACAGGTCCGGAAAGCGGGTCTCATACCCGTCCCACGCATAGGTGATCATGGGGGTGATGAGGGCGGTGCCGCGCGCATCAAGGTCGGTTTCGTAAAAGCTCCAGGTGTGGTTGCCGCCCAGCGTCTCGCCCTGCTCGATGAGGGTGAGGTGGGCCTCGGGCCGCGCCGTTTTGACGGCCATGGCGGTGAGGACGCCCGACAGGCCGCCGCCTGCGATAATCAGTCGTTCCATCCTGGTCCTCGCACCGTCTGACACCCGTGTTATATGGCCATTTATCCGCCATGAACCAGACGATGGGGCCCGCGTTGACCACCGCAGACCTTGCCGCCCGCTCCGCCGCGCGCGACCGACAGACCGTCATCGGCGTTGGCCTTGCCACCACCGTGATCGGCGCCTGGATCGTGGCGCACATTCTGGCAGTTTATGTGGTGGATTGGGCAGCGCTTCCGATCGTCGCACCCGTTTTGATGATTGCGGTGCAGACCTGGCTCTTCACCGGCCTCTTCATCATCGCGCACGACTGCATGCATGGGTCGTTGGCGCCGGGCCGCCCGCCGGTCAACCGCTGGTTCGGCCGCGTGGCGCTCTTCCTTTATGCCGCGTTCCACTATGATCGGCTTTTGCCCGAGCATCACAAGCACCACCGCCGCCCCGGCACCGCCGAGGATCCGGACTTTAACGCCGACAATCCTTACGCGTTTTGGCCCTGGTTCGCCCGCTTCATGCGCCACTATTACACCTGGCGCGAGTTTGTCTCCATCAGCGTTGCGATGACGCTTTACGTGGTGGTCCTCGGCCCGCCAGTCGTCAACATCATCCTGTTCTATGCCATCCCGGGGATCTTGTCGGCGTTCCAGCTGTTTTATTTTGGAACATACCGCCCCCACCGGCACGAGGCGGCAGAGTTCTTGGACGATCACCGCTCGCGCACGGATGACTTTTCCTGGCCGGTTTCACTGCTGACCTGCTTTCACTTTGGCTACCACCACGAGCATCACCTTTCGCCCACCACGCCCTGGTGGCGGTTGCCGGCGGTGCATCGTGCGCAAAAGGGATTGTCATGATTGTGTCGGTCGCCATCGTGCTTGCCACCGTCATCGCGATGGAAGGCTTTGCTTACGTGACCCACCGGTACGTCATGCACGGCCCGCTCGGCTGGGGGTGGCACCGCTCCCATCATGAGGAGACTAAAGGGCCGTTTGAGCGCAACGACCTTTATGCGGTGGTGTTTTCGGCCGTCTCGGCCGTTTTCATCATGGCCGGCTCGTTTGGCGTGTGGCCGCTCACCGAAATTGGCATCGGCTTTATCGTTTACGGCTTTCTCTACTTTGTGGTGCACGATGGGTTCGTCCACGAGCGGTGGCCGTTTCGCTATGTGCCCAAGCGGGGGTATTTGAAACGCCTTGTGCAAGCGCACAAGATGCACCACGCGGTGGAGGGGCGCGACGGGTGCGTGTCGTTCGGCTTTTTGTACGCGCCGCCCATTGCGGATTTGAAGGCGGATCTGAAAGCCAAGCGCACCCTTGCGCGCGAGCGAGCCGAGCGTCCCTCGGTGCGGGCCTGACGGCTCAGTGCGTCTCCGCGTTGGCGCGCAAATGCTCGGCAAAGCGGCTTGCGGCGCGGCTGAGGATCGCGCCCTCGCGCACCGCGACGCATAGGCGCCGGGCGGCCCAGGTTTCGGCAAGCGGGCGACCCTCGATGGCCAGCACCGGGAGATAACGCTTCACGCCGCTCTCGCGCAAAAGGCCGATGCCAAGACCCGCCTCCACCAGCCGGCGAAGGGAATCGTGGCGCGAAACTTCGATGGTCTTGTGGAACGCCTCCTGCCCCGCGTCCGCCGCCATCGCGGCAAGGCTTTCCACCGACGCCGCGCCCGTGAGCGCCACCAGGTCGTGGCCGATCACCTCGTCAAACCGCAACGGATCATCCGCCTCGCGGCCGGCAAACAGCGGATGGCCCTTTTGCGCAATCACCCAGATCGGGTCCCGCGCGTAGGGGGTGCGCGAGAGGCCCGGCGGCAGGTTGTGGTCCACCAAAACGCCCACATCCGCCGACCCTTGCGCCACCGCGCGCCCCGCCTCCCGGTTGGTGCCCTCAAAGACTGAGACGCTGATGGCCGGGTTCTCGCGGATGAAGGCGGAAAGATCCTCAGCAAGTCGGCCGGACATCGCGGCCGCCACAATGGCGAGGCGAAATTCACCCACCAAGCCCGCCTCGTGGGGCGCCAAATCTTCGGCAAGGAGGTGGGTGAGTTCCAAGATGCGCTCGGCCCGGCGCAGCACCGTTTGCCCCTCGGGGGTGAGCCGGGCGCCTGTGGTGGTGCGGTCCAAAAGCGTTGTGCCGAGCGCATCTTCCAGCGCCGACACGCGGGTGGAGACGGCCGACACCGCAAGGCCGAGCCTGCGTGCGGCGGCCGCAATGCTGCCCTCCCGCGCCACCGTCACCAGGCAGTGCAGGGATGTGAGGTCGACGCCCTTCAACGGGTGGGCGTTTTAGAAGATTTTCCAGTGAGGATGGCAATGTCGCGCGGGTCAGCCGCGCGCGCGGCGTCCGCAGCAAGGGCGAGGCGCTGGGCGGCGGCAATCATCGCGCCGAGCGATGTTTTGGACTTGGGCGCAGTGTCGGCGGCGAGGGGGCGAAAGGTTGTGGTGGTCATGGCACGATCTCCCGTATGACACGCTGGAAGATAGTCGCTTTGCGGCGTCGCACAATTGAGGGGATGGCGATGGGGGCTTTCTGCTTTCACGATGGAACGCTGCCCTTGGCCGACGCCTTGCTTGTCGTGCCACCGGCGGGCCGCGATGCCCTCCCGGCGCACGAGGGGTGGTGTGGGTGAGACAACACTGGCGACTTGCGCACACCGTTGCCGACCCGCCCCGCCCCGCAGCGGTCCAAAACGCACGATCGCACGCCACCCCGCAACGGCCTGCCGACGCCGACAACAACCGCGCCCCTGATGTCGCGGGGAGCGCCAGTTCGTCGATGCGCACGGCCGGCCGCGACAGCCTCCGGCGCGTGTCTCGGCCGCGCGGTGGCGGGATGGTCGCGGCCCTCGCGGCATGGCGCCGGGCGATCCTTCGGCGCACGGCCGGGCCAGCCAAGGGGCGTGCGCATCGGCTGAGCGGCGCGGCGCTGCCATGGCGCATGTCTCCGGCGCGCGGGCGGCAATCGCTGTTCGCCGCGAACGTGTCTCGCTGAGCGTGTCGGCGGCGAACCTTTTGGCTGAGGATGCGATGGGGCTTGCCGCGCTCGTGCGGACGGGCGCGGTGTCGGCCGAGGCGCTGGCGGAGGCGGCCATCGCGCGGATCGAGGCCGACGCGCGCACCATCAACGCCTTTGCCGACCGCGCCCGCCTGCCCGCGCGTGGGCCGGCTAAGGGCCTGTTCGCCGGCGTGCCGTTCGCCATCAAAAACCTCAACACCTTTGTGGAGGGGTGCACGGCAAGCTTTGGCAGCGCACGCTTTGCGGATCGTGTGGCGGCCGCTGACAGCGCCATTGTGGGGCGTTATCGGGCGGCCGGGTTCGTCATCCTTGGCACCACCAACAGCCCGGAATTGAGCCTCAGCCTCTCCACCGAAAGCGCGCTCTCGGGTGTGACGCGGCACCCGTGCGACCCGTTTGGGCGGTATGGCGTCGGCGGCTCATCCGGCGGCGCGGCGGCGGCGGTGGCGGCGGGCTTCGTGCCCGCCGCCCACGCCACCGATAGCGCAGGGTCGATCCGCGCGCCCGCCGCCCACACGGGGCTGATTGGCCTCAAACCCACCCGCGGCCTCACCCCGCTGGAGCCGTCGCTGGCGGCCGATCCGCTCACCCTCACCACCGCCCACGCCGTCACACGCACCGTGCGCGACAGTGCCGCGCTGCTGGAGGTCGCAGCCGCAAGGTCCGGGCTTTTGGACGCGCTCGGGGGCTCGCTCTCGGGGCGCACAGTGGCGCTGGTGGATCCGGCCCGCAGCGGCGTTGCCTTCTCGCCCGCGTCGTGTGCGGCGGCGGAGGCGTGCGCGGCGGCCCTCTCCCGACTGGGGTTGCGGGTGGTGGGGGTGCCAACCCCGTTCCGTCTCTCCGACCTTTGGCCAACGCTGACCCGCATCATCGCGCGGCGCACCTTTGCCGCCGTCGGCGACGACCCCGCGGGCCTTGAGCCAGTGACCGCCGCGCTCGCTGCCCTTGGCGCTGCCGACCACGGCTCCGACCCCGCGCCCTGGGCCAGCGCCATCGCAGCGCCGCTGATCGCCCTCGCCGCCGCGCACGATTTTGTCCTCACGCCCACCCTCTCGGTGGATGCGGTGCCGTTGGGGTCGCTCCCCATGGACGCCTCACCGGCCATGCATGTGGCCAACCTCCTCACCATGGGCGGCTTTTCCAGCGCCTACAACGTGACGGGGCTCCCCGCGATCTCGCTCCCCTTCGGCGCATTGCCCGGCGGTGTCTCAGTGGGAGCGATGGTGGGCGCCGCTGCCGGGCGCGATGCAGCACTCCTCTCCCTCGCCGCCGCCCTGGAGGCGGACGGCGCGTTCATCGGCGACGCCCACCGCCGTCTCATCGGCCATTCTCCGTAGGAGCGCGCCGATGGGCGTCTCGCCCCAAGCGGCTACCCTCGTGGAAGCGTCCGATGGGCGCTTCACGTGTGATGCATTTTGCAAACCTCCTCGGCATGGCCTGTTTCTCCAGCGCCTAAGACGTGCCGGTGCTGCCCACGATCTCGACCCCTTGGGTGTGTTGGTGCGGGCGATGGTATGCGCCGCGGCCGGGCGCGGTGCCGCACTCCTCTCCCTGGCCGCCGCCTTGGAGACGGATGGCGCGTTCATTGGCCATCCTTCATAGGAGCGCGCCGGCGGGCGTCTCGTGCCGAGCGGCGACCCCGTGGACGATGCGCGCGGGCGCTTCCGATGGACACTTCACCCGTCATGCCTATAGCGAGCTTCCCCAAACTGGGCGGTTTTTCCGGCGCCTACCACGTGACGGGGATGCCGGCGTTCACGCTCCCCTTCGGCGCGTTGCGCATGGGTGTCTCAGTGGGGGCAGTGGTAGGCGCCGCGGCTCGGCGCGATACCGCACTTCCTTCCCTCGCCGTCGCCCTGGAGGCGGATGGCGCGTTCATCGGCGATGCCCACCGCCGTCTCATCGGCCATCCTCCATAGGAGCGCGCCGGCGTGAGCCTCCTCAGGAGCGGCGACCCCGATGGACGATGCGCGCGGGCGCTTCCGATGGACTCTTCACCTGTCATGCACGTTACGAACTTCCTCGAATTGGGCGGTTTTTCCGGCGCGTACAACGTGATGGGGGTGCCCGCGATCTCGCTCCCCTCCGGCGCGTTGCCGAACGGTGTCTTGATGGGGGTGATGGAGGGCGCCGCGGCCGGGCGCGATGCCGCACTCCTCTCCCTCGCCGCCGCCCTGGAGGCGGACGGCGCGTTCATCGGCGATGCCCACCGCCGGCTCATCGGCCATCCTTCGTGGGAGCGCGCCGGTGTGCGTCTCGTGCCGAGCGGCGACCCCCGTGGACGATGCGCGCGGGCGCTTCCGACGGCCGCTGCACCCGTCATGCGCGCTACGAACTTCCTCGAATTGGGCGGCTTTTCCAGCGCCGACCACGTGACGGGGCTGCCCGCGATCTCGCTCCCCTTCGACGCGTTGCGCTGCGGCCGGGCGCGCGTTCGCACGCCTCTCCCTTGCAGCCGCCCTGGAGGAGGACGGCGGGTTGATCGGCGATGCCCACCGCCGGCTCATCGGCCATCCTTCGTGGGAGCGCGCCGATGGGCGTCTCGTCCCGAGCGGCGACCCCCTTGGAAGCTTCCGATGGAGGCTTCACCCGCGATGCGTGTTGCGAACTTCCTCGAAATGGCCGGTTTTTCCGGCGCGTACAAGGTGACGGGGGTGCCCGCGATCTCGCTCCCCTTCGACGCGTTGCAGGGCGGTGTGTTGGTGAGGGCGACGGTGGGCGCCCCGGCCCGGCGCGATGCCGCGCGGCTGGCTGTTGCCGCAGCCTTGGAGGCTGACGGCGCGTTCATCGGCGATGCGGACCGCCAGCCAACCGGCAATCCGGCGTGAAAGCGCGCGGGCGGGGGCTTCGTCCACCCTGGCGCAGATGCCCGGTGCGTGCGGGGGCGGCCGATCGACGCCTAACGGGCAATTCCCGTGCTTCGTTCTTGGCGATGGGCGGCCATTCCAGCACCACAATTGGGCGGCGCTGCCTTCGGTCTCACTCCCCTCCGGCGCCTTGCCGAGCGACTTCACTGGGAGCCGCGGCCGGGTGCGATGCCGCGTTCCTTACCCTGGCCTGCCCTGCGGGCGCATGGCGGGTTCATCGGCGACGGGCACCGCCGGTTAGTCGGCGACGAGGCGGAGGAGGGCGCCGGCGGGGGCAGCGTCCATGGTGGCGACGCCGTCGAAGATGCGCGTGGCGCGGGGGGCGCCGAGAAGTGCGGTGGCCTTGTCTTTTAGGGCGCGCTCCAAATGGTCGGGCGCGATGGGGTCGGCAAGGTCGTGGGTTGCCTCGTGGTGGGTGCCGTCTTCGGTGGTGAGGCGGACGATGGCGGCGCCGTCTGGCAAGGCGTCGTCGCCCGCAACGGTGACGGTTTGGGCGATGACGTTGAGGGCGGGGTCGGCGGCGGTGGCGTCGGTAAAACTTGTTTCGGCGGCGGTGGGGCGGCCGGCGAGGACCAGCGCTGCCACGAAGGCGTAGGAGAATTTGACCTCAAGGCCGGTGCGGGGCGCCTTGAGATCGCACACCGAGAGCCAGCGGGGGTTGGTGCGCACGTGGACAGACGCCGCATGCGCGGTGGGGAGGGATTTGAGGGCCTCGATCATGGCGTGGAGGCCGTGGCAGCAGGCGTGGAGCTTGTAGCGATTGTCGGGGAAGAGAAACGGCGTGGGGGGGACGTCATAGGGCTGGTCGGTGCCGCCATGGGCGGCGAGGAAGGCGCCGACCCCATCATCGCCCGCGGTGAGGCCGTGGGCGGCAAGGCGGGCGGCCTCCACCCCGTTTTGGGCCGCAATCCCGGCGTTGAGCGGTTTGGCCATGGTGCCGAAGGTGGCGCGAAGGCCGGAGGCGCGGGTTGCGGTCACCCCCAGCGCGTTTGCAAACTCGCCAGAGGTGAGGCCCATGAGGCGCCCGGCGGCAACGGTGGCGCCGAATGCGCCGGAGGTCGCCGTTTGGTGAAAGCCGGCAAGATAATGCGGGCGGCCGAGGGAGGCGCCCACCTGGCAGGCGGCTTCGGCGCCAAGGGCAAAGGCGGTGAGGACGTCGGCCCCCGTGCGCCCCATGGCCTCGCCCACCGCAAGGGCGGCCGGGAGCACCGCCACCGACACATGGCCGATGTGGCCAAAATGGGTGTCGTCATAGTCAATCGCGTGGGCGATGGCGCCATTCACCAGCGAGGCAAGGCGGGCGGGGACAAGCTCGGCAAGGCCGGCAACCGACGCTTCCGCGCGGCCGCCCTCGGCCTTGGCGAACGCTTCGAGCCGCTGAGAGCCCTCGGCGGCAAGGCCCGCGCGCATCACGACGAGGGTGTCGAAGACGGACCAGCGGGCAACGCGCAAAAGGTCGTCGGGGAGGGCGCCTTCGGGGAGGGTGGCAAGGGCAATGAGGCGGTCGGTGGGGGTCATGCCCGCCATTCATGCCAAAAGCGCGCGGGCAATCAACAGGACGCTTGCCCCCACGCAAAGGGCAAGCACGGCCGGGCGGACGAGTTTTGGCGCCTCAGGATGGCGCACAAGCCGGCCCGACAGCGCAAAGCCCAGCACCGCAAAGGGCACAAGCGCTGCGCCGCGCAAAATATCGGCAACGCCAAATGCGCCGAAAAGCGCCAGCATCGCCATGGAGAGGCACGCGCCCAGAAAAAGCACCGCGTTCAGCGTTGCGCGCAGTTCGGCCGCGGCCGCGTGCTGGAGGGCGATGCCAAAGGGCGGGGCGCCAACGGCCGTGAGCGTCCCCATCACGCCCGAGACGACGCCGGCGACAAACACGATAGGGCCTGTTGGCGGGACTTTGGGGCTTTTGAGGGAGAGCGCGACGGCGGCCAGGATCAAGACCGCGAAGAGGAGCTGGAAGAGCGCCGGGGAGACTGCGGTCAGCACCGCCGCGGCGATGATGGCGCCCGGCAAACGGCCCGACAGGCCGGCGAGGGTGAGGCGCGGGTTGACGGCGCGCCGCTCGCGAAGGGTGGCAAGGGCGCTCGCCGTTGTCCCCAAAAACAAGATTGTCCCGGGGATGAAGGCGGGGTCCACCAGCGCCAGAAGGGGCGCTGCGATCAGCCCGAAGCCGAGCCCCGCGCCCGATTGGACGAGCGCGGCCAGCGTCACCGCCGCGGCGGCAAGCGCAAAGGCGGCCCAGGAAAGCTCCACCATCGCCGGTCCTTCCGCTGTGTTCACCCCGCGTTCCATGCCATGATGCGGCGGCTTGAGGGGGAGAAAAGGATGGCCGACAAAACCGCTCTGGTGGTGAGCGCCCACGCGGCCGACTTTGTGTGGCGCTGCGGCGGGGCGATCGCGCTGCACGCTGCGGCCGGCTACAAGGTGAGCGTGGTATGCCTCTCGTTCGGCGAGCGGGGGGAGAGCGCAAAACTCTGGAAAGAGCCCGGCATGACGCTGGACCGGGTGAAGGCCGCGCGGCGCGCTGAGGCGGAATGCGCGGCGGACGCGCTTGGCGTCCACGACCTTTCGCTCTTTGACCTTGGGGACTATCCACTTGAATTTTCAAGCGCTGCGCGGGGCCGGCTCGTGGCGCTGATGCGGCAGGTGGCGCCGCGCTTCATCCTCAGCCACTCCCAATACGACCCCTACAACACCGACCATATGCGCACGACCGAGTTCGTCCTCGAATGCCGGATGATTGCCCAGGCGTGGGGCCACGCGCCGGGCGAAACGGTGCTTGGCGCGCCGCAGCTTTATTTGTTTGAGCCGCACCAGACCGAGCAGATGGGCTGGAAGCCGGACGTCTTCCTCGACATTACGCCGGTTTGGGAGAAGAAGCGCGCCGCCATCGAATGCATGGCCGGGCAAGAGCACCTTTGGGCCTACTACACCAACGTTGCGGAAAACCGTGGCAACCACTTTCGGCGCAATTCTGGCGGCCAGGCCGGCGGGCGTGCGGCGCGGTATGCGGAAGGGTTCCAATCGGTCTTCCCCCGCACGGTGGACGAACTGTGAGCGGGCGGGTGGTGCGCGCCATTGACCGCGCGCCCGCAGAGGTTGTGGTGCGGCTTGGCCGCCTTGGCGTTGCGACCTGCCATGAGGCGCAGGGGCGCACCGGGCTGATGGCCGCGTCGATGCGGCCCATCAAAGCCGGGATGGCGGTGGCGGGCTCGGCCGTCACGATCTCGGCCCCGCCGGCCGACAACTGGATGCTGCATGTGGCGCTGGAATGGGTGAAACCGGGCGACATGTTGGTGCTTGCCCCCACGTCGCCATCGGACGCTGGCTATTTTGGAGACCTTTTGGCGACCTCGGCAAGGGTGCACGGGGTGGTCGGCCTGGTGATTGATGCGGGCGTTCGTGATGTGGCGGCCCTGCGGGCGATGGAGTTTCCCGTGTGGTCCACGGCGATCTCCGCGCAAGGAACGGTGAAGGAGACGCTGGGCTCGGTGAACGTTGCGATTGTGTGCGCGGGGGCGCTCGTGAACCCCGGCGATGTGGT
This sequence comes from Pseudomonadota bacterium, assembly GCA_039034015.1. Lineage (GTDB taxonomy): Bacteria > Pseudomonadota > Alphaproteobacteria > Rhizobiales > Amorphaceae > Acuticoccus. The sequence continues at coordinate 42,137 of JBCCBM010000019.1, read as the reverse complement.
GGTGGCGGATGATGATGGGGTCTGCATCGTCCCCTGCGTAGCGGCCGAGCGTGTGGCGACCGCAGGCGAGGCGCGGGTGAAGGCGGAGGAGGCCAAGCGCGCGCGCCTCGCCGCGGGTGAGCTCGGGCTCGACATGTACGGCATGCGCGGCCAGCTCGCCGCCAAGGGGTTGATCTACGAATAGTTGGTTGAAACCGCGCTGCCTGAGGCGACGGGGCGCGCTTGTGTGCTACGCTCCGGAAATGATGCAGTTCACGTGGCACGACAGCCCCATCGGGGCGTTGCTGTTGGCGGGCGATGGCGAGGCGCTCTGCCGCGTCAGTTTTCCGGATGGGCCGCGCAAGGTGGCGCCCGAGCCCTCTTGGGTGCGCGCCGACCATGGGTTTGACGCGGCCCGGGCGTGGCTGGACGCGTATTTTGCCGGTGCGCGGCCGCCGCTTGATTTGCCGCTGCGGCCGGAGGGGACGGCGTTCCAGCGCGCGGTGTGGGCAGCGCTCCCCAAAATTCCCTATGGCGAGACAATGAGTTATGGCGCGTTGGCGGAGGCGCTTGGCCGGCCAAAGGCGTTTCGCGCGGTGGGGGCGGCCAATGGGGCAAACCCGATCCCGATCCTGTTGCCGTGCCACCGTGTCGTGGGCGCCAATGGGACGTTGACCGGCTTTGGCGGCGGCCTCCCGACCAAAGAATTTCTGCTGGCCCATGAGGGGGCGCTCCAGCCCGGCCCGCGCCAGGGGGAGCTTGCGCTTTAGTGAGCGGTGTGCGCGCCATGTGGATGCGCGGCGGCACCTCCAAGGGCGGGTATTTTCTGGCGCAGGACCTTCCCGCCGACCCTGCGGCGCGCGATGCGCTGCTTCTCACCATCATGGGCTCCCCCGACCAGCGGCAGATTGACGGGATGGGCGGCGGCGATCCGCTCACCTCAAAAGTTGCCGTGGTGCGGCCGGCGGTGCGGCCTGATGCGGATGTCAGCTATTTGTTTTTGCAGGTGTTCGTCGACAAAGCCGTCGTCTCGGCCGCGCAAAACTGCGGGAACATTTTGGCCGGGGTCGCCCCCTTTGCCATCGAGCGGGGGTTGGTGGCGCCGCAGGCCCCGCGCACCGATGTTGTGATCCATATGGAAAATTCTGACCAGCTTGCGGTCGCGACGGTGGAGACGCCGAACGGCCGGCCGCAGTACGCGGGGGATGCGCACATTGATGGTGTGCCGGGGGGCGCCGCCGCAATCCCCATCGCGTTTCAGGACACCGCGGGCGCCACCTGCGGCGCGCTTTTGCCCACCGGCAATGCGGTCGACGAGGTTTTGGGCATGCCGGCAACGCTCATCGACAATGGGATGCCCTGTGTGGTGCTGGCCGCGTCCGCCCTCGGGCTATCGGGCGATGAGGCGCCGGCGGCGTTGGAGGCGGACGGGGCGCTTCGGGCGCGGCTTGAGGCGATCCGCCTTGCGGCAGGGCCGATGATGCGGCTCGGCGACGTTGCGGCGCAGACGGTGCCAAAAATGACAATTGTAAGCCCGCCACGGCGGGGTGGGGCGGTGATGACGCGCACTTTCATCCCCCACCGCTGCCACAGCGCCATTGGCGTCCTGGGCGCGGTCAGTGTTGCAACCGCCTGCCTCATCGGCGGGCCGGCCGCGGCGGCGGCGACCCTCGACACCGGTCCGCGCCACCGGCTTGCGATCGAGCATCCAACCGGCGCGCTCACCGTGGAGGCGACCGTTGAGGGCGGCGCCGTCACCCGCGCGGCCATCCTGCGCACCGCGCGCAAGCTGATGGATGGCGTTGTGTTCGGTTAGGGCGGTTCTCGATCGAATGGAATCAATTGATCGAGAAAAACCGCCCGCTTTTCAGAGGGTCGGGCATTTTTCTCGCGCCGTATGCGGCGCGAAATGCCCTAGAGCAATTTCGAGATGACCTTACACGGTCATCTCGAAGTAAATTGCTCGTCGACTGTAGAGCGAGCCGTTTTCTCCGATCTGACTGTGTACAGTCAGATCGGAACGGCTCTAGCAGGGTTCGGTGCCCGCGGGGCAATGCAACCTCTACGTTGCCTCAAGGGCAAAACAGGTGACGTCGTCGGCCTGGTCGCCGCCATCTTCGAAAGCGAGCACGTGTTGGCGCACGATGCGGCAGAGCGCGTCCGGTGCGGCGTCGGCGTTGGCGGCGAGGATGGCTTCAAGGCGCTCTTCGCCATAGGCCTCGCCCTTGGGGTCAAACGCTTCGGTGACGCCATCGGTGAAGACGAAGAGCTTTTCGGACCGGGCGAGGCGGCCCACCTCCTCGGGGAATGTGAGATCTTCCATCACGCCAAGGGCGGGGGCTTTTGCCCGCGGGAGGGCGGCAACGGCCGCGCCAATACGGTAGGGCGGGTTGTGGCCCGCGTTCACGGTGGTGAGCGTCCCGCTTGCGCTGTCGAACACGCCATAAAACAGGGTGACGAACATCATCTGCTCGTTGTCGGCCGACAACACGTCGTTGACGGCGGCGACGGTTTCGCCAGGTGAACGACCGGAGAGGGCGGTTGCGCGCAGGAGCGTGCGCGTGATCGCCATGAACATTGCCGCAGGGACTCCCTTGCCCGAGACGTCCGCAACGGCAAACGCAAGGCGCGTGTCGTCAATCATGAACATGTCAAAGAAGTCGCCGCCCACCTCTTTGGCGCTTTCCATGAGGCCGGAAACGCCGAACGCCGGGTGCGGGGGGAGCGGTTTGGGCAAGAAGCTCTGTTGGAGGTCGCGGGCAATGTCGAGCTCTTGCTCGATGGCCGCGAGGCGCTCGCGGGTGGCGATGGAGGCCTTCAATTGCTCCACAAGGTCGGTGAGGCGGTTTTGTTGGCTTGCAATGCGCCCCGCCATGCGCTGGAGGAGCGTTGCGAGGCGCGCAAGGTCGGAGCTTTCGCCGTCTTCGTTGAGGACGGCGGAGAGATCGCTCACGATTTCGGCGCGGCCCTCTTCGTCAAGCAGGGTGGAAAGGCGCGTCAGCTCGCGGCGGATGATGCGCTCTTGCCGGCGGCGCTGGCGGGCGATGGCATCGTCTTGCTCCGACAGGCGCTGGGCGTTGCGGCGAAATACGGCAAGCGCCTCGCTGATGCGGGCGATTTCCTTGGCGCCGCCGATGGGGATGGGGCGGTTGAATTCGCCGCGGGAGAGGGCGCCGAGGGCCGCGATCGCCCCCTCCAGCGGCTGGAAGGCTTGGCGCATCAACACATAGACCGCGCCGATGATCAGGCTGGCGCCAATGATCACGCCCACAAGGCCAATGCGCTCGGTGCGCTCGCTGCGGGCGGCGGTGTCGCTCACATCGCGAAGGGTGACGAGGAAGCCGGCCGCGCCGCCGTTGATGTCCTCCACAATCGCGGCGGCGGCAAAGTAGGTGGCCGCGCCCACGCGCAAAAGCTCGGCCCGGCGCGCATCGCGTGGCAACACAAGGTCCACCGCCTCCCAAAGCGGGCGATTGGTGCCGGTGGCAAGGCGCCCGCGGGGGGAGGTGAGGAACGCCGGCTCCCCCATTTCGCGGGAAAGACGGTCGAGCAGCGTGCGCGCATCCATGGCAACGCTGAGCGCCCCCAGCACCCGCCGATCGTCCAAAAGGGGGACGGCGGCGAGGATGACGAAGCGCTCGGGCGTGTCTTGCCGCAGGCCCCGCGCCGGGGTGCGGGTGCGCGAAAGCTGGGCAAGCAGAGGCGCATCGATGATGGGGCGGCTGCGAAAAATCGGGCCATTGGCGCTCACCAGCGCGCCCTTTTCGTCCACCACCTCGACCCGGAGGCCGCGCACGAGGGCGCCGGCCCCATCCACCACCGCGGCAACATTCCCCCGCTCCAAGGCGGGTGCGCCGGCAAGGATGTCTGCCGGGGCACCGGCGAGGATGTCGGCCGCCAACCGCTGACTGATAGAGAGGAGCTGGCGGGTTTCATCGTCCACCAGGTTCTCAAACAGCGACTTTTGGAGGCCGACCGCAATTTCGGCGAGGCGCGCGCGGTCCATGGCGCGTTGGGACGTGGTGACGGCCACCGTTGCGAGCGCGATCAGGACGAGGGCGCCGGCCAAAAGGGCGGAGACTTGCATGCGCAACAGCATCTTAACGCGCCGCCCGTTTGGCCCGCAGGCCGAGCGTGATGATGGCGGCGCAAAGGGCAAGGATGGCCGCGGCCTGCACGAGGAGCGGTGGCAGGCCAAGGGCCCCGCTGCCCGCCTCAAGAAGGCCCGCCAACGCAACACCGCACGGGAGCAGGATGAACGGTGCGCCGCATCCGGCGCGCGCCGAAAGCGTGATCGCCCCCCCAACGCCGAGGAGCGCGGCCGCCCCAAACGGTGCGCCAAAGGCAAAGGCGACTGGCGCCAGAACAAGGACGGCGCTGCCAGTTGCGGCGGCTGCCGGCCATTTGGGCCGAAGGAGCGCTGCAATCAGAAGCGTTCCGCCGGACGCTGCGGCAAAGAGGGCAAGGCCGGCATAGTCTTCGCGGTAGCTGTTGCGGCCACCGTCGAGCGCAAGAAGGCTTGCAAGGCCAAGGCCGAACGCGAGGACCCCGAGGGCCGCCGGTCGCGGAGCCGCGCGGGAGAGTGACGCTCGGCGCGGCGTTCCCTGCGGGATGAGCGAGAGGGCAAAGGCCAAAACGGCGATCAGCGCGCCGATGGTGGCAAAGGCGATGCGCCGGCCCTGCGCCTCGGCAAGAAGGGCGCCGAGCGCCGGGCCGATGGCCAGCGCACCCCCCACCACCAAGGCCGCCCGAAAGGGAGCGGCGAGCGCCGCGCCCTCCTTGGAGAGCGCGCCCGCAATGAGGCAACCGGCGGCAAAGCCTGTGAACGCTTGTGCGCCGGCAAAGACGAACGGGTCGCGCAGCGCATAGGTGAGCGCGGTTGCCGCCGCCGCGAGGGTGAGGAGGATCGTCATCGCCGGCCGCCGGAGCCGCCCGCGAAGGAGAAGGCCGCAGTGGGCGCCCCCCGCCGCGGAAAGGCCATAAAGCGCAAGGGTGAGGCCGGCGGCCACCGCCTCGGCCCGGGCGCCGGCCACGCGATCGGCGGCAAAGCTTGCCACCAGCGGGGCCGTTGCGGTGAACGCGGTGAGGAGCGCAAAGGGGATCAAGACCGACACGGCGCGGGTGAGGTGGCGCTTATAGGGCCGGTCGAAGGTGAGGTCGGAGAGGCTCTCAAGCGCGCCGTCGATGGCGGGGCGGAAGCGGCCATCGGTGTCGAGCGCGCGCACCTCATCGGCAAGGGCGGTGAGGCGACGGTGTTGGCGTCGCACGGGCGAAAGGGCGGTGGCGGCGGCCTCACCCATGGCGCGCACGGGGCTGGCGCGCGGCGGCTCACCAAAGCTTGCGATAATCCCGCGGGCGACCGCATCGCCCGACTTTGCAAGCCGCGCCAGGGGGAGGTTGACGCGCCGCAACAGCGCTGCGCGCGCCAGCACCGCGCAAAGCGCACCAAGGGCGATGGAGAGCGCAAGGCCGGCCGCAAACACAGCGTTGCGCGCACGGGTGAGGGCAACTGTGCGCGGGGCAACGGCAACCGTCCCCACCAGCGCGCCCTCCACCAGGATGGGTGAGCGGATCGAAAGGTCGCCCCCCTCGCCAACGCGGAAGAGCAACCGCTCCCCCGTGTCCAAAATGCCGACCGCGCCCACCAGCGTGTCATCGGAGAGGACGGCGCTCACATAGCCCTCCACCCCGCGCATGGCATCAAGGGGGATGCCAAGGCCAACGGCGCGGGCAAAGTCCTCGGCGATCACGTCGGCAACGGTTTGCGCGCCGGCGGCCGCGTTGAGGTCCAGCCGCTCCACCGCGGGGGTGACGGCAAAGTGCGTAAAGGCAAGCGTTGCGGCCGAAAGCACCAGCGCGATGGCGAGCGCGAGGGCCGCACACGCACGGTCGGCCCGGGCGTTCTCGCCGGCGTCTTTGCGTTCAGACTGCGGCATCAAGCTCTTGCATCCGGGTGATGGCGGTCTCGAGCCGTGCGTTGACGGTGTCGGTGGTGGCAAGGGCGCGGGCGTTGGCGCGGTCCACCGGCCGGCGCGGATCGGGGCGGGTGGAAAGCTCGGCAAAGCGAAGGCGCGCGGCGGCAATGAGCAAGAGCGCGGCAAGGATTGCGCCGGCAACGGCGGCGGCGAGCGCATAAGGGGCGGCGGCGGGCACGAGGTTGGCCGCCCGGCTTAAGGGCGCGGGGAGGGCGCCGCGCTCCACAATCACGACCGCATAGCCGCGGGTGAGGCCAAAATCATTCTCAATGGTGCGGCCAAGGCTGACGCTGCCGCGGGCGTTGGCGCGGAAGACGTCGCCGCGCATATCGTCGATCGCGTTTTGCCACAGGACGGGCATGGGTTCGCCCAGCGCCGCGCGATCGGTGGAAAAGAGCGTCACCCCGGTTTCAGACACAATGTCGGCCGCGCGGATGGCCGGCGCGCGCACACGGGCCTCCTGCAAGACGGCATCGGCCTGGGGAAGGTTGGCGAGCGGGAAGCCGAGCGCGACGCTGCGCTCAATGGCGCTGTCCACCCGGGAGAGGACGAAGCCGAACCGCGCCTCCGCAAGCCCCGCCTCGGTGCGCTCCAGCGTGCGCGCCGCCACGAGCGAAAACAGCGTGACCCCCGAAAGGCACACCGCGGCGATGAGGAGCGTGAGGGAAAGCCGGCCCATCGGCGCGGTGTAGCACCCCCGGCACGCCGCGTCAGGGCCCGCACGGGTGACGGGCGGCGGTCACACCCGTTGTTCACTGTGCGGTGAAACCTGGGATGAGCCATCGGGTTCGGTTGACCCGCTGCCTGTTCGCCGCCCACATAGTGCCACATTCGGGGCACCCTCCATGCGCGCTCTCACGCTCACGCTGTTTGTGACACTGATCCCGCTGATTGCGGCCGCACTCTTTTTGGGCGCCGCGCTCAATTATGCGAGTGTGCGCGCCACCTACATGGAGCTGACCGGGGAGCGGCTTGGGACGGTCGCGCGGCGCATTGCGGCCGATGCGCAAACCGCGCTCTCGCTGGGGCTGCCGCTGCGCGGCCAAGAGGCGCTGGACCGCGCCTTGCTGCGGGAGGGGGAGGCGGATGCCCGCCTTGGCACCCTTTCGGTGGCGGATGGGACGGGGCGCATCCTCTTCTCGTCCGACCCTGCGCTGGTGGGCACACGGGCCACCGCGCCCGCCGGCCCGCTGGAGCGCGTGGCGCCCATCCAGAGCGCGTTTGGCACCACGGAGGGTCGGGTGATTGTGGCGGCGGACGCTGAGGCGCTCGACGGGGTGCTGTCCGACCTTGTGGACACAATCCTCGGCGCGGCTTGGGTTGCGGTGGTTTTGGGCGCGGTGGCGGTGGCGGCAGGGCTTGGCCTTGCCTGGTGGCGCCTTGGCCAAGCGCTTGCCACGCCAAAGACGGCAACGCTGCCCCCCGCGTTTGATGATGCGCTCCACAAGGTGGACGCAGCGCTCGACGCGGTGGAGCGGGACCTTGCCGCGCGGGGGGCCGGCTGATGCGGCGCATTGATGCCGCCATCGTCACGCTGGTGACGCTTGTTCTGCTCGTCGGCCTTGGCGCGGTGGCGTGGAAGACGGTGGAGCGGGCGGAAGGCGTTCTGGTCCCCGCGCTTGAGAAGAAGGCCGACGCGGTGGCGCTCTCGGTCGCAAGCCTTGCCACCGAGGCGGTGGGATACGGCATCCCCGTCCCACGCTTTGTGGGGGCCGAGGCGGTTTTGCGCGCAGCGCTCGACGAGGACACTGAGCTTGCGTTCGCCACAATCCTCGCCGCCGACGGCACCGTGACCGCCGAGGCCCGGCGGGAGGATGATATTGGCTTCGCGCGGCGCGGCGAGGCTGACATTGCGACCGTCACCCGCGCCATTGACGGCGCGGACGGGGCGGTGGGCGCCGTTGCGGTGGGCATCCCGCGGGCGGTGGAGGCGCGCGTTTTGCGCGATTTGGCCATCGACATTTCGGTCCTCTTGCTGGTTGCGATCCTGGTGGCGCTAGAGTTGACCGCCTTTGCGTTTGCACTGCCGTCCGCCGCGCGCCTTCGCGGGATCACGACGCGGCTTTCAGCGGCGCGGGCCGGGCGGTTTGATGTTCCACCTGGCGCCAGCGACCCGGCCCTTGCCGCAATGGACCGTGCGGTGGACGCGCGGCGGGCCCGCCTTGCGGCGCTGCGCGAACGGGCCGCCGGCGATGGCGGCGCGCAAAAGGCGCTCGAGACGATTGACGCGCGCCATCACCTTTCGGAGCGGCCGGCGGGGGCGGTGAACCTTGCCGTGGTGCGGGCGCCGGTGTTCCTGTTTTTCTTTGCCGAGGAGATGACGCGGCCCTTCCTCCCCACCTCCATCGCAAGCCTTGCGGGGCCGGTGCCGGGGCTTTCACCAGAAGTGGTGATTGCGCTCCCCATCGCGCTCTTCATGGCCATTGTTGCGCTGTCGCAGCCGTTCTTGAACGGGGTGACGGAGCGGGCGGGGCGCGGGCGGGCGCTGCGCATCGGCGCGCTGGTGGCAGCGCTCGGATACGGGTGGGCAAGCAGCGCCGGCTCGCTCATCGATTTCACGCTTGCGCGGTGTGTGACGGCGTTTGGCTTTGCCACCGTCTTCATCGCCGCCCAGGGCTTTGTTGTGGACCGCACCGCGGCCGGCGGGCGGGCGCGCGGCATTGGCCTTTTTGTGTCGGCCATCATGGCGGCGATGCTGTGCGGCCCGCCCATCGGCGGCATCATCGCGGACCGGCTTGGCGAGGCGACCGCCTTCCAGGTGAGCGCGGTGATGGCGCTGGTGGCGGCCCTTTGCGCCTTCGTCGCCCTGCCGCGCACCGAAGGCGTGACCCGCACCGCCCGCGGCACCGTGCGGTTTGGCGATCTGCCAAAACTCTTGGCGCGGCCGGCAATGGCGCTCCTTCTGATCGGGACGGCGGTGCCGGCAAAGGTGCTCTTGATCGGCCTTTGCATGTATCTCCTGCCGCTGGAGCTTGCGAAAAGCTTTGAGCCGGCGGTCATCGGCCGTGTGTTGATGCTCTATGGGCTGGCGATGCTGGTGACGGTGCCGCTCGTCTCGCGGCTGAGCGACAAGCAGGGCCTTCGCGTCCCCTTTGTGGTGGGGGGCGGCGTTGCGGCGGGGGCGTCGGTGCTGCACCTTGTGTTGTGGCCAGAACCCTGGGGGGCAGCGCTCATGGTGCTTCAGATCGGGGTGGCGCAGGGGCTTTCCACCACGCCCCAATCGGCCCTTGTGGGGGACCTTGGCCGCCAGGCCGTGCCCGACCTTTCGGAGGGCGCGCTTTATGGCATTTTCCGCCTGGTGGAGCGGCTCGGCACCGTCGTCGGCCCGCTTCTGGTGGGCTTTGTGTGGACGATGACATCGGCGATGCATGCCGCGTTTGTGACCGGCGGGCTCGTGATTTTTGGGGCGCTCGCGTTCTTTGTGGCGGCGATGGCCTCCGGCGATGGGGCGCTGCGGCTGAAATCGGCGGGGAGGACACCATGAGGCTCACACGCCGGGCGACCCTTGCCGGCCTTGGCGCCGTTGCGCTCGCGCGGCCGGCGCTGGCGCAAACGCCGTTTAAGATTTTTCAAATCACCTACCGCGGTGAAACCGACGTGGAGCGCGGCTTCCGCGCCTATTTTGAGCAGCGGGACATCCCGGTCACCATCATCCACCGCAGCGCCGAGCTCGACCCCGCCAACGTCCCCGCCATCTTGGAGGAGGTGCGGGCCGAGGCGCCGGACCTTGTCTACACGTGGGGCACGCCCGTCACCCTTGGCACCTTTGGCCGGGCCGACAGTGTGGACCCGGACAAACACATCACCGACCGGCCGGGCGTCTTTACGATGGTGTCGGCGCCCACCCGCTCGGGCGTTGTGCCAAGCCGCGCCTCGTCCACCCGCAACATCACCGGCACCTCCCACGTCGTCCCGCCCGAGCCGCAGTTGCGCGCGATGGAGGCCTACCGCCCGTTCAAAAAGCTGGGCGTTCTCTACACCTCCACCGAGCCCAACGCGCGGGCCATTGTGGAGGCTGTGCGGGCCTTCCAGGCGCCCATGGGGTTTGAGCTGATTGAGCGCACGTTCCGCCTGGACGGGGATGGAAAACCCATCATCGACGGTGCGGCCGACCTTGTGGACGAAATTGCCGACGAGGGCGCCGGCTGGCTCTACTATCTTCCCGACACGTTCTTGTCGTCCAACATCGGCTCGGTCGCGCCCCAAGCGACGGCACGGGGCTTGCCCGGCTTTTCGGCCACCGAGCGGCTCCAGGGCGACGCGTTGATCAGCCTTGTGAGCCGGTATTTTTCGCTGGGGCAGCTCACCGCCTACAAGGCCGAGCAGATCTTGGTGCAGGGCGTTGCGCCCGCCTCCATCCCCATTGAGACGCTGCAGCGGTTCGCGCTCATCATCAACATGCCGCTCGCCAAGCAATTGTCGCTCTACCCGCCGCTCGGCATGCTGAGCTATGCGGACGTGTTGACCGCCGGATGAGCGCTCTGCCGGCTGTGGAGGAGGTGCGCCTCGGGCCTGACGACATTGGCGAGATTTACGCGCTGTACCTTGCGGCGCTGTCGGCTGTTCCGAACCCTGCGGCGGTGCGGGTGGATGACCCGTCAATGTTTGCTTGGGTGTTTGATGTGGGCGGCACCATCCTTGGGCTGCGCGATGGCGAGGGCCTCTTCGCCTATGGCGTTGTGCGGCCCGAGCGCGCGGAGGAGCATGACCGCCACGCCCTCAGCCCCCACGTTGCGCCCGACGCGCACCTTCTGGTGCTCGACGGTTCGGCGGTGCGCCCCACCCATTGGACGCGCGGCTTCCAGCGCGAGATCATCCGCCGCCGCATCGCCTTTGCCGGCACCTTGGGCGCCTCCCACGTGATCGCAAAGGCCTCACCCGGCAACTACCCGTCCATGCGCAACCTTTTGAAGACGGGCTTTGCGATCGTGGGGCTGATCGAAAAGCCCTACGGCTGGCGCTACATCCACCATCGCCCTGTGGCAGCGCCCCGCGCAGCGCCTACGTCAGGCATCTGGATTGAGGCCGGCCGCACCGCTGAGGCCGTCGCCCGCTTTGGCGCCGGCGAGGGCGCCTTCGCGTGCCACATGGGGCCCGACAGCCTGCCGCATCTGCGTTTCGGCCCGCTGTGAGGCTCTAACAGGCGGCGATTGCGGCGTCGCGGGTGTCGCGCACCTCGAAGAGGCCGATAAAACCCGAGATCTCAAAAACGTCCTGGATGGAGGGCTTTAGGGCGGCGAGCACCAGGGTGCCGCCGGAGGCGCGCACCTTTTTGCCCGCCAGGAGGACGACGCGAAGACCGGCGCTGGAAATATAGTCAAGGCCGGAGAGGTCGAACACCAGCTTTGGGCTCGCCTTGGTGGCAAAGGGCATGACCGCCTCCTCAAAGGCCTTGGCGGTGGCGGAGGAGACGCGGCCGAGGGGGGCGATCACGTCCACCTCGCCGATGGCCTCATGGGCGGTGGAAAGTTCGCTCACGGCGTCTCCTTTTTGGGCAACGTGAAGGTGAGGACGTTGTGCCCGTCCTCCCGCGCGTAGGTGAGCGCGTCGGTCATGGATTTGACGAGATGAATGCCAAGGCCGCCGATCGCGCGCTCGTCAATGCCGGCGGCCGTGTCCACGGGGCCGCGGGCGAGAGGGTCGAAGGCGGGGGCATTGTCACGCACGGAGCCGGTGACAACGCCATCGGCCGCCGTGAGGGCGAGCGTCACGGTGGCGGGGCCGGCGTGGTTGGCGATGTTGGTGGTGATTTCTTCGATCACAAGGTCGAGGGCGAAGGTGGTTTTTGGGGGCAGGGCGTTCTCATCGGCAAAGGCCTCGACAACGGCCGGGAGATCCTCCGGCACCGCATCGCTCAGGAAGGTGAGGTCGACGACCCGGCTCATGGCGCGAGGGGGCGGCGGGGGACGAGACGCTGCATGCGCCTTTTGACCGGCGGATGGGGGCAAGAGTCAATCCGCGCCGCGCGGGAAGGGTTAGGGGAGGCTTTCGGCAAGGGTTGAAAGCGCGGCCGTTGCAACGGCCACATCCTCGTCCGGCGTGCCGGAGCCAACGCCAATGCCGCCCAGAATGTGGCCGTTGGCGAGAATCGGGAGGCCGCCGCCAAGGCGGGTCACGCTGCCGGCGGTGGCCGCGGCGAGCGCAAGGCCCACCGCCTCCGGGATGCTGGCCGATGGGGCGCCGATGGAGGCGGCGGTGCGCGCCTTGGCCCGGGCGGTCTGAAGGCTGAGATATTTGGCGCCCGTCATGCGCAGCTGAGCCAAGGTCTCGCCGCTGGCGTCCACAATGACGATGCATTGGGGCCGGCCGATGCGCTCCGCCTCGGCAACGGCGGCCTCCAGCATGGCAAGCACAGCGCGATGGGTGAGGCGAAAGGTGGGCTCAATCATCAGACCGGTGACACCCCGTTGACGTTGAGGAAGACGGCGTAGAGCGAGGATGTGCCGCAGATGAAGAGGCGGTTCAGCTTCTCGCCGCCGAAACAGACGTTGGCCACCATTTCGGGAATTTTGACTTTGCCGAGGAGGGTGCCGTCGGTGCCCAGGCAATGGACGCCATCGGCCGCGGAGGTCCAGATGCGGCCGTCCCGGTCGAGGCGAAAGCCGTCGAAGAGGCCGGCGGTGCACTCCGCGAAAACGCTGCCGGGGCCAAGGGTGCCATCGTCCCGCACGGGGTGTTTGCGGATGTGTTTGGGGCCGCCAGGGGTGTGGGTGGCGCCGGTGTCGGCCACAAAAAGGTGCGCGCCGTCGGGGGAGAAGGCGAGGCCGTTGGGTTTTTCATAGTCATCGGCGGCGATGGTGATGCGGCCGGAGGGGTCGACGCGGTAGACGTGGCAGGCGCCGATTTCGCTGTCCGCCCGGTCGCCCTCATAGTCCATCAGGATCCCGTAGGACGGGTCGGTGAACCAGACCGCGCCGTCGGCCGCCACCACCACATCGTTGGGGGAGTTGAGGCGTTTTCCGTCATACCGGTCGGCAACAACGGTGATGGTGCCGTCATGCTCGGTGCGGGTGACGCGGCGGGTGCGATGCTCGCAGGTGATGAGCCGGCCCTCGCGGTCGACCGTGTTGCCATTGGCGTTGTCCGATGGGGCGCGGAAGACGGAGACGGTGCCAGAGGTGTCGTCGTAGCGCAGGAGGCGGTTGTTGGGGATGTCGGACCAGACGAGGGTTTTGGCGGGGGCGAACCACACCGGGCCCTCCGACCAGCGGGCGCCGGTCCACAGCCGCTCCACCCGCACATGGCCCACGAAGAGCGCCTCAAACTGCGGGTCGAGCACCTCAAAGCCGGTGCCCTCGATCACGCCGAACATGTCAATCGTCCTCGTTGGAAAAGGCCGGGCGGCGCATGCCCCAGCCGGGGCGTGGCCGTTGATTTCCCGGGTGTTTTGGGTCGTCGCCCCAGATGGCCTGGTAGGTGTCGATGGCCATACCCCGCTGTTGGAGGCGCGTGAAGACAACGCCCAGCAGCGCCCACCACAGGAGGATCGCGAGCCACATGAAGACTGGGGCGTTGGCCTTCCAAAGGCCGGTGAGGATGACGGCGGCGGCCAGCGCCAGGGCGCCGTAGCCAAGGGTCTTGTGGAGCGCTTCGAAGGTGAGGCGCCAGGGGGTCATGTCGTAGTGATGGCCGCGGGGGCTGCCGTCGGGCGCCAACGCGGTGGGCCCGCCCTTTGAGCCGCGGAAGAGGCCGAGGATCACCTGGGTGCAAAGGACGAGAAGGAGCGTGTAGCCGAGCCAGTTGTGCAGCGTCATCGTGGCGGGGTTGAAGCTTGCAACCAGGGCAACGCCGACCACCGAGAGGAGCACGACGACGGACTGGCCGATCCAGTGGCTGCGCCACCACACGTGACTGTCAAGCTCGCGCGGCCAGTCTTGCCAGGGCAAAATCTTTAAGAACCGCGCGGCGATCACCGCGAGGGGGGCAAGGACACCCCAGGCCAGCACCATCGCGCGGCCGTGCCACGAGATGGCAAGGCCCACCTCGTGCGCCCGCGTGGGGTCGATGGGGGCAAGGAGCCAGTCCAACGGCTCACCCTTTGACCGCGCCGGCGGTCATCCCGGTGATGATTTGGCGGGAAGCAAACAGCGTGAAGATGATGGGCGGGATGGCAAGCAGCATCCCCGTCGCCATGATAACGCCCCACTCCACGTTGAATTCGCTCATGTTGTTCACGATCAGGATGGGGACGGTCTTGGTGTCCCGATCGCTGAGGGCGGAGGCGAGCAAGTATTCGTTCCACGCAATGCGGAAGGTGAAGATCGCGGCCGCTGCAAGGCCCGGCTTGATGAGCGGCAAGACCACCTTGAAGAACACTTGAAAGGGGCCGGCGCCGTCGACCCGCGCGGCCTCTTCAAGGCTTCGGGGGACTTGAACAATAAAACTTTGAAGGATCCAGATTACGAAGGGGAGGTTCATCGCGACGTAGATCAAGATGAGGCCGGAGTGGGTGCCGGCGAGGCAAACATCGCCGCGGCCGCCAAAGGTTTCGCGGATCGCGCCGCCGATGAGACCGTCGCGATCGAGGCAGAACTCGTTGTTCCAAAGGCCGAAGACGGGGACGAGAAGCACGGCCGGGGGCACCATGCGCACCATGAGGGTGGAGATGGAGACCGTGTCGCGCCCCATGAAGCGGAAGCGCACCAGGGCGTAGGCCGCCATGCAGCCAATCACGAGGGTGAGCGCGGTGGAGATCAGCGCGATGATGATCGAGTTGATGAACGCGCCGCCGAACTTGAGCGAGCAGAATTCGAGATGTTCGGGCTCATACCACAGGACGTCGCAAAGCGCGGTTTCGTAGTTTTGGATGGTGGGCAGGAAGAGAAGGCCTGTGGCGCCCGATGTGATGTCAATGTCGAGCTTGAACGAGTTGATGAACATCAACAACACGGGGCCGATCGACATGAACACCAGAACCGCAATCATGACGTAGAAGGCGGGGTTGGCCCGAGGGCTTGCGTTTTGCATCAGCTGTCGTCCTCGGCGGCGGCGCGGACACGGCGCGCGCGGGCCTCTTGCCATTTGGTGAAGGCGAACATGGCGATGGTGAGCGTCAAGAGGAGGATGAGAAGGAGGTTGGACATTGCGGCCGCAACGCCAAGTTCTCGGAATTCGGTGGCTGTCCGGCTGATCCGAAGGGCCAAGATTTCGGTGGAGAGGCCGGGGCCGCCTTCGGTCATCACCAAGATCACCTCAAGCACTTTGAACGCGTCGATGAGGCGAAGGAGGGCGGTGACGATGAGGACCGGCATCATGAGGGGAAGTTTGATGTAGAGAATTTCTTGCCAGGCGGTGGCGCCGTCAATCTTGGCCGCTTCCAGCGCGCTGCGGGGGAGGCTTTGGAGCGCGGCAAGGGCGAGGATGAAGATGAACGGGGTCCACTGCCACACGTCGGCGATGATGACGCTGGTGAGGGCGTGTTGGCCGAGCCAGTCGACGGTGGGGAGGCCCAAGCTTTCGAGCGTGCGGTTAAAGGTTCCGACCGACGGGTGATACATGTAGCGCCAGATGAGGCCGACCACGACGGGCGCAATCATCATGGGCAGGATGAACATCGTGCGCAGGACCGACATGCCGCGGATGTTGCGGTCGAGCAGGAGGGCGAGGCCGACGCCAATCACCATCTCGAGGGTGACGACGAAGAAGGCAAAGCGCAGCGTGACCCACAGGCTTTCGTGGAAGTTGGGGTCTGCGAGGAGGGTGGCGTAGTTTTTGAGGCCGACGAATTCGGCCTCACCGATGGTTTGGCTGGGGTCCCAATCGCGAAAGCTGCCCCACACCATGTACAGGAGCGGGTACATCAGCGCGACTGCCATGATGACGGCCGCGGGACCCAAGAACATGTAAGGTGTGGCTCGGTTGGCGAGGGCGGCGCGTTCTCGCCGCACGTTGCGCGGTGCCACTGCGGCTTTGGCCATGGTCAAACCCCTCTATGGTGACGGGCGGACCGAAGCCCGCCCCGAACGATTACTGCCAGGTGTAGTAACCGGCCTCTTCCATCACAGCGCGGGTGCGCTCTGCGACTTCATCAAGCGCCGCTTGCGGGTCGAGATCTTCGGTCAGAACCTTGGAGAGGGTGGTGCCAAGGTCAGCGTTGATCTTGCCCCACACGGGGATGATCGGGCGCCAGTCGGGGTCGGCGTGCTGGAGAGCTTCACCAAACGTTGCCATGTGGGGGAACTTTTCGTTCACCTCAGCGTCGGCGTGGGTGGAAAAGCGCGAGGGGTTGCCGCCGGCAAGGGCCACCAGCTTGTCGCCCTTTTTGGAGGTCAGCCACTGCATCAGCAGGAAAGCGGCCTCTTTGTTTTCCGCGTTTGCGGGGATGCCGATGCCAAACCCGCCGGTTTGCGAGCCGCGACGGACGCCCATGGGGTGCAGCGCCCAGCCGACTTTGCCGACCACGTTGGATTTTGACGGGTCATCAACCTGGCCGGCCGCGACTGTGGAATCGAGGAACATGGCCGTGTCGCCGTTGAGGAAGGCCGCCAGCGCTTCTGCAAAGCCAAAAGTGGTGGAGCCTGTCGGGCCGCAATCCACAAGCGTTTTCAGAGCGTTGGCTGCTTGAAGGCCAGCGTCATTGTTGACAATTGGGTTCCACGCTCCGTCAAACACGCGGCCGCCCAGGGGGGCGAGGTGAAGCAGGAACGCGTGGCTTGCATGGTGGCCGGACGCCGCGCGGGAGGAGACGCCGCCCATGCCGGGCTCAAGCTCGGGGATCTTGCACGCAAGCTCAAGCATCTCGTCATAGGTTTCGGGAACTTTGAGGCCGTGCTTTTCGAAAATGTCCTTGCGATAGCCGAGGATCGAGGTCTCAGACCCGAAGGGAATACCGAAAAGTGAACCGGTTTTTCCTTCCAGATACCCTTTTTCGCCACCCGCAAAGCCGATGTTGTAGACGTAACCGTCAATCAAATCGCCGGCGTCATAGTTCGGATCGGCAAGCTTTGGATTCATAAAATATTTGGCGAGGTTCTCCAGCTGGTCGGCAAACACGTAGTCCGCCTTGGAAAACACCACGTAGGAAATCAGGTCGTATTCACCTTCGTCCTGCGCAAGTTCCAGCGTTTGCCGCTCCCGCATCTTGAGGTAGGGGAGTTGGTCAACCTCCACCTCGATACCCGTTTCTTTGGTGAATTCGGGGAGGATGCGGCGCACGGCATTATAGTGCGGGTGAGCGGGGAAGTTTACGATCAGCGTTGTGCCAGCGTACTCTTCGTAGGGGTTGGCGACGGCACCGCCTGCCAGCAACGCCAGCGCGGCGACTGAGCTCGCAGCCGTTTTCATGATATGGTTCATACGGTTCCTCCCGTTCAATTTTGGAGTTTTGTTTTGAGCGTCTTGCCCGACGTCTTGTCGAACAGGTGCAAGCCACGCGGGTTGACCGCGAATTTCAGCGTTTCACCGAGGGCGACCGGGGTGTCGGACGTCACCTCCACCATCACCTTTTGCGCGCCGCAGTGGCACAGCAAAACCGATTGCGCGCCAATGTATTCGGAGACAATCACCTTGAGCGTCAACGATGTGTCGTCGGATGCGTCGGGCGCATAGGCAAGGTCGGACGGGCGCACGCCCACCGTGACGGCGCCGTTGTGGCCGCGGGCGTTGGCGGCAAGGGCATCGGACAGCGTGAGCGAAAACCCTTCACCGGAGACGCGCATGGTGCCGCCCTCGTCGGAGAGGGCGCCCGGCAAAAAGTTCATGGGTGGGGAGCCGAGGAAGCCGGCCACAATGGTGTTTACCGGGTGCTCGAAGAGCTCTTTGGGCGGGCCTTGCTGCTGGATGTAGCCGCCGTGCATGACCACGATGCGGTCGGCCAAGGTCATGGCCTCCACCTGATCGTGCGTCACATAAATCATATTCTTTTCAACGCGCTGCGCCATCAGCGCAAGTTCGGCCCGCATTTGTCCGCGCAGCTTTGCGTCAAGGTTGGACAGCGGCTCGTCAAACAGGAAAATGCCTGAGTCTTTGGCGAGCGCGCGGGCCATGGCCACGCGCTGCCGCTGCCCGCCGGAGAGGGCGCCGGGCTTGCGATGCAAAAACTCGGTGAGGCCCACCATATCGGCGACTTCGCGCACCTTCTTGTCGATCTCGGCCTTGGGGCGACGCTGGAGCCGCAGCGCAAATGAGATGTTTTGCGCCACATTCATGTGCGGGTAGAGCGCGTAATCTTGAAAGACCATGGCAAGATCGCGCGCCTTGGGCTCCAAATGGCTGACCGGCGCGCCATCCACAAAGATTTCGCCGTCGGACACCGTTTCGAGCCCGGCAATCATCCGCAGTGTTGTGGACTTTCCGCAGCCGGATGGGCCGACGAGGACGGTGAACTCATTGTCGTCCATCGAAAGGTCGATGCCGTGGAGCACCTCCACGTCGCCATATCGTTTGACGAGACGTTCCAATTGGATCGTTGGCACACGAACCCCCCGGCTTGCCAGAATCCTCACCGCGGGAAGGATTGGCCAGGCATTTCCTCAGGTCAGCGAATTATTCGTGTGCCGAAGACCCCAGCACACCACGCTCGCTCTCTTGTTGGGCAACACGGTACAAGATGTGACCGGTAACACAAGCGATTTTTTCGCGTTCTCAACGGGTGGAGCCGCGAAATGCGAGCTCAACCTCAATGGGAACGTCTTTTCGGCGCCGCAAAGGCCCGCCACCTTCAAAGATCTCGGTGAGAAGCTGGCCGGCCGCCCCGCCGATGCGCTCCGGATCCACAACCACCGTGGTGAGCGTTGGATCGGCAAAACGCGACACCTCAAAGTTGCCAAAGCCAACGACCCCGATCTCCTCCGGCACGCGCCGCCCCATCGCCTTCAAGGTCGACAGCACGCCGAATGCGGGCGGATCAGACACGCACATGACACAATCGGTGTCGGGAAAGGCGTTGAGGAGGGCGGGGAGGGCGGCCGCGCCATCCTCGATCGAAAGGGGCGGCTTGCCGATGCGCATCAACCGGTGGGCGGAAAGGCCGGCCGCATCCATGGCCGTGCGCCAGCCGCCAAGGCGCGCGGCGCCCCGGGTCCAGCCGTCGTCCGCCTCGCCCAGAAACGCGATCGCCTTATAACCCCGGCCAATCAAGGCCGCGATCATCCGCGCCACCGCGGCATGGTTGGAAAAGCCGATGGTGTGGGCAATGGGCTCGTCCGGCCGCTCCCAAAGCTCCACCACCGGAATGGACGCGTCGGACAACAGCTCCACCGTGCGGTCCGAGTGGCCGTCATAGGACAGCACAATCGCCTCAGGCCGGCGGCGGAGCATGGCTTCCACCAACTGCTCCTCCCGCGCTTCGGAATAGCCGGTGTGGCCGAGGAGCACCTGGCGGCCGATCGCCTCCAGCGCCTCGGTCAGCGTTTGCACCGTTTGCGCAAAATGAAGGTTGTTGAGCGACGGGACGAGCACCGCCACGAAGCCCGAGCGCCCCGTGGTGAGGGAGCCGGCCACCTGGTCGGGCACATAATTCATCTGCCGGACCACGGACAAGATGCGCTCGCGCGTGTCGTCGGCGATGGAGCTGTCGGGCCGGAGCGCACGCGAGACTGTCATGCGCGACACGCCCGCCGCGCGCGCAACATCGCGCATCGTCACCGGCGATCTTGGCGGTCTTGGCACCGTGGCCCTTTCTGCTTTCGGCCGGAGGGTGACGCGCGGTTGCCCGCCCCGCAAGCCATCAGACACGAAAAGGGGCGCCCCAATCGGCGCCCCTTCGTTGGCGGGTGAGCGCCCCGTCGCTGGCCAATCGGCGCCGTTAGCGGCTGAGCGCGCCGACGCCGGAGAAGCGGAAGGCTTCCTTCTCAAGAGCGTCGATCTCGTCAACGCTCATCTGATCGTGGGCGACCGTGATGCGGCCCAGGAACACGAACGGGAGGTCGCCGGCTTTGCCTTCAAGGTCGGCCTTGATGGCTTCGGCCGTCGCAGCGCCCACATCATCGCCCATGCGCATCGGCGTTGCATCCAGCTCGCCCCGGCGGATCGCCTCCAGCTCAAGGCCCGTGCCGCCCCAACCGGTGGAGAAGATCTCTTTCTCTTTGCCCATCGCGACCTGTGCTTCCACCGAGCCCATGGCCATCGCCGTGTTCGCGTTGTGGATGATGGTCGCCTCCGGATAGGCCTGCATGATCAGCGTCGTGCCCTCAAAGCCACCCTCGCGCTGGTACTCGCCATAATGCTCGTAGACGGTCTCCCAGCCGGCTTTTTCTTCAACGCACGCCTTAAAGTCGCCAGAACGCTGGTTGTCGGTGATCCCCGGGATGCCGCGGTTCATGGCCATGGTGACGCCTTCGCCGAGCCTGCTGATCATGTAGTCGCACATGGTGAGCGCGCCGGCGGCGGAGGAGAAGTCGAACCACATGTCCGGCTGGGGGTCCAACGTCTTCAGCGGCGTATGGAAGGCCCACACGTAGGTGCTGAATCCGTCGTTGCCGGCAAGTTTAGAAATGTTGTCCGCCTGGATCGCAAGTTCGGACGGGCCGAAGATCACGTAGTCATAAAGATCCGAATCCTGCTCCACCTGGTTGGCGTAGGTGGATTGGAGCGAGTGTTCGATCTGGCGGCTGGCAAACTCTGTGGTCTCATAGGCAATGCCAAGCTCATCCAGCCGCTTGGTGAGGGCGAGATAGTTGCGCGCCCAAAAGTCGGACGTGTCGGCCGACGGGTAGATGAGCGCGATTTGCACTGGGTTTTCCAAGGTGCCCGAGAAGGGGACGGCCTCGGCGCCGACCACCGCTTGCAGCGCTTCCAGTTTGCCGTCCGCGTTCACCTCGTCGGGCACCCAGTGGTCGCGCTCGGCAATGTCGGGCAGCTCTTTCAAGGGGAGCGTCTGGGCGTGTGCGAAGCCGCACGCCATGGTGGCCGCAAGGGCGGTGGTGAGAAAAAGTTTCATGATGGTTTCCTCCGGTTGTTGTTATCCGCTGGGGGTGGGGTCAACGGCGGTGACGCCGCCGATGGCAAGGAGCAGAATGAGAAGGCCGATGAGCGCCGCTGAAAAGCGCATCATCTTCTGTGCGTCCGGCGCTTTGAGCGCGGCAAGCCAGCCGCCCGCACCGTCGCGGTCCTTCTTCTGCATGAAGGCGTAGAGCGCCACCGAACTCACAATCACGACGCCCGATGCGACCGATTGCCAAAAGAATTCAATGCGCAAGGTGACAAGCGCGTTGATCATCATGGAGAGGAGCAACACACCCGCAAAGGAGCCCAACATTGACGCGCGCCCGCCAAAGAGCGACGTGCCGCCCACAACCACCGCAGCAATGACGTGAAGGTTGAAGTAGGGCGCCGATGTGGCCTGGATGGCGTTGAGCTTGCCCGTCAGCATCACGCCCGCCAGCGCCGCACACGCACCGCACAGAACGTAGGCGTAGACCTTGTGGCGGTTGACGACGACGCCCGTCAGCTCCGCCGCCTCGGGGTTTGAGCCGATCGCGATGGTGTATCGGCCAAAGTAGGTCCGCGTGAGGAGGACGTAGCCGGCAATCATGGTCGCGATGCCGATGATGACCGGGATCGGGATGAAGCCCGGGATTTGGCCGCGGCCAATGTCGGTCAAGAGGTCCGGAAAACGGGCAAGGACAAGACCTTTTGCCAGCACCAGCGCAAGGCCGCGATAGACAAGGTCCATGGCGAGGGTGCCGATGAGGTCGGGCACGTTGAACCGCGTGATGACGAGGCCGTTGATGAGGCCCATCAAGGCGCCCAGCATGATCGCGATGGGGATCGCGACGTAGACCGAGAAGCCATACTGTTTGATGAGGAAGGCCATCACGATGGCCGACAGCGCGGCGATGGAACCGATGGAAAGGTCAATGCCCCGCTGGGTGATGACGAAGGTCATCGCCATTGCCATCGGCATGTAAAGCGCCGCATCCAGCAGGATGAGGTTGATATTCGACGTGCGGAAGTAGCGCGTTGGCTCGGCAATCCCCATGAAGATGAGGACGGCGAGGATCATGATCATCGGTCCGATGATCATGATGTAGGGTTCAAGCCGCTCCGTCAGCGACTTTGGTTCAGCAACGGTTGCCATCACGCGGCCTCCTCTGCGCCAACGATGAGGCCGAGCACCTCTTGGTTGTTGGTGTCCGCGGTTGTGACGACGCCCGCGCACTGGCCCCGCCGCTGGACGTGAATGCGGTCCGACACCTCAAACACATCATCAAGGGAGTGGCTGATGAGGATCACCGCAAGCCCCTGCTCTTTCAGCGTTTTTATGAGTTTTAAGGTGCGCGCCGTCTCCTGCGGGCCGAGCGCTGCGGTGGGCTCGTCCATGACAAGCACCCGAAGGCCCTCGTGGTAGACCGCGCGGGCAATGGCGACCGCCTGGCGCTGGCCGCCCGAGAGGCTTTCGGTGGGCGCGTCGAGCGATTTCAGCTGCACGCCGAGCCGCTCCATCAGGACGCGCTCTGTCTCGGTCTTCATGCGCTTGTTGTCGAGCACGGTGAGGCCGAGCACCTTTTTGGTGAGCTCGTTGCCCAAGAACATGTTGGCGGGCGGATCGAGGTGATCGGCCAGCGCAAGGGTTTGATAAACCGCGTCAATCCCAAGCTCGATGGCCTCGGCGTGGCTTGAGAAGGTGATGGGCGCGCCGTCCATCAAGATTTCGCCCTCGGTGGGCTGGTAGACGCCGGTCAAAATCTTGATGAGGGTCGACTTGCCGGCGCCGTTGTCGCCCACAATGGCCAAAACCTCGCCAGAGTACGCGTCAAGGTCGACGTTTTGGAGCGCGGTCACCCCGCCGAAGCGTTTGGTGATGCCGCGCATGGAGACTATGGGCGATGCCATGTTGGGCCTACTGGTTCCAGATCGCCGAATAGGCGTCGCGGTAGGGAATGTCGGGGTCGAAGGCGTTGCTGTCGCCCATGTTCTCAAGGCCGGTTTGGGTCACCAGCGCGGGGGATGTGACGTAGCCCGAGCACGCCTCGCCCTGGATGGCGCGGTTCAACTCGTCCACCAGCTGCCAGCCCTGAAGGTTGAGCGGCTCCGCAACCGTGATCGTCTGGTATCCGCCGGTGCGAATGCGCTGGAAGGCGGCCTCCGACCCATCGCCCGCGGAGCCCGCCTTGGGCCCATCGTCCGGCGAAAGGCCGGCGGCGGCGAGCGAAGGCCCCATGAAGTCAAAGTAAAGGTCGTTGATGGCGAGCGCATGGGTCCAGCTTGCGCCGTATTTTTGCAGGAGCGAGGTGGTGAGTGGGCCCATGCGCACGGACGTGTCGGCAATGGGCGTGTCGACATATTCGAGCACTTTGCCGCCCGCCGCTTCGACGGTTTCCTTCAGCCGGTCCGCCTTGTCGATGGCGATCTGATAGGTGCTGTCGGTGAAGATCACGACGCCGATGTCGTCGCCGCCATCCTCAATCGCCCACTCTGCGGCAACTTCCGACACGGTCATGGCGTCGGTGGAAACGTTGGCAAAGATGCCGCCCGGCGCGTCGCAGCCGATTTTTGGCCCAGAATGCCAGGCGACCATGGGGATGCCCGCTTCGACCACGCCTTCAAGGGCGGCCTGCTGCTCCACCGCGTCAAACCCGTTGATGACGATGCCATCGGGCTGGAGGGCGCGGGCCTGGCCGATGGCGGCGGTGCGGCCTTGGACGGAGCCTGCGCCGTCGAGCACGCGGACCTCCCAGCCGATCGCGCCGGCGGCCTCTTCGACCCCCTCGGTGACGCCCAGAATGCCGCCATTTTTAAGGTCGGCGGCGACCACGACGATGGATTTGCCGTCAGCGCCCGCGGGGCCTGTGGTGGGGCCGTCCCACTCGGCCGCCAGGGCCGGGGTGATCAGCATGGTCGTTGCAAGAAGCGTCAGACGCATCATCGTGTTTCCTCCAGGAAATTAGCGCTTTTGCGCGCCTTTGCGGCGTTGGGCGTAGCCGGCGATGCCAATGGCAATCAAAAGCGTCACGCCGTTGAAGAGCGGCTCAACCCAGAACGAGCCGCCGAATTGTTGGATGCCGGAAATCCCCACCGCGAGGATCGCAACCCCCACAATGGTGCCCCACACATTGACCCGCCCCGGCTTGATGGTGGTGGACCCCAGGAAGGCGCCGACCAGCGCAGGGAGCAGGAATTCAAGCCCCACAGACGCCTGCCCGATGCGCAGTTTTGCGGCCAGCAGCACCCCCGCCAGCGCCGTCATCGCGCCGGAGGCGACGAACGCGCCGATCACATATTTGCGGGTCGGGATGCCGTTCAGCTGTGCGGCGCGCTGGTTGGCGCCGATGGCGTAAAGATACCGGCCGATGGGCGTGTATTCGAGGACGATCCACAAAACGATCGTGATGAAGAGCAAGTAATAGCCGGTGATCGGGAGGCCGAAGACGAAGGTGGTCGAGAGGCCGTAAAACCCATCCGGCAACACGCCGACCATCTGGCGGCCGCCTGTGTGCCAGAGGGCAAGGGCGTAAAGGACGGTGCCTGTGCCAAGGGTCGCGATGAAGGAATCGATCTTGGCGACCTCCACCAGAAGGCCGTTGAGGAAGCCGGCGAAGGCGCCAAGAAGCAGCACCGTCACAACCGCGACGGGGAAGGGGAGGCCCAGCATCGTCTGGAGGCTGATTGCCAAAATGTGCCACAAAACAATGCCGTAGCCCACCGTGAGGTCGATGCGGCCGGCCGCCATCGGGATCATGGCGCCCAGCGACAACAGCGCGATGATCGCCTTGTCCGACACAATCGCCCGAAGGTTCAGCATCGTCGGGAAGGTGTTGGGGAGCAGCACCGAGAAGAGGATGATGAGCCCGGCCGTCAGGATGACGAGGCCGTAGACGGGCAGGAACCGAACGATGCGTTTGCCGAGCGAGGCGCCTTTCAGCTCGGCCTTGGTGGGTTCCAGGGCGCCGGATTCAAGCGACTGCATGGGGCGCCTCGTCGGTCACGATGTTGCTGGCGGAGGCGGCCTGGATCAGCGTCTCCGTGGTGAGGCGCGTGCCCGACAATTCATCCACAATCGCGCCCTGGCTGAAGACGATGGCGCGGTGGCAAATCGCGGCGATCTCCTCAAAGTCGGTGGAGATGACGAGGATGCCGACCCCCGCCGCAAGCGCCTCGTTGAGGAGCGCGTAGATTTCGCCCTTGGCGCCGACATCGACGCCGGCGGTGGGGTCTTCGCACAGGATGAGCCGGCGCTTTGTGGCGAGCCACCGGCCGATGACGACCTTTTGTTGGTTGCCGCCCGACAGCGCCTCAATGGCAAGGGTCGGATCGTTGGGCGAGAGGCCAAGGCTCGCCCCAATGAGGGCGGCTTCGTCCGCTTCTTTGCGCGGGGCCAAAAGGTTGAGCGCGGAGCGGCCGATGCCGGCGGGGTTCAAAAACGTGTTTTCGCGGATGGTGAGCGAGAGGGCGACCGATTCTTCCGTCCTGTCCCGCGCGACAAGGCCGATGCCCGCGGAAAGCGCGCGTGTGGGGGTGGAAAGGTCGGGCGTTTTGCCGTCCAGCGCCACATCGCCGGTGAAGGGGAGGAGGCCGAAAAGCGCGCGGCTCACCGCCTCGTGGCCCGCGCCGCGAAGGCCCGCAAGGCCCAAAATTTCGTTGCGGCGCAAGGTGATGTCGAGCGGGCCGATGGCGCCGACGGTGAAGCGGGACAGCGAGAGGATCGGCGCGCCAGGCGCCCCGGCGGGCTTTTGGGTGGCGCGGGTTTTGCGGCCGACGATCTTTTGCACCAGCTCTTCAGGCGTGGTGTGGGCGATGGGGCGCACGCCCACAAGCTCCCCATCGCGAAGGACGGCGACGCGGTCGGCAATTTTGAAAATTTCATCGAGGCGGTGGGAGACGTAAATCATCCCAACCCCACGGTCGCGAAGGGGGCGGATGGCGGCAAACAGCCGCTCCACCTCGTCGGCGGGGAGGGAGGCTGTGGGCTCGTCGAGCACCAAAAACTCGCTGTCGACGGCAAGCGCCCGGGCGATCGCCACCAGCGACTTTTCAGTGCGCGACAGGTCTTCGACCCGGGTGGTGGGGTCAAAGTCGCAGTCGACCTTTGTGAGCGCGCCCGCGGCGAACCGCTCCACGTCGCCCCAGCGGATGAGGCCGTTTTTGCGGGAAAACCCCAGCGCGAGCGCGATGTTTTCGGCGACCGTCATCCACTCGATGAGGCCAAGATCCTGGTGGATGAAGGCGACCTTTTGGCGCTCGCCAAAGCCGGCGGGGCGGTGCTGGTAGGGCGCACCGTCGATGAGGACGCGGCCGGCATCGGGCGTGTGAATGCCGCCCAAAACCTTGATGAGCGTGGACTTTCCCGCCCCGTTTTCGCCCAGCAGGGCGACGATCTCGCCCCGGCCCACGGACAGGGAAACATTCTTCAGCGCGTAAGTTCCGCCGAAGTGTTTGTCGATGCCATCAAAGAACAGACCCGTTGAAAGGTTCTGCATGACGCGTTCCTCCACGTTCGGGCGTTTCTCGTTTTCTTTTGGAGTTACCCGTAACGTGGGTTAAGCTTCCGGCGAACGGCCCCGTCTGTCAAGACGAAAGTTACCCGTAACGCAAGTTTTCAGGAATGTCCGAAAAGTCGAATAAATCCAACCGGGTAAGCCTGTCTGAGGTGGCGCGGGCGGCAGGCGTTTCCAAAATGACCGCAAGCCGCGTCCTGCGCGGTGAAGGCGGCTATTCGGAAAAAACCCGTGCGCTGGTGATGGAACAGGTGGATGCGCTGGGTTACCTGCCGAACCGGCTTGCCACAGTCTTCGCGGGCGACAAAACCTCAACCTTCGTGGGTGTCGCGATCCCAGATCTTGGGAACGAAGTCTTTTCCCAGGTTTTGGAGGGGATTGACCGCAAGCTCGGCGCCTTCGGCCACCAAACGGTCCTCGGCCTCACCCAGCACACGTTGGCGGCCGAGGAGGATTGGATCAAAACCGTCCTCTCCTGGCAGCCCGCCGGCCTCATCCTGACGGGGCGCTACCACTCACCGCGCGCAACCGACCTTTTGCGCAGCGCCGGCGTCCCCATTGTGGAGATTTGGGATCTCAACTCCAGCCCGCTCGACATGAGCGTTGGCATCAACCATTTCGATTCCGGCTTTGCCATGGGCCGCTTCCTGGCCGGCCGGGGTTATACGCGCCTTGGCTATGTGGGCACGTCCCACGACACGGCGAACGCGGCCACAACCCGGCTCGACGGGTTTTGCCGCGCGGTGGAGGGCGGCGGCGGGCGCGTCACCAAGCAGCTGTGCCTCCACGACACCGCCACCTACTATACCGGCCACTACGGCACCGAGCAGCTGCTCGCCGCCGCGCCCGATGTGGACGCGATCTTCTACCAAAACGACGCCATGGCCTTCGGCGGCCTGCAGTACGTGAGCGCGCGAGGGATGGCCGTGCCCGGCGACATCGGCATTGCCGGTTGGGGCGATCTCCCGATTGCCTCGGTGCTCCCAAAACGGCTCACCTCGTGCCACGTGCCCCACCTTCGCCTGGGTCAAGCTGCCGCGGAAATGATGCTGGCGCGCCTTTCCAACGAGCCCATGGCCGCCTGCCGGGACATTGGCTTTCACCTCATCCCCGGCACAACGGTCGCGCCTGAGCGCTAGAACGCGATCTGCACCTTGATCGCCTGGCTGCGGTCCGACGCGAGGGTAAAGGCCGCGACCGCGTCATCAAGGGGCAGCGTTTGCGTCACCAGCGGCGCCACATTGATGCGCCCCGCCCGCATCATCTCCACCGCCAGCGGAAACTCGTGGTGGAAGCGGAATGAGCCTTTCATCACGATTTCCTTGGCCGTCATCGCTTGAACGGGGAGCGTCATGTCCCCCCCAAGGCCGAGCTGGACGAGGGTTGCGCCGGGCCGCAGGGTCGGGACGGCGGCATGGAGCGCGGCGGCCACCCCGCTGCACTCAAAGTGCACATCAAAGTGGCCCTTGCCGGCGGTGTAGCGGGAGAGGGCGCCCGCGTTGGTTGCCACATTGATGGTCTCGTCCGCGCCCACCTCTTCGGCCTTGGAGAGGGTAAAGTCAGCAACATCGGTCGCCACAATTTGGAGCGCGCCCGCCGCCCGCGCGACGAGGACGGCGAGCGCCCCGATCGGCCCGCAACCCGTGACGAGAACGCGTTTCCCGGAAAGGTCGCCAGCAAGCTTTGCCCCGTGGAGGACCACGGAAAGGGGCTCGGCCATGGCAGCCTCCGCCGCGGAGAGGCCGGTGGCGGGGGCGCACTGGCTGGCGTCCGCCACAATCTCTTCGCGAAAGGCGCCCTGGATGTGTGGGAAGGGCATGGCGGAGCCATAAAAGCGCATGTTTTCGCAGTGGTTTTGCCGCCCCTCCAGGCAGTAGCGGCACGTGCCACAGGGCCGCGAGGGGGAGAGCGCCACAAGATCGCCGACGCCGAGCCCGGTGACGCCCGTGCCAAGGGCGGAGACGCGGCCCGACACCTCATGGCCCAGGATCATCGGCTCCTTGAGGCGGATGGCGCCGATGCCGCCGTGATTGTAATAATGCAAGTCCGAGCCGCAGATGCCGCCCGCTTCCATCGCCACCAGGACCTCGCCGGGGCCCGGGGTGCCGGGGTCATGGGTCTCGATGCGAAGGTCTTTTTCGCCGTGGACGGTGATGGTTTTCATCTCAGACCACCGCCGTCAGAAGCGGCTTTCCGGCAAAGTGCGCGGCCAGATTGTCCCGCACCAGCTTGCCCATGGCCTTGCGCGTTTCCACCGTCCCGCTCGCATGGTGGGGCTGGAGGAGGACGTTGGGAAGCGCCAAAAAGCGCGGGTCGAGCGCGGGTTCCCCCTCAAAGACGTCGAGCGCGGCGGAGCCCAGCGCGCCTGATTGCAGCGCTGCAATCAGCGCGTCTTCGTCGATGTTGGAGGCGCGCGAAATGTTGATGATCATGCCCTCGGGGCCAACCGCCTCGATCACATCGCGGCTCACGATGTGGCGCGTTTTGGCGGAAGCCGCGAGGGTCACGAAGAGGAAGTCGGCATGGGTGCCAAGGTCGACCGCGGAGGGGATGAAGGTCCACCCGGCGGCATCGTCCCGGGCGGCAAGGTCGGTGTAGGCAATGTCCATCCCAAAGCCTTCCAGGCGTTTGGCGACCTCAAAGCCGATACGCCCCAGGCCCAAAACGCCCGCCTTGCGGCCGAACACACGGCGTTTGAGCGGATAAAGCCCCTTTTGCGCCCATGAGCCGTCACGCACCCAGGTTTCGGCACCAATCATCCCGCGGGATTGGACGAGCATCATGGCAACGCCAAGGTCCGCCACATCGCCCGTCAGAACGTCCGGCGTGTTGGTGACGCGAATGCCGCGGCCTTTGGCGGCCTCAAGGTCCACCGCATCGGTGCCGACGCCGTAGACCGAGATGATCTCTAAGTTGGGGCAGGCGGCGATTATGGCAGCGTTCGCGCCAAGTTCGCCCCGGGTGGCGATGGCGCGCACGGCCGGGCCATGTTCGGCGATGAAACCGTCACGGTCGTCCGCCTCGAACAGACGCTTGACCGCGAAGGCGGCATCGAGGGGCCCTTGGTCCCATTCCGGATAGGGGCCGATTTGCAGGACGGTGGGTTTGGCCATGGCGATCAGCGCGTCTCCGGCGGTTGACAGGGTGTGTTATCGGTAACATGATCGCGTCAACCGGGCCAACCTGTCAATGGCCCACCACCGGGAAGGGACGCTGTGGCCGATTTGTTCTCACTCAAAGGGTCGCGCGCCCTCATCACCGGCTCGTCCCAGGGGATCGGCTTTGCCCTCGCCAAGGGCCTCGCCGATGCGGGCGCCGCTGTGGTGCTGAACGGCCGCGACGGGGCAAAGCTCGACGCGGCCGCCGCCACGCTGTCCAGCGCCAGCGTCGACACCCTCGCCTTTGACGTCACCGATCATGACGCTGTGCGCGCGGCGGTGGATGGGTTTGAGGCAAGCGTTGGCCCCATCGACATCCTCGTCAACAATGCCGGAATGCAATTTCGCACCCCGCTGGAGGATTTTCCCGCCGACGCCTTTGAGCGGCTCCTCCAGACCAACGTGGCGAGCGTTTTTCATGTGGGCCAGGCCGTCGCCCGGCACATGATCGGGCGCGGGGCCGGTAAAATCATCAATATAGCGAGCGTGCAAACCGCACTCGCCCGGCCCGGCATTGCGCCCTACACGGCCACGAAAGGCGCGGTGGGCAACCTCACGAAGGGGATGGCGACGGACTGGGCCCGCCACGGCCTCCAATGCAACGCCATTGCGCCTGGCTATTTTGACACCCCGCTCAACGCTGCCCTCGTCGCCGACCCCGACTTTTCCGCCTGGCTTGAAAAGCGCACCCCCGCCGGGCGCTGGGGCAAGGTGGAGGAGCTGGTGGGCGCGTGCGTCTTCTTGTCCTCGCCCGCGTCCAGCTTTGTGAACGGCCACACGCTGTTCGTGGACGGCGGCATCACGGCCTCGCTTTAAGGAGATCGACATGGGTGAAGCGATCGGTCTTGTGGGGGCGGGCGCCATGGGCGGCGCCATCGGCACCCGCCTTTTGGAAACAGGCAACACGCTCAAGGTCTTTGACCTTGATGGGGAGAAGGTGGCAGCGCTCGTCGCAAAGGGCGCCATCGCGGCAGCCTCGGCGGCGGACGCGGCGACCGGCAGCGATTTTGTGATCACGTCGCTGAATGCGTCAAAGATTGTTGGGCTTGCGGCCTTTGGCGAGAAGGGGATTGTGGCGGGCGCCGCGCCCGGCACCCTCATCATCGACATGTCATCCATCGAGCCGGAGGCAACGCGCGAGTTTGCCAAGCGCGCCGCCGAAAAGGGGCTCGCGTGGGTGGACAGCCCACTGTCCGGCGGGGCGCCCAAGGCGCTGATCGGCGAACTGACGCTGATGGCGGGCGGCGAGCCAGGCGATGTCGCCCGCGCCCACACGGCGCTGCGCCACGTGGCGACCAACTACACGCACATGGGCCCCTCCGGCGCCGGGCAGACCACAAAGCTGATCAACCAGGTCTTGTGCGGGCTCGGCTTTTTGGCCGTCGCCGAGGCAACGCGGCTCGCGCTCGACGCGGGGGTGGACGCGGCCAAAATCCCGGAGGCGCTGAAGGGCGGCCGGGCCGACAGCGCGCTGTTGCAAGAGTACGGCCCCCGCTACGCCAATAAGGACTATCGGCGCACGGGCCGGATCGACAACATGGTCAAGGACTTGAACGCGGTGAACGACCTTGCCCGCCAAACCGGGACCGCGATGCCCATGACCGCGCTCTGCGGCGAGATCCACCGCCTGTTGACCGCGGCGGGTTTGGGCGGCGAAGACCAGGCCATGGTCATGGAGTTCTTTGACGGTGCACGAAAGGACGCGCCATGATCACACGATTTGCCCTTTTTGAGGGGACGGTTGCGCCCGAAAACGTGGCAGCGTTTCGCGCCGCAGTGCGCGATCGCCTGGTGCCCCTGTGGACGGCCTTTCCGGGCCACACGGACGTGCGCGTCATGTTTTCCGACGATCGCGATGAAGGGGCGCCGGAATTTCCGCTCATCCTTGCGATCACCTACCCGGATGCGGCCACCATGGAGGGCGCGCTGCAGAGTGACGCGCGCTGGCAGTCCAAGGCGGTGACGGGCGAGATTGTGGACGCGTATTTTGAAGGGCGCATCCACCACCATGTGACGCAGTTGAACGCGTACACGCCCTAGCGGCGATGCCCATGCGGGTGACGATGCGCGATGTTGCGGCGGCCGTTGGCGTCTCCACGATGACGGTGAGCCGCGCCCTGCGCGATGATGTGGCGGTGAGCGCCGAGACGCGCCAAAAAATCCGAACGACGGCGGACGCGCTCGGCTACACTTACGACAGCACCGCCACCGCCTTTCGCACCCAAAAGAGCGGCTTTGTGGCCATGACGCTGCCGAGCCTCAACAACGCCAACTTTGCCGAGACCTATCGCGGCCTTTCCGGGG
This sequence comes from Pseudomonadota bacterium, assembly GCA_039034015.1. Classification (GTDB taxonomy): domain Bacteria; phylum Pseudomonadota; class Alphaproteobacteria; order Rhizobiales; family Amorphaceae; genus Acuticoccus. Next base: position 10,346 of record JBCCBM010000019.1, on the reverse strand, counting down.
CCATGGAGGGGAGCGAGATGCAGCTCCTCGTGGGCGCCACCAACTACCGGGTGGCGAAGGAGGAGGCGTTGGTGCGCCAACTTTTGACCCGCAACCCGGAGGCGTTGATCCTCACCGGTGGCCATCACACCGCCGCCACCCGCGCTTTGGTGAGCGCGCGGCGTGTGCCGGTGATTGAGATGTGGGATCTTCCGGCAAGGCCGCTCGGCCATGCGGTGGGGTTTTCCAACGCTGCGGCGATGGCGCTTGTGGTGGAGCACCTTGTGGCGACCGGGCGGCGGCGCCTTGCCTTCATCGGCGCGGCGGCGGGGGGCGACCAGCGGGGGGCGGAGCGGCGCGAGGGTGCCTTGGCGGCCGCCGCGGCCCACGGTTTGACGATGACGGTATTGGAGGCCGGCGAGGCGCCGGTCTCCATGCGCCACAGCGCAGCGCTGGTGGCCTCCATGGGCCGCGATGTGGCAGCATTCGACGCGCTGGTCTGTGTGTCGGACCCGGTGGCCTTTGGCGCGCTTTCGGCCTGTCGCCGCCTGGGGCTTGATGTACCGGGCACGCTGGCAATCACGGGGTTTGGCCGGTTTGAGGTGGCAACGGTCTGCGAGCCTGCGATCACGACGGTTGATGTGTGCGCCCGCCAGATTGGCGAGCGGGTCGCCGACGTTTTGATGGCCGCCTTCGAGGGGGACATTGCGCCCCAGCACATCGATATTGGGGCAACTCTGACCCCTGGCGGCACCAGTTAGGCGCGCGCGGGTTGGGGCCCCGGCGGTGTGTTCAGTGTGCCGTTTTGGCGGCCTATGCCCCGCAGGCATAGCGCTTATACTGCTGGTCGCGCTGATGGGCGCGCCGAAACCCTCTTATCCCGTGGTGCTTATTGAAGAGAATTGTTGACGTCGCGAGGATTGGGGATGCGGCTGTCTCACCAGCGGAAATTCATTTTTCTCGCGTATCCGCGAACGGCATCACGAACGATCCGGACTTTCTTAAATCCAATTTCTGACGTGAAAGGGATTGCCGCGCAGGATGTGAGCCCCGAAAACCCTTTTTATGTTCACATTGATGCGTCAAACGCGGGGAAGGCATTGGAGCGCGCGGGCCATCGCTGGGCTGACTATTATTCGTTCGCGTTCGTTCGGCATCCCTATACGCGGGTTCAGTCTCTTTATCGCATGTATTTGTCCAGTTATGTCGGCGAGGAGGGTTCGGGCCGGCATGTGTCGGACGCATTCTCGTGGACGGACTATATCGACCGATACATTAAAGTCCGTCCGTTCCGGGAGGACGCCGCGTAGGCGCGTTGGCTACCCTTTGTCAATTTCGCAGGGTTCGGAACGCCGTATCAAATAAATTCTGTCTTTCGATACGAAAGGCTTGAGGAGGCGCTTGAGCAGCTGAAATCCAAGCTTGGTGTCTCGTTCAAAGACAGGCATCTGCCGGTGCGAAACGAAACAACACAGATCCGCGACGACTTTGCTCATCCGCGGTTCTACCCAGATCTGAGCCTATTTGCGAAAAGGCGCATCTACAAAGTTTACAAGGAAGATTTTATTCGCTTCGGCTACGAGCGCTGAGCCCGGCAGGCTTTCGCCCAGCCGCTCCGCCGACCGGCGCCCCACGGCAGCCGCACCAAAGCGGCTTCCTGTCCCCCGGCGGTGCGAAGCGCGTTAGCGCAACAAAACCGCGCTCAAGCAGCGCGAAGCGCGTTAGCGCAACAAAAATGGTGTCCCCGACAGGATTCGAACCTGTGACCCTCAGATTAGGAATCTGATGCTCTATCCTGCTGAGCTACGGGGACGCCTCTCGGTTTATGGGCGTGTGGGGGCGGGGGTGCAAGCGGGTCAGTCGCGGGCAAGGGCGGTGCCGCGACGGGCGAGCCCGTCGGCGCGCTCGTTCATGGGGTGGCCGGCGTGGCCCTTCACCCAGTGCCAGGTGACGTTGTGGATTTGGCAAAAATGGTCCAGTTCGCGCCACAGATCCTCGTTTTTGACCGGCTTCTTTTGGCTCGTCTTCCAGCCGTTGCGCTTCCAGCCGGCGAGCCACTCGGTGATGCCTTGGCGCACATATTGGCTGTCGGTGTAAAGGTCGACGGACACGGGGCGCTTGAGGGCGTCGAGCGCGCGGATGGCGGCGGTCAGCTCCATGCGGTTGTTGGTGGTGTCCTTTGCGCCGCCAAAAAGCTCTTTTTCTTTGCCGCGGAACGACAGGATCGCGCCCCAGCCGCCGGGGCCGGGGTTCCCGCTGCAGGCGCCGTCGGTGTAGATGACGACCGGTTCGCTCAAAGGTCGAGACCGTATTCGGACGCGCGGGCAACCCCGCGGTGGAAGCGCACGCGCTCATAATAATCGCGCGGGTCTTTTGGGGTGACGAGGGCGCCCTCCGGCACGCGCAGCCAGTCGTGAAGGCGCGTCAGCATGAAGCGGAGCGCCGCGCCGCGAGCAAGGATGGGGAGCGCCGCCACCTCCGCCGCCGACAGGGGCCGTGTTGCCGCATAGCCGCGCATGAGCGCCCGGCCCTTGGTGACGTTGAAGGCGCCATCTTCCTCAAAACACCACGCGTTCAGGCAAATGGCAAGGTCGTAGGCGAGGACGTCATTGCAGGCGAAGTAAAAGTCGATGATCCCGGACAGGTCTTGGCGCACGAAAAATGCGTTGTCCGGGAAAAGATCGGCGTGGATGACGCCGCGCGGCAAGTCTTTCGGCCAGCCGTCTTCAAGCGCGGTGAGTTCATCGGTGACGAATGTTTCAAGGCCCGCGATCACGCTGTCGGCCTCGCCCGCGGATGTGGCGAACAGCGGCCGCCAGGCGCCGGGGCCAAGGGCGTTTTCGCGCGGGATGGAAAAATCTTTGGCGGCGGCGTGGAAGGCGGCAAGGCCTGCGCCCAGCGCCGCGCAGTGGCCGGGGCCCGGACGGCGCACGGCCACCCCGTCGAGAAAGGTGATGATGGCCGCGCGCCGGCCGCAGACGGTCGAGATCAACTCACCGTCCCGCCGGGCAACGGGGCGGGGCACCGGCAAACCGCGGTCGGCGCAGTGCTCCATCAGGCCGAGGAAGAAGGGGAGGTCGCCGGCCGCAACCCGCTGCTCATAGAGCGTGAGGATGAACGTGCCCCCCTCGGTGCGCAGGAGATAGTTCGTGTTTTCAACGCCCTCCGCGATGCCCTTGGCCGACAAAAGGCCGCCGAGGGCGTACGCCTCCAGGAGGCGCGACAACGCCTCGTCGTCAACGTGCGTATAGACGGCCATCGGGGTTTTACGCGGCGGGGCGGGGCCCGTCGCGCAGCTGGCGCGGGAGGGGGAAGACCACCGTCTCATCGGCCGTGCGCGCGGTTTCAAGCGAGAGGGTGAAGCGGGTGGCAAAATGGTCGAGCACCTCTTCCACCAGCGCCTCAGGCGCTGAGGCGCCGGCGGTGATGCCAAGGGTTTTGACAGCGGCGAACGCGTCAAGGTCGACCTCGGCCGCGCGCTGGATGAGGGTTGCGTGGCGGCAGCCGGACTGGATCGCCACCTCGCGCAGGCGCTGGGAGTTGGACGAGTTGGGGGCGCCCACGATGATCATCGCGTCGCAATCGCCGGCCACCGCCTTCACCGCTTCCTGGCGGTTGGTGGTGGCATAACAGATATCGTCCTTGTGGGGCCCTTTGATGCTGGGGAAGCGCTCCATCAGTGCGCCGACAATCGCCTTCGTGTCATCCACCGAAAGGGTGGTTTGGCTTATCCAGGCAAGGTTTTCAGGGTCGACCACGCGAAGCGCCATCACGTCCTTGACCGTCTCCACCAACTCCACCGCGCCTTCGGGCAGCTGGCCCATGGTGCCCACCACCTCCGGGTGCCCGGCGTGCCCGATGAGGAGGATGTGCCGGCCGCGCTTGTGGTGCACCTCCGCCTCCCGGTGCACCTTGGAGACGAGTGGGCAGGTGGCATCGAGGAAGAACATGTTGCGGTTGGCCGCGTCCGCCTTCACATCCTTGGGGACGCCGTGGGCGGAGAAGATGACCGGGCGATCGTCAATGTCGATCTCTTCCAGCTCTTCGACGAAAACCGCGCCTTTTTGCTCCAGCGCCTCCACCACATAGCGATTGTGCACAATCTCGTGCCGCACGAAAACCGGGGCGCCAAAACGCTCCAGCGCGATCTCGACAATTTGGATCGCGCGATCGACGCCGGCGCAAAATCCGCGCGGCGCGCACAGGAGCACCCGCATTGCCTGTCTGTCCATCGCGCTCGGCCTTGGTTGATTTGGTGACGATTGCAGTCATAGAGGTGGGGTGGTGGATGAAGTCAAGGAGTGCCGCCATGGGTGATCGATTGTCGCTGCCAAAGGCGGTGGCGCTTCTGACCGCTTTGGCGCTTGGGGGTTGTGGCGCGGGGGTGCTGACGCCGGCCAAAACGGTCTTGTCCGGCACATTCAACGAGGAGGAGCGCGAGGAGGTTGATCCTGACCTGTTGCGTCCGGCCGTCACGTGTCCGCCGGTGCGCATTCAGGCGGGCACGGAGGCGCTGCGCCGCGAAGGGGAGGCCGGCAACGGCGACACGCTGCGCTGGCAGGCGAGCATTTTGAAGACCGCGCGCGCCTGCACCAAAGGGGCCGACGGCACGGCGATCCGCGTTGGGATTTCGGGCCGGGTGATTGAGGGGCCGCGGGGGGCGCCCTCATCGGTCACGTTGCCAGTGCGCGTTGCGGTGCGTGAAAACAGCGCCATCACCTATAGCCGCCTGCACAATGTTGCGGTGAGCCGCGACAGCGCGTCCCAGGACTGGGCGTTCGTGGATGAGGCGATTGTGGTGGACAATCCTGCCGCGGCCGAAATTGTCGTGGGGTTTGACGGCTGAGCGCCGCTTGACTTCGCCCCGCGCGATGGCATGCTGCTGTGGCGCGCGGGAGAGACCGTCCGGTAGGGGCGGCGCCGAAGGAGCAACAGCCCGGAAACTCTCAGGCAAAAGGACCGCGCGCGCGGCAACATTCTGGAAAGCGGCGGCGCATCCGCCCACCGAAGGAGTAGCCGGCCCCGCAGCCGCGGACGCCGGGAAATCTCTCAGGTGCCATGACAGAAGGGCAGGGGTCGCCTCGCGCGGCCCGCGAACTGTCATGGCGAGGGCCCTTTGGACGACATCACCTTAAAGCGCACGCCGCTCCATGCGGCGCATAAAGGCTCAGGCGCGCGGCTCGTCCCCTTCGCGGGTTATGAGATGCCGCTCCAATTCTCCGGCATCATCGCCGAGCACACCGCAACCCGGCAGAGCGCGGGCCTCTTTGATGTGTCCCACATGGGGCAGATCGATGTGACTGGCGCCGGTGCCGCGGCGTGGCTCGAGCGGCTCACCCCTTCCGACATCGTCGGCCTCGCGCCCGGCCGCGCGCGCTACACCGTGCTCACCACCCCGAGCGGCGGTGTGGTGGATGACCTCATCGTGACGCGCCTGCCGCACGGGTTTCGCCTGGTGGTGAACGGGGCGCGGCGGGCAGCGGTCGCCGCGCACGTTGCGGCAAACCCCGGCGAGGACGTTGCACTCAACTGGCTTGACCGTGCGCTGTTGGCGCTCCAGGGGCCGGCAGCCGAAATGGTCTTGTCGTCCCACGTTTCGGGCGACCTTTCCGGTCTTGCCTACATGGCAGCGCTCGAGACAGAGGCATTTGGGGCCGCCGCGCTGGTGTCTCGCCTTGGGTACACGGGGGAAGACGGGTTTGAAGTCTCGCTCCCCACAGAGGCCGCGGAAGGGGCGTGGATGGCGCTGGCGGCCGACCCGCGCGTCACCCCTGTTGGCCTAGGGGCACGCGACACGCTGCGCCTTGAGGCGGGCCTTTGCCTTTATGGCCAAGACCTTTTGGAGGACATCAGCCCGGTAGAAGCCGGCCTTCGCTTTGTCATCCAAAAGCGGCGGCGGGAGAGCGGCGGCTTTTTGGGCGCTGACACCATCTTGGCCGAGCTTGCCGATGGGCCGGCCCGCACCCGCGTTGGCCTCAGCGTTGAGGGGCGGGTGCCCGTGCGGGCCGGCGCGCCGCTCTTTGAGGGTGGGCGATCCGTGGGCACGGTCACGTCCGGCGGGGTGAGCCCGACCCTTGGCCGGCCGATTGCATTTGGCCTTGTCGTGGCCGGAGCCGGGGCGGCGCTGGAGGCTGAGGTGCGCGGCAAGCGCGTGCCGGTCACCGTCACGCCGCTCCCCTTTGTGCCGCCCAACACCAAACGGAAGACAACCCCATGAAGCGCTTTACGGACGATCACGAGTGGCTCTTGCTGGAGGGCGATGTTGCCACCGTCGGCATCACCGACCACGCCCAGGAGCAGCTGGGCGACATCACCTTTGTGGAGCTTCCCGAGGTGGGCCGCGGGCTCAAAAAGGGTGACGCGTTTGCGGTGGTGGAGAGCGTGAAGGCCGCGTCCGACGTTTATGCCCCGCTGGACGGCGAGGTGGTTGCGGTCAACGAGGCGATCGACGCCGACCCAGAACTCGTCAACAAGGCCGCCGAGACGGAAGGGTGGTTTGCAAAAATCAAGCTTTCCGATGCGTCGGCCGTTGGCGCACTGATGGACGAGGCGGCCTACAAGGCCTTTGTGGAGGCGAGCGGGTGAGCCGCTCGCCCCGCCTTGCCGTGCGCGGAATTCTGGTGCGCGAGGGCCGCGTCCTGATGGTGAATGCGTTCGCCGGCAGTGATGCGCTCTGGTGCCTTCCGGGCGGCGGCGTTGAGGCGGGGGCGGACCTTGCGGACAACCTTGTGCGCGAGGTGTTTGAGGAAACGGGGCTTCGCGTCACGGTGGGTGACCTTGCCCATGTGAGCGAGTTTGCCGACCCCGACACCGGCTTCCATCAGGTGGAGCTTTTCTTCCACGTGGAGGCGGAGGGCGATGTGGTCGACACCATCGACCCGGTCGTCTCCCACCGCGGTTGGTTTGACGCAGCGCGGCTCGCGGCGCTGCCCCACAAGCCGGACACCATTTCGGCCCTTGCTTTCGGCCCTCGTGGGCCGGCCACCTGTGCGCCGCTGTCGCGCATGGTCAGAGTTTGAACAACGTTGAGAGTGACTGATGCGCTACCATCCCCTCACCGCTGACGACCGCGCCTTGATGCTGGCGAAGATCGGCGCCCGTCACATTGACGATCTCTTCGCCGATGTGCCGCCCGCGCATCTTTTGAAGGAGGACATGCCCCTCCCGCCCGGCCAATCCGAACTTTTGGTGGAGCGGGCGCTGTCAAAGCTTGCCCGGTCCAACCATGCGGCGGGCGACGGCCCGTTCTTTCTGGGCGCGGGGGCCTACCGCCACCATGTGCCGGCAAGCGTTGATCATCTCATCCAGCGCTCAGAATTCTTGACGTCCTACACGCCCTACCAGGCCGAAATCTCCCAGGGGACGCTGCAGGTTCTGTTTGAATTTCAGACCCAGGTTGCGCGGCTGACGGGCATGGATGTGGCCAACGCCTCCATGTACGATGGGTCCACTGCCGCCGCCGAGGCCGTCATGATGGCCGCCCGCATCACGCGGCGCAAAAAGGCCGTGCTCTCCGGTTCGCTCCACCCGCAATATCGCGATGTGGTGAAGACGATTGCGACCGGCATTGAGGCGGTCGCGCTCCCCGCCGACCCCATGGCGGCGGAAGATATTGCGGCCGCCATCGACGATCAGACCGCCTGCGTCGTCGTCCAGACCCCGTCGTTCTACGGCCACCTCATTGACCTGTCGCCCATTGTTGCGGCCGCGCACGCGAAGGGCGCGCTGGTGATTTCGGTCTTCACTGAGGCGATGGCGCTGGGGGCGATCGAGCCGCCGGGCGGCATGGGGGCCGACATTGTGGTGGGCGAGGGCCAATCCATCGGCAATGCGCTGAACTTTGGCGGACCCTACGTGGGGCTTTTTGCCTGCAAGAAGGCGCATGTGCGCCAAATGCCGGGCCGCCTTGCGGGCGAAACGATCGATGCCGATGGCAAGCGCGGCTTTGCGCTCACCCTCAACACGCGCGAGCAGCACATTCGCCGCGACAAGGCGACCTCCAACATCTGCACCAATTCGGGGCTCTGCGCGCTCGCCTTCTCAATCCACATGACGCTTTTGGGCGAGGCGGGCCTGTCGCGCGTTGCCGCCCTCAACCACGCCATGGCCTGCCGCACGGCCGACGCCTTGGCCGCTGCGGGCCTTGAGGTGCTGAACGAGACGTTCTTCAACGAGTTTTCGGTGCGCGTGCCGAACGCTTCGGCCGTGGTGGAGCGGCTTGCGGGCGAGGGCATCATCGCGGGCCTTGCCCCCCGGCGGATCGACCCCGGCGCGCCGGACGATGTGTTGATCATCGCCGCCACCGAATGCACCACCGACGAGGATGTTGCCGCGCTGGTGAAGGGCCTCTCATGACCTCACCCCTCGCATCGCCCCGCTCGGACCGTTGCCGCCAGTGGTTGGCACGTCCGCACCCACCCGTTCGACTGAACGAGCCCCGTTTTGCCGCTGGCGTTGCTGCGCCGGCGCGCTCCGTCGTGGAGTTTTGACATGACCTTCACCGGCAACCACGCCCTCAACCTTGCCGAACCGCTGATCTTTGAGACCGGCCGCACCGAGAGTTGCGGGGTGGACGTGGCACCCGTCCCGTCCCACACCCCGCGACTTGGCGCGCTGGCCCGCAAAACGCCCATCGATCTCCCCGGCCTTTCCGAGCCGGAGACCATGCGGCACTATGTGCGCCTCTCGCGGCAAAACTACGCCATCGACCTTGGGATGTACCCGCTCGGCTCGTGCACGATGAAGCACAACCCGCGCCTCAACGAAAAAATGGCACGGCTGCCGGGCTTTTCTGACATTCACCCACTGCAACCAGTCTCCACCGTGCCGGGCGCGTTGGCGCTGATGGCCGAACTCTCGCACTGGCTCACCACCATGACGGGAATGGCCGCCGTCGCGCTGTCGCCCAAGGCGGGCGCCCAAGGGGAGCTTGCCGGCATGATGGCGATCCGCGCCGCCATCGCAGCCAAGGGCGAAACGCGCACCGTCGTGCTGGTGCCCGAAAGCGCCCATGGGACGAACCCTGCAACGGCCGCGGCGCTCGGCTACAAAGTCGCGCCCATCAAGGCCCGCGCCGACGGGACGGTGAGCGTTGAGGCGGTGAAGGCGGCCCTCTCGCCCGATGTCGCGGCCATCATGCTCACCAACCCCAACACGTGCGGCCTGTTTGAGCCGGAGATTGCCGAAATTGCCGACGCGGTGCACGAGGCGGGCGCATATTTTTACGGCGATGGGGCGAATTTTAATGCCATCGTCGGCAAAGCGCGGCCGGGCGACCTTGGCATCGACGCCATGCACATCAACCTCCACAAAACCTTCTCCACGCCCCACGGCGGGGGCGGGCCTGGCTCTGGCCCCGTGGTGCTGTCGGAGCGTTTGGCGCCGTTTGCCCCCGTCCCGTTCCTGCGGGCGGATGGGACGCTTGTGGAAAACACCGTCGATTGCGACGGTGACGAGGCGCCGTTTGGCCGGCTCACCGCCTTCCACGGGCAGATGGGCATGTATGTGCGCGCGCTCGCCTACATGATGAGCCATGGGAGCGATGGTCTGCGCGAGGCTTCTGAGGATGCGGTGCTGGCGGCCAATTACATCAAAGCCGCGCTCGGCGACCTGATGACCGTCTCCTTCCCCGATCGGCCGGCCATGCACGAGGTGCTGTTTGATGAGCGCTTCTTGAAGGGCACGGGGGTGACGACGCTCGACTTTGCCAAGGCGATGATCGACGAGGGCTTCCACCCGATGACCATGTATTTCCCGCTGGTGGTGCCGGGGGCCATGCTGGTGGAGCCCACCGAATCGGAAAGCCTTGCCTCGCTCGACCTTTTCATCGCCGCGATGCGCGACCTTGCCCAGGCCGCCAAGCGGGGCGAGACCAAGCGCTTTTTGGAGGCGCCCCACCACGCGCCCCGCCGCCGGCTCGATGAAACGCGGGCGGCGCGCAAACCCGTCCTCACCTACGAGGCGCCGGCGCCCTTTGCCGAGGCCGCGGAGTAGGCGTTTAGAGCGGGTAACGCCGTCACGAAAGCGCCCGATGGCCCAGCGCCGGCCGGTGGCAAGGAGCGTGGTGCGGCGCGTGGCGGCACCACGAGCAAGCCGCGGGACGCTGTCCACCGGCCGGCGCTGGGCCACCTTCGGCGGGAAAAGGGCGCCCACCGGACAGCGTTGCCGCTCTTGTCCGTGCAACCAGCACGCACTGCGAGCGGCGCCTTGCCGGCGAACGCCCTTTTCCCGTCGGGCGCTTCCGTGACGGCGTTATCCGCTCTAGGCGGTGTTGACTCTTGCGGTGTGGCGGGGGGATTCCGGCTGAACGGCGAATCAGATTCAAGACTGCTTTTGAGTGGAGTAGCAGTCATGGGTGTAACCGAGCG
>JBCCBM010000018.1:0-78468 GCA_039034015.1 Pseudomonadota bacterium | reverse complement strand
CCCCGCCAAAACGAGCGCGAGCCGCTCTAGCGCATCCTGCGCCCAGTTGGGCGCAGACGAGATGCGCGCCCCTCAAACGTGCGCGCGGGTGCTCGATCAGGCGGCCCGCTTCGGGGAGCCCTTGTCGTTGGCGCTTGAAATGGCGCGCACATCGCTGAGAAAACCGCGCACACAACCTTGGACATCGGTGGAGACCGTGGAGACGGCGCCGGACGTGTCGTAGACCGAGTGGGACGCGGTGCCGGTCTCCGATGCGGCCTCCGACACGCTTGCGATGGCGTGGGACACCTCGTCCACCCGCTCTGACGTTTCGTGCACCGAGCGGGTGATCTCTTGGGTGGCTGCGGTCTGCTCCTCAATGGCCGAGGCGATGGTGACCGAGCTTTCCCGCACCCGTGTGATGGTGTCGCCGATGGACTTCATGGAGCCAACCACTTCGGTGGTGGAGGATTGGATGTCGGCAATCTTTTTCGCGATTTCATCCGTCGCCTGGGCGGTTTGGCTGGCGAGCGATTTTACCTCCGCGGCCACCACCGCAAAGCCCTTGCCGGCGTCCCCCGCGCGCGCGGCCTCAATGGTGGAGTTCAGCGCCAAAAGGTTCGTCTGACCGGCAATCTCGTTGATCATGGAGACCACCTCCTCCACCCGGGAGACGAAGCCCGACAGGTCACTCACCGTGGCGTCGGTGGAGCGGGCCAGCTTGACCGCCTCATCGGCAATGGCGGAGGACGTGTTCACCTGCTTGCTGATCTCTTGGATGGATTTGCTCATCTGTTCGGCGGATGCCGCAACGGTTTGGACGTTGCCCGCCATCTGCTGGGTGGCGCTCGCCACCTGGCTGGAGCGATCGTCGGTCTGCTCTGAGGCCGTGCTCAGCGTGCCGGAGGTTTGCTCCAACGAGGCGGAGGATGCGCGCAGCTTTTCAAGAAGTTCGCTGATGTCCCGCTCAAAGGCTTGGATGCGGGCGGCCATTTTCTTGGCGCGTTCGGCCTCTTGGGCCTGGGTGGCGATGGCCTCCGCCTGCAGGCGCTCTTGCTCCACAAGGCCCTTCTGAAACACCTCAGTGGCGCGGGCCATCCCGCCGATCTCATCGCCCCGCGCGGTCCCCGGGACGATGATGTCGCGCACCCCATCGGAGAGCCGACCCATCACGTCGGTCAGCCCGCGGATGGGGACAATGAGGCTGCGCGCCGTCAGCGCTGCGATCAGCGCACCCAAGATGAGCGCGAGCGCCGAAAGGCCCACCAGCATCGTTTTGGCGTTGAAGACGCTGGCCAGGGTTTCGGCCTCCAACGTTTTTAGTCGCGCGATCTGGTTGTTGCGGATGGCGCGCGCGATTTCTGAAAAGTCTTCCGCCTGGTTTTGGAGGGTTGCTTCCCGGTCGGACTGGGCGAGCGCCTGGCGGCTCATTTCAGAAAAACGGTCGGCGTAGGCGATGCCGAGCGCGCGCACCTCCTCGAGCGCGGCGATGACGGCTGGGCGCTGCAGGTCCGCTTGTAGCTCGGTCAGTACAATTGTGAATTCTTGGAGCTGGGCGCCCGCCGTGTCACGCAGCGCCTCGCTGGGGGTCGCGATGAAGCGGGCGGTGTTGAGGCGCGAGAGCATCAGCGCCTCCTGCGCCCGGCCGGCGAGGGCCGACAGGGCAAGGTCGTTTTCGCGCGATGCGATGGCGCCGACCTCGGTGATCAGCCGTCGCATTTCCGCGCCACGGGGCAAAAGCTCTTCGTCTTTGATGGTGCGGTAGCTTTGCTGTGCGGACACGAACCCGTCGAACCCCGCGCGATAGTTTTGCAGGATGGATCGCATCTCGGCGAGGCGCTGGCGCCGTTCATCGTTGCGCGTTTCTTGAGCGACGCGGTCGATGGTCGTCTCCACCTGGTCGGCGAGGGCGCGAAAGCGGGTCACGGTTTCATTGGAGGAGGTGCGCTGGAACTCTTGAAAGTTGCGCCGCATGCCGACCACCGCGCGGTCGATCCGCGCGACCATCACTGTGTTGTTGGCCACCCGCTCGTAGGTCAAGAAGCTTCCGGAGAACCACGACGCACTCAACCAAGCAATTCCGCCGATGGTTGCCATCAACGCAATTACAACACCGAACCCAAGATAGATTTTCCCACCGATGCCCAGTGATTTCACGCCCGATCCCCTTAAAGTCGCAAGTTGAGCAGCGCGGCGCTGCAGCCGTCCGCTAGGGATAATGGCTTGGGCCTGCGCGAACCTGACGCACAGGCGCCTTTATTCCTTGGATATTTACGAAGTTCAACCTAGGACTTTTACCCTCAAGCCGATCAAATTCTTCGCACACGCTGACAATTTAAGGCATCGCCGCGCGCCAATTGATCTAGATCAACTGGATACTGGCAAATCGATTGCCCGTTTCGCCACGCGAGACGCGTTGGGCGGCGCCGGTGGCACAGGTCGCCGCCGGGCGCACCTGCGCGCGGGAGAGGCAGCGCGATGCACAAAATTTGATGCGCCGGAGGGGCAAGACAGGCCGTACCTAAAAGGTTAATTTGCAAGGCAAAGCGGCTAATAGACCGCGACAAACCCGAACGGACGGAGCCCCATGACCCGGACCACACTCGTTGCCCTCATGGCAACCACCATGCTTGCCACCGCCGCCAACGCAGAAACCCTGCGCTGGGCGAGAGCCGGAGACAGCCTCACCCTCGACCCCCATTCCCAAAACGAGGGGCCCACCCACACCCTCGCCCACCAGATCTATGAAGGCCTCCTCCAGCGCGACATGGCGGGCGAGATCATCCCGGCCCTTGCCACCTCGTGGTCGGTGACGGAAGACGCAAACGTCTGGGAGTTCAAAATCCGCGAGGGCGTCACGTTCCACGGCGGTCAAGAGCTCACCGCCGAAGATGTCGTCTTCTCGTTCGAGCGGGCAAAGCTTCCAACCTCCGCGATGAAAGAGCTTTTGTCGTCCATCGAGACCATTGAAGCCGTCGACGACTACACCGTCCACATGACGACATCGGGCCCCAACCCGCTTTTGCCGTCAAACCTCACGAACCTTTTTGTGATGGACAAAGGTTGGACGGAAGAAAACGATTCCGCCGCGCCCCAAGACTTTGCCGGCGGCGGCACCAACTATGTGACCACGAACGCCAACGGCACCGGCGCCTTCATGATCGACAGCCGCGAGGCCGACAGCCGCACGGTTCTGAAGGCCAACCCCGACTATTGGGGCATCGGCACCTTCCCGCTCGAGGTGTCGGAAATCATCTTCACGCCGATCCAGTCGCCCGCGACCCGCGTTGCCGCGCTCCTCTCCGGCGAGGTGGATTTCATCCAAGATGTGCCGGTGCAGGACCTTTCCCGCGTTGACGCCGACCCTGCGCTCAAGGTCGTGACCGCGCCGCAAAACCGCACGATTTTCTTCGGCATGCAGTCGGGCAAGGAGGACCTTGAATCCGACAGCGTCGACGGCACCAACCCCTTTGCCGATGTGCGCGTGCGCCAAGCCATGAACATGGCCCTCAACCGCGAGGCCATCAAACGCGTCGTCATGCGCGACCAGTCCGCGCCCACCGGCGTCATCATGCCCCCGTTCGTGAACGGCTGGTCCGAAGCGCTGGACACGGTGCCCGCCACCGATGTTGAAAAAGCAAAGGCGCTGATGGCGGATGCGGGCTATGGCGACGGCTTCTCCGTCACCCTCAACTGCCCCAACGACCGCTACATCAACGATGAAGCCATCTGCCAGGCCGCGGTCGGCATGCTCGGCCAAATCGGCATCACCGTGAACCTCGAGGCCCGGCCGAAAGCCCAGCACTTCCCTCTCATCCAAAACGGTGAGACCGAGTTTTATATGCTCGGCTGGGGCGTGCCGACTTTTGACAGCGAGTATATCTTCAACTTCCTCGTCCACGGCCGCGGCGATACCTTCGGCTCGTGGAACAACACCGGCTTCAACGATGACGATCTCAACGCAAAGATCGTATCGCTCGCCTCCGAGACCGACCAAGACGCCCGCAACGCCACCATCGGCGAGATTTGGGACGTTGTGCAGACCGAAACCCTTTACCTCCCCATCCACCACCAGGTGCTCAACTGGGGCATGAAGGACGGGATCAACTTTGATGTGCAGCCGGAAGACCAGCCGCACTTCAAGTTCATGACCTTCAACTAAGCCAAACGTCCGGGCGCGGCCGCCGCGCCCGGACACCATTCCCGATGATCGCCTTCATCCTCCAGCGCCTTGTCCAGGCCGTCGTCGTCATGGCGGTGGTGGGCCTTGTCGCCTTCTCCATGTTTCGCTTTGTCGGCGATCCGGTGGACAGCCTCCTTGGCCAAGACCGCACGCAGGCCGGCGTTGCCGAACTTCGCGAAGCGCTCGGCCTCAACGACCCCTTTCCGGTCCAATACGCGCGCTTCATGGCCGGCGCCGTTCAGGGCGAGTTCGGCGTCTCCTATCGCCTCGCCCGCCCCGTTTCAGAGCTCATTGCCGAGCGTTTGCCCGCGACGTTGGAGCTTGCCTTTGTCTCAGGCCTCATCGCCCTCATCGGCGGCATCGGGTTTGGGGTTTATTGTGCGCTAAGACCCCGGGGCGTCCTGTCGAATTTCATCATGTCGGCCTCACTCATCGGCGTCTCGCTACCCACGTTCCTCATCGGCATCTTGCTCATCTGGATCTTTGCGGTGGAGCTTCGCTGGCTCCCTTCGTTTGGCCGGGGCGACACCGTCGACATTGGCGGCTGGACCACAGGCTTTCTCACCGTCTCGGGCCTACAATCGCTGATCCTGCCCGCCATCACGCTGGGGCTTTACCAACTCACCCTCATCATGCGCCTTGTCCGCGCCGAAATGCTGGAAGTCATGCGCTCTGACTATATTGCCTTTGCCCGGGCGCGGGGGCTCAGCGAGCGGGCGATCAACTTTGGCCACGCGCTCAAAAACACGCTCGTCCCCGTCATCACCGTCACGGGGCTGCAGGTGGGGTCAATCATTGCCTTCGCCATCATCACCGAGACAGTCTTCCAATGGCCGGGTGTCGGGCTCCTTTTCATCAACTCGATCCAGTTCGTGGATATTCCTGTGATGTCGGCTTACCTCCTTCTGATCGCGCTGATCTTTGTGGTCATCAACCTCATTGTCGACGTGATCTACTTCCGCATTGACCCGCGTTTGCGGGCGGAGAGCGCGCGCTGATGGCCGTGGAGCAAACCCGGATCACCCTGCGCGAGCGCATCGCCAACGCGCTCGACAGTGACCTTTTTCACGCCTTCCTCGCCTCCCCCATCACGATCGTCGCGACCCTTTGCGTCCTCGTCCTCGGCCTTGCCGCGCTGCTTGCCCCTTGGGTTGCGCCCCACGACCCGTTCAACGCCGCAACCCTCAACCTGATGGACGGCTTTTCAAAGCCCATGGAGCCCAACGCCTTCACCGGCAACATGTATTGGCTGGGCACCGATGATCAGGGTCGAGACATCTTTTCCGCCATCCTTTACGGCGCGCGCATCTCCCTCTTCGTCGGCGTGATGGCGGTGGGTTTTGCCATCGTTCTCGGCGTCTCCCTCGGCCTCATCGCAGGCTACGTGGGCGGCTTTGTCGACACCGCCATCATGCGCATTGCGGACGTTCAGCTCTCCTTCCCATCCCTCCTCATCGCGCTTCTCATTTTTGGCATTGTGCGCTCCGTCATCCCGGTGGAGCACCGGGAGGCGATGGCGGTCTGGGTGCTGATCCTCGCCATCGGCCTCTCCGATTGGGTGCAATACGCGCGCACCGTGCGCGGCACCGTCATGGTCGAAAAATCCAAGGAATACGTGCAAGCGGCAAAGCTCATCGGCGTCAAACCCTGGCGCATTATGGTGACCCACATTTTGCCCAACACCGTTGGCCCCGTCCTCGTGATCGCCACCATCGGCCTTGCGCTGGCGATCATCGCCGAGGCCACGCTGTCGTTCCTGGGCGTTGGTGTGCCCCCCACCCAGCCCTCGCTCGGCACCCTCATTCGCATCGGCCAAGGGTTCTTGTTCTCCGGCGAATGGTGGATCCTCGCCTTTCCGGCCCTTGCGCTTCTCGTCCTTGCGCTCAGCGTCAACCTTTTGGGTGACTGGCTGCGCGACGCGCTGAACCCGAAGCTGCGCTAACGATGGCCCCGCTCCTCTCCGTCAATAACCTCGTCGTCGAGTTCCCCACCCGGCGGGGCATCTTGCGCGCCATCGACAACGTGTCCTTCGAGATTGCGCGCGGCGAAACCCTTGGCGTGGTGGGCGAATCAGGGGCGGGAAAGTCGCTCACCGGCCGCGCCGTCATCGGCCTTTTGCAGCGGCCCGGCCGCATTGCATCAGGGGAAGTGTGGCTCGATGGCACCCGCATTGACCAAATGCCCGCCCGCGAGATGCGAAAGATCCGCGGCCGGCGCATCGGCATGATCTTTCAAGACCCGCTCACAAGCCTCAACCCGCTCTACACCGTGCGCCGGCAACTGGTGGAGACGATCCTCACCCACACCAACGCCACCGTGCGCGAGGCGGAGCAAAAATCCGTCCGCCTCCTCGATGCAGTCGGCATCCCCGCCGCCGAAACCCGGCTTGACAGCTTTCCGCACCAGTTTTCCGGCGGCATGCGCCAGCGGGTCGTCATCGCGCTTGCTCTTTCGGCCGACCCTGACCTCATCATCGCCGACGAGCCCACCACGGCGCTCGATGTCTCGGTCCAAGCGCAGGTGCTGGACGTCCTCAAAACGCTGGGCGAAGAGCGGGGCACGGCCGTCCTCCTCATCACCCACGACATGGGCGTGATTGCCGAGGCAACCGACCGCGTGATGGTGATGTACGCCGGCCGCCGCATCGAGATGGGCCCCTCCGCCGACGTGATCCACGCCCCAAAACACCCCTACACGGTGGGCCTCATGGGCGCGATCCCCAACCCCGACGCTGAGGCCGATCGGCTCACCCAAATCCCAGGCGCGATGCCCTCCTTGAAGGCGATCCCCCCGGGCTGCGCCTTCCACCCCCGCTGTGAACGGCGTTTTACACCGTGCGACTGCACCGTTCCGGCCCCGCAGCCGGAGGGCGGCAGCAGCGTCGCCTGCCATCTTTATGGGCCCGCGGAGGCGGCCGCATGAACGCCCTCGTCACCGTCGAAAACCTCACCCGCACCTTCGACGTCTCAAAACCTTGGCTGAACCGCGTGATTGAGCGTTCGCCCCGCCGCCGCCTCACCGCTGCCTCCAATGTCAGTTTTGAGATCGAGCGGGGCAAAACCTTTGCCCTGGTGGGCGAGTCCGGCTCCGGCAAATCCACCATCGCAAAGATGATCGTGGGCCTTTTGGAACCCTCCTCCGGCACAATCCGCGTCGACGGCACGGATGTTTGGGGCACCGATCGCGCCGCCACCGCAAAGCTGCGCCGCCGCGTCCAGATGATCTTTCAGGACCCCTATGCCAGCCTCAATGCCCGCTGGCGGGTGCGCGACATTGTGGCCGAGCCCATCCGCACCTTCGCCCTCCTCGAGGGGCGCGCGGTCGACGCACGGGTCGCCGAGCTTCTCACTCTGGTGGGCCTCAACCCGGAGGACGCCACAAAATTCCCCCACGAGTTTTCCGGCGGCCAGCGCCAGCGCATCGCGATTGCCCGCGCCCTCTCCTCCAACCCCGAATTCATTGTGTGTGACGAGCCCACCAGCGCGCTCGATGTCTCGGTCCAAGCGCAAATCCTCAACCTGATGCGCGACCTTCAAGACAAACTCGGCCTCACCTACCTCCTCATCAGCCACGATCTTGGCGTTGTGCGCCACATGGCCGCCCGCATCGGCGTGCTTTATCTTGGCCGCATTTACGAAGACGCCCCCGCCAAAACGCTCTTCTCCACCCCAAAACACCCTTACACACAGATGCTTCTCGCCGCGATTCCAAAGCTTGAGCGCGCCACCGGGCGCCGAAAGCCCCTCGCCGGCGAGATCCCCAACCCGATCGCGCCGCCGCCCGGCTGCACCTTCCACCCCCGCTGCCCCCGACGCTTTGCCCCGTGCGAGCGCGACGCCCCACCCCCAGTGCGCGCCGGCGGCCACCGCGTCGCCTGCCACGCCGTCGCCCACGAAGACGCCTGAAACGCCGTGACCTTCGAATGGGACCCGGCGAAGGCGGCACGAAACGCCAAACAGCACGGAGCTCTTTTGAACGCGCCAAGAACTTGGCGTGGACGCAAGGACTTTATGCCAGACAAGTTGTGCGCGGGGAGCCGCGCGTCTGCGCTGTGGTCCCCCTCGATGAACGACTTTATGTGTGCGTTTTCGTGGACCGTGATAAACACCGACGGATTATAAGTCTTCGCAAAGCCAACGCGCGGGAGGTCCGGCGCTACCAAGAGGTGATGGGATGACCCAAAAACTCATCATACCCGCCGATGACGAGGACGCTGCAATCACAGCGGCGGCGCATCAGGACCCGGACAATCCGCCCCTTGATGACGCGTTCTGGCAGCGCGCCCGCCCCCACGCCGCCTTTAACGCCGAGCGATCGACCGTCAGCGACGCCGTCACGGCGCTGCGCCAAAGGGCGACCCATCTCGACAACGAGGCCGCCACCCTTCGGCAAATCGCCGATTCGCTCGAGACCACGCTCCCCCCAACGACGCCCCCAAAAGGAGACACGCCATGGTAAAGGTTGCTGCGGTTCAGGCCGCCCCCGTCTGGATGGACGCCAAGGGCACACTCGACAAAACCATTGCCCTCATCGAAGACGCCGGGCGACAGGACGTCAAATTTATGGCGTTCGGTGAGGTTTGGCTGCCGGGCTACCCGTTCACCATCTGGCTGCAACCGCCGATGGTCTCGATGGACGTGGTCATGCGCCACCGCATGAACGCCATCACCGTCGACGGCCCGGAGATGAAAGCCGTGCAGGACGCCGCCAGCCGCGCCGGCACCTACGTGATGCTGGGCTTTGCCGAGCGGGACAAAGGCTCACTCTACTGCGCGCAGGCCCTCATTTCCGACCGGGGCGACCTTTTGATGACGCGCCGCAAGCTCAAACCCACCCACATGGAGCGCACCGTGTGGGGCGAAGGGCCGGTGACCGACATCAAAGTGGTCGACACGCCCATCGGAAAGCTCGGCGGCCTTTGCTGTTGGGAAAACATCCAGCCCATCAACCGCCAGGGCATGTATGCGCTGGGCGAGCAAATTCACGTCGCATGCTGGCCTTCCTTCGGGATGTTCAAAGGCGTGCGCAACGCCTATGCGCTCTCCAAGGAAGCGAACCTTTGCGAAAGCCAGTCCTACGCGCTCCAGGGCGGGTGTTTTGTGCTGGCCGCCAACTCCATTATCACGCCCGAGCAGATCGACGACATCACCATGGGCAACGAGATGCTGAAGGGCGTCGTCTTCCCCGGCGGGGGCGCGGCAGCGGTCTTTGGCCCCGACGGGTTCCGCCTCACCGAGGAGATTGACGAGCACACCGACGGGCTCGCGATTGCCGAGGTCGACCTTGCCATGATTGAGGGCGCAAAGGTCTTTGCCGACCCCGCGGGCCACTATTTCCGCCCCGATGTGGCCCGTTATGTGCTGGACGGCCCGGCAGGCCCCGCCACCGCCAACCCCGCGCCCGAGCTGAAAGTGGTGGGCGAGGCGGCCGAATGACGCCCGACTTCGACGCGTTTTACACAAAGGCCCAGCAGGACCTTCAGGCCCGCCATGGGACGGAAAAACTCGCCAACACCGTCCTCAATGCCATTGTGACCGACGTTGTGGAGGGGCCGAGCGCCGCCTTCATCGAAAGCCGGGACTTTTTCTTCCTCGCCACCGTCGATGGCGAGGGCCGGCCCACGGTCTCCCACAAGGGGGGGCCGCCGGGCGTCTGCCATGTGGTGGACGAAAAGACGCTCGTCTTCCCGGCCTATGACGGCAACGGCATGTGGAAGTCGATGGGGAATGCCGCGGAGACCGGCAAGGTGGGCCTCCTCTTCATCGATTTTGAAACGCCCAACCGCGTGCGCGTTCAGGGCGATGCGACGCTCCACGATGATGACCCAGAGATGGCACGGTATCCGGGCGCAAAGTTTGTCGTGCGGGTGGCGGTGGAAAGCTGCTTCCTCAACTGCGCGCGGTACATTCACAAGCACACAAGGGCGCAAACCAGCCCCTACGTGCCCGATGCCACCGGCGCCCAGCCCCACCCCTCGTGGAAGCGGATCGACATGGTGCAAGACGCGCTGCCGGACGACGCGCGCAAGCGCACCGAAGCCGAGGGCGGCACCATCACCATGGACGATTATGCGCAGAAGCTGATGGCGGGCGAAAGCTAAAGCGCCGCAAACTCTGCAAGGCCCGCCACATCGCCGGCCTCCAACAGGGGGAGCGCGTCTTTGATGCGCTCCCCCGGCCAATCCCACCAGGCCAGCTGATTGAGGGTCGCGATCTCGGTCGGCGAAAAGCGCATGCGCACGACGGTTGCCGGGTTGCCCGCCACAATCGCGTAATCGGGCACATCACCCGCCACAACAGCGCCGGCCCCCACGATGACACCGTTGCCGAGCCGCGCCTTCGGCAACAGCGTGGCGCCATAGCCAAGCCAGCAATCTTTGCCGACGATAACATCTTGCCCCGCCGGCAAGCTGGCACGGTAGGCCCCGAACCGGCCGGGGTCGAACACGCCGAACGGGTAGGTGGTGAGGCCTGTCAGGGTGTGGTTGGCCGTTGCGGTCACGACTGTGACGCCATTTGCGATCTGGCAGAATTTTCCGATCACAAGCCGCTCGGGCGCGCCGGGGAAGAGGTAGGGCGCGAGGCGGCTTGCCCAGTTGTCCGGCGGTTCGAAGGCATGGGCATAGGTGTGGACGCCCACATCAATGTTGGGATGGTCGATGACGGCGCCAAGATGAACGGTGCCCGGGTGCGCGGTGCCATCGGGGAGGATCAGGGGGTGCCGGGCTGAGGGGTCGGGCAGGGTCATTGGGTGGGGTCCAACAGGGTCTGTGGCAAAGGCGCATTGTCGAGCCAAGCGGCGACGGTGGCTGCAAAAAGCTGAGGGTCCTCCCCGCTCCACCCGTGGCCGAGGTTTGGGGCAATGCGGGCCGCACACGCGGGTGAAAGGCGCGCCAGCTGCGCCACACTCTCGCAGATCGCCCCATGTTCGCGCCCGCCGGCAAGGGCGAGCGTCGGCGTCTCAATGCCGGCGAGCGCTTGCGCCCCAGGGTCGAACGCCAAGGCGCTCTCCATCACCTGGATGAGCGCCTTGCGGGAGATTTTTGGGATCGCCGCCTCGTTCAAAAACGCGTCCGCGTTCATGGCCCGAGCGGCGCGGCGGCGAAACCACCCCGTCGTTGCAACCGGTGACAGCGCGCGCGCCACAATCCGGTTTCGCCACGGGTTGGGAAAGGGCGCGATGGAAAAGCCGCTCAACACCGCGCGGCCCACCACCGCGGGCCGGCGCAGGAGGAGCGAAAGGCCCACATAGCCCCCCAGCGACAGGCCCACAATGTCGGCCTTGCCGCGGCAGGCCCCCTCGATGGTCTGGGCAACGCGGCACGCCACGCGGTCAAACGACCCAAAGGGAATGGCGCGCGCAGCGCCATGGCCGGGGAGATCAAGGAGGAGACAGCGCCGGCCCGTCAGCGTCTCGGCAACCGGGCGCCACATGGCCCCGCCAAACCCGCCGCCGTGGAGGAACACAACCGGCCGGCCACCCGCGCCGACCGTCTCATAGGGCAATGAATTGCCGCTCACGCCACACGCCCGACCCATGCTGCCCTCCCCCAGACCGGCCTTCAGGTAAGGGCCGCGCCCGCCGATGCGAGGGAATTTTGCGGCGCGTGCATGGCAGCCTCCCGCGCTGGGGGGTGGCGCTGCGGCCCTTTTGCCCCTGGCCGCGGCGCCTATCTAAGGGTTGGCGCCCGCCGATCTTGGGGGTGCCCGCGGTGGCAAAGGCGCCGCGCCGTCACCCACCCGTCGCCGCCCAACGCGGGGCGCCGGACATGGAGGCACCATGAACGTCGAAAAACTGTCCGATCGCGCGCGCGGCATCATCCAGGCCGCGCAGACCCACGCCATTGGTGAAAGTCACCAACAGTTCGTCCCCGAACACATTCTCTACGCCCTCCTTTACGACAATGAGGGCCTGGCCGCGAACCTCATGACCCGCGCCGGCGCCGACCCGAAGGCCGCGCAACGCGCGGTGGAAGAGGCGGTCGCCAAACTCCCCAAGGTGGGCGGGTCGGGCGCCGGGCAACTCCACCTCACGCCGCAGGTGGTGCGCGTCTTCACCCAGGCCGAAAAGCTGGCCGACAAGGCCGGCGACAGCTTTGTGACGCTGGAGCGGATGCTGATGGCGCTCGCCATTGAGCCCGGGAACGCGCAGAACATCCTCAAATCCGCCGGCCTCACCCCTCAGGCGCTTGAGGCTGCGATTGCCGACATCCGCAAGGGCCGCAAGGCCGACAGCGCCAATGCGGAAGGCAACTTTGAGGCACTGCAAAAGTACACCCGCGACCTCACCGAAGATGCACGTGAGCAACGGCTTGACCCCGTCATCGGGCGCGATGAAGAGATCCGCCGCACAATCCAGGTTTTGTCCCGCCGGACGAAGAACAACCCCATTTTGATCGGGGAGCCGGGGGTGGGCAAGACCGCCATTGCGGAAGGCCTTGCCCAGCGCATTGTGAACGGCGATGTGCCGGA
This sequence comes from Pseudomonadota bacterium, assembly GCA_039034015.1. Classification (GTDB taxonomy): domain Bacteria; phylum Pseudomonadota; class Alphaproteobacteria; order Rhizobiales; family Amorphaceae; genus Acuticoccus. The sequence continues at coordinate 65,835 of JBCCBM010000018.1, read as the reverse complement.
GAGCCTCAAGGGCCAAACCCTCCTCTCGCTGGACATGGGCGCGCTGATCGCGGGCGCGAAATATCGCGGCGAGTTTGAAGAGCGGTTGAAATCCGTCCTGTCGGAAATCAAAGAGACCGGCAACGTCGTCCTCTTCATTGACGAGGTGCACACGCTGGTGGGCGCCGGCAAGGCAGACGGGGCGATGGACGCCTCGAACCTTTTAAAACCCGCGCTTGCCCGGGGCGAACTCCACTGCGTGGGCGCCACAACGCTCGACGAATACCGCAAGTATGTGGAGAAGGACGCCGCGCTCGCCCGCCGCTTCCAGCCCGTTTTCGTGGACGAGCCGACGGTGGCCGACACCATCTCGATCCTGCGCGGGCTGAAGGAGAAGTACGAACTCCACCATGGGGTGCGCATCACCGATGGGGCCATTGTGTCGGCCGCAACGCTTGCCAGCCGCTACATTGCCGACCGGTTTTTGCCCGACAAGGCCATTGACCTTGTGGATGAGGCGGGCTCGCGCCTTCGCATGCAGGTGGACAGCAAACCCGAAGCGCTGGACGAGCTCGACCGGCGCATCATGCAGCTTCAGATCGAGCGGGAGGCCCTGCGCAAAGAGGCGGACGCGGCCTCGGAGGAGCGGCTTGCCAACCTTGAAAAAGAGCTGACGGATCTGGAAGAGCGCTCCCGCGGCCTCACCGAGCGCTGGCGGGCGGAGAAGGACAAACTTGCCTCCGCGCAGGACGTGAAGGCGCAGCTTGACACAGCGCGCAGCGAGCTTCTGGCCGCACAGCGCACCGGTGATCTGGCCAAGGCGGGGGAGCTTGCCTATGGCGTCATTCCGGAGCTTGAGCGCCGCCTTTCTGACACGGAAGGGGCGGAAAGCGCAGGCCAAATGGAAGCGGTGACGGCCGACGACATCGCCGGCGTCGTCTCCCGTTGGACGGGCATTCCGGTGGACAAAATGCTGGAGGGGGAGCGCGAAAAGCTCCTGCGGATGGAGGACGCGCTGGAGGCCCGTGTGGTGGGCCAAGCCGAGGCGGTGCACGCGGTGGCCTCGGCGGTGCGCCGGGCGCGGGCGGGCCTTCAGGACCCCAACCGGCCCATCGGTTCGTTCATGTTCCTCGGCCCGACGGGGGTGGGCAAGACCGAGCTCACCAAAGCACTCGCGGCGTTTTTGTTTGACGACGACACCGCCATGGTCCGCATCGACATGTCCGAATACATGGAAAAACATGCGGTGAGCCGGCTCATCGGTGCCCCTCCCGGCTATGTGGGCTATGAAGAAGGCGGTGCGCTCACCGAGGCGGTCCGCCGCCGGCCCTACCAGGTGGTCCTGTTTGACGAGATCGAGAAGGCGCACCCGGATGTCTTCAACGTCCTCCTCCAAGTTTTGGACGATGGGCGGCTCACGGATGGTCAGGGCCGCACGGTGGACTTTCGCAACACGCTCATCATCATGACGTCAAACACGGGCGCCGAGTTTTTGGCGAACCAGGGTGAGGGCGACGAGGTGGACGCGGTTCGGCCCCAGGTGATGGAGATGGTCCGCGCCACCTTCCGCCCGGAGTTTTTGAACCGGCTTGATGAAATTGTCCTGTTCTCCCGTTTGAAGCGCGCGCAAATGGGCAAAATTGTCGATATCCAAATGGCGCGGCTCCACGGTCTGCTGGCCGACCGCAAGATTGTGCTGGAGCTCGACGAGCGGGCGCGCGAGTGGCTCGCCAACCGCGGCTACGACCCGGTGTACGGCGCCCGCCCGCTCCGCCGCGTCATTCAGAAGGAGGTGCAAGACCCTCTGGCGGAACGCATTTTGTCCGGCGCAATTGTGGATGGGGACACGGTGCGCGCAACGCCAACAGCAGAGCGTTTGGTGTTTGAACGGGCCGAGGGCGTTCAACAAGCGGCCTGACCGAGAGCCTGGCCGGCCCCGTTGCGGCGCCGGCCAGGCCCACCCAAGCCTGATGCACTTTTATCCAGCGGCTGGATGGGGTGGATCATGCTTGCAGATGTTCGATTAAAGCGGCGAACGGTGGTTGGGTTCGCTGTCGTGACAGCGTTGTTTTTGGCCGTATCGGCCATCGGCGCCTACAAAATTGTGGTGACGGATCAAACGCTGACCGAGATTAATGATGTCAACGCTGTCAAACAGCGGTTTGCGATCAACTTTCGCGGCAGCGTCCACGACCGCGCCATCTCGCTCCGCGACACCGTCCTTTTCGAGACGGAGGCCGGCCGGCAATCCGCCTTCGATGAAATCACCGTCCTCGAAGAATTTTATGAGCGCTCCGCCGTCGAGATGGACGCCATTTTTGCCGCCGAAACGGACTCTGACCCCGCCGAGGTGCGCATCTTGAACCGCATCAAGGCGGTTGAAGCCAAAACCCTGCCGATGATTGAAGAGACCAGCGCCCTCGTTCGCGCCGGTGACATGGACGCGGCCCACACGCTGTTGATGCGCGATGCCCGCGGCGCCTTCACCGAGTGGCTCGGCGTAATCAACGAATTCATCGATCTCATGGAGGAGAAGAACCAGGCCGCAACCGCGGTGGCGCGGACGTTGACGCGCAATTTCGTGATCGTGACCGCGGTCGGCGCGGCCATTGCGCTGATCACGGCCGGGTTCTTCATCTTTTGGATTGTACCCGCCATCCGCCGGCTGGACCGCATTGCTGTTGCAACGCTCCAGCTTTCAAAAGGAGACCTTGACGTCACCATCGAGACGGTGAATGAGGCGAACGAAATCGGTGACATTTCGAACGCTGTGCGCACGTTCAAAGCGGCTGTGCTCGACAGCAAGCGCGCCGTTGCCGAGCGAGAAAAAGCGCAAGAGGCGCAGCTTGCCAAGGCCCGCGCCCTCGCTGCAGCCAACGAAGAGTTCCAAACCTCCGTCACCGAGACGACGCAGAATCTTCTGGCCGGGATCCGCCAGATGGGCGCCGCAATTGAGAGCATTGGCGGCTCGGTGACCGATGCGCGGAGCCGGAGCGAGGATGGGCTCCACTCCGCGCGGGACGCGGCGGAAAACGTGAACGCGGTCGCCACCGAGGCCGAGCAGCTCACCGGTTCCGTGCGCGACATTTCCCAACAGGTGACGCAGGCCTCAGGCAATGCCCGCGCGTGCGCAAAATCCGCCCAAGAATCGCAGGAGAAGCTGCGCCAGCTCAAGTCCGCGGTGGACGATATTGACAGCGTCATCCAAGCCATCAGCGCCGTCGCCTCCCAAACGACGCTGCTCGCCCTCAACGCCACCATTGAATCGGCGCGCGCCGGAGAGGCCGGCCGCGGCTTCTCGGTGGTGGCCAATGAGGTCAAATCCCTCGCCGAGCAAACCCGAAAGATGACCGAGGACATTGAGGGGCGCGTCGAAGAGATCAAAGAGAGCGCGGAAGGGACGATTTCCAGCGTTCAGGAAGCGATCGACGCGATCACCGAAGTGGACGAGAAAACGGCCAATGTGGCAAGCGCGGTGGAGGAGCAAAACGCCTCAGCCGCCAGCATCAACGACAGTGTTCAGGCCGCCGCGTCGCTCACCGAGACGCTCACCCAGACAATTGAATGGGTCCAGCGCGCCGCCAACGACACCTCAAACGCATCCGATGACTTGCGCCAAACATCGAGCACGGTCGTTCGCGAGGCGGAAGCACTCAACAACAGCATCAAAAACTTCATCAAGCGCGCCAACGCCGCTGAGGCCGCGTAAGCCAGCGCTGATATGCGAAGCGGGCGGCGGCGCGCGGTCAAATCGCCGGCGCTGTCCCGCGCGGCCCAACGCCTGATGGCGGGTGGCGCGCCCAACAACAGTTGCGCGCTGGTGGGTCCGATAAAAAAAGGCCGCCGCACAAACTGTGCGGCGGCCATTGTCTTGCGCCGTCGAGGTTACTCGCCCGGCTGCGGCGTCTCGAAGGGGCGCAGATCTTCGATCATGGCGGCAGCCTCGCTCTCGCCCTGTGCCGCGCGGTTGGCCTCCTCGATGAGATCGTCGCGCTTGGCGGCCACCTCGCGAATGCGGTTGATCATGCCGCCCGTCCCCGCTGGGATGAGCCGGCCGACAATCACGTTCTCCTTCAGACCTTCCAGCTGGTCGGCCTTGCCCGAAACCGAGGCTTCGGTGAGCACCCGCGTCGTCTCCTGGAACGACGCGGCCGAGATGAACGAGCGGGTCTGAAGCGACGCCTTCGTGATCCCGAGGAGCACAGGCTCACCGGACGCCGGCTTCTTGCCGTCGGCGGTCAGGTCGTCGTTCAACTCATCCAGCTCCAGCCGGTCAAGCTGCTCGTTAACCAGGAGGTCGCTGTCACCCGGATCGCGGATCTCAACCTTTTGCAGCATCTGACGAACAATCACCTCGATGTGCTTGTCGTTGATACCCACGCCCTGGAGCCGGTAGACGCCCTGGATCTCATTCACAAGGTAGGCCGCAAGCGCCTCCACCCCGTGAATGGCCAAGATGTCGTGGGGCGCGGGATTGCCATCCAAGATGTAATCCCCCTTCTCGATGGGGTCGCCATCTTGAAGGTGAATGTGCTTGCCCTTCGGCACCATGTATTCAACCGATTCGCGACCACTGTCCGCCGGCGGGTCGATGATGATCCGCCGCTTGTTCTTAAAGTCTTTGCCGAACCGGATTGTGCCGTCGACCTCCGCGATGACCGCATTGTCCTTGGGCCGCCGCGCTTCGAAGAGCTCCGCCACCCGTGGCAGACCGCCGGTGATGTCACGCGTTTTCGCGCTCTCCAGCGGAATACGCGCCAGAACATCGCCTGCGTTCACCTTTGCGCCCGTGTCCACCGACAAAACAGTGTCGACCGAAAGAAGGTAACGCGCGTCACCCCCCCGCGGCAGTTTTAGCAACTCGCCGTTGGAATCCTTCACCACGACGGCCGGCCGCAGGCTGGACCCACGCGTGTGCGTGCGCCAGTCCATCACGATCCGCTTGGTGATGCCGGTCGCCTCATCCGCGGCCTCCGACACGGAGATGCCGTCGACCAGATCTTCAAAGTCGATGACGCCATCCACCTCGGTGAGGATCGGCCGGGTGGACGGATCCCACTCCGCGATCCGCTCCCCACGGGCGATTTTGTCGCCCTCGTCCACCTGCAGTTTCGCGCCGTAGGTGACCTTGTAGGTGGCGCGCTCCGTGCCGTCGGCATCAACCACGACCACCTGCACGTTCCGCCCCATCACCATGAGGTGACCGTCGGAATTGCGCACGAGGTTGCGGTTCTTGATCGCGATGGTGCCCTCAAACGAGGACTCGATGAACGAGGAGTCCACCACCTGCGCCACACCGCCCACGTGGAAGGTGCGCATGGTGAGCTGCGTCCCCGGCTCGCCGATGGACTGGGCGGCAATCACGCCCACCGCCTCACCCATGTTGACGGGCGTGCCGCGGGCAAGGTCGCGCCCGTAGCAGGCCGCGCACACGCCGTTGCGGGTTTCGCAGGTGAGCACGGAGCGGATTTTGAGCGATTGAAGCTTCGCCGCCTCAATCGCATCCACGTCCTTCTCGTCAAGAAGCGTGCCCTTCTTGGCCAAGAGCTCGCCGGTTGCGGGGTTTTTAACGTCCTCTGCCGCCGTGCGCCCCAGGACGCGGCTGCCAAGCGTCGCAATCACCTGCCCAGCGTCCACGATGGGCTCCATTGTGAGGCCGCGCGTGGTGCCGCAATCAACCTCGTTGATGATGCTGTCCTGCGCCACGTCCACCAGACGCCGCGTGAGGTAGCCAGAGTTCGCTGTCTTCAACGCCGTATCCGCAAGACCTTTCCGGGCCCCGTGGGTGGAGTTGAAGTATTCCAGCACCGTCAGCCCCTCCTTAAAGTTGGAGGTGATCGGCGTTTCGATGATTTCGCCCGATGGCTTGGCCATCAGACCGCGCATCGCCGCCAACTGCCGCATCTGCGTCGGCGAACCGCGCGCCCCGGAGTGGCTCATCATGTAGACAGAGTTCATCTGCTTCGTGCGGCCGCTATCGGGATCCTTCTCCGTCGCGGAGATCTTCTCCATCATCGCCGCCGCAACCCGGTCGGTGCACTTCGCCCAAGCGTCGATGACCTTGTTGTACTTCTCGCCCTGGGTGATCAGGCCTTCGTTATACTGCTGCTCGAACTCCTTTGCGAGCTCAGCCGTCTCGTCCACAACGCTATACTTGCTGTCGGGGATGACCATATCATCCTTGCCGAACGAAATGCCGGCGCGGAACGCGTTGGAGAACCCGAGCGACATCACCCGGTCACAGAAGATGACCGTCTCTTTCTGGCCCGTCCCGCGATAGACGGTGTCGATCATCTTCGAAATATTCTTCTTCGTCATGAGCTGGTTGCACACGTCGAAGGGAACCTTCGGGCTCCGGGGAAGAAGATCACCAATCAGCGCACGGCCAGGCGTGGTCTCATGGATCTCGGACAGCGTGTTGCCGTCCTCGTCCTTGGTCTTGTACCGCACCTTGACCTTGGAGTGGACAGTTACAACCTTGCTGTCCAGCCCGTGCTGCAGCTCCGCCATGGAACCAAAGGTCATCCCTTCGCCCGGCTCACCTTCCGCCATGATGGAGAGGTAATAGAGCCCCAACACAATATCTTGGCTCGGCACAATGATCGGCTGACCGTTGGCCGGGTGCAAGATGTTGTTGGTGGACATCATGAGGACGCGCGCCTCAAGCTGTGCCTCCAACGACAGCGGCACGTGCACCGCCATCTGGTCACCGTCAAAGTCGGCGTTGAACGCGGTGCACACCAGCGGGTGAAGCTGAATCGCCTTCCCCTCGATGAGTTTTGGCTCAAACGCCTGGATCCCAAGGCGGTGCAGCGTCGGCGCCCGGTTCAAAAGCACGGGATGCTCGCGAATAACCTCATCGAGAATGTCCCAAACCTCGGGCTTTTCTTTCTCAACAAGCTTCTTCGCCTGCTTGACGGTCGACGAATAGCCCTTGGCATCAAGCCGCGAGTAGATAAACGGCTTGAACAGCTCCAGCGCCATCTTCTTCGGCAAGCCGCACTGGTGCAGCTTCAGCTCCGGCCCGACCACGATGACTGAACGGCCCGAATAGTCGACCCGCTTGCCCAAAAGGTTCTGGCGGAAGCGCCCCTGCTTGCCCTTCAACATGTCGGACAGCGACTTCAGCGGCCGCTTGTTCGCGCCCGTAATCACGCGACCACGACGGCCGTTGTCGAACAACGCATCCACCGATTCTTGCAGCATCCGCTTCTCGTTGCGGATGATGATGTCGGGCGCGCGAAGCTCAATCAGCCGCTTCAGACGGTTGTTGCGGTTGATCACGCGACGATAAAGATCGTTGAGATCGGAGGTCGCAAACCGCCCACCATCCAGCGGGACGAGCGGCCGCAGGTCCGGCGGGATCACCGGAATGACGGTCATCACCATCCATTCTGGCTTGTTCCCGCTCTCTAAAAAGCCGTCAACAATCTTGAGCCGCTTGGCAAGCTTCTTCGGCTTCAACTCAGAGGTGGATTCCGCAATTTCCTTGCGGAGCTGCTCCCGCTCCCGCTCCAGGTCAAGTTGCAGCAAGAGTTCGCGGATCGCCTCCGCGCCAATCATGGCGGTGAAGGTCTCGCCATGGGTATCTTGAAGGTCAAGATACTCATCTTCCGACAAAAGCTGGCCGCGCGAAATGTCCGACACCATCCCAGGGTCGGTGACAATGTAGCTTTCAAAGTAGAGCACGCGCTCAAGATCCTTGAGCGTCATGTCAAGCAGCAAGCCAATGCGCGAGGGCAGCGATTTCAGGAACCAGATGTGCGCCACCGGTGCGGCAAGCTCGATATGCCCCATGCGCTCACGCCGCACGCGCGACAGCGTCACCTCGACGCCGCACTTCTCGCAGATGACGCCTTTAAACTTCATCCGCTTGTACTTGCCGCACAAGCACTCATAGTCCTTGATTGGCCCGAAAATACGCGCACAAAACAAGCCATCCCGCTCGGGCTTGAACGTGCGATAGTTGATCGTCTCCGGCTTTTTGATCTCACCGAACGACCAGGACCGGATCTTCTCCGGGCTCGCGATGGAAATCCTGATCCGATCAAACGTCTGCGTGGGCGCCTGATTGTTAAACAGGTTCATGACTTCTTGGTTCATGCAGCCCTCCTACCGCGCGATGCGGTGTTTTGCGCAAGCGCACAGCTTGCGGCAATCGAATTCAATGTGTTGGCAGGCGTGCTGCCACCCCGTGCCGTCCCCCGTCACGGGGCCAATGGCGTGTTTGCTGCGCTCCGGCCGGCGGTCAGCCAAAGGCAACCAGCCCGAGCGACAGGGCAAAAAGCCCGCCCAGCACCAGCAAGAACGCCGGCCCGCTCGAGCCCTCAGGGCGGCGGCCCAGAAGGATCGGAGCGAACGCCCATTGCGCAATCCAGCCGGCGAGCTTCATGGGTCCGCTCACTCCGCCGCCAGCTTGCGCGCATCAATGTCATTGTTGATGACAATGTCACGCTCCACATCGGTCAGCTCAACGTTCAGACCGAGCGAACGGATTTCCTTCACGAGAACGTTAAAGCTTTCCGGAATGCCGGCCTCAAACGTATCGTCACCACGCACGATACTTTCATAGACCTTCGTCCGCCCAGCAACGTCGTCCGATTTCACCGTCAGCATCTCTTGCAGGGTGTACGCCGCGCCGTAGGCCTCCAGCGCCCAGACCTCCATCTCACCAAAGCGCTGACCGCCGAACTGCGCCTTCCCGCCCAGCGGTTGCTGGGTGACCAGCGAGTACGGCCCGATGGAGCGCGCGTGGATCTTGTCGTCCACAAGGTGGTGGAGCTTGAGCATATAGATGTAACCCACCGTCACCGGCCGGTCGAACGCCTCACCCGTGCGCCCATCATAAAGCGTCGATTGCCCGGACCCGTGAAGCCCGCCCCGCTCCAACAACTTGACGATATCGGGCTCGCGCGCACCATCAAACACCGGCGTTGCAATCGGAACACCGCGCGAAAGCTGGTCGCCAAGCCGCAACAGGCTGTCATCGTCAAACTCGGTGAGCGGCTCAGACGTGCCGCCCTCATAAATCTCCACCAGCTCGTTGCGAAGGTCTCCGGTCACCCCGGATTCCCGCGCAAGGCGCACAAGCTCGCCAATCTTTTTGCCCAAGCCCGCGCAGGCCCAGCCAAGGTGGGTCTCTAGGATTTGCCCCACGTTCATGCGTGACGGCACGCCCAGCGGGTTCAGCACGATGTCCACATGGGTGCCATCGTCGAGGAACGGCATGTCCTCCACCGGCACAATCTTCGACACCACACCCTTGTTGCCGTGACGGCCAGCCATCTTGTCGCCGGGCTGGATCTTGCGTTTCACCGCCACGAAGACTTTGACCATCTTCATCACGCCGGGCGGTAACTCATCCCCCCGCTGCAGCTTCTCGACCTTGTCCATAAAGCGCTCCTCAAAGCGCTTGCGGGCATTGTCGTACTGCTCGCGCATGGCCTCAATGTCGGACATCAGCTGCTCGTCCGCGGTGGCAAACATCCACCACTGGGAGCGCGGCGTGTCGTCCAACACGTCTGCGGAGATCACAGAATCTTTCTTAAAACCCTTCGGCCCCGCAACGCCGCTCTGCCCTTCAAGCAACTCGCGAAGACGGGCATAGGTGTTGCGATCCAGGATCGCCTGCTCATCGTCCCGGTCTTTGGCGAGGCGCTCAATTTCCTCACGCTCAATCGCTTGCGCGCGCTCATCCTTTTCGATGCCGTGGCGGTTGAAAACGCGCACCTCGACGATGGTGCCCGTCACCCCCGGCGGCACGCGCAAGGACGTGTCCCGAACGTCGGACGCCTTCTCACCAAAGATCGCGCGCAGGAGCTTTTCTTCCGGCGTCATGGGCGACTCGCCCTTCGGCGTGATCTTGCCGACCAGAATATCGCCCGCCTGAACCTCAGCCCCGATGTACGCGATCCCCGCCTCATCAAGGTTCCGCAACGCCTCTTCCGAGACGTTGGGAATATCGCGGGTGATTTCCTCCGGCCCAAGCTTGGTGTCGCGCGCGGCGACCTCAAACTCTTCAATGTGGATGGACGTGAACACATCGTCCCGCACAATCCGCTCGGAGAGCAGGATCGAATCCTCAAAGTTGTAGCCATTCCAGGGCATGAACGCGACCAAGACGTTCCGCCCCAGCGCCAAGTCACCAAGCTCGGTGGAGGGGCCGTCGGCGATGATCTCGCCCTTCTCCACCACCTCGCCGACGCTCACCAGAGGCCGCTGGTTCACGGTCGTGTTCTGGTTCGACCGCTGGAACTTCATGAGCTGATAGATGTCGACGCCCGATTTCGTCGGATCAAGATCCTCCGTCGCGCGGATCACGATGCGGGTGGCGTCCACCTGATCGACAATCCCCGTCCGGCGCGCGGCAATCGCGGCGCCGGAATCGCGGGCCACAACGCCCTCCATGCCGGTGCCCACAAACGGCGCCTCGGCCTTCACCAGCGGCACGGCTTGCCGCTGCATGTTGGACCCCATCAGCGCACGGTTGGCGTCATCATTCTCCAGGAACGGGATGAGCGCCGCCGCCACCGACACAAGCTGTTTCGGTGACACGTCCATCAGCTCAACGCGCTCGGCAGGCATCATCGTGACGTCGCCCGCCTGACGCACAACGGTCAGCTCATCCTCAAACCGGCCGTCGTCCAGAAGCGGAGCGTTTGCCTGGGCAACCGCATATTTCGCCTCTTCCATCGCCGACAAATAGACAACATCATCAGAGACTTGGCCGTCGAGAACCTTGCGGTAGGGCGCTTCGATGAAGCCGTATTTGTTCACCCGCGCAAACGTTGCGAGGGAGTTGATGAGGCCAATGTTCGGCCCCTCGGGCGTCTCAATGGGGCAGATCCGGCCGTAGTGGGTGGGGTGCACGTCGCGCACCTCAAAGCCCGCGCGCTCGCGGGTCAGACCGCCCGGGCCAAGCGCGGAGAGGCGCCGCTTGTGGGTGACCTCCGACAGCGGGTTCGTCTGGTCCATGAACTGCGAAAGCTGCGACGAGCCGAAGAATTCGCGCACGGCCGCGGCCGCCGGCTTCGCGTTGATGAGATCTTGCGGCATCACCGTCTCGATCTCGACAGACGACATCCGCTCCTTGATCGCCCGCTCCATGCGCAAAAGACCGAGGCGATACTGGTTTTCCATCAGCTCGCCCACCGAACGCACCCGGCGGTTGCCAAGGTTGTCGATGTCGTCGATCTCACCCTTGCCGTCGCGCAGATCAATCAGAGTCTTGATCACCGCCATGATGTCTTCACGGCGCAGCGTGCGCTGGGTGTCCGGCGCATCAAGATCAAGCCGCATGTTCATCTTCACGCGACCGACGGCCGAAAGGTCATACCGCTCCGGATCGAAGAACAGCGATTCAAACATCGCCTCGGCGGTCTCAATCGTGGGCGGTTCGCCAGGGCGCATCACACGATAAATGTCGAACAGCGACCCTTCGCGGGTTTCATTCTTGTCAGCCGACAGCGTGTTGCGGACGTAGGCGCCCTTGGTCACATGGTCGATATCAAGAATAGACAACTCCTCAAGACCGGTCTCGAGGAGCTTTGGCATCATCTTTTCGTCGATCTCTTCGCCGGCTTCTGCGTAAATCTCTCCGGTTTCAAAGTTCACGACATCTTCGCCAAGATAACGGCCATAGAGCTCGTCATCGGAGACGCGCAGCGAGGTCACACCCTTTTCCGCCAATTGGCGAACGGTGCGGGCCGTGATCTTGCGACCCTCCTCGATCACCAACTCGCCCGAATCGGCGTCGATCAAATCGGTGCCGGCCTTCGTGCCCTTCATGCGGTCGCCGTCGAAGGGGGTGCGCCAGCCGTCACCGTCGCGGGTGTAGGTGATGCGGTCGTAAAAGGTGTGAAGAATTTCCTCCGGCGTGTGGCCGAGCGCCATCATCAGGCTCGTCACCGGGATTTTGCGGCGGCGGTCAATCCGCGCGTGCACAATGTCCTTGGCGTCAAACTCAATGTCGAGCCAGGAGCCGCGGTACGGGATGATCCGGCCGGCGAAGAGCAGCTTGCCCGACGAGTGGGTCTTGCCCTTGTCGTGATCGAAGAAGACGCCCGGCGAGCGGTGCATCTGGCTGACGATGACCCGCTCAGTCCCGTTGATGATGAACGTGCCGTTTTCGGTCATGAGCGGCATGTCGCCCATGTAAACGTCTTGCTCTTTGAATTCCTTGGGCGATTTTGCGCCAGTGTCCTCATCCACGTCAAACACGACGAGGCGCAACTTGACCTTCAGCGGCGCTGCGAACGTGATATCGCGCTGCCGGCACTCGTCCACATCAAACTTTGGGGCCTCAAACTCGTAGTCGACAAAGTCGAGCTCGGCCGTGCCGGCAAAGTCGGTGATCGGGAAGACGGAGCGGAAGACGCCCTCCATCCCCTCATCGCCCCGCCCGCCTTCGGGCTTCTCCACCAACAAAAACTGATCGTAGGAGGCCTTTTGAACCTCGATCAGGTTCGGCATGTCCGTGACTTCACGGATGGAGCCGAAGAATTTGCGAACTTGCTTGCGACCGGAAAAGGCTTTCGTCATGCTGCCCGTCATGCCCCTTTAGCGCACTTTGCGCAAAACGCGTCGTTATCCCGCATAAACGACGCCAAAGGCCGACGCCGGAAACCGGCGTCGGCTGCTGTCACGCACGACCGAAGTCGTGCCGTCTTGTGCGAAGCCGCAACTATTTGAGCGAAACCTTCGCGCCCACGTCTTCCAGCTTCTTCTTAATCTCTTCGGCCTCGTCCTTGGACGCGGCTTCTTTGACCGGCTTCGGTGCACCTTCCACCAGATCTTTCGCCTCTTTCAGGCCAAGACCGGTGATGCCGCGCACCTCTTTGATGACGTTGATCTTCTTGTCGCCCGCAGACTCAAGGATCACGTCAAATTCGGTCTTCTCTTCCGCCGGCGCTGCACCCGCATCGCCACCGCCCATGCCGGGCATGGGCATTGCCATGGCCGGCGCTGCGGCCGCGGCGGACACGCCCCAGCCATCTTCAAGCTTCTTCACCAGCTCGGAGACTTCCAGAACCGTCAGCTTGGACAGCTCGTCATACAGATTGTCGAGATTGCTCATGTTTATTCCAATTTAGGTTGTCGGGAGAGGTTTCGCCAGCCCTCAGGCCGCCGCCTCAAGCTTCGCTTTTTGTGCGCTCAGAACGCCAAGAAGGTTCTGACCCGGCGCATTAAGCTGCCGTGCCAGCTTCTCGCCGGGCTGATTAAGAACACGCGCCAGGTTCGACCCCGGCATGAGAAGAACACCCAAGAATTTCGAACGAAGTTCCTCAATGGGCGGCATTTTCGCGAGCGCTTCCACGCCCGACTGATCAATCGCCGATGGGCCAATAAGCCCCCCGATGATAACCAGCTTGTCGTTCTTCTTCGCGTACTCCGTCAGCACCTTTGGCGCTGCAACCGGGTCTTCCCCGTATGCAATGCCCACGGGGCCGGAAAACATTGGCGCCGCCGATGTCCGTTCCGTGTTGTCCAGCGCGATCTTCGCGAGCCTGTTTTTGATAACCTTAAATTTTGCCCCGGCGGCTTTGGTTTGCCGGCGCAAATCGGTCATCTCGGCGACGGTGAGACCCTTGTACTGGGTCACCACGACCGAGCCAGAGTTGGCGAAAACTTCGTCGAGGAAGCTCACCATCTCGCGTTTTGCGGCTCTGTCCACCGTTCACTCCAAGTTTGGAGGCGGTTGCCCGCCCCCGGCTCAAGTTGCCCGCCATCCTCACAGAATGGCGAACGCTCAGTGCCCATCCCGGAGCGACCGGTCCCGCAGGGCGAACCCCACCGTCCCGTCCCGACCCCGTCTCATGCGAGTTCTTATCGACGACCCGTCGGCCGCCCCTCGCAGTCTCGGACAGGCTGACGACCATCTGGCCGCCAACTTCCGCAGGTTGCCCCGCAGAACCGTTTAGCCCCTCGTTCCGAAGAGCTGTGTCTCAAGTGTGCTGGCAAGCCCTGCAATCGTGAGGCCAAACCCCGCCCCAATCGCAGACCCATATGCCATCGTCTCATACACCCGAGCGGCACTCACGATGCCGCCCCAAGGCCACGCAAGCGCGGCGATCACCACCGGCACCGCAAGGGCCGCAAGCCGCATCCCGATCAGTCCAACGCGAAGGTGGCGCACGCTAAAGCGCCATCTCAACAAGCCGCAACACAACCACAGTGCCCACCGCCACGAGGACGCCAAGCCCGATCTTCGTCCAGCGCCCAACAGGCTCCTTCATCGAACCCTCCGGGACGCCATCACGACTTGGCGGCCGCGCGCAGCCGGTCAAAATCACCCTCCGCCGCCTCCGCTGCCGCCACGCACGCCCTCACCGTTTGCGACACGGTAAAATACGCAATGTCGAGCCCACTTTCCGCTTCCACAGCCGCAGACTGCGCCCGAGCGGCGGCCCGCCCCGCCTCAACCTTTGGCCGCAGGACGGTGACGGCGGCCGGCCGCGCATCGGGCCCATGCCCTTGTGTGGCGACAAACGCCACAATGGCCTGAAACCCGGCACGGGTTGCCGCAATGTTGCGCTGCGCCGCGTCCACCTCTTTGCCGTTCGCCTCGCCCCACCGCGCCGCCACGTCCTCAAGGACTGTGGCCTCGGCCTCGCACTGCAACCATCGATCAACCGAAAGCGCGTCATCAGCGAGCGCGCTTTCGGCCGCAAGGCCAAAGCTCAACACGAGGGCGGCGACAACGCGCACTAGGCGTCCGCCGGCACCGTTGCAAGGTCCACCTTGATGCCCGGCCCCATGGTCGAGCTCATGGCCGCCTTCTTCATGTATGTGCCCTTCGCGCCCGAGGGTTTTGCGCGGTTCACCGCATCCCAAAACGCGCGGACATTTTCAACCAGCTGCCCCTCGTCAAAGGACACCTTGCCGACCGGCCCATGCACAATGCCGCCCTTCTCAACGCGAAACTCCACCGCGCCGCCCTTGGCGTCCTTCACGGCCTTGGCCACGTCAGGCGTCACCGTGCCCACCTTCGGGTTCGGCATCAGACCGCGGGGGCCGAGCACCTTGCCGAGCCGGCCCACCAGAGGCATCATATCGGGCGTTGCAATGCAGCGCTCAAAGTCGATTTTTCCGCCCTGGACCTCGGCCACAAGCTCTTCCGCGCCCACAATGTCAGCGCCGGCGGCCTTCGCCTCCTCCGCCTTGTCGCCCCGCGCAAACACAGCAACCTTCACCTCTTTGCCCGTCCCGTTGGGCAAAATGCAAACCCCGCGCACCATCTGGTCCGCGTGCCGCGGGTCAACGCCAAGGTTGAACGCAATCTCAACCGTCTCGTCGAACTTTACCTTGGAGCGCTCTTTGATCATCGAGATCACCGCGTCCAACGCATAAAACTGGTTGCGGTCGACGCCCTCATAGGCCGCCTTCATCCGCTTTGCGACCTTGCCCATCAGTCGACCACCTCAAGTCCCATGGACCGCGCCGAGCCCTCGACCATCTTCATGGCCTGCTCCACGGTGTCCGCGTTCAGATCCTTCATCTTGGCTTCCGCGATCTTTTTCACGTCCTCGCGGCCCACCGTCCCGGCCTTTTCCTTGCCCGGCAGCTTTGACCCGGACGCAAGACCCGTCGCCTTCTTCAAGAAATACGTCACCGGCGGCGTCTTGATCTCAAACGTGAAGGACTTGTCGGTGTAATAGGTGATCACGGTCGGGCACGGGGCGCCCTTTTCCATGTCCTGGGTCTTGGCGTTGAACTCTTTCGTGAACATCACGATGTTCAAGCCCCGCTGACCCAGCGCCGGCCCGATGGGCGGCGACGGCGTCGCGGCCGCTGCAGGCACCTGCAGCTTGATAAACCCGGCAACCTTTTTTGCCATCTCGTGTCTCCCGGCAGGCTGACCTGCCCTTGCCTCCGTCGGTTCGCCCGCACTGCGGGCGCCCGTTTGCGGTCCAAGCGACGTTGGGGTCGGCGGCCCCAAACACCTTCCGCATCGAGGGTTTTACGCCTCGATTTTTTCCACCTGCGCGTACTCAAGCTCAACGTTGGTGGGCCTGCCAAAAATCGACACCGCCACCTTCACCCGCGCCCGCTCGTCGTCCACCTCTTCCACATACCCGTTGAAGCTTGCGAACGGCCCGTCCGAAACGCGCACCTGCTCGCCCACCTCGAACTGGATTGTGGGCCGGGGCCGATCGACCCCTTCCGTCACCTGGTTCAAGATCCGGTCCGCCTCACGATCGGGGATCGGCTGCGGCCGCTGCGTCGCGCCCAAAAAACCCGTCACCTTCGGCGTGTTTTTGATGAGGTGGAACACCTCATCGGTGAGCGCGCACTTCACGAGGACATAACCAGGGTAGACCGTGCGCTCGGTGTCGACCCGTTTGCCGCGGCGGACCTCGGTCACCTTCTCTTTAGGCACCAACACATCGTCGAACTTGTCCGTGAGCCCCCGCTGCTCCGCATCAGCAAGGATTGCGTCGCGCACCTTCTGCTCGAAGTTCGTGTAGGCGTGCACAATGTACCAGCGCTTGTTCATGGTTCTCCAAATCCCCGCGGGCGGTCGTCAGCGCGCCTAGCCGAGGATGAGACCGATCCCCCAGCCGAGAATACGGTCCACGATAAAAAAGAAGATCGCCGCCACGAAGCACATGATGAACACCATGATGGTCGTGATGATCGTTTCGCGACGGGTCGGCCAGACGACCTTTTTGGTCTCCTGCCGCACCTCTTGAAGGAACTGGAAGGGGTTCACTGCCACGGTGTGTCCATCCACGCTCATGCCGACGCGAAGATGCCGCCGGGCGCGTCCGGCGGCGGTCCAACGAGAATTGGATCGTCAGGTGGTCGGCCTCCCACCCGGCCGCTGCACATAACAAGCGCGTTTCGCCATTTCAACTGGTTTTCCCCGTCCTTCTTCACGCCTTCAAAAATTCACAGCACGAAGCGACGCAAACTGTGACGGCTTTGTGACATCCGTCGCCCAACACACGCCTTGGGACACCTTCCACGCGGCTGGCGCGACAATTTCGCACGGCCGTCAGCGCCCCGGCGGCTGGTGTGGGGTGGATGGCCCACACTTCGAATAGTTGTGATAATCAGCGGACTTACCGCAGTTGCGAAGAAACAAGCGGATGGATCGCTGCGCTGCAATAGCTGGTATTAAGCAAGTCTTATTCACAGCCGATGCGCAAAACCGCGCCATGCCTGTGTTTTCATCGCATTGATGTCACACGGACAAGGCGGCGCCTCGTTTGCGACGGATGCAAGACAACGAAACCATTTGTGGCACAGACCATTTAGAATGACAGGACGATGACCCCTTGCAAAAGGGCGGCGAGCAGTCCAAACATACACACTCAATGCGTGTTGAGCGCAGGGGCACCACACTCCCCGCGTGTGCGGACATTGGAGGAGCGTTTTGCAATGACGACCCTGACGGCAATCGACCTCGCCGATGAGGCTCACGATGAGGCTGCCCTGCGCGCCGCCATCGATCATGCGTTCCACGTCCACGGGAGCGCCGCGGCCGACCTCATCATTCAATACGTCTGTAAGCGATATACGGCAGCGGCCGCGCGAAAGGCGCCTCACTGCGCAAAAGACCAGGCCGCTTGGCAGGGGCGGAGGGACTCGAACCCCCGACCTACGGTTTTGGAGACCGCCGCTCTACCAGCTGAGCTACACCCCTTGGATGCGGCGTAGATAGTCGGTCCACGCCGCACTCGCAAGCGCGGCAAGCCCAACTCCACCAACAACACCCCCCAAGGGGCGACAAACCACCGCCCGCCCCTCATCGCCAAAGCCGCCCGAAACCCGCCGGCCCCCGCGCCAGCAGCGCGCGCGAGCGGACACATTAAGTTCGCCCGATAAGGACATCCCACGCGGCCGCACCCGGCGTCGGCCGCCCGCAATCCCCGATTAGGGCGGTTGGCGAGCCCATCTACCGGCGGGTCCCCGGTCGCCGCGCACGATGCGTCCCGCGGCCGACTTCCCTTATGACCCACTGCAGCGGGATGAGTGCCGCCACCGGATTTCGCCTCGCACGCCGCGACCGCCCAACCACCCGATGCGTCTCACCACCGCGTATCACCATGGACCCCGCCCTGGCAGCGGAACGGAGGCCGCCGCTGAAAATCCGCGCGTATGGCCACCGCCAGCGGTGCGTGTGCCGCCACTATATATCCCCGCGCACGCCGCTACCGCCCAACCCACCCGATGCGTCGCAACACCGCGTATCACCATGGACCCCGCCCTGGCAGAGGAACGGAGGCCCCCGCTCAAAACCCACGCGTACGGCCCCCGGCAGAGGGGCGTGTGCCGCCGCCAAATATCACCGCGCAGGCCGCGACCGCCCAACCACCCGATGCGTACCACCATGGACCCCGCCCTGGCAGAGGAACGGAGGCCGCCGCTCAAAACACGCGCGTATGGCCCCCGGCAGCGTGGCGTGTACCGCCGCCAAATGTCACCGGGCGCACCGCTACTGCCCGACCACCCCGTGCGTATCACCACCGCGTCTCACCACAGATCCCGCCCGGCTCGCGGAAGGGGTGCCGCCGCTGAACACCAGCGGCGATGGCCGACGGCGGCGGGGTGTGCGCCGCCACCGAGTCTCAGCGCGGATACCGCTGACGCCCGGCCAGCCGATGGAGATCGCCGCAACGTCATACCAAGAACCCCGCCCTGCGAGCGGACGGTGTGCTGCCGCTGAACACCAGCGCAGATGATCCCTGGCAGCCCGATGTTTGCCACCTCCGCACGTCAGCGCCGATCCTCCTCCGCCAGCGGGATCTGCGCCACTGTGCGTCAGCGCAACCGAAGCCCTGGCGCTGCACGCGATGCGCCGAGAGCGCCAGGCGGGCCGATGGAGCGGGTGAAGGGAATCGAACCCTCGTCATCAGCTTGGAAGGCTGCTGCTCTACCATTGAGCTACACCCGCCCGCGCCTTCCAGATAAGCTCCCCCCGCCACCTCGTCCAGAAGGAGCGGGCGCCATGCACGAAATCGACGATCACCTCATCACAACCGCCGCCGACCTTCGCGCGCGCTTTCCCGACATCAACCCCCTCGCCGTCCAAAAGCAGCACACCCGGCTCAACCGGCACGACCGCGCCTTCATCGCACGGGCGCCCTTCTGCCTGCTGGCCACCAGCGACGGGGACGGCCACCTTGATGTCTCCCCCCGCGGCGACCCAGCAGGCTTCGTCACTGTGCTCGACGATGAAACCATCGCGATCCCAGACCGGCCGGGCAACAACCGCCTCGACAGCCTCACAAACATCCTGGCCGATCCAGGGGTTGGGCTTCTCTTCCTGATCCCAGGGTTTGACGACACGCTGCGCATCAATGGCCGCGCCTGCATCACCACCGCCCCCAGCCTTTTGGCGGGCATGGCCGTGCGCGAGCGCGCGCCAACGCTCGCCATCGTCATCACCATAGAGGAGGTCTTTCTCCATTGTGCGAAGGCCTTGCGCCGCTCGGCCCTCTGGTCGCCTGACAGCATCCAAGATCGCAGCGCCTTGCCAAGCCTCGGCGCAATGGTCTTGGAGGCAGCGGGAGGGCAACCCGCCGCACCCAACGCCGTCGCCGAGGCGGACGCTGCGGTGGAGACGGCCTACCGCGAAAAAATGTACTAAAGCGCCGCCCCATCAGGTTGCATCGATCGGATCGGCCAAAAGGCGCCCGTCGATCCCGCCTGGCGCATCACCGGGTCGGCCTGCTTGGTTCAAAGAGGCCGAGCAACGCGAAAACCACGCCCTACTGCGCCGCGTCCACAAAGGTGTCGGCCAAAAACCCGCCCGACTGGCGCGACCACAACCGCTCATAAAGTCCGCCCGCCGTGGAGAGCGTCGCGTGGCGGCCCTCCTCCACAACGCGGCCGGCCTCCAGCACCACCAGCCGGTCCAGGGAGGCAATTGTCGAGAGGCGGTGCGCAATCGCAATCACCGTTTTGCCCTCCATCAGCGCAAACAGGCTTTCCTGGATCGCCGCCTCCACCTCGGAATCCAACGCCGACGTTGCCTCGTCGAGCACCAGGATCGGCGCGTTCTTCAAAAACACCCGCGCGATCGCAATGCGCTGCCGCTGCCCGCCGGAAAGCTTAACACCCCGCTCGCCCACATGCGCATCAAGCCCCCGGCGCCCGGCCTGATCGGTCAGCCCGTCGATAAAACCCAGCGCGTTCGCTTTTTGCGCCGCAGCAAGGATCTCCGCCTCCGTCGCGTTGGGGCGGCCGTAGGCAATGTTGTCGCGCAGCGAGCGGTGGAGCAGCGACGGCTCTTGGGTGACAACGCCGATCGCCGCGCGCAGCGCGTCCTGGCGCACCGTCGCAATGTCCTGCCCGTCGATGAGGATGCGGCCGCCCTCCACGTCGTAAAGGCGCAGGAGGAGGTTCATGAGCGTTGTCTTGCCGGCGCCCGAAGGGCCCACCAGTCCGATCTTCTCCCCTGGCGCCACGGCAAGGTCGAGGTTTTCAAGCACCCCGCTCGATCGGCCATAGTGGAAGCGCACGCCCTCAAAACGGATCGCGCCCTTGTCGATGGCAAGCGGCGCGGCATCGGGCCGGTCCACCACGGTTGGCGCCGTGGTGAGCATCGCCTTCCCGTCAGCAATGGTGCCCACCGCCTCAAACAGCATCGTCATCTCCCACATCACCCAGTGGGCAAGGCCATTGAGGCGCAGCACCAGCGTGATCGACACCGCAAGCGCCCCCAGCGAAATCCCGCCATGGACCCAGAAATAAAGGCCCAACGCCCCGATCCCGAACAACAACAAGGAGTTGAGCGCGTAGTTGACGACGTTGAACTGCGTCACAAGCCGCATTTGGCGATGCACGGTGACGAGAAAATCGTCCATCGCAAGGCGGGCATAATCCCGCTCCCGCCCTGCATGGCTAAAGAGTTTGACGGTGGAGATGTTGGTGTAGCTGTCCACAACGCGGCCGGTCATGAGCGAGCGCGCGTCCGCCTGCTCCTCCGAAACGCGGGCAATGCGCGGCACAAAGTAGGTGAGCGCTGCGCCATAGGCCGCCGCCCACACAATCATGGGCAGCATCAACCGCCAGTCCGCCTGGGCCGCCACCACAAGCATGCCCACAAAGTACGCGACCACGTAGGCGAAAATGTCAAAAATGCGCAGCACCAGATCGCGCACCGCAAGGGCCGTTTGCATGACCTTGGTGGCGATCCGGCCGGCAAACTCATCGGCATAAAAGCCGACCGGCTGGCGAAGGAGGTGCCGGTGGGCAAGCCAACGCACCAGCATCGGGTGGTTGCCGGCCAGCACCTGGTGCACCACCGCCGTCTGCAACAGCACAAGCCCCGGCAAGCCAATGAGGATCGCCGCGCCAATGACAATCAGCGTGCCGGTCTCCTGGGCCATAAACTCGGCCGGGTCGCGCACCGCCAGCCAGTCGACCAGCGTCCCCATGAAGCCATAAAGCAGCGCCTCGCCAATGCCGATCGCAACGGCGAGCGCCCCGGTTGCGATGAGCCATGGCCACACATCGCGACTATAGTGCCAGACAAACGGCCAGAACCCGCCGGGCGGGGTTTCGATGGCGCGGGTCGGGTAGGGGTCAATGCGCCGCTCAAACCACGAAAACATCGAATTTTCCCCGTGTCGGCGCCCAACGCCGGTTGTTCCAGCGACGTGTCACATGGGCGCGTTAGGGCCCGATGGCGAGACCTGCGGCAAGGAGCGCATCCCTGATCCGCGCCTCTGCATAGGGCTTGATCACGATCGGCACCGCGCGCAGCGCCGGCGGCAGCGCCTCAGGGTCGCCATAGCCGCTCGCAAAGATTACTGGGATCCCCCGTTCCAGACACGCTTCCGCAATGGGGATCGAGGTTTCATTGCCAAGGTTGATATCAAGGACCGCGCAATCAACGTGCCCGTCCGAGAGCCGGGAGAGGCCGGCCGCCGCCGAGTTTGCCACCTCCACCGCGGCAAACCCAAGGCTGCGCAGCATGTCCTCCGCGTCCATGGCGATGATGACATTGTCCTCCACCAACAAGGCCGTCGCATCGCCCAAATCAGCCTTAACGGGCCCGTCTTGGGCGGCCGGCTCGGGCTCTGCGGCGGGCGCCGGCGCATCGGCGTGGACAAACTGTGCCGGCACCTTGAAGCGCGCGCGAACCCCGGTGAGCGCAAAGTCGATCGACGCCTCGCCCCCCAGCTCGAATGGGACGGCGCGCTCGATGATGGAGGAGCCAAACCCGCGGGATTTTGGCGCGCTGACGGCCGGCCCCCCCGCCTCCTCCCACTCGATGGCAAGGTCACTTAAATCGTCAAACTGCCAGCGCACGCGCAGGCGGCCCGCAGCGTCCGAGAGGGCGCCATATTTTGCCGAGTTGGTCACCATCTCGTGGAGCACGAGGGCAAGGCAGGTGTAGGCCTTTGGTACCAGCGACACGTTGGGGCCCGTTAGCGTGACGCGCTCGGGGCCGCCCTCGTAGGCCTCCACTTCGTTGGACAAAAGGACCCTGAGCGGCGAGAAGGCCCAGTCCTCCTGGGTCAACTGGTCATGGGCCCGGGCGAGCGATTGGATGCGCCCGCCCACCATGTCGCTGAACTCATCAACGCTGGCCGCCGCGCCCTTGGTGTGCCGCACAATGCCGCGGATGAGGGTCAAGATGTTGCGAACGCGGTGGTTGAGTTCGCTGATGAGGAGCGCCTGCGTCTCCTGCGCCTTTTTCCGCTCGGCCATGGAATGGTCGATGGAGCGCAAGATGACCTCAAGAAAGGTCACGCGCAGCGATTGGGCGGTGCGCACCTCCGCCGGGGTCCACGCCGTTGCGCTGCCCCTCACAACCTCGCGCCAGGCGTCAAAACTCTTGCGCGGCGTGAGGCGCAGGCCATTGGGCCCCAGCTTTGCCGGCTTTTTGGGGTCACCCGCCCACATCACCGATTGCGCAACCTCCCGGCGGAAAAACACCAAATAATCCCGCGGGCTGCGCGAGACCGGGATGGCGAGCACACCCGCCACGCGGTCGGCATAATCCTCGGCCGGGGGGTGGTGTTCGCCGAGCGAATGGGTGGCGTAAACCTCGCTGGAGGCGGCGCGGTGGAGAAAGCGCACCAGGCCCAGCATCTCTGCCCGGGTGAGGCCTGTGCCCTTCACCGCGTATTCGCCGTCAATCCACACGCCCACCCCGTCGGCGTGGACCATGGAGCGCAGCAACGGCAACACCGGCGAAAGGTTCTCAAACGGCGTGCGGTCCACCGCCATGCGCGTCATGACCTTGTCGTGAAGGTCGCGGGTGGCGGCCTCCACCTCGATCATGGACTGGCGCATCCGGTTGGTGAGTTCGAGGGAAAAGAGCTCGGCAAAAAGCTCCATCGCCGTGCGCCTGTCGAACGGGACGACCCGCGGCGCCAGATGGTGGCAGGCAAAAAGCCCCCACAACTTGCCCTCCACCACAATGGAGATCGAGAGCGAGGCCCCGACCCCCATGTTCCGCAAATATTCAAGATGGATGAGCGACACCGCGCGCAGGACCGATTGCGACAGGTCAATGGGCGCGCCGCTGGGCGTGAGCGGCGGCTCGAGGGGCACCCCCGGGTCGGCAACGTCGGCGATGATTCGAAAGAGGTTTTTCGTGTAAAGCACGCGCGCTTGGCGGGGGATGTCGGACGCGGGGTAGCGAAGGCCAATGTAGCTGGGTGCATGGTCCACCCGCGCTTCGGCGATGACTTCACCGGACTCGTCAGGGTGGAATTTATAGACCATCACGCGGTCATACCCGGTGACCTCTCGCACCTGCTGGGCAGCATCCGAAAAGAGGTCGCTCATGTCGCCCATGGTGCGCAGCCGGGCCAGCATCGACCGCACAATGCTGAGCGCTTCCTGGGGCCGGTCCACTTCGCTGGGTTCGGCCTCCACCAGGGTCAAGCGGCCAGAAGTGTGGATGGCCGTGTCGAAGAGGCGCCCGTCGCCGAAAAGGTCGACCGCGAAGAGCCGCTCCACGGTGCTGGAGGCCTGGGCCCATTTGAGGCGCGTGCGGAGCGCCTCCGTCGCCTTGGCGGTGAAGAGCTCGGACACGCTGCGCCCCAAAAGCACATCCGGCCCCAGGTGCGCAAATTCGCCCACGTTGGCGCTCACATGGGCGATCATCCAATCGGCGGAAAAGGCGACCAGAAAGCCAAACCCCTGCACCCGCGCCAAGATGTGGATGGGTTCTTGGTCACATGTGGTGAGGGTTACGGTGTTCTGGCCGGGATCGTGGGCCATCGCTCAGGCCCCGACACGTTGGCGCGCGCAGCCGGCCGCCGGTGGCACGGTCAAAGGCACAAAGGGGGCAAAGGCCGCGCGGGCGCCTTCAACCATGCCCTCCCGGTCAACAAGCGTCCGGTCCGCCGCCTCAAGGGCGCGCAAAAACCGCCGCCAAGCGCCTTTCTCATCGGGCCAAAAGTAAGCGTGGCGGGCAAGGGCGGGGTGACGATGGGCCAGCGCCGCATTCCCCAGCCGCGCGCCTTCCATCACATAAAGCGCGCCCCAGACCGCCGCTGCGCCCCTAAAGGGCGGCAAAGGCAGCGTCTCGCCCGACGGCAGCAGATGCGCCCGTCGCCGCGCGGCAAACGGAGGGTAAAGCGCGCCCGCGCCATCGGCCGAGAGCCGCGCCTCAAGGGGGGCGAACCCATTGGCAAAATACGCCAGAAAACCGGCGCAACCCGCCGCGGTGTCGAGCGCGAAGCCGTCGCACCACGCATCGACGCGTTGGTGGACGCCAGCCGTCGCGGCGGCGAGCTCATCGCGCACACTCATCATGCACGCCGTCATACGCTCCCTCCCACACGGCCTCAACCTTGGGCAGCACCCTGCCTCAGGATCGGGCGGGATTGTCGCATGATATTTCGCTCCCTGCTAACAAAGGACAACCCCCGCATGCGTTCGCCCCCACGCATCAGGCCCAAGCCGCCTTTGCCACCAAAACGGGTTCTCTCGCGTCGATCTCAATTTTGCCCTCCATTGGCCAACCGGCGAACCTTGCACCCTCTGCCCCGCCGGGACAGGTCCCGTCATCGGCGTCGCAAAGGCCGGCCGCCTTGATCTTGGTCAGTGTTTTGTTGGCGCGGGGGCCGTCACGCTAACCAGCAGCGCGGCCGTCCGCTGCATTGCAAGGTGGGCGGCCAGCGCGGCAGACATGAGTGGCGGTTGCGGCGCCCGAAACGCTTTGTTTTCGGATCGCCCCTCAGGCAGTGTCACGCCGCAGAGGGAGGGGGGAGCGGATGGGTCAGATTGCGCGTTGGGCGCTTGCCGGCGCCACACTTCTGCTGGCAGCCTGCACCACCGTCTCGGATGCGGACGACCGTGTGGACGGCCCCTTCAGCCTCTTTCGCACCGCCCCCGAGCCCGTGCCCGACATTGCCCGCCCGCCCACCGACGGCCGCCCCGCCGACATTGGCGGCAACCAGGGCCGGCTGATGGCCGCCTACCCCGGCGCCTTCTCGTTTGAGGGCAACATCATCGTCTTCCCCGACGGCACCCGCGTTGCGTGGGACGATGGCAAGCGCAAAACCCCCGCCGACCTCCTCACCGGCGCCGACGTGGAGGACATGTTCCACTGGCCCTACCCCCGCGCCAGCGCCGGCAAGGCCGACCCGCCCAAACTCCACGACCCCGGCCGCGTGCGCTCCCAAGCCTTCTTTCGCGCGCTCTACGGCGGCTCGCGCGGGGCTGTGCAGCGCACGCTGCGAACTGTCCCCTGGGTGCCGACGCTGGGCGGCGGCACGGTCAGCGTCACGACCCGGTTTGGCATCGACGGCAAAATTGCCGCCATCTCCCGCGAGCTGGAACAGCTCCCCAGCCGCTTTCACAAATATTTGCGCCCCTCCGGCGGCGCCTTCAACTGGCGCGTGATTGCCGGGACGGACCGCCTCAGCGTCCACTCGTTCGGCGCGGCGGTGGACGTCAACACAAAATACTCAAACTACTGGCGCTGGGAGGGTCAGCGCGCGGGCGGCACCATTCCTTTCCGCAACCAAATCCCTATGGAAATTGTGGCCGTGTTTGAAAAGCACTGCTTCATCTGGGGCGGCCGCTGGTACCACTATGACACCATGCACTTTGAATATCGCCCAGAGCTCCTGCCCGGCTGCCGCAGGGGGTGACTCTTGTGCCCGTTGTGGCGGGGCGCGCAATCGCTAAAGTGCCCTCGCTGGTGTGCGGGAGATGAGTGTGGCGAAAAACGTCTCGCTGGGTGACAAGTTCGACCTTGGCAAAGAGCGCGTGTTCCTCTCGGGCACGCAGGCGCTGGTGCGCCTCGCGCTCGCCCAGCAGGCGCGTGACGCTGCCACCGGCCACAACACCGCCGGCTACATCACCGGCTACCGCGGCTCACCGCTGGGCGCCGTCGACCAACAATTCATGCGCGCCGAGCGGACCCTTGGCGGCAACATCATTTTTCAGCCCGCCATTAACGAAGACCTTGCCGCAACCGCGGTCTGGGGCACACAAACCGCCCACCTCACCGGCGAAAATCGCCACGATGGCGTTTTTGCCATCTGGTACGGCAAGGGCCCGGGGGTGGACCGCTCCGGCGATGCGCTGCGCCACGCGAACCTTGCCGGCACCGCGCCGCTGGGCGGCGTTCTGGCGCTCATGGGTGATGATCACACCTGCGAAAGTTCCACCACCGCCCACCAATCCGAATTCGGGATGATCAACGCGATGATCCCGATCCTCTCCCCCGCCGGCGTCCAAGACATTGTCGATTACGGCCTCCTCGGCATTGCCATGAGCCGCTACGCCGGCACCTGGGTGGGCGTGAAGCTTGTCAAAGACACGGTGGAATCCACCGCCTCCATCGACGGCCGCCCGGACCGAGCGATGGTGCCAAAAATGCCCGGCCCCGCGCCCGACGTGCACATCCGTCAGGGGTTTGACGCACTCGGCCAAGAGGCGCGGCTGATGGAGGTCAAACTCCCCGCCGCCCAGGCTTTTGTGCACGCGGCCGGCCTCAACCCCATCACCGTGCGCGGCAAATCGCCCACCATCGGCCTCGTCGCCACCGGCAAAAGCTGGCTCGACACCCTGTCCGCCCTCGACCAGCTGGGCCTTGACGAGGTGGGCCTTGCGAACGCCGGCGTGCGGCTCATGAAGGTCGGCTGCCCCTGGCCCCTCCCCGCCGCCGATGTGCGCGCCTTTGCGGACGGCCTTCAAACCATCATCGTGGTGGAAGAAAAGCGCGCCCTCATCGAGCCCCAAATCAAAGACGTCCTTTACGGCACCGCCAACGCCCCAACCGTCATCGGCAAGACGGACGAGCATGGCAAAACCCTCTTCCCCGCCCCCGGCGCGCTGGAGTCCCACAAAATCGCGGTGGTCATCGGTGAGCGCCTGGTCGCCGCCGGCCGCACCACCCTCGAAGGCGCGCTCTCGGCCGCAAAGGACCTCGACGCCACCCTTGAAGCCACCACCGCCATCGGCGCGCGAAAACCCTATTTCTGCGCCGGCTGCCCCCACTCCACCTCCACCGTGGTGCCGGAGGGGGCGCGGGCGGCCGCGGGCATCGGCTGCCATTTCATGGCGCTGTGGATGGACCGGGACACGGAAGGCTTTACCCAAATGGGCGGCGAGGGCGCCCAGTGGATCGGCGAGGCCCCCTTCTCAAAACGCCCCCACCTTTTCCAAAACATTGGCGACGGCACCTACAACCATTCTGGGTCGCTCGCGATCCGGGCCGCCGTCGCCGCCGGCGTCAACATCACCTACAAAATCCTCTATAACGACGCCGTCGCCATGACCGGCGGCCAAACCCACGATGGCGACCTCACCGTGGCCGACATTGTCGCGCAAATGCAGGCCGAAGGCGTCGCCGCCGTCGCCGTCGTTGCCGAAGAGCCGGCGCGCCACGGCAGATTTCCCGGCGTCACTCTCGACCATCGCGACGATCTGATGGAGGTGCAAAAGCGCCTGTCCGAAATCCCGGGCGTCACCGTGCTCGTCTACGACCAGACCTGCGCGTCCGAAAAGCGCCGCCGCCGCAAGCGCGGCCAGTTCCCCGACCCCGACATGCGCCTCGTCATCAACGAGCGGGTGTGTGAGGGCTGCGGCGACTGCGGCGTCCAGTCCAACTGCGTGGCGCTTCAGCCGCTGGAGACCGCGTTTGGCCGCAAGCGCATGATCGACCAATCGGTCTGCAACAAAGACACGTCCTGCGTGAAAGGCTTTTGCCCCAGCTTCGTCACCGTCCACGGCGCCCGCGTGCGCACCGCCAAAACGCCCGACATTGACGCCGCCCTCCCCGACCCCGCGCGCCCTGCGCTCGATGGCCCCATGGGCATCCTGGTCACCGGCGTCGGCGGCACGGGTGTCGTGACGGTGGGCGCCGTCATCGGCATGGCGGCGCACCTTGAGGGGCTTGGCGCCGGCATCATCGATATGGCCGGCCTTGCCCAAAAGGGCGGCGCCGTCACCTCGCACATCAAGCTGGCGCCCAAACCGGAGGACATTGCCACCATCCGCATTGGCCCCGGCGGCGCCGCCGCGCTTTTGGCGTGCGATGTGGTGGTGGCCGGCGGGGCAAAGGTCCTGGCTGCCGTTGCGCCGGGCGCCCCCATCCTCGTCAACACCCACGAGCAGCTTCCGGGCGATTTCACGCGCGACATTGATTTCTCGCTCCCCACCCGGCGCATCGTGTCCGCCCTTGGCGAACGGGGGCGCGTCCACGCCCTCAATGCGAGCCAGGCCGCCAAGGCGCTCTTCGGCGATGCCATCTTCGCCAACACTCTTGTGCTTGGCGCGGCCTACCAATCAGGCGCGCTCCCCCTTTCCGGCGACAATCTTGAGGCCGCCATCCGCCTCAATGGCGCAGCGGTTGACAAGAACCTTGCCGCCTTCCGCGCCGGCCGCCTCATGATTGCCGACCGCGCCCATTTCGATAGCCTGGTCGCCAGCGCGCGCCCCAAAAACCTCTCCCACCGGGCCGTCCCAGAGACGCTGGACGCGCGCCTTGCCCGCTACGCCACCAGCCTCACCGCCTACCAAAATGTTGCCCACGCCGCCCGGTTTGAGCGCCGCATTGCCGCCCTCAGCGCCGCCGGTGCCAGCCCAAAACTCCTCGATCTTGCCGCCCTCCAGCTCTACCGCCTCATGTCGGTGAAGGACGAATATGAGGTGGCGCGGCTCTACGCCGATGGCGCCTTCACCGCGCAACTCTCGGCGGAGTTTTCAAGCTGGGACCGCATCGAGGTGCACCTTTCGCCGCCGCTCCTGTCGCGCGAGGACCCGCGCACCGGCCGGCCCGAAAAGCGCCGCTTCCCCGGTTGGCTCACGCGCCGGCTCTTCCCCACCCTTGCCCGGATGAAGCGCCTGCGCGGCACACCGCTCGACCCGTTTGCCCGGACCCACGAGCGCCGGGAAGACCGCGCCCTCCTGAAAGCCTACGAGGCAACCCTCGACGATCTTGCCGCGCGCCTCCCCACCCTCGACGCCGCCGCGGCTCTGGCGCTCGCCAGCTGGCCGGTCGCCATCAAAGGCTACGGCCCGGTCCGCGCAAAAAACGTCGAGAAGGCCCGCGCCGCAAAGGCCGCCGCCGAAGCTGCCGCGACCACAGCGGCCGCGGACACAACACCCGCCCGCACAAAAGCGACCGCCCTCGCCGGGGAATAAAGCCGCACCGCCCGCGATCGATGCGGACTGACGCGCGCGCCATCAGCGGCGGATCACTTGAAGACGGAGGTGGCGCGGCGGAAGAGGCCGCGGCTCCCTTTGGCAACGCCTGAGAAGAAGCCGTCATTGTCGGGCGTCTCGGCGTAGGCGAGCGGCGCGGCGGGCTCTGGCGGCGCTGGTTGACGCTCCCGCCGCAGCCAGTTGCCGCCCGTCGCGGCCACAATCTCCGGCGAGGGTTTTGGCCGCTGGGGCGCCCGCCGCGGGATCGGCACCGCGCTTGCCACCACGGCTGTGGGCGCGGCCACAGGTTCGTCCTCGCCCGAGCGGCTGCGGTCGAAGAAGGCGGCAATCGCCCGCTCCCGCTCGGCCCAACGCTCCTGCCGCGCTTCGCGGTTGGCGGCTTTGGCCATCAACTGATCGACCCGCGAGGTGTCTTTGGCCGCCTTCGCCGCCACCAGCTGCTCAATGCCGCCTGGCACCGAATAGGCCGGGCACGCGCTCCCCGGTTCAAAGCGCCCGTCGGTGACCGCGTTAAACACATAGCGCCCGCCGCACACATCCACCCGCGGCGCCTGGCCGGTCACCTCAAAATGGTCCGAGCCTTCTTTCAGCATCCGCCAAAACTCGATGTGCTTTGAGTTTTGGTGGCGCGCAAGGTTCGCCGCCGTCATCCGGAAGGGGAACGCCTGGATCTGAAATGCCGATTGCCCACCGCGGAACGCCTCGCGCGCGAGCGCATAGATCTCTTCGATCTGGTCGTCCTCCATCGCGTAACACCCGCGGGAGGAACAGTCGCCATGGACCATCAGGTGGGAGCCGGTGCGGCCCAAACTGCGGTCAAACTGGTTGGGAAAGCCGATGTTGAAGGCGAGGTGAAAGCTCGAGTTCGGGTTCATCTGCCCGGGGCCGACGTTATAAAACCCCTCCGGCGCCTGGCGATCACCCTCTTTCAGCTTTGGCCCCAGCTTGCCCGACCACGCGCAAATCTCATACTCTTTCAAAAGCGTGTAGCGGCCGCTGGTGTCCCGCTTCCAAACCTCCAGCGCGCTTTCCTCTTTAAAGATGCGCATCAGGATGGGGGAGCGTTTGGCCATCCCCAGCCGGTCCATCTTGGCGACCAGCTTGTAGGGCACGGGCTTGAGGTGCACCCCGTCGCTCGCAAACTCACTCACCTGACAACCGGCGACCAGAGCGGCGAGCGCGGCCCCCGCGAGCAGCGGCATCAACCGTGGCCGGCCGGGTCTGTCGGTGCCGCGCGAGGGCGGCGTGCTGGAGCATGACGTCATGATCATTTCCCGCGAAGGTGGGGGCCGACTTACAAGACCCCGCGCGTCTGGGACTAGCCTGTGGCGCCCGCCTTTACAAATCCTCAACACTGCTTGCCAGAAGCTTGACGATCCTGTGGAGAACGCCTGGGGCCTTCCGGCAACGGTGCGTTTTACCCCTCAAGCGTGCGCCCGATGGCCAGGAATCGCTCCGCCCGCGCCCCCTTCAACTCTTCGGGAGCGGAGGAGCCAAGGTCGCTGAGCGCCCCCTCAATGGCATCGCCCACACCGTCCATCGCATCTTCGCGCTTCCGGTGCGCCCCGCCCAAGGGTTCTTCAACAATCTCGTCAATCACCCCAAGGCGCAAAAGGTCCTGCGCGGTGATCTTCATGTTGGCGGCCGCCTCCTGGGCCCGCCCCGCATCCCGCCACAGGATCGAGGCCGCCCCCTCCGGCGAAATCACGGAGTAAATCGCATGCTCCAGCATCAAAACGCGGTTGGCGGTCGCAAGCGCCAGCGCGCCCCCCGACCCCCCCTCGCCGATGATCACCGCAACGCTCGGCACAGTCAGCATCAAGGCCTGCTCGGTGGAGCGGGCAATGGCTTCGGCCTGCCCGCGCTCCTCCGCGCCAATGCCGGGGTAGGCGCCCGCGGTGTCAATCAGCGTCAAGACAGGCAGGCGAAACCGCTCCGCCATCTGCATGATGCGCTTGGCCTTGCGGTAGCCTTCCGGCCGCGCCATCCCAAAATTGTGTTTTAGGCGGCTCTCCGTGTCCGACCCGCGCTCGGTCCCCATCACCGCCACCGAGCGGCCGCGAAACCGGCCAACGCCCGAGAGCACCGCATGGTCCTCCGCAAAGGCGCGGTCACCGGCGAGCGGACAAAAGTCCTCAATCAACCGGTCAATGTAATGCGACGCATGGGGCCGGTCCGGATGCCGCGCCACTTCCGTCTTTTGCCAGGGGCTCAGCTTGGCATAAATGTCGGCGAGCGCCCGCTCGGCCTTGTCCTCAAGTTTTGAAATCTCGTCCGTGCCGTCGACGGCCGAGCCGCCCTCCACGGCGCGCAACTCCTCGATCTTGCCGAAAACGTCGGCAACCGGCTTCTCAAACTCAAGGAATGTGCGCATTTTGAAGGCTCGCTCGGAGCGCGGGGCCTAGCAAGCGTCAGGGCGCTCGGCAAGGGGGTGGCAGTCGGCCAGCGTCTCGGCCAAGTGATCGTCGGCCATGTGCGTGTAAATCTCGGTGGTTGCAATGTCGCGGTGCCCCAGCAGCGTTTGCACCACGCGAAGGTCAGCCCCCCGCGCCACAAGGTGCGTTGCAAACGCGTGGCGCAACACGTGCGGCGACACCCGCGCCGCAGAAAGCCCGGCCGCGGCGGCAATGGTCTTGAGCTCCCGCCCAAAGGCTTGCCGCGTCATGTGCCCCGCCGCGCTGTCGGCCGGAAACATAAATCGCGGGGGCCCGCGCGCTGCCCGCCAACGCGCCACCGCACGCCCCGCCGCCGGCGTCACCGGGACCATGCGCTCCCGTCCGCCCTTGCCGCACACCACTATGGAGGCCGCATCCGGCCGCACCGCACCCTCCGGCAGGCTCACCAGCTCACTCACCCGAAGGCCGCCGGCGTACAAAAGTTCCAGCATCGCAAGGCGCCGCAAGTCCGCCGGCCGCCCGCCGTCCGCCGCCGCTTCAAGCACGGCAAAGAGCCGGTCCACCTCCTCCACCGACAAGACCTTTGGCAGCGCCTTGGGTGCCTTAGCGCCCTTGGCGGCGCCCGACGGATCGTCGGTGCGATACCCCTCCGCATAAAGAAAGCGCAGGTACGTGCGCACGGCCGAAAGCCGGCGGTTGCGGGTGCGCACCGCCTCGCCCTCGGCCATCAAGGCCTTCTGAAAGGCAGTCACGTCGGCTTTTGTGGCGCCCGCGGCCGTCCGCCCCTTTGCGGCGCAGACGGCGGCAAATTTGGACAGGTCCGCCGCGTAGGCTGCCAGCGTGTGGGGCGAGGCGCTCCGCTCCACCGCCATCATCTCCAAAAAGGCATCGGTGGCCATCGCGCCCTCCAAAAGGGGGACGATGGCGCGTTCCCCTTGCGGCCGGATGGACTTTTTGGGCACAAATCGATGGAGCGGGTTTTGGCGACAACGGAGCGATGGACACACACTCGATCCAGGTGGGCAGGACGGATGGCGCGCGCACGGCCACACGCCGCAGCATTGTGCTGGTTGGCCTGCCGGGCGCCGGCAAATCGAGCGTGGGCAAACGCCTCGCCGCGCGCCTCAAACTCCCGTTCGTGGACGCCGACAGCGAGATTGAGCGCGCCGCCGGCATGGCCATTGCCGAGATTTTCAAAACCCATGGGGAGGCCGCCTTCCGCGAGGGCGAAACCCGCGTGATCGCCCGCCTTCTCACCGACCAAATCCAAGTGATTGCCACCGGCGGCGGCGCCTTCATGTCCCCCGCAACGCGCGCCGCGGTGGCGGGCAACGGCATCTCCGTCTGGCTTGACGCGTCCACCGATGTCCTCGTCTCGCGCATTGAAAAGCGCAACCACCGCCCCCTCTTCCACAACGTGGACCCGCGCGAAAAACTCCTTGAACTGCGAGCGGCCCGTGACCCATTTTTTGCTGAGGCCGATATTCGGATTGCCTCCTCCGCCGGCCCGCACGACCGTGTGGTGACCCGCATCGTCAAAGCGCTGAAGGCGAAGTCGGCATGATAACCACCCTGGAACGCGTCCCCGTTGCCCTCGGCGACCGCGCCTACGACGTGCTCATCGGCGAGGGCCTATTGGACGAGGCCGGCCCCCGAGTTGCGCAAACCGTCGGCCCCAACCACGCGATGGTGGTGGCGGATGAGGCGGTGGCGGCCCACTATGGCGACCGCCTCACCGCCTCCCTCACCCGGGCCGGCATTTCGGCCGACATCACGCTCGTCCCGCCCGGCGAAGCGTCCAAATCGGCGACGCGGCTGATTGCGGTGACGGAGGCGATCCTCGCCGCGGGCCTGGAGCGGGACGATTGCGTGATTGCGCTGGGCGGCGGTGTGGTGGGGGATCTCGCGGGCTTTGCCGCTGCGATCGCTCGGCGCGGGATGCCATTTGTGCAAATCCCCACTTCGCTCCTTGCCCAAGTGGACAGTTCTGTTGGCGGCAAAACCGGCATCAACGCGCCCCAGGGCAAAAACCTGATCGGCGCGTTCCACCAGCCCCGCCTCGTCCTCACCGACCTTGCGGTTCTGAGGACGCTGTCAGAGCGGGAGCGCATCGCCGGCTACGCCGAGATCGCAAAAATCGCCCTCATCAACGACGCCGCCTTCTTTGCGCGGCTGGAGGCGCTGGGCGAACGGGCCACCACCGATCTTGCCGCCTCGATCGCAACGGCCGTCGCCGCAAAAGCCGCCATCGTGATTGCGGACGAGCGGGAGGCCGGCCAGCGCGCGCTTTTGAACCTTGGCCACACCTTTGCCCACGCCATTGAGGCCGCGGGCGGCTATGATGGGCGCATCATCCACGGCGAGGCGGTGGGGCTTGGCATTTGCCTCGCCTTTCGCCTCTCGGTGCGCCTTGGCCTTTGTTCGCCCGAGGATGCCGAACGGGTGGACAGGCACATCAAAGCGGTCCATCTCCCCACCCGGTTTGACGCGATTGCCGTCCGCCCGACCATTTCCGGCATGAAAGCCGCCATGGCCCAGGACAAGAAGGTCAAGGACGGCGTCATCCGCTTCATCCTCACCCGCGGGATTGGCGCCGCCTTTGTGTCGGACGGCGTCCCCGACGGGCCACTCACCGAATTTTTGTCGAGCGAAGGGCTCACCTAACCCCATGCCCGTAAAAGCGCCCGGACCATGATCGCCTGGGACCTTGTTCTGACCATCGCGTCCATCGCGGTGCTCCTCGTGATGTCCGGCTTTTTCTCCGGCTCAGAGACCGCGCTCACCGCCGCCTCCCGCGCCCGCCTCCACACGCTGGAAAAGCAAGGTTCGAAGGGCGCCGGCATTGCCGCCCGCCTCGTCATGAACCGCGAGCGGCTGATCGGCGCGCTCCTGGTGGGCAACAACCTTGTCAACATCCTCGCCTCCGCGCTCGCCACCAGCGCGCTCCTGCGCCTCTTCGGCGAGGCGGCCATCGTCTACGCCACCTTCATCATGACCGCGCTTGTCCTGGTCTTTTCCGAGGTGTTGCCAAAAACCCTTGCGATCCTGCGGCCGGAGCGCTTCGCCCAAACCGTCGCGCCCGTGGTGCGCGTCATCGTGTTCCTGTTCGCCCCGGTGACAGCAACGGTCCAGCGCATCGTGCGCTTCATCCTTGGCATCTTTGGCGTCAACGCGGATGAGCAGGCCATCCAGTCCGCGCGGGAAGAAATCCGCGGCGCGGTGGACCTCCAACATGCCGAAGGCGGCCTCCACAAGATGGAGCGCGATCGCCTCGGCGCCCTCCTCGACCTTTCCGAGATCGAGGTGTCGGACGTGATGGTGCACCGCACGCGCATGCGCATGCTGAACGCCGACGACCCGGCCAAAACCATTGTGGAGGAGGCGCTCGCCTCCCCATACACCCGCATGCCGCTCTGGAAGGACACGACCGACAACCTCATCGGCGTCCTCCACGCCAAAGACCTTCTGCGCGCCGTCCAAGCGGCGGGCGGCGACATGGAGAAGGTGGACGCGGCGGCGATCGCCAAGCCGCCCTGGTTCGTGCCCGACACCACGCGCCTCCACGACCAGCTGAACGCGTTTTTGAAGCGCAAAAGCCACTTTGCCCTGGTGGTGGATGAGTATGGCGAGGTGATGGGCCTCATCACGCTGGAAGACATTTTGGAAGAGATCGTCGGCGAGATCGAAGACGAGTACGATGTCGTTGTGGAGGGCGTGGTGCCCCAGCCGGACGGCACGGTTCTTGTGGACGGCACCGTCACCATCCGCGATCTCAACCGCGCCATGGACTGGGAATTGCCCGACGATGAGGCCGCCACCGCCGCGGGGCTCGTCATCCACGAGGCGCAAATGATCCCGGAGGTGAACCAGGCCTTCACCTTCCACGGCGTGCGCTTTGAGGTGGCCGAGCGGGAGCGCAACCGCGTCACCCGCCTCAGGCTGCGCAAGGAGGCAGCGGCGGAGTGACCCTCACGCGGGCAGCGTGAGGACGCCCACCGCCTGGAGCCCGCCAAGCACCGCATCCACCGCAATGGTCGCCAAGATGATGCCCATCACGCGGCTGATCACATTGGCGCCCGTTGTGCCCAACACGCGCTTCAGTTGTGCGGCCAGCAGCAGGAGCACCAGCGTGATCACCATGACGCCGAGCAAGAGCCCGGCCGTGATCGCCTGCTCTTCCACCGAGTTGGCGTGATTGTCGGTCAGCACCACAATGGCAAGCATCGCCCCCGGCGAGGCGATGGACGGCATCGCAAGCGGAAAGACCGCGCCGGAAAGGTCGCCCCGCGCGGCTTCCTTAATCTCCTGATCGGACTTTGGATCGCCAAAAATCATCATCATCGCAAAGAGGAAGAGCACAATCCCGCCTGCGATCTGGAACGAGCCGAACCGCAGGTTCAGCGCCTCCAGCAACAGCTGGCCCGCCACCAGAAAGAACAGAAGCACGAGCGTCGCGATCAAGACGGCGCGCACGGCAAAGGCCGTGTGGCGCGAAGGGTCGACGCCGCGGGTGGCATAATAAAACACCGGCAGCGTGCCGATGGGGTCCACCACCACCAGCAACGTCACGAACTCCCGGCCGATCTCGCCCCAGTTCATCGCCGTCCCCTTTGCCCTGCCCGATGACATGTGCGCCGCCAACGCCCCGGCAACCACCGCGCTTTCCGGAACGCACGCCATCGGCTATCGGGGATGACAGGGTTTCCTAACCGGCCCAGCCCCTCGTCCCGGCCCGGGACACTCTTGCAGGAGCCGCGCGATGAACATCAACGACGAGCGATTGTGGCAGACGCTCATGCACTCCGCCACCATCGGCCCGGGCGTGGCAGGCGGTCTCTCGCGCCTCACCCTCACAGAGGCCGACGGTGCCATGCGCCGCACGTTTGCAAGCTGGGCCGCCGACGCTGGCCTGCAGACGACGGTGGACGCAGCCGGCAACATGTTCGTCCGCCTGGGTGGCGCCATGGATGGCCCACCCGTCCTCATCGGCAGCCACTTGGACACCCAAGTCGCCGGCGGCCGGTTTGACGGCATCCTTGGCGTTCTTGCGGGCCTTGAGATCCTCAAGACGCTGAAAGAAAACGATGTTGCCCCCACCCGCCCCATCGAGGTGGTGAATTTTACCAACGAGGAAGGCGCCCGCTTCTCCCCGCCCATGATGGCTTCGGCCGTGTTCGCCGGCGTTGAAACCCTCGACTGGCTCTACGCCCGCACCGACCGGGACGGCGTGCGCTACGGCGATGCCCTCGCCGCCATCGGCTTTTGCGGCGAGGCGCCGGTGGGCAAACCCGCCGATGCCTACTTTGAGCTCCACATCGAGCAAGGGCCAGAGCTTTATGACGAGGGTCTTGACCTTGGCATCGTGACGGGCGCGTTTGCGGTGCGCGGCATCACCGCCACCTTCCACGGGGAGACCGCCCACACCGGCCCCACCCCCATGGCGCGGCGCAAGAACGCGCTGGTGGCCGCCGCAATCGCCGCCGCCGCCGTGGATGAGATTGGCCGCGCCCACGCACCCATCGGCAAGGCGACGGTGGCGCGCCTCACCGCCTGGCCGAACACGCCGGGCATCTTGTCGTCCGAGGCAAGCCTCACCGTCGACGCGCGCCACGCCGACCCTTTTGTCGCCGACACCATGCGCGACAAAATGCTCCTCGCCCTCGCCCAAGCGGCGGAAAAGGCCAACGTGACCTTAAAAATCGCCGCGGAATGGCGCTTTGGGGACGAACGCTTCGACCAAGGCATGATGGAAAACCTGCGCGCCGCCGCCACCGCCCGCGGCGCAACCCACAAGGACATGCTGAGCCAAGCCGGCCACGACGCGTACTATGTGAGCCGGGTG
Organism: Pseudomonadota bacterium; assembly: GCA_039034015.1. Classification (GTDB taxonomy): domain Bacteria; phylum Pseudomonadota; class Alphaproteobacteria; order Rhizobiales; family Amorphaceae; genus Acuticoccus. The sequence goes on along the minus strand of JBCCBM010000018.1, from coordinate 28,026 downwards.
GCGCCCACCGCGATCCTGTTTTGCCCGTGCGTGGATGGCGTCACCCACAACGAGGCGGAGGACGTGCCCCGCCCCGCCGTCACGAAAGCGGCCAACGTCCTCCTCGATGCGGTGCTTGCACGCGCGAACCGGCCGTGAGCCTCCCCAAAACGCTCCCGCCCGAAGGGATTGGCGAGGCGGCGGCGTTGGCGCTGGTGGGCGAGCTCATCACCACGCGCTCGGCCGATCTTGGCGCGCCGCACGCGCTGGCGCACATGGACCCGCCGCCCCCCGCCATCGCCGCCTCCCTCGTGGGGCAAAGCGCAGGGGTGAACCAAAACCTCCTCCACCCCGACCTTAGCCCCTTTGCCTCCGAGGCCGAGGCACGGGTGATTGCCTGGCTGGCGCCCCCGTTCGGCATGGCGGCGGGGCACCTTTGCGCCGGCTCCAGCATCGCCAACCTCACCGGCCTTTGGGCCGCGCGTGAACATGGCGCAACCCGCGTTGTCGCCTCCGCCGACGCCCACCTTTCGATCGCCAAGGCGGCACACATCCTGGGCCTCCCGCTCATCAGTTGCCCGGTGGACAACGCCGGCCGGCTCGACGTTGCCGCCCTTCCTGGTTTGTCGGGCGCCGCGCTTGTCCTCACCGCGGGGACCACGGGGCGGGGCGCCATCGACCCGCTCGCCCGGCAGGGTGCGCTCTGGTGCCATGTGGATGCGGCCTGGGCGGGGCCGCTGCGCCTCACCGCCCACGCGCCGCGGGTTGCGGGGCTGGAGGCGGCCGACAGCCTTGCCGTCTCGGCCCACAAATGGCTCTTCCAGCCCAAGGACAGCGCGCTCGTCCTCTTCCGCGACCCCGCCGCACAAAAGAGCGTGAGCTTCGGCGGCGCATACCTTGCGGTGCCCAATTTGGGCGTCCAGGGCTCGCGCTCAGCAGCGGGCGTCGCGCTTCTCGGGACGCTCCTTGCCTGGGGGACGGCGGGGCTCGCGGCGCGCATTGAGCGCTGCGTTCACCTCATCGAGGCGCTCGCCGAGCGGCTGGCGGCCGACCCGCGCGCGCGCCTCACAACAAACCCCCAAAGCGCCGTCCTCACCTGGACGCCGAGGGATGGCGACACCGAGGCGCTGATCCGGCAGCTGGGCGCCACCGCCTCGCGCACCGCGATCGCCGGCGAAGCGCAGGTGCGCCATGTGGCCGCCAACCCGGCCGCCGACCTTGAGGCGGTGTGGGCGCGCATCGACGCCGCGCTCACTCCGCCGCGCGCAACGCGTCCTGGCGCGGCTCCCCGGTCGTCTCATTGATGGCGCCGGTGTCGGTGCGGGGGGCGCCCACATCGCGGTCGGTGGTGTCGGCAACGCGCGCAAGGCGGGTGCGCGGCCAGCCGGACGGCTCGTCCAGCTCGCGAAGGCGGGCGACCATCCGCTCCCGCACGCGGCAGTGGAGGTTCCAGGCCGCAGTCGGATTGTCAGCCGTGCAGTAAAACCGCACCGTAATCCCGTCTTCGTCCTGCCCGATCACCAAAACCTTTGGGTCCGCGCCTTCGCTCCAGTCCGGATCCTCCGCCGCAAATTCTTGGAACGTTTGACGCAGGAGCGCCACATCCACCGTGTGATCAAGTTTGAGCGCCACCGGCATGATCATTTGCGGGTCGGCCTTGGTCCAATTCTCAAACGCATTGGACACAAAGTTTTTCACCGGGACGATGTAACGCTTTTGATCCCACGTGCGCAGTTGAACGAAGGTGTAGTTGATCCTTTCCACATAGGCCCAGTGGTCATCATAGTAGATCGCGTCACCAATTCGGATGGGCTTTGCGATGGCCAACTGAAGCGAGGCAAAGATGTTGCCCAAGATCGCCTGCGCCGCAAAGCCGAACACCGCCGTTGCCACCCCCGCCGACACCAAAAGGCTGAGCCCAAAGGTCGAAAACACGTTGAGCGAGGAGAGCGCCGCCGCAAGCCCCAGCACGAGCACCGCCATCACGCCAAGGCGCTTGGCCGCGGAAAGGTTGGTGTACCACTTGCGCGCATCGGTGTTTTGCGGATCGTCAATGGTGTCGAGATAGCGGTTGGAGGTCTGGTCAATCGCAACGTCCAGCACCCGGGACGCGCCGGCCACCAGCGCCACCAACACCAGAAGCCAAAAGACGGTGGAGAGCGAGGCCGCCACCCCGGCCGAAAACACAAACGTATTGGTGACGACGGTGTTTAAGAGCACCGCAAGCACAATCAAAATGCTCGGCAGGCGGATGGTTTTGACCGCCTTTTGCAACCCCGCCGTGGGCATGCGCTGCGCCGCGACCGAGATCACGCGGTAAAGCGCAACACCCAGAAGGATCGCGACGATCGCAATCAGCGGCACCGCGATCACCTCCCACCACAAAAGGCCCGCGAACGCTTCTGTGCGCAGCGGCGCGGGGAGCGCTTCCTCCAGCGGCGTCGGCCCATAGCGGGCGTAAAGGGCGGGGATGTGCTCCACCGTCTGGCGCGAAAAGACCCAGACCGGCGCCCCCTCGCCCACAACGACGCGGTTGAGGCGGACCGACACAGGCCAGTCGGCAAGGTCAAGCTGCCCCAGGCTCAAGCTTTTGCGGGGCACGCCCACCATGGGCTCGCGGCTTGAGCCGACCGCGTCCATGCCGTCCGGCCGATCGGGGATGCCGGCAAGATCAAGCCGCAGCTTTCGGTTGACGATGGTGGCCAACTGGTCAGCAAGCGCTGCCCCGCGCGCGGCCTGCTCGCCCTCCGGCACCGCGGCAAGGTCAAGAAGGTGCGCGCGCGTGGGGCCTGACCCGCGCAAGAAAGCTTCCAAGGTGGCTTGGGGCGTTGACCGGTCGAGCGCTTCGGGCGCGGGCGGCAGGCCTGCGTTCAACCGCTCGATAGGGAAGGCGGTGGGCCCATCGGCCGCCGCCGCCGCCATCCCCGACGCGACGACGAAGAGCGCGCACAAAAGCGCCTGCAAAAAAAGTGGCGCTCGGACCATCACAAACTCCTGAAAATTGCAAACCGTCAGATCAGAGCCCGACGCTTCGATGCTTTCAAAATGAATGTGTTCTCAACGCCATTTGTTCCAACCACAGAACCGGGCTCGCGAAAACAAAAACAGCGGACCCGCAAGGCCCGCTGCTCTCGTCATGCTGTGCTGGCGAGGCCCAATTCTTGACCCGATCCCAGGGGGTCAGGCGGAAACATCTTCCTTCGGCCGCAATGTTTCGCTCGCCACGCGCTCCGCCGTGCGGGCGGCCTCCGTCGCGGCCTCGGTGGCAACGGATGCTGCATCATCGCGCAGGCGATCGCGGTGCTTGCCCATGAGCGCATCCTCCTGCCGCGTTGCCGGCAGCGCAGCGCCGATCGCCGCCCCAATCGCAACCCCGATGGCGCCCGCAATCAGCGGCTGCTCCGACACAAAATCGACGGCCGTCTTTTGCGCTTTGCGGCCTGCCTCGCCGGCGGACTGGGCGCCCGCGCGCAGTTGATCGGCCGCATACTGGGCGCCGTGGCGGGCATGGTCGGCCGCAATGCGCGCGCGGTCATAGGCAGCGCTCGCCACCGCCGAGGCGTTGTCTTGCACGGCGTAGGCGCCGGCCTTCAGCTGGTCGGCCACATAGCGCGCGCCGTGCTTGGCCTCATCGGCGGAGGCCTTTGCGCGGTCATAGACCTTTGCCCCAGCATCGCGCGCGCCCGCATCCACCGCATATGCGCCCGCCATCAACCGCTCCACCGCGTAGGGCACGCCGTGGGCCGCTTCATCATCGGCATAGCGGGCACTGTCGTAGCTATGGCGGTCGATTGCGGGGAGGTCGTAAGCGCCGGAGGTGAGCCGCGCAATCGCAACGTCGGTCCCCGCATCCCGCTCGTCGGTGTGGTAGCGGTCAACATCATAGTAGGTGGCGGGCGCGGGGAGCGCGCGCGGGGCGGGCGCCTCCGGCTCGCCTGACTGCATCGAGCGCAAGATCAACCAGCCGATCCCAACGCCGGCAAGGGCCACGGGGATCGGATTGTCCCGCACCTGCCGGTTAAGGTTCGCCATGAAGGGGCTTGCCTCGCCCCCGCTGGTGAGCGACCGGGCAAGGGTGTCGATGAGGTGGCCGGTGGACAACTTTGTCCGGATCGCACCAATTGTGTCTTCAAGGGCCGCGCGCTGATCTTCCACGTCCCGTTCAATGTCGTGTGTGGAGCGTTCGGTCATCGCACCTGATCCTTTGCAAGTTCAGTGTCCCGCGCGACCTGGCTTGCGGTGCGGTCGGGCTTCAAGTTTTTCGGGTTGAGGTCGGCAACGCCGGAGCGCACCAAAACCGCGCCAATGAGGCCAAACACCGCCCCGACGATAAGCGCGGCGAGACCCGTGCTTCCGGCCGTCGCGTCAATGGTGCCCAAAAGGCGCGCCACTGCAATCACCAGCGCATCAGCCAGCACCATCAGCGAGACCAGCAGCACCACCGCGCCCGCCGCCACCTTCCCAACGCCAATTTGCAGCTGGCTGATCTTGTCGTTGATTTCCGAGCGCATGAGCTCGCCCTCTTTGCGAAAGAGGTCGCTCGCATCCCGGATGAGCTTTTGCGCAAGATCGGAAAAGGACCGCGTGGCGGCCAATTCTGACACGCTCTCGCGGCGATAGGCGGATCGATCAGACATGGTTGGCAGCTCCCTCAGCGACGGGTGTTGTTTGTTGGCGGTCCGCGCTTGCCTTGGCAAACCGGCCCACCGCCAGGCCCGCCAGCACCGCGCCGGCGAAGAACGCGCCCGGGTTCTTGCGGGCAAAATCCTGCACGCCGTTCATCAGTTCATCGACGGAGGAGGCGGAGAGCGAGGTGGCGGCACGATCGATGCCGTCCGCCGCTTCGCTCACGAAGCGGGCGACAACATCTTTGTCGTTGGCCGCAAGGGAATCCGATGCTGACCGCACCGCCGCTGCCAGATCCGCCACATGGTGCGCCGCGGCCGACTTCCCGTCCTCCGCATACTGGACGGCGGAGCGCTGCGCCTCATCCACCGCAGAGCGCGCGTGCGCCTCAGCGTCCTTCGCGGTGCTGCGCTGTGGCCCAGAAGACGGTTTTGAATTCGATTGTTGTTTTGACATGTTAATCTCCTGTCAAAGAAACCGGTGATCAATCAAGCCAGTCCGAACAAGCTCAAAACTGCGAGGATCACAACAACGAGCCCGACCAGATAGATAAGGCTGTTCATAATGATTTTGCTCCTGTGTGGTGACACTTTATTCCACCACGAAACGGAGCGCCCTAGGATAAAGTTCCGATTAGCGGTCCCAAATCCCATGAAAATGGTGCACAGGCCCGTGGCCCTTGCCGATGGACAGCGTGTCAGCGGCACCAATGGCGGCGGTCACATAGCGCTTTGCCGCCGCAACAGCGTCCTTTAGCGAGGCCCCTTTGGCCAAATGCGCGGCAATGGCGCTCGACAGGGTGCAGCCGGTCCCATGGGTGTTTTTGGTCTCGATCCGCGGCGCTGGGAATGTTTCGGCCCGCCCCTCGTGGAGAAGAAGGTCCACACTGTCGCCCGCAAGGTGCCCGCCCTTGAGGAGGACGCTGGGCCCATCGGCCGCCAGCGCACGGGCCTGCGCCTCCATGCCCGGAAGCCCGCTCGCAGAACTTGCCATCAGGAGCGCGGCCGCTTCGGGAAGGTTGGGCGTGACAAGGGTCGCAAGGGGGAAAAGGCGCGCTTTTAAAACGGCGGCCGCACCATCAGAGATCAGCCGATCGCCCGAGGCGGCCACCATCACAGGGTCAAGCACCACCGGGCCGTCAAAGGATGCGAGCGCTGCCGCGATTGTCTCAATCACCGCTGCCTCGCCGACCATGCCGATCTTGATGGCGGCCACATCAAGGTCGGAGAGGACCGCCTCGATTTGCGCGCGCACAATGTCGGGCGGGATGCCGTGCACCGCGGTGACGCCAAGGGTGTTTTGCGCGGTGACGGCGGTTAGCACGCTGGCGCCATAAACCCCCAGCGCGCTGAATGTTTTAAGGTCCGCCTGGATGCCCGCGCCGCCGCCCGAATCAGAGCCTGCAATGGTGAGCGCAATCATGCCCGCCCCTCTCGCATTGCCGCGGTGAGTGCAGCGGCCGCTTCCATCGGGTCCGCCGCGCGGGTGATGGCGCCCATCACCGCAACGCCGTCTGCCCCGGCCTTGGCGAGCGCCGTTGCCCGCGGCGCATCGATGCCGGCAATTGCATAAAGCGGCATCGGACGGTCCCGCCGCAGCCGCGCGCCGATGGCCGCAAAGCCGTCGATCCCGATGGGCGGGTGGGTGTTTTTCTTGCTGGTGGTTTCAAAGACGCCGCCGACGGACGCATAGTCGATGGGGGCGCCATCGGCCGCCGCCGCCTCTTCCATGGTGTGGATGGTGAGGCCGATGATGGCGTCCGGCCCCAAAATCGCACGCGCCTCGGCGGCCGAAAGGTCCCCATGGCCCACATGAACGCCGGCCGCGCCCGCAGCATGGGCGACATCCACCCGGTCGTTCACCAAGACAGGAACGCTGACCGCCGCCACCAAGGCTTTGACGGCCGCGATTTGGCTCGCCGCATCCCCCGCCTTGTCCCGCCACTGGATGAGGCCGACACCGCCCCGGGTCGCCGCCACCGCAAGTGCGACAGGGTCCGCCACATCTGGCCCCATGACGAGGTAAACCGCCGCCGGCGTCATGGGAGGTCCACCCGCTCAGCAACGCGTTGCCCGTCGAGGGCGGCCAGCGCATCAATGAGCCGCACCGCGAAGGTGCCCGGCCCCGGCGCGCCGTCCGCCGCAACCGCGCCCGCAACCCCCATCAGCGAGACGCCCGCAATGGCCGCCACAAAGGGCGAGGCCGCCTGCGGCAGGAGCGCTGCCATCAACAGCCCCGACGCGCAGCCTGTGGCGATCACGCGATCCAGAAGCGGCGTTCCCACATCGACCTCCATCCCGACCCCATTTTGCGCCACATGATCGATCGCGCCTGTGGTGACGCGCACGGCGCCGGGCGTGTCGCAAAGCGCTGCCATCTCGCCGGCATTTCCTTTGATGATTGCAATGTTGCCCGCCGCGATACGCCTTGCGAGCGCGAGGCGGCCCGGCGCGCGGTCCACCTTCACCGGGTCAAGGACGGCCGGAACGCCAAGGCTTGCGAGCGCGACAGAACTCTCCCCGCGGGCAGCGTCGGCCATGCCGAGGTTGATGAGGACCGCGTCCGCGCTTTTTGCCATGGGGACAGCGTCATCAGCGTCGACTGTCATGGAGACATCAATGGCGAGCGCTGCGGCAATGTTGGCCGACAGGGGCTGGGCCACCGGCGCCATCAGGGCGTGGATTTTGGGGGGGTCGGCGCGCAAAGCGTCGATGGCATCGGCAACGGCGCTGCCCAAAAGGGACAACGACGGCCGCAAGGGTCCGTCCATCCAATTCCTCCGCCGGCATGATCCGGATCAGGTTCGAGGGGTCGGCCGCGGCCTCTCAGCCCATCCGGAATAGAATGGGCGCCCCCTTGGATGACGTGAAATGTAACATCGTGCGCGGGCGGAACAAGGGTTGCCCCTTGCCAGCGGCGCACGGCTGGCACAAACGAGAGGCTCGATGAGGAGGATCCGATGACGCCGTTCTTCGTGCTGATCAAAGCGCATCTGGGCCGGGCCTATGAGGTGGCCAACGCGCTCGCCGACGCCGAGATCGCGTCCGAGATCTACTCCACCGCCGGCGACTATGACCTTCTCGTCAAGTTCTATGTGGACCAGGATGATGACATCGGCCACTTCGTCAACGAGAAGGTCCACGCGGTGCCTGGCATTCAGGACACCAAGACGATCATCACCTTTAAGGCGTTTTGACGCGTCACGGCAGCGGGATGAGGCGCACCCGCTCTTCCCGGCTGAGGTTGCGCCCGGCCGACGCGTTGGTGGGCCGCGGGATCACGCCGGCCGGCACCGCCGATTGCACCACAGGCAGCGCCACCGCATCATTGCGCCGCGGCAAGGAGGCCACCGGCTGCGCGCCCGGCGGCGACAAAAACTGCATCGCGTTGATGGACTGCACCCCATTCATGCAGCTGAACGAGATGCGCACCGTTGCCCCCTCCCGCACCGCCTGAAGGAGCCGGCCGGTCTGGAAGAGCCACTTTGGCCGGTCCCGCTCATAAATATATTGGTTGGAGGGGCAATCGCTCTCGGGCGACTGGTTCATGGTGGCAACGGTCAAAAGCTCGTTGACGCGCACGTCCGACACGCCGGTGTCGAGGAAGACGCGGTCCATATTGGCGGACGCGGGGTCGGCCGGGGCAACGGCCTGCGTGCGCGTGCCAGGCACGGTCGTCACGGCCGCGGCGGGGCGCGGGTCGCTCGGCCGGGTGGCGGGCACCTGTTCAACGCGGAAGGTGCTGTTTGTGCCGGGCGCTTGTTGAATGTTCACCGTGTTGCCGGGCACGACTTGCGCCGTTGCCGGCAGCGCAGCCAGCGCGAAAGCACCCACCAGCGGGGCGAGGTAAAGGCGAGGTGTGCGGGCCATGGGGTCCTCCGTCACGCAACTCGATCATCGTCAATCCGTTAGCGATTTATACACACTTTTTTCAGCCGCGAGGGGTCTGGCGCATTCACCATTAATCCTCACACTAAAATTGTGCGAAAAACCGCTTTGAATCGGCAACAATCGTGTCACGTTTGCCATCACTCATCTTCTGAAGCGTGCGATAGATCATGCCCATGCGGCTATTTTTGGACAAACGCTCCTGATTCTCGATGAGAAAATTCCAATAAAGGTAATTGAACGGGCAGGCCTCCTCGCCCTCCTTCTTCTTCACCTTGTAACGGCAGGATTTGCAGTAGTCGCTCATCTTGTCGATATACGCGCCCGACGCTGCATAGGGTTTTGAGGCAAAGACGCCGCCATCGGCAAAGGTCGCCATGCCGTGAACGTTGGGAAGCTCCACCCACTCATAAGCATCGGCGTAGACGATCAGATACCACTCTTCGATTTCGGCGGGCGCGACGCCATAAAGCATCGCAAAATTGCCGGTCACCATCAGCCGCTGAATGTGGTGGGCGTAGGCGTGGTCGCGCGTTTGCCCGATGGCCTCCGCAAGGCACAGCATGTCCGTCTCGCCCGTCCAGAAGAAGTCGGGCAACGGCCGCGTTGCGTCGAGGGCGTTGCTTGTCGCGTAGTCTGGCATCTTGAGCCAATAGACGCCGCGGATGAATTCTCGCCAGCCAAGGATTTGACGAACAAACCCTTCGACCGCGTTGAGCGGCGCTTGGCCGGCCTCATAGGCGGCTTCCGCGCGGGCACACACTTCGCGGGGGCGCAGCAGACCGGCGTTGATCAGCGGCGAGAGCAGCGAGTGGTGCAAGAACGGCTCGCCCACCTTCATCGCGTCTTGATAATCGCCAAAGAGGGCGAGGCGATTGTCGATGAAATCGTCCAGCGCCTTCAACGCGTCGGCCCGCGTCACCGGCCAGTTGAACGTCTCCAGCGTGCCAAAATGGTTGCCGAACCGCTTTGCGACCAGATCAAGGACGGCCGTTGTGATGGCGTCCGGCGCAAATGTCGGGAGCGGCGGCGGTGTGAGGTCTTTCGGCAGCGCCTTGCGGTTGTCGTGGTCAAAATTCCACTGGCCGCCGACGGGCTCGCCATCCGCCATGAGGAGCCCGGTCTCTTTGCGCATCTGGCGATAAAAATACTCCATGCGGAGCGATTTTCGCCCCTCGGCAAAGGCGCGAAAGGTGGCGTGATCGGCGTAAAACCGGTCATCGTCGCGGATGTCGACCGGCACGCCGAGCGCCGTCTCCCACCCGCGCATCGCCTCCCGCACGCGGTATTCGCCAGGCTCGGTGACCACCACGCGCGTCGCCCTGTGCTGGCGAACGGCCGCCGCCACCGCATCGCCAAAGGTCTCGTGGGTGCCAAGCTCAAAATATTCGACCGTGTGGCCATCCTCGCAAAGCGCGGCGAAGAAATGGCGCATCGCGGCGAACAAAAACGCGATTTTTTGCTTGTGATGGCGCACGTAGGTCGCTTCCTCGTGCACCTCACAGCCAAGGATCACATCGCCGGGGGCAAGATCGGAAAGGCTCGAGATCTGCCGGTCGAGCTGATCGCCAAGAACAAGCCGAAGCGTGGTCAATCGCCGACGCGAAGCGCCCCCCGCCCCCCGTCAACGCCAATCACCTGTCCCGTGACCCAGCCCTCTGGCGCCAGGAGCGCTGCGGCAAGGGGGGCCATGTCCGCCCCCTCCCCCAGCCGCTTCAAGGGGTGCGCCTTGCCGATCGCCTCGCGCATCTTGTCGGAGCCGGCAACGGCGTCGCCCATGCCGCCCGTGGTGAGGCTGGGCGCAATGGCGTTCACCCGCACCAGCGGCGCAAGGTCGGCCGCCAGCGAGCGGGTGAGGCCCACCACCGCGCCTTTCGCCATCGCGACCGACGCGTGGTTGGAAAAGCCTTGATCCACCGCGACCGTTGAGAAGAGGAGGACGCTCCCCTTGCCCGCCATCAGGCCTTTGCGCGCCGCGGTCACCGCCCGCCACGCGCCAAGGGCGTGGAGGGTGAAATCGGCCATGATCTCATCCGCCGTCAAGCGGTGGAACGGTTTGAGGCGGATGTTGCCAACCGCGTAGACGAGGCCGGAAAGCGGGGCCTCGCCAACGGCTGCGGCCACACGGTCGAACGTCGCGTCGTCGGCCACATCACCCTCGGTGAAGTCGGCGTTGGTGGCGAGCGCCACATCCTCCAGTTTGCGGCGATCGCGGCCGACGAGGTGGCACGCGTGGCCGGCGCCTGCCAGTTGCCGGGCGATCGCCCCGCCGATTGCCCCGCCGCCACCATAAATGAGATACATGCCAAAACCCCTTCGCAAGACCCCGAGACATGGGGCAGCGTCGCCGTTTGTCAGATCACCAGCGCTGCGACCCGGGCGCGCAGTTCGGGCAAAACCTCCGCCTCAAACCACGGATTCTTGGAAAGCCACGCATTGTTGCGCCACGAGGGGTGGGGCAGCGCCATCACCGGCCGCCCGCCCGTTTCGTCCAAGATCGCCCGCCAGTCCGACACAATCGCCGTCAACGACTGACGCCTGCGCTCCGGCAGATGATAGGTGAGCGAGTATTTCCCGATGGACAAAAATAGCGAGAGATTGGGCAAGAGCGGAAAGAGCCGGTCGTGCCAGGTGGCAACGCACTCGGGGCGAGGCGGCTTGTCGCCGCCATGCTTGTCATAGCCTGGAAAGCAAAAGCCCATGGGGATGATGGCGACCTTTGAGGCATCGTAAAACGTTGCCTCATCAAGGCCCATCCAGGCGCGAAGACGGACACCCGAGGGGTCGAAGAAGGGTTTTCCGGCAATGTGCGCCTTGTTGCCCGGCGCCTGGCTGCATATGGCAACGCGCGCCTGGCGTGAGATCTGAAAGATCGGCCGCGGCGCATGCGGCAGCGGCGCGCCCTTGGGGGTGGTGCGGCAGACCTCACAGGCTTTGATCTGCCGCGTGAGGGCGGAAAGCTGTGCGGCCGACAATCAGGCCTCGGCCGGGCCGTCGACCCCGGCCTCGGCAAAGGTTGCCATGCCCGCATGGCAGGCAGCCGCCGCCTTCACGATCCCGATGGCAAGCGCTGCGCCCGACCCCTCGCCAAGGCGCATGTCGAGATCAAGCAGCGGCCGGGCGCCGAGTTTTTCCAAAACAGCGCCATGGGCCTTCTCGGCCGAGCGGTGGGCAAAAAGGCAATGGCGGGTGGCCAAGGGTTCACCCGCGTGGACGAGCGCTGCCGCGGCCGTTGCCACAAAGCCATCTACAATCACCGGCACGCCTTCCGCGCGCGCCGCCAGGATCGCGCCGACCATCGCCGCAATGTCCCGCCCGCCAATGGTGCGCAGGATCACGAAGGGGTCGCGCGCATCGCCGAGCCGGGCAACGGCCTTTGCCACCGCATCGACCTTGGCCTCCAGCGCGGCGCCCGACACGCCCGTGCCCGCGCCGCACCAGTCGGCCGCCGCACCACCATAAAGCGCGTGGTAGATGGCAGCGGCAACGGTTGTGTTGCCGATCCCCATCTCGCCAAGGCCGAGGCAATCAACGCCGCCGGCGATCGCCTCCAGGCCGAAGGCGAGCGTTGCGGCAAGCGCGCGGTCGCTCTCGAACGCGTCTTCGCGCGAAATGTTGCCGGAGGGGACATCGACGGCAAGATCGAACGCGGAAAGGCCGATGCCGTTTGCCGCGCACAGCTGGTTAATGGCCGCGCTGCCTGCGCGAAAGCCGGCGAGCATTTGCGCCGTCACACTGGGCGGATAGGCCGAGACGCCGTCCTCTGCAACGCCGTGGCTTGCGGCAAACACCACCACGCGCGGCCGCTCCACCTTCGGCGGCGCCTTGCCCGTGACGGCGGTCAGCCAGGCGGCAATCTCCTCAAGCCGCCCCAGCGAACCGGGGGGTTTTGTGAGCGCCATTTCGCGCGCGCGGGTGGCGGCGAGGGCATCGGCGTGGTCGGGCGCGGGGGCCCTCAAAAGCGCGCGAAAATCGTCAAGCGGCGAGGTGGAGAGCGTCATGGGGAGAGCACCAGTCGGTCGCGGCGCACCTCGTAGCCCGACAGGCGGTCGAGGAAGGTCATGCCAAGGAGGCTTGTTTCAAGATCGCCGGGCTGTGCAATGGCGGCCCGCACGCGGCGGATTGCAATGTCACCCACCCGCACTTCGTCAAGCCGGACGGGGGCAACGCGGGTCATCCCCGCCGCGGTCATAACCGGGACGCGATAATCAAGATTTTGCGGATCGAACCCTGCGCGCGCAGCGTCCGCATTGGAGAGGACGACGAGGCTGGCGCCGGTGTCAAAAATAAACTCCACGGGCGCTTCGTTCACCCGGCCATCCAGGATGAATTGGCCGCGAAAGGCCCGCCGCACCACCACATCGCCCGACTGGGTGACGGCCGTCCCCGGCAAGAGCACCGACACCATCTCCCGCCCCACACTCTCCAAGGGCACGCGGTAGGCGTAAAGCGCGACGAGACCGGCGAGGATCGCAAGCCATATGGCGGCGGAGCGCACAATGTCGGGAAGGCGCACCCGGCGCATGGTGAAGAGGATGATCAGGAAGACGACCAGCAGGATGACGAGCTTGAGCGTTGCGGGGCCCGAGCGGTCGAGCGTCACCTGTTCAAGGTCTTGGGCAAATGCTGCGGCGGGCCACAGCAGCAAAGGGAGGCAAAGGAGGCGCGTCATAGGGCGAACATGGTGAGGATCGTGAGCACTGTCACCTCCGCGCACACAACCGTCGCACCGATGACATCGCCCGTATGCCCGCCGATGGTGCGATCGGCAATCACCGCGCACCCTTTTGCGACGGCAAGCGCGGCCACCACCGCCACGAGGAGCCCGATGGGCGCCCACCACGCCGTTGCAAGCGCGGCAAGGGCGATGGCGATGAGAAGCGATTGGCGGAACGCTGCGACCGTCGGCCGGCCGAAGCTTGCCGCAAGCCCATCCTCCCGCGCCGGCGGCAGGCCAACCCAAGGGAAGAGCGCCACCGCCCGGGAGAGCGCCGCGGCCGCCACAAAGGCGAGCGCCGCGCCGCTCGCGCTGTGGGCCGCGCCATCGCCAAGCGCGACCACCTTGAGGAGGACGGCCGCAATCAGCGCCAAAACGCCAAAAGTGCCGATGCGGCTGTCCCGCATGATGGCAAGGCGCTTCTCGCGGGTGGCGCCGCCAAACAGGCCATCGGCACAGTCGGCAAGGCCATCCTCATGGAGCGCGCCGGTGATGACGAGCGTGACGACCACCGCAAAGGCCGCCCCAAAGAGCGTCGAGAGCCCCAACAGGCCGGCCAACAGGAGCGCCAATGCGCCGGGCAGCGCGACGATGACGCCTGCCACCGGCGCCATCGCCACCGCCTCGCGCAAGGGGATGGCGCTCGGCGGCACGGGGAGCCGCGAGTAAAAGGTGAGGCTTGCAAAAAGCGCGTCCCTCACGCGGCGCGCGGCACGGTTGCGGTGATGGCGTCGACACAATCGTCCAGAAGGCGCGGGGTGGCGCCGGGGAGCCGCGCCTCCTCCGTCAGCCGCCGGCGCCAGGTGCGCGCGCCAGGCTCCCCATGGAAGAGGCCCAGCATGTGGCGCGTCACGTGGCTGAGTTTGCCGCCGCGGCGCATCACATCGTCCGCATAGCCCACCATCGACCGGGCAACGGCAAGGCGATGGGCGCGCTCGGCCATCCCGACGCGGCCGGAAAGGCGGGAGAGGAGCGCGGGGTCCCGGTAGGCCGCGCGCCCCACCATCACCCCGTCCACCCGCCCGGTCTGCGCGGCAATGGCGGCCTCGGTCTCAAACCCGCCATTGATCCCCACAAAGCCCTGTCGCTCAGCCTTCAGCCGATAAACGCGGCCATAGTCGAGGGGCGGAACGGTGCGGTTTTGCGCCGGCGACAGCCCCTTGAGCCAGGCTTTTCGCGCGTGCACCCAAATGGCGTCGACGCCCTTGGCGGCTTCGGCAACGGCACTCAGCGCCACTTCTGGGTCCTGATCGTCCACGCCGATCCGGCATTTGAGGCTCACCTTGAGCCCGCCCTCCGCCATGGCGGCCAGACATTCGCCCACCAGCTGGGGCTCGCGCATCAGGCAGGCGCCAAAGCGGCCCCCCTGCACCCGGTCTGAGGGGCAGCCGACATTGAGGTTGACCCCGTCATAGCCATATCCCGCCGCAATCGCCGCGCAGCGTGCGAGCGCGGCGGGGTCGCTGCCGCCGAGCTGCAGAATCAGAGGTCGCTCCTCGGCGGAAAACGCAAGATGGCGCTCCGCATCGCCATAAAGGATCGCGCCCGTCGTCACCATTTCTGTGAACAACAAAAGGGTCGGGTTCAGACGGCGGTGGAAGACGCGGCAATGCCGGTCGGTCCAGTCCATCATCGGCGCAACGGCAAGGGTGAGGGCGGTGTTTGGGCGCATTGGAGAGGTCTTTAGCGCGTGGGGCGCGCCCCAGCCAGCCGGGCGCATGAGGCGGCGGGGAATGGGGGATTGTAATTTTTTACACGGCGTGTACTGAATTTCGCCACCAGAGAGGGCGGACGCGCAGTTGGCGGCACGGATTTCAGAAAATGAGCTGAGCCTGGCAACGCGGGCCGCGTGGCTCCACTACGGTGGCGGCCTGTCGCAGACGGACGTTGCCAAGCGCCTTTCGGTGACGAAGGTGAAGGCGCACCGGCTCATCAACCGCGCCAACCAAGAGGGCGTGGTCAAGGTCAGCTTTGATGGCCAGGTTGCTGAGTGTGCCGCGCTGGAGCTTCGGCTTTGCCAGCAGTTTGGCCTTTCCACCTGCGAGGTGGTGCCCGACCTTGGGGAAGAGGGCCTGCCGGTGCGTGCGCTCGGGCTCGGCGGCGCGCAGTTTTTGGCACGCGAGATCATGAACCCCGAAAACACGGTGATTGGGCTTGGCAACGGGCGCACGTTGCAATCGTGCATTCGCCACATGTCGGCCATGGACGCGCCGGGGACGACGTTTGTGTCGCTCTTGGGCGGCCTTGCGCGCAACTTTGCCGCCAACCCCTATGATGTGATGCACCGCCTTGCCGAAAAGACGGGCGCGGAGGCGTATTTTATGCCCGTCCCCTTCTTTGCCAATTCGGCGGATGACCGGGATGTGATGCTGGCCCAACGGGGCGTTCCGGATGTCATGGCGATGGCGGCGCGCGCAACGCTCAAGCTCATCGGGATTGGCCCTGTGGGGCCGGACGCGCAAACCGTCGTGGGCGGCGTCGTGTCGGCGGCGGCGATGGACGAGGTGCGCGCCAGCGGGGGCGTTGGCGAGGTGATCGGCCACTTTTTCGATGGTGAGGGGCGGCCTGTCTCAACGCCGCTGGGCGATCGGCGGCTTTCTATCACCATTGACGGGCTGGCGAGCGGGCGCGTCGTCGCGGTCGCTGGGGGGGATGACAAAGTCCCCGCAGTTCTGGCTATCCTGAAGAGCGGTCTTCTGGACGGCCTCATAACAGATGAACGCAGCGCACTCGCGCTCGCGTCGCACGAATCCTAGGAGGAGACTAAGGATGTACGATAAAGAAAAGGCCCTCGTTCAGTCTTACATGAGCGGGAATTTGAGCCGTCGCGGCATGCTGAAAGGGCTTGCGGCCCTTGGCGTGTCAACGGCCACCGCGAGCGTTTTGGTGAATGCTGCGGCGACAAAGGCGCTGGCCCAAAACGGGTTTGACTGGAAGAAGCATTCCGGCACCACCGTCAAACTGCTTCTCAATCAGCATCCCTATGCCGATGCGATGATTGCGAACCTTGAAAACTTCAAGAACCTCACCGGCATGAACGTCGAATACGACATCTTCCCCGAAGATGTGTATTTTGACAAAGTGACGGCGGCGCTGTCGTCCGGCTCCAGCGAGTACGACGCGTTCATGACCGGCGCTTACATGACCTGGACCTATGGTCCGGCCGGCTGGATCGACGATCTTAACGAATACATCCAGGATCCGGCGAAGACGAACCCGGATTACAACTGGGAAGACATGCTGGAAGGCGTGCGCAAGTCTTGCGCGTGGAACGGCCGCCCGGGTGGAGAGCTTGGCTCGGACGATGCCAAACAGTGGTGCATCCCCTGGGGCTACGAGCAGAACAACCTGTCCTACAACAAGCGCATGTTCGAAGCGGCCGGCCTTTCGGTGCCGAAGAACATTGATGAACTGGTCGCCGTTGCGGCCGAAGCGAAGGCCAAGATCGACGGCGCCTATGGCATTGGCGTGCGTGGTTCGCGCTCTTGGGCAACGATCCACCCCGGCTTCCTGTCCGGTTACGCCAACTTTGGCGAGAAGGACTTGAACGTTGCGGGTGACGGCAAGCTTTCGGCGGCAATGAACACGCCGGGCTCGCGCGCGTTCCACGAAAAGTGGGTCAAGATGATCCAGGAAAGCGGTGCGCCGGACTGGTCCACCCACACCTGGTATCAGGCGGGCACCGACCTTGGCGCCGGCAAGTCGGCCATGATCTTCGACGCCGACATTCTGGGCTACTTCATGAACGGCGGCGACAATGCGGAAGCGGGCAACCTTGCCTTTGCCCCGTTTGCGGCCAACCCAGACGCTGCCGCGCCGACGCCAAATATCTGGATCTGGTCCCTCGCGATGGCGAGTGCCGGCCGCCAGAAGGACGCCACCTGGACGTTTCTGCAGTGGGCCTCCGGTCCCGAGCATGGCCTCTTCGGCGCCACGCAAATGGACTTTGTGAACCCCGTTCGCCAGTCCGTGTGGGCTGACGCCGGCTTCCGCAAGCGACTTGACGACAGCTACACCGGCTACGTCGAAATGCATGACCTTTCGGCCCCGGGCGCAAAGATCCACTTCACCGCGCAACCGCTCTTCTTCGACCTCACCACCGAGTGGGCGGCGACCTTGCAAAAGATGGTGGCCAACGAGGTGCCGGTGGACGAAGGTCTTGGCCAGCTGGAAGCCTCGGTCAACCGCCAGCTCAAAGATTCTGGCCTCGGCTAACCCTTTCGAGCCAAAGAACCGCGCGCGCCAGCTGGTGCGCGCGGCCGTTTTTTGCCGGACACGAAAGCATCTTTGATGGCCACCCAAACGGCTGATCTGCCGGCCCGCCGGTTCAGGATCAACAAGCGGCTTTTGCCCTATGTGTTGAGCTTGCCCGCGCTTCTTGTGTGCATCGGCATCTTGATCCCGTTTTTCACAGCGGTCGCCTATTCGCTCCAACGCTACCGCCTCTCCCAACCCTGGGCGCGGCAGTGGAACTGGGGCGACAACTACGTCAACTTCCTGTCCGACCCTGCGTTTTGGAACACGCTCCAAGTCTCCATGACGTACGCCTTCCTGACGGTGGGCATTGAACTCTTGCTGGGCCTTGGCATTGCGCTCCTTTTGCAAAAGCGCACGCGGTTCAACAATTTCGTCTCCATCATGCTTCTGATGCCACTGATGACGGCGCCGGCGCTGGCCTCGCTGATGTGGAAGCTGATGACCAACCCCGGTTTCGGCGTCCTCAGCTATTGGATGACCTTGATCGGCATTGAAGACATGCGCTGGGCGTCCGACCCGTCGACGGCGATGCTCACTGTCGTGATCGTGGATGTTTGGGTTTACACGCCCTTCATCATGATCTTGCTGCTTGCGGGCCTCCGCTCCCTCCCCCGCCAACCATTTGAGGCGGCAGAGCTTGATGGCGTGCCCCGCCTGATCGTCTTTTGGCGCATCACGCTTCCCATGCTCTTCCCATTCCTTTTGACGGCCGTGCTCTTCCGCGTGATTGAATCCATCCAGCAGTTCGACATCATTTACGCCATGACCCAAGGCGGGCCGGGGGATACACTCACCGTCTTCCAAGTGGAAGCGTATTTGAACTTCTTCCAATCGACGAATGTTGGCCGTTCGGCCGCGCTTTTGATGATCCTTTGGGTGATCACTTACATCTTGTCGACCATCTTCATCAAAAGCTGGCTGCGCCTGCGTGAGCGCGCCCGCGGCGAAGCTTAGGAGGCCCCCATGCAGACCATGAGCCCCCTGGAGCGAATCTTGCGCGGCGTTGCGATCACCGCGATCATCGTCTTCTTCATGTTCCCAATCTTCTGGATCTTTCTGATGTCGTTCCAGACAAACGAAACGATCCTGCGCGTCCCCCCGTCGATGATCTTTGACCCGACGCTCGTCAACTACCGCGCGCTCATCTCCGGCACCCTTGAGGGCAGCACCGCCACCCTCGAAATCCGCTTCATGAGCAATCTTTACAACTCGTTCTTCCTGTCGGTCGGCTCCGTCGCGGTGGGTCTCCTCCTCGGCATCCCGGCGGCCTACGCCTTCGCAAAGCTCAAGTTTCGCGGGTCGGAAGACATTGCCTTCACATTGCTCTCGTTCCGCTTTGCGCCGCCGCTCCTCGTCCTCCTGCCGCTCACCATCTACTTTCAAATGATTGGCCTTGCGGACACATATTTCGGCCTCATCTGGGTCTACCAACTCATCGTCCTGCCGCTCATCTTGTGGATCGTTCGCGGCTATTTTGAAGATATCCCCAGCGACATTGAGTACGCCCACCGCATCGCCGGGCACGGTTTTTGGTCCACCTTCGTCAAAATCGCGCTCCCGCTCGCGGGGCCGGGCATTGCGGCAGCGGGTCTTCTGGCGTTCATCTTTGCGTGGAACAATTTTATCTTCGCGCTCGTCCTCGCCTCGGCCGACAAGCAGCCGGTGACTGTGGGGGCGCTTGCCTTCATCACCGCGTCCGGCATCAATTATGGGCAGATTGCGGCCGGCATCATGCTCTCCATCGCGCCGGTCTTTGCCCTTGCGCTTTATGCCCAGCGCTACCTTGTCGAGGGCCTGTCGCTCGGCGCGGTGAAAGGATAAATCGGTGTCGCTCCACCTTCAGGACATCAAAAAATCCTTCAAGAAGGAGACGGTGCTGGATGGCGTCTCCCTCACCGTGCCCACCGGCAAGACGCTCGTCCTGTTCGGCCCCTCAGGCGCCGGCAAAACGGTGCTTTTGCGGCTGATCGCGGGCGTCATCGAGCCCGACGCCGGCCGCATCGAAATTGCCGGGCGCGACATGGACGGCGTGGAGCCAGAAGACCGCCGCATCGGCATGGCCTTCCAAAATTTTGCGCTGTTCCCGCACATGAGCGCGGCCGACAACATCGCAAGCCCCCTCAAGGCCCAGCGGGAGGACCGGTCGGCCATCCGCGATGGGGTCGGTTCCATCGCAAAGCTCCTCAAGATCGACCATGTGCTCGGCCACAAGCCCAAGGAACTCTCAAACGGGCAAAAGCAACGCACCGCGCTCGGCCGCGCGCTTGCCGGCAAACCCGAAGTGTTGTTGCTGGACGATCCGCTGCGCAACGTTGACGCAAAGCTTCGCTTTGAAATGCGGCTCGAACTTCCGCGCCTGATCAAGACCCAAAAGGCGACCGTCATCTACGTCACCCAAGATTACAAAGAAGCGATGGCCTTTGGCGATGAGATTGCCGTGATCAACGGCGGCACCGTGCAACAAGCCGGCACGCCCGAAGACATTTACCTCTCCCCCGCCAACATGGAAATTGCCCGCCTCTTCGGCGACCCCGTCATCAACCTCCTCGATGTCACCCCCGAGATCGACGATGAGGGCCCGCTGGTGCGCGTGTCGGACCAGCCGGTGCGCCTTCCCGCCCACCACGCGCGCACCGTGGGCCGCCCGTGCGTCCTTGGTCTGCGGCCCGAGGCGCTCTCGTTCGTGGAGGCCGATGCGCCGGGCGCAATCCCGGTGACCATCGAGACCGAAACGCCGCTCAACGAAAAGACGGTGACGCTCGCCATCACCCTTCGCAAGCGCGAGGTGATGATTTCGCGGCCCGCCGGCACGCCCGGCCCCGCATCGGGCAAGGCGCACATTGCGATCAGCGCTGGCGGCGCGCTCCTGTTTGACCGCGAGACCGGCGCCCTCATCAACAAGGGCGCGGCCCAATGAGCCAGCCAACCCTCACCCTCAACGCGGTCGACAAGTTTTATGGCCCCATCGACCGGGGCGTCCACGCGGTCAAAACCCTGTCGATGACGGTGGAAAAGGGCGAGATCATCGCGCTCCTGGGCTCGTCGGGCTGTGGCAAAACCTCAACCTTGCGCATGATCGCCGGCTTTGAGGCGGTGAGCCGCGGCACCATCGCCATCGAAGGCCGCCCGGTGCACACCCTTGCCCCCGCCAAGCGCAACGTTGCGATGGCCTTTGAGGGCTATTCGCTCTACCCGACGGTCACCGTGCGCGACAACATCGCCTTTGCCCTCAAACGCAGCGGAAAGCCCGCCACCGAGGTGGCCGCCCTCGTGGACGAAGTCGCAAAAATGCTGGAAATCAGCGACATTTTGGGCCGCTACCCAACCTCCATCTCCGGCGGGCAACAGCAGCGCGCGTCCCTTGCCCGCGCCCTCATCCGCGAGGCGGACCTTTACCTTCTGGATGAGCCCATGGGCCAGCTGGAGCCGCAGCTCCGCTCACTCCTGCGCGGCCGCATCAAATTCTACATCAAAGAGCATGGGCTGACCGCCATCCTCGTCACCCACGATCAGACCGAGGCGAACGCGCTCGCCGACCGCATCGCGGTGATGGAGGCGGGCGAACTCCAACAGTTTGCAAGCCCCGAAACCATCAAGGCCGCGCCCGCCAACCTCTTCACCGGCACCTTTGTGGGCGAGCCGCCGATGAACGTTTTCGATGCCAAAGCCACGGCCACCGACAACACGCTCACCTTCACGCTGGCGGACGGCGCAGCGCTCACCTTCGATACCGCCGCCTTTTCCGGGCCCCTCTTGGAGCGGATTGCGTCCATCGGCACGCTGACGCTGGGGGTGCGGCCGTACGCGGTGCGCCGGCAGGAGAGCGGCGTTGGGGCGCGCGTGGTGGCCAACCAGTGGCTCGGCGACCAGAGCCACATTGCGACCGAGTTTGCCGGCGGCGCGCTCGTGTTGGTGGAGCACGACCGGGCCGATCTTTCCGAAGGTGACACCATCGCCGTCCACGTGGACCCGGCCGACCTTCACATCTTTGACCCCGACACTGGCGCAGCCATCGCCCACGGGCCGGAGCTTGTGGGATGAGCCGCGATATCCTGATCGGGATTGACGCGGGCACCTCCGTCATCAAGTCGGTGGCGTTCGACGTTGCGGGCCGGCAGATCGCCCGCGCCTCCGTCCCCAACCGCTACAATTCCGGCCCCGGTGGCGCGGCCACCCAGCCCATGGCCCGCACGTGGGACGATTGCGCCAAAACCCTGCGCGATCTGGGGCAACAGCTCTCCGATCTTGCCGCGCGCGTTGCGGCCATCGCGGTCACCGGCCAGGGGGATGGCACGTGGCTGGTGGGCGCCGGCAACGCCCCCGTTGGCGAAGGCTGGCTGTGGCTTGATGCGCGCGCCGGCGCCATCGCGGCCAACCTTGCCGCCCGCCCGGAGGATGCTGCCCGTTTCGAGGCCACCGGCACCGGCCTTGCCGCCTGCCAGCAGGGCCCGCAGCTCCTCCACATGAAGGCGCACACGCCGGACGCGCTGGCGAGCGCCGAATGCGCCTTCCACTGCAAAGACTGGCTTTATCTGATGCTGACCGGGGTCCGCGCCACCGACCCCAGCGAGGCCTCCTTCTCCTTCGGCAACTTTCGCACAGGCGCCTACGACACCGCCGTCATCGAAAGTCTCGGCCTTGCCGCCGAACGCCGTCTCCTCCCCGAGATCTGCGACGGCACCACCACCACCCACCCCCTCACCGAAGAGGCTGCGGCCGCCATCGGCCTTCGCGCCGGCACCCCCATCGCACTCGGCTTTGTGGACGTCACCTGCACGGCGCTGGGCGCGGGCGCCCATGTGCCGGGGGAGCGCACAGGGTGCACCATTGTGGGCACCACAGGCATGCACATTGAGTGCAAGGCGCCCGGTGAAGTGCACATCAACAAAGACCGCCGCACGGGCTATGTGATGCCGATGCCCGCGCCCGGCCTGGTCGCACACATTCAAACCAACATGGCCGGCACCCTCAACATCGACTGGGTGCTCGGCCTCGCGAAAGACGTTGCGAAAAGCCTTGGCGCGGAGGGCGATTTCCTGTCCAAGGTTGACGGGTGGATTGGCGCAGCGCCCCCCGGCAGCCTCATCTTCCACCCTTATATCTCGCAGGCCGGTGAGCGCGGGCCCTTCACCGACCACACGGCCCGCGCGAGCCTCATCGGCCTCTCCACCGCTCACGGGTTTGCCGACCTTGTGCGCGGCGCGGTGGAGGGCCTCGCGATGGCCTCCCGCGATTGCTACACCGCCATGGGCGCCGTCCCCGATACCGTCACCCTCACAGGGGGTGCGGCGCAGTCGGCGGCGCTGCGCGCCATCCTCGCCGGGACGCTGAACGCCAAGGTCCGCCGTTCGGAGCGGGGCGAGGCGGGCGCTGCGGGCGCGGCCATGATGGCAGCCGTCGCCACCGGCGTTTACCCCACCATGGATGCGGCGATCGCCGAGTGGGTCGTCCCGCATTTGTCTGCCGAGGAGGCGCCCGACGCGGCGCTGTGCGCCACCTATGACAGCCTTTTCCCGCACTATCGTGCCGCGCAAGACGCGCTCCGCCCCATCTGGCACGGGCTGGAGCAACATCGGGACGCTTTGCCATGACCCGCGAGGTTGCCATCATCGGGGACAATTTTATGCTGCCCGAGGTTTTCCGCGAGGCCGTCGAAACAGCGTGCGAGGGCGTCGCCCTCAACATCCGCGCCACGCAAAATGACTGGCCCGACAGCCCCCTTGTTCACGGCTATGATGATGCGCACAAGACGCCCATCAAAGAGTATATCGGCGATTTTGACGAAGTGACCGCATTCGTTGGCGATGCGGAAGTCTTCGTCATGCATCAAAGCCCCGTCACGGCCGCGATGTTGGACGCATGGCCCAACATCAAACTCATCGCATGCTCCCGCGGCGGGCCGGTCAACATCGACATTGAGGCTGCCCGCGCGCGAAACGTTGCGGTGGTGCGTGCGCCGGGCCGCAATGCGAGCGCGGTGGCCGAATTCACCATCGGCGCGATCTTGTCGGAAACGCGAAAGATCCGCGCCGGCCACGAGGCCCTGCGCGCCGGCACCTGGCGCGGCGACCTTTACCGCGCCGACACCACCGGCCGCGAGCTCAACGAGATGACCGTCGGCGTCATCGGCTACGGCAAGATCGGCACCCGCGTCACAAAGCTTTTGCGCGCATTCGGCACCCGCGTCATGGTCTATGACCCTTATGTGCAGCTTGACGCCGAAGATCTCAACGCGGGCGTTGAAAAAGTCTCACTGGAACAGCTGCTTGGTGAAAGTGATGTGGTCACCCTCCACCCGCGGGTGAGCGAAGAAACCACCCACATCATCAACAAAGACACGCTGGCGGCCATGAAGCCCGACGCGTTGCTCATCAACACCGCGCGCGGCCCCTTGTGCAACTATGATGATCTTTATGAGGCGCTGACCACAGGCGTCATCGCGGGGGCCATGCTCGAAACCTTTTCGGTGGAGCCTGTCCCGGCCGATTGGCCGCTCCTAAAGCTCGACAACGTCACGCTGACGCCGCACATCGCCGGCGCATCCGTGCGCACCGTCACCTTTGCGGCCGAGCAACTGGCGGAGGATGTGCGCCGCTACTTTGCCGGCGAACCGCTCAAAAACCTGTGCTAAGCGGCGCTTTATGACCGGCAACGTCGACCTTTTGGTGATCGGCGGCGGCGTCAACGGCGCCGGCATTGCGCGGGATGCGGCCCGTCGCGGCCTCTCCGTCGTCCTTTGCGAAAAAGATGACCTTGGGGAGGGCACGTCCTCCCGCTCCGGAAAGCTTGTCCACGGCGGCCTTCGCTACCTGGAATATTATGAGTTTCGCCTGGTGCGCGAGGCGCTGATTGAGCGCGAAGTTCTCCTCAACGCGGCGCCCCACATCATCTGGCCGATGCGCTTTGTGCTGCCCCACAGCCCCAGCGACCGGCCGGCGTGGCTAATCCGGCTCGGCCTCTTCCTCTATGACAATCTTGGCGGGCGAAAGCGCCTCCCCGGCACGCGCACCCTCAACCTCCGCCGCGATCCGGAGGGCGCCCCCCTCCGCGACACCTTCACCCGCGGGTTCGAATACTCTGACTGCTGGGTGGATGACGCGCGCCTCGTGGTCCTTAACGCCCTTGGCGCTGCGGAAAAGGGCGCCACCATCTTGCCCCGCACGGCCTGCACTGCGCTCAACGTCGAAAACGGCCGGTGGACCGCCACCTTGCGCAGCACCGCAAGCGGCCTTGTGCGCACCATTTCGGCAAAAGCGGTGGCAAATGCCGCGGGCCCATGGGTCACCGATGTGGTCGGGCGCATTGCCCGCAGCAACTCGGCCCGGGGCGTGCGGCTCGTGCGTGGCAGCCACATCATCGTGCCCAAATTTTGGGACGGGGCGCAGGCCTATCTTATTCAAAACACAGACAAACGCGTCATCTTCATCAACCCCTATGAGGGCGATAAGGCGCTGATCGGCACCACCGACATCCCCCACGAGGGCGCCGCCGACGATGTGCGCGCCACCGAGGATGAGATTGACTACCTGATTGCCGCCGTGAACCGCTATTTCAAAGAGACGCTGCGCCGGGCGGACGTCATAAAAACCTTCTCCGGCGTGCGTCCTTTGTTTGACGACGGGCAAGGCAACCCGAGCGCCGTCACCCGCGACTACGTGCTCGATCTTGATGAGACCCGCGGCGCCCCGCTCCTCAATATTTTCGGCGGGAAGATCACCACCTATCGAAAGCTTTCCGAGCACGCGGTCGATAAGCTGACGCCCGTCTTCCCCGCGATGGCGCCCGCCTCAACCACCGCTCCGCTGCCGGGCGGCGACATGCCGGGCGCGGACTTTGAGACCTTTTTTGGCACCCTGCAGGCCGCCCACCCCTGGCTCCCCCGCCCCCTCACCAAACACTATGCCCGGCTTTACGGCACCCGCGCGCACGCGCTCATCGGCAACGCGCGCGCGCTCTGCGACCTTGGCCGCCCCTTCGGCCCACTCCTTTATCAGGCGGAGGTCGACTTTCTGATCCGCACCGAATGGGCGCAGTCCGCCCAGGACATTCTTTGGCGCCGCACCAAGCACCACCTCCACATGCGCCCCGACGAGCGGGCCAACCTCGAACGCTGGTTTGATGACAATGACGCCCGCTCCGCCTGACGATTTTGGCGCTGTGCGCACCCTCTCGGCCGAATTTGGCGCCGACCCGATGCACATCCAAGGCGCCGGCGGCAACAGCTCCATCAAGACCGACCGCGCCATGTGGATCAAAGCGTCCGGCACAAAACTGTCCGACGCCACCACGGGCGATATCTTCGTGGTGACCGACCTTCCCGCTATGCGCCAAAGCCTGCGCGCGGGCGAAGATGCGGCCGACCAGCCAGGAAAATTCCTCCTGCCCGGCGGCAACACGCTGCGCCCCTCCATCGAAACCAGCCTCCACGCCGTGTTCGATCAGCGCATCGTCCTCCACACCCACTCGATCCACGCCATCGCCCACGCGATCCGCGCCGATTGCGACGCGCTGCTCGCCGCAAGGCTCGATGGTTTTGCGTGGGCCAAGGTCCCCTACGCGAAGCCAGGCGCCAACCTTGCCCGCGCGGTGAGCGCGGTCTTGACCAAAGACATCAACGTCGTCGTCCTCGGCAACCACGGCCTCATCGTCGCCGGCGACGCGGCCGATGAGGTGCGCGCCCTCCAAACCGCGGTCCACGATGCCCTTGCCCTCCCGGCCGCCCCCGCCGCCCCGCCGGACATCGCCGCCCTCAAAAGCCTCACCGAAGGCACCGCCTACACCCCGGCGGACGACTCCGCGCTCCATGCCCTTGCCGATGGCCCCGCGCGCCTTGCCCAAGTCACCCGCGGCAGCCTTTACCCCGACCACGTGATCTTTTGCGGCATTGCCGTCCCCGCCCTCTCCCCAGGCGAGGCGGTGGCGGGTGCCGAGGCGCGCATCACCGCCACCGGCGCCCCGCCGCCAGTCTGGCTGTTGGTGCCGCAAAAGGGCGTCATCGTGCGGCGCGAGGCGGGCGCGGCGGCCACCGTCATGATGCGCTGCCTTGCGGATGTGATGGTGCGCGTCCCCGCCGATGCGAAGCTCAACTACCTGACGGACGAAGAAAATTTCGAGCTCCTCGATTGGGACGCGGAAAAATACAGGCAGTCGCTCAATGCGCCGTGACCTTGTCATTGGGCTCGACATTGGCACATCCGGCGCCCGCGCCCTTGCCATGGACGAGGCCGGCACCGCCATCGCCGCCAAGAGCGCGGCCCTTGCCGACCACAGCGCCAACCGGCGCGATCCCGCCGGCTGGCGCGCCGCCACCTTTACCGCCCTCACCGACCTTTGCGCGGTGATCGACCGGGGCGCCGTCTGCGCCATTGCCGTCGACGGCACCTCCGGCACCATGATCCCGGTGGACCCCACCTGCGCGCCCCTCAGCGAAGGGCGGATGTACGACGACCCGTGCGAGGACGGCGCGCTCCTTGCCACCATTGCCGACAACGCCCCGCCCACAACGGCCGCCGGCGGCGCCACCAGCGGCCTTGCCAAGGCGCTGATGTTTCAACAAACGCCGGGCGTTGCAAAGGTGCTCCACCAGGCCGACTGGATCGCCGGCCAACTTTGCGGCGTCTTTTCCTCCGACGACAACAACGCCCTCAAAACCGGCTACGACCCCGTCGCCGGCCGCTGGCCCGACTGGGTGTTTCGCACCGGCGTCCGGCCGGACCTGTTGCCGACCGTCCACCGCCCCGGCACCCCCCTTGGCCCCCTTCGCGATGACGTTGCCACCCAGTTCGATCTCCCCGCCAGCGCAAAGGTCGTCGCCGGCACCACCGATGGCTGCGCCGCCT
Organism: Pseudomonadota bacterium; assembly: GCA_039034015.1. Taxonomy (GTDB): domain Bacteria; phylum Pseudomonadota; class Alphaproteobacteria; order Rhizobiales; family Amorphaceae; genus Acuticoccus. Next base: position 721 of record JBCCBM010000018.1, on the reverse strand, counting down.
TCCTCGCCACCGGCGCGTCCACGGCGGGCGACGGCGTCACCTCCCTCGGCACAACGCTGGTCTTAAAGCTCCTGTGCGATGCGCCGCTGTTTGCGCCGGAATACGGCATTTACAGCCACCACATCATGGGCCTGTGGCTGGCAGGCGGCGCATCCAACACCGGTGGCGGCGTCCTCCTCGACCATTTTGACGCCCCCACCATCGCAGCGCTCAGCGCCACCATCGACCCCGCCCACCCCGGCGACCTTGGCTACATGCCGCTGCGCGCCCCAGGCGAGCGGTTTCCCATCGCCGACCCCACCTTGCCGCCGCAGCTGACGCCCCGCCCCGCCGATGACGCGGCCTTCCTCAAAGGCATGCTGGAGGGGATCGCCCGGGTGGAGGCGGAGGGCTACACCAAGCTGAAATCCCTCGGCGCCCCGCCGCTTGCCACCGTGCGCACCGTCGGCGGCGGCGCCAAAAACGAGGCGTGGTCCGGCATCCGCGCCCGCCATCTTGGCGTGCCCCTTCTGGCACCAAACCACCCCGAGGCCGCCTATGGCGCTGCAACCCTTGCCCGCTTCGGCCTCATGTCATGACCCTCACAACGGTGGCCACACTCGCCGCCCGCTATGACGCATTTTTGGTGGACCAATTCGGCGTCTTGATGTCCGGCGATGGCCCCTACCCGGGCGCTGCCGCCGCACTCAACACCCTTGCGAGCACAAAAAAGCCGGTGATC
>JBCCBM010000017.1:0-82711 GCA_039034015.1 Pseudomonadota bacterium | reverse complement strand
GCGGATGACGAAACCCGCGTTCTAACGGCGCAAAACGACACTATGTTGGAGGGGGCAGCGGCGGCGCTGCCCCCTTTTCTTTCGTCCCGCACACGGGGCCAACGGACGGCCGGTATGTACGCTTTGTCACTCCTGATCTGGTCCATCGCGACAGTGTTTTTCGCCGGATGGGTGCTCCTTTTAAACCCCAACTGGTTCATGGATGGCGGCATGGTGTTGCGCGGCGGCGCGATCCTGGCCGTCCTTTCGCTGGCCGCCATCCTGTTTGAAATCCAAACCCGGCGGGACCGCTTTGCGAAAGAATTCCCGATCATGATGGTCGCCAGCACCGTCATCGTCTACCTGCTGGCCGCCCTCGTAAAACTCGACCTCAATTGGTTCCCCGATGCCGGCTTTTGGATGCGCACAGGCGTTGTCATCCTCACCATCTCGGCGGGCGTCGTCGCCACCGCGTCCCACTCCCGCGACTAAAACTTCGCCAATTGGCTAACTTTTCTTGACACGTGCGCGGCGACGTGAAAACTTCGCCAGATGGCTAACCATTCCCCCGACCCCGGCCCCGTTTTCGCCGCCCTCAGCGACCCCTGTCGCCGGGCGGTGATCACCCGCCTTGCCCGGGGTGATGAGGTGGCGGTGGGCGACCTTGCCGCCGACCATGCCATCGCGCTCCCCACATTTTTAAAACATCTCAATGTGTTGGAGCGCGCCAACCTCATCGCCACGCGCAAAAGCGGCCGCACACGATTGTGCCGCTTCACCCCCGCCGGCCTCAGCGCCGTCGAAACATTTTTGAACAATCTGGAGGCCGGCTGGTCCGCCCGCCTCGACCGCCTGGAACAACGCCTGAAGGAGCGCGACCGATGAGCCTTGCCCACTCCACCCTCACCCTCACCCGCAATGTCGCCGCCACCCCCGCCCGCGTTTTTGCCATGTGGAAGGAGCCGGAGGAGCGCGTCGTCTGGGGCGCACCCTTCGAGGGCGTCACCATGACCTACACCGCCACCGACTTTTCCGAAGGCGGTCATGAGGTGTGCGAATGCAAGATGCCGGACGGCGAGACCTTCACCGTCAAAACAAACTACTACAACCTCGTCCCCGACCAGCGCCTCGTCTTCACAGAAGCGCTCCACGCGGAGGGCGCCAACCTTGGGGTGAGCCTCGTCTCGGTGGACATTGCGCCCGCGGGCGAGGGTGTGACGCTCACCGTCCACATCCAAAGCGTCGCCCTCGACGGCTCTGGCTTCGAGCATGAGGTCGAAGGCGGGTGGAGCAACGCCCTTGATGCCTTCGTCGCCCGCGCCACAGCCGTCCCAGCATAACGCGCCAGATTCAACCGGAGGCCTTTCGCCGCTCGCTTGGCACAGCCATGATGAGGACCATCTTTAAACGGACAACTGCGTGCGCGCGGCCCCGCGCGCCGCAACGCCCAAGGTGAGTTGATGGCCTCCCCCCACGTTTTCCAGCGCGCGTCCGCCGCGTCCCTCCCCATTGCCGTTGGCGGCGATGGCATTGCGATCCTCACCAAAGACGGCCGGCGCGTGATCGACGGGTGCGGCGGCGCGGCCGTCTCGTGCCTGGGCCACGCCGACCGCACGGTGACAGAGGCCATCAAAGCCCAGCTCGACACCCTGCCCTACGCGCACACAGGCTTCTTCACCACAGAACCCGCCGAAGCACTCGCCGATATCTTGATCGCAAAAGCCCCGGAAGGGATCGCAAAGGTCTACTTCGTCTCCGGCGGGTCTGAAGCGGCAGAATCCGCCATCAAACTCGTCCGCCAATATTTTCTGGAAAAAGGCGAAGACCGCTCCAAAATCATCGCCCGCCGCCAGAGTTACCATGGCAACACGCTGGGCGCGCTGGCCGCCGGCGGCAACGAGTGGCGCCGCGCCCAGTTCGCGCCGTTCCTGTCGGACGCGTTTTCCCACATTGCGCCCTGCCACCACTGGCGATGGGGCGAAGCGGGCGAAAGCGCCGAGGCCTATGGCCGCCGCGTCGCGGATGAGCTTGAGGCCGAAATCCTGCGCCTTGGCCCGGAAACCGTGGGCGCCTTCATGGCCGAGCCGGTGGTGGGCGCCACGATGGGCGCCGTCCCCGCCGTTTCCGGCTATTTCGCCCGCATCCGCGAGATCTGCGACAAATACGGCGTCCTCCTCGTGCTCGACGAGGTGATGTGCGGCATGGGGCGCACGGGCGAACTCTTCGCCTCAGAGCACGACGGTGTGCGGCCCGACATTGTCCTCATCGCAAAGGGCCTTGGCGCGGGCTACCAGCCCATTGGCGCAATGCTCGTCTCCGCCGAAATCCACGACACCATTGCCAGCGGCTCCGGCTTCTTCCAGCACGGCCACACCTATATTGGCCACCCGACCGCCTGCGCCGGTGGCGTCGCGGTCATGAAGCGCATTGAGGAGGGCAACCTCCTTCAAAACGTGCAGGCCCGCGGCGCACAACTGCGCGAGGGGCTCGAGGCGCGCTTTGGCCAGCACCCCCATGTGGGCGACATCCGGGGCCGCGGCCTCTTCCAGGGCATGGAGTTCGTGGCCGACCGCGACACCAAAGAGCCGCTCCCCCGCGCGCGCAAAACCCACGCGAAAATCAAGGCGGAGGCCATGAAGCGCGACCTGATGGTCTACCCCATGGGCGGCTCAATCGATGGCGCCAACGGCGATCATCTCATCGTGGCGCCGCCCTTCATCGCCACCGCGGCCGACATTGACGAGATTGTCGGCCGCCTCGGCGAAGCGGTGGACGCTGCCCTTTCATGACCATCGACCTCAACGCCGACTGCGGCGAGAGTTTTGGCCCGTGGACCATGGGCGACGACGCCGCGATCTTAAAAATCGTGACAAGCGCCAACATCGCCTGCGGCTTCCACGCTGGCGATCCGGAGACAATGCTCGCCACCCTGCGCCTCGCGGTGGAGGGCGGCGTCCAGATTGGCGCGCACCCCGGCTTTGATGACAAGCCGGGCTTTGGCCGCCGCGTCATCCCCCTCTCGGCAGGGGAAATCACGCGCATGGTCGCCTATCAAATTGGCGCCGCCTGCGCGATGGCAGCGCTCGCCGGCGGCACGGTGCGCCACGTGAAGGCCCACGGCGCGCTCTCCAATTTCGCGAGCGCCAACCGCGAGGCGGCCGATGCGGTCGCCGCCGCCGTCAAGGCCGTCGACCCCGGCCTCACCCTCCTCGCCGTCGCCACCACTGAGCTGGAGCGCGCGGGCAAAGACGCCGGCCTCAAGACCGCGGCCGAAATTTTTGCCGACCGCGCCTATGAGCCCGATGGCCAACTCCGCTCGCGCAAACTCCCCGGTGCGATGGTCCACGACCCGGCAACGGCGGCGCACAACGTCACACGAATGGTGAGCGAGGGCGCGCTCTTTGCCCACGACGGCACGCGGATCGAGACCGACATCCACTCCGTCTGCGTCCACGGGGATGGGCCAGAGGCAATCGCCATTGCGCGCGCGGTGCGCGAGGCGCTCACCGCAAAGGGCCACACGCTCGCCCCCTTCGCCACCCCCTCTGCGGCCCCATGAGCCTGCCGGACGGCGCCACCCTGCGCCCCAGCGGCGAAAGCGCCTTCGTGGTCGAGTTCGGCGATACCATCGACCCGATCGCGGGCGCAAAGGTCGCCGCCCTTGCCGCCGCGTTTGATGCGGCCGCCCCGGCTGGCCTCATCGAGGTGGTGCCCACCTTCCGCTCCCTCCTCGTCATCTTCGACCCGGACGAGACCGGCCGCGACACCCTCCTCTCCGCCCTCGACATGGCGCGCGGCGCCGCCGAACCCGCGCCCCCAAAAACGTATCAAATCCCCGTTGCCCTCGATGGCGACGCGGCGGAAGACATTGACGCCGCCGCCTCCGGCCTCAGCCTCTCCCCTGACGCGCTGCGCAAACAATTCTTGGCCGGGGCCTACACGGTCGGCATGTACGGCTTCGCGCCAGGCTTTGCGTATTTGTCCGGCGTTGACCCGTCCCTCGCGATCCCCCGGCGGCCGCAGCCCCGGCCGCCAATGCCGGCGGGCAGCGTCATCCTCGCAGGCGGGATGGCAGCGCTCACCTCGATCTCGATGCCCACGGGCTGGTATGTGATCGGCAAGACCGCGCTCACGTTGTTTCGCCCCGATGCGCGGCCCATGGTCCCTTTCGCGGTGGGCGACACGCTGCACTTCACCCGCGTCAGCGAGGCCGACCTTGCCGCCCTTTCCAAATCCGCCGATGGCGGGCTGACCGAGCTGCCATGACAGGCACCCTTACCCTCACGCGCCACGATGGCCTGGTCAGCGTCCAGGATGCTGGCCGGCGCGGCGCGATGCGCTTTGGCGTCTCCCAATCCGGGCCCATGGATCACCTCCATTTCGCCCTCGCCTGCGCCCTTTCGGGCAACACGGCGGCGATCGAGTTTGGCATGAGCGGCCTTTCGCTCAGCGTGCGCGGCGCCGTGTCGATCGCGGTATCGGGCCCTGGCTTTCGCATCGCCGTCCCAGGGCGCGCGCCGGTGGAGGCCCCCGCCCGCCTCACCCTCACGGACGAAACCGCCGAGATTGTCGCCGGGCGCAGCGGCATGTGGGGCTACCTTTCCGCAGCCGGCCTCTCGTTCGGCGAGGGCGTGTTGGGCTCCAACGCGACCAACGTGCGAACCGGGCTTGGCGCCACCGACCTCACCCGCCCATTTGCCACGGCGCCCCCCGCCCCGCCGCTCTTTGCCACCGGCTTCTCGTTTGACGACACGCCCATTGGCGTGTTGCCCGGCCCCCAGACCCATCTGTTTGACGCGGCCGTGCGCGCCCGCCTGGAAGAGCCGTTCGCCCTCACCCAAAAGCTGGACCGCATGGGCTATCGCCTCAAAGGCCCAACCCTCACCGCACACACCCACGACATTATCTCCGATGGGATTGTGGAAGGCGCCATCCAGGTGCCCGGCAATGGCGAGCCCATCGTGTTGTGCGCCGATCGCCAGCCCACGGGCGGCTATCCGAAGATTGGCGTTGTGGCGCGGGCAGACCTTCCGCGGCTGACCCAACTGCGGCCGGGCGCCACGGTGCGCTTTGTTTGGATTGACGAGGGGGAGGCCGCCCGCCGGCGCGACCAGGCGCGCGCGGCGCTTGAGGCCGCCATCGCACCAAGAATCCGCACCGAATTCTCCAGCGAGTTTTTGGCCGACCGCAACCTCATCGGCGGCGTGGTGAGCGCAAAGCCTTCACAATCCAGCGTCCACGATGCGTGAGCGCCGGCGCGCCTTGTGGTGCGTGGTCTTGCGCCAATGGTGCGGCCGGCGGATGAGATCGTAGACGGCAATCCCCACCGCAATGCCCAAAAGCACCCAGTAAAACGGCAGCCAGATCAGGCAGGCCGGCGTCACCCCCGGCCGCTTTCGCGCGCGCAGGACGACGAACGCCAGCGCATAATTCACCCCGTAGGAGGCGAACGCGAGGGCCACCTGCCCCGCCATCAAGCCCGCCGATTGACCGCCAAACAGCGGGAAGACCCCAACCAGGGCGAGCCCACACATCGCAATGAAAAGGGTGTGGGCAAGCGCTGCCGTCACCGCGCCGACAATGAAAAGGTGCAACAGCGCCGTGTCGCGCGCGCCAAGCTCGCGCAGGGTTGTGACGGGGTCGCGCGCGTGGACGAGGGCGGTCTGAATATAGCCCTTGAACCAGCGGGAGCGTTGTTTCAGCCACGCGCCCATCTCAAGCGGCGCCTCTTCAAAGGTGTCGCTCGCAATCACGCCAAGCCGAAAGCCGCGCCGGCGCAGGCGCACCGCAAGGTCGGCATCCTCCGTCACGTTGAACGGATCCCACCCGCCCACTTTGATGAGCGCGTCGGTGCGAAAATGGTTGGACGTCCCCCCCAGAAGGAAGAGGCCGCCCCGGCTCGCAACGAGGGGGAGGATGCGGTCAAACTGGCAGGCATATTCGACGGCGAACATGCGGGTGAGCCAATTGTGCTCGCGATGGTCGATGACGAGGCGGGCCTGGAGGGCGGCGAGATCCGGAGGGTTTGCGGCAAAGGTCTCGGCTGCGAGGCGCAGTTGCTCGGGGGCGGGGCGATCCTCGGCGTCAAAAATGGTGCACAGCGTGCCGCGGGCTTGGCGCAGGCCCACATTCAGCGCGCGGGGTTTGGTGCGCGGGTGCCCCTCCGGCACAACCACGATGCGGCAGGGCAGGTGCGCGGCCTCCCGCTCCAGCGCCTTTCGGGTGGCGACATCGTGGGCCTCCACCAGAAACTGCACATCCAATCGGTCGGGCGGATAGTCGAGCCGGCGGATGGCGCGCACCAGCTCGGCAACGCCCTCATCCTCCCGGTAAAGCGGGATGAGAACGGTGTAGACCGGGAGCTCGGATGTGCGCAGCGGCCGGCTCGGCGGCCCCTCCTGCGGCGGGCCGATGAGGGCCAGGAGCCGGCTTAGGGCGTAGGCGGCCAGCACCACCGCCATCACCAGGGAGGACGCGGTCAAGGTTGTGTAGGGGCCGACAACGCCGGCGATGATCATGGCCGCAAGGGCCGCCTTGGTGAGGCGGGCTTGCGCGGCGGTGACGACACGGTCGGCCACCTCACCAGCGGGTGCGGCGTGGAGCGGGTCGAGCCGGCCGGTCTGCACCACCGCGCCGCCACGGTCGAGCGCCACGGCAAGGGCTTGGGGCGTGGTGATGATGAGCCCGTCACGCCCGCCCGGCGCCTCGGCAAGCCCGGCCGCCAGCTGGGGCAACCAGTCGGCAAGCGGGGCCATCGCGATGAGCGACGTGTCCCCCGCGCGGCGGTTCAAGATGCGACCGTCCGCCGACAGGGTGCCGCCCGCGCCCTCGGCGACAATTTTGCGCAGCGCCGCCTCATCGGCAAAGCGGCAGCCGAGCCAGCCGGCAATTGCCCGAAAATAATCATCATCGCGAAAGGGGACCACTGGCGGCGCACCCCTTGCAACCAGTGATTTTGGCGTTGCGGCCACAAGGTCAAGCGCTGCGGCAAGACATGCCGCGCTGTCGGCCCCGCGCAGCGCGGTGGCAAGCGCCGGGTGGGGCGCAAAAAGCCCACCGCGCACGGAGCGCAAACCAAAGACAATTGCCGCCTCATCCGCCGAAATTGGCGGCGGGGCCGCCGCCTGCGCGGGGGCCCAAGGGGCGTGAAAGGAAGACGCAACGGCACGCCCTGGAAGCGGATCCACCAGCCGGTGTTGCACGTGCGGCCCTCACCCTAAGGTGATTATGCTCTATACGGCAGGCCGCACAACTTCAACCATAAATTCAAAATAGTCCAAATTTACACGCAAAGACTGTGTGGCCCGCCCTCACCCGTGCGGCGCGGCGGCCTTTTGCGCCACAAGCCGATTCACCGGCAGGGCAAAGCGGGCGGTGCCGCGGGCGGCAAGCTGCTGCGCAAGCTCGGCCAGCATGTTTTTGCGCGCGGCGGGCGAGAGTACGAATGAGGCGTAGAAGAAGCCCGCCGCCTCCTGCGCCAGTCGATCGGCGGCGTCAGAAAGGGAAAAGACGCCCGCTTCAACGCTCACCGCCTGGGCGCCAAACACGTCCTCGGCCAGCGCACGCAGGCTTTTTGCCGTGCGCACCCGGGGGTCACCAAGGTCAAAGGTGCCGTAGTGGGGCAGCTCCCGCCGGACCCAGCCGTAGATCACATCGTGGGCGGCGCGGTAGCCGGCGTCGGCCCCCATCTCGCCATCCACGATGGCCGCAAAGCGCCCGCCCGGCCGCAGGACGCGGTGCACCTCGGCCAGCACAGGCGCCACAGGGTCCATCAGCGTGAGCGCCCAATGGCACAGCACAAGGTCAAAACTTTCCGGCGCAAAGCGTGAAAGATCTTGGGCGAGCCCCTCGTGAAGTGCGACACCGCGCCCCACACGCTGCCGGGCGAGCGACAGCTCATCAACGCTCATGTCCACCCCGGTGAGGCGCGCATCAACGTCTCGGCCCAGAATTTCGGCGAGCAGCGGCCCGCTGCCGCACGCAAGGTCGAGCACCTCCGCCCCGGGGGGCACAAGGTCGGCAAGCCACGCGTAGGTGCTGCGGCCCGTCCCGTCCCGGCAGCGCCTGGCGCAGCTTTCGGTGAAGCCGGCGTTGGCGCGGTGCACCGCCAAAAGATGCGCGCGCAACGCATCGGCCGAGGGGCGCGCACCGCGGCGCACATCGTTCGCCCAATCAGTCTGCGACGGGTGCATCAGCGCGTGAGGGTGATGAGGGTCACCGTCTGGGCAAAGCGCCACGCCCCCTCCGCCCGGCAGGCCTCAAGGTAGGGCCCTGTGGCGGCGCCCGCCAAAAGGTCATCAAGGGAGACGGTGTCGTCAAAAACGCAGCGCTGGAGATAGCCCTCCACCGTGTCGGAGGCGGCCAGCGGCGCCTCACTCACATACGAAATGTCCCGGGTGGAGACGGAAATGCCCTGCCCCTCCAGCGCGTTCACGATGGCATCGGCCCGTGTGTAGGGCACCCCGCCGGGACGGTCGGCGAGGAAGAGGTCGTAGAACTTGATGTAGTGCGCCTCGGCCGCCGCGTGGGCGATGAAGCCAAAACGGCCCACCGCGGCGACGAACTTTGCCATGGCGGCGGCAATTTCATCGGGCGGGACGGCGTAAAGCGCGTGGGTCGCCCAGACGACATCGTAGCGCTGGGGCGGGTCAAAATCTTGCAGTGTGGTCTTAAAGGTGTCGGCGGGGACAAAGGGCGGCTCTAGGATGCGCCGCGCCTCGCGGATCGAAAACGCCGACGGGTCGAGCAGCGCGTAGGCGACCGGGTGGATTGCCGCAGCGCCCATGTTGCCGTGCGCCATCAGCGCTGCGGGGAATTTGCCGGACCCGCAGGCAACATCCAGCAGCGACAGCCCCTCATCCGGGGTTTGCGCTTGGAGCGCCTCAAACTGCGCCTTCCAGTCGAGCGCGCGGGCAAGATGGCCATAGTCGGCCGTGGCAAGGGCGTAAAAATCCTCCATGCCGCGGCGCTTTTCATCGCTCCAATGGAGGAGGCTGCGCGAAAACGTGTCGCTCACGGGCGGCGCCAGCAGATGGGGTTGAGCGGGCTTGCGGCCACATCCCCCGGGCCAATGCCGGGCATGAATTTTTGCCAGTCGCCGGAGACCATCGTCGGGCTGTCCACAATGCGCGCGCCGTCTTCATAGTAGGTGTTGGCAAGCACAATGCGGCTTTGGGTGGTGCGGTTGCGGCCGGCGGTGTGAAAGTTGTTGTTGTGGTGGAAGCTCACCTCGCCCATCGCAAAGGGCGTTTCATTCACCGCGATCGCATTCTTGGCAAAGATCTCCGCAACGGTGCGATCGTAACTTGTGTCTTTCTTGTTGAATTCCAGGTTCTCGATCAGCTTATAGGCCGCCATGGGCGCGGCGAAGGCGAGGGGGCCCATGGCAAGCGGGATCGGCTGCGCCGGGATCCACGCCGTCACCACGTTTTGCGTCGCGAGGGGGAAATGGTGATCGTCGTAATGCCAAGGCGTGCGGCCGCAGCCGGGCTCTTTCGAGAGCGCATTGTCGTGGTAAAGGCGGATGCCGTCAGCGCCCAGCAAACGCCCGCAAATCCCCGCAATGCGCGGCGAGAGGACGAAGGCACGGATCGTCTCATCCGTCTGCCACATCATCTCCAGGGACAAAAACCGGTCCGACACCCCGCCATCCAACGAAGCGCCGAACGCCTTTGAAAGCATTGCCAAAAGCGCATCACGCATGGCCATCACCGCGCCCGGCGACAGGACGTCTGGCAGCTTGATAAAGCTGTCGCGCTGGAAGGCTTCAATCTCATCCTCGGTGAGCGGATAGGGCGTTTGAAGCTCGACCGTCAGCTCATCGAGGCTGGGCCGGGCAATGTCCGGCAGGGGCGGCACTGGCGCAAATTCGGTGATGGGCGCGCCATCATCTGCGGCCAGCGACACGTACCAGTCCCACCAGGCCTGGTTGTCCTCCTGCCAGGCAAGGTTCACGTCCGTGTCCGATTGGCCGCCCGCCACCGCGGCCGGCACAATTGTCTCGCCCATCGGACACCCTCCACCGTCAAACCGTTTTGACGGTCTATACCATGTCCGCAAACCGCCCGAACTCCCACGTTGTCGCAGCGCCCCAGACTGCGTTTTCTGCGGTTCTTACGCATTTTTTCCCGCAGAGCCGCGACGAACACGTAAAAAACGGGGCAATCACTGTACCGCGATCTGGATTTCGTGTGTCATCCCGGCGCTGGGGAGTGTGTGAGATGGATGGTTTTGGCGCGATCGTGTCGCGCGCGGCCCTCCTCATTGTGGGGGCCGACGCTGCGCTGGTGGCGATCGTTGCGCTGTCGCTGCAGGTGACGCTGGTGGCGGTCGCGATCGCGGCCGTCATTGGCCTGCCGCTGGGCGCAGGGGTCGCGGTGCTGCGCTTTCCGGGCCGCGCCGTCGTGACCGTGACGCTGAACGCACTCATGGGCCTGCCGCCCGTCGTGGTGGGCCTGTTGGTCTACCTCATGCTGTCGGCCTCAGGCCCCCTTGGCCCGCTCCGGCTCCTTTACACCCCCACCGCCATGGTGATTGCCCAGGTGATCCTGGTGACGCCCATCATCGCCGCGCTCACCAAAGAGGTGATCGAAACGCTGAATGCGGAATATTTTGAGGAGTTTGCGTCCATGGGCGTCACGCTCATGGACCGGATCGGCGCGCTGTTGTGGGACGCGCGCTACAGCCTCCTCACCGTCGCGCTCGCAGGGTTTGGCCGGGCGGTGGCCGAGGTGGGCGCGGTCATGATTGTGGGCGGCAACATTGCCGGCGTCACCCGCGTCATGACCACCACCATCGCGCTGGAAACCTCCAAGGGCGATCTGGAACTTGCCCTTGCGCTCGGCCTCCTCCTCCTCACCCTCGCCCTGGTGGTGAATGCGGCCGTGATGGCCGTGCGCGCCGCCGCCATCCGGTCCGCCTATGCTTGAGCGCCCCCAGCACCCCCCCGCCGACACCGTGCTCGCCGCCGATCGGCTCGGCTATTGCGCCCGGGGCGTTGGGCTCCTGTCAAAAGTCTCGCTCACCGTGCGGCGGGGCGAGTGTCTTGTGGTGATGGGCGCCAACGGGGCCGGCAAAAGCCTCCTTGTGCGGCTGTTGCACGGCCTGATTGCGCCGTCCGAGGGCGCTGTTGCGGCGGGCGGCGCGCGCCAGGCGATGGTGCGGCAGCGGCCCACGCTGTTGCGCCGCTCGGTGCGGGGCAACCTTGCCTTCACCCTGCGCGTCAAACGCGTGCCCCGGGCCGAGCGCCCGGCGCGTCTTGCCGCCGCCCTTGCCCGCGCGCGCCTTGCCGACAAGGCCGACCGCCCCGCAAGGCTCCTCTCAGGCGGCGAACAGCAGCGCCTTGCCCTTGCGCGCGCGCTCATCGACACGCCCGACGTCCTCTTCCTCGACGAGCCCACCGCAAGCCTTGACCCCGCGGCCACCGACGCGGTGGAGGCCATCATCGCGGACGCGGCCGCCGCCGGCACCGCCATCATTCTCGTCACCCATGATGCTGGCCAGGCGCGGCGGCTCGGCGACCGGCTCCTCTTCCTCCACAACGGCCGCATTGCCGAAACCGGCCCGGTGGACGCCGTCCTCTCCCATCCCCAAAGCGAGGCCGTGCGCGCCTTTCGCGACGGCCGGCTCTTTCTGGAGGCCGTCTGATGCGCGCGCTTCTCTTTACGCTCCTTCTGTGGCCGGTGGCGGCCGGCGCGGGCGACGTGATCATCGTCCAATCCACCACATCAACCCAGAATTCGGGCCTTTTTGACCACATCCTCCCCCCCTTCGAGGCCGAGAGCGGGATTGATGTGCGCGTGGTGGCCGTCGGCACAGGCCAGGCCATCCGCAATGCCAAAAACGGCGACGGCGACGTCCTCTTCGTCCACGCCAAGGCCGCCGAGGAAGCCTTCGTCGCCGAGGGTCACGGCCTCCAACGCCACGATGTGATGTTCAACGATTTCATCATCGTGGGCCCCGCGACCGACCCAGCGGGCGTCGCCGGCCTTGCCGATGCGCCTGCCGCGCTCGCCAAGATCGCGGCGCAAAAAACCCCGTTCGTGTCGCGGGGGGACGATTCGGGCACCCACAAGGCCGAGATGCGGCTTTGGGGCGAAACCACCGTCGACACCGCCGCAGCGTCCGGCACCTGGTATCGCGAGACGGGGGCCGGCATGGGCGCAACGCTCAACATCGGCATTGCGATGGATGCCTATGTCCTGACCGACCGCGCCACCTGGCTCGCCTTTCGCAACAAAGCCTCCCACACCGTGCTGGTGGAGGGCGATGATCGGCTGTTCAACCAATACGGGATCATCGCGGTGGACCCCGCCCGGCACCCTGGCGTGAACGCGGACGCGGCCGCCCGCTTCATCGCCCACATTCTCTCAGCCGAGGGACAGGCGGCGATTGCGAGCCACACCATTGCGGGCGAGCAACTTTTCTTCCCCAACGCTGCGCGCTGATGGACACGTTTCTAACCACAAAAGAGGTGGCCGACCTTCTGCGCGTGAAAGAGCGCAAGGTGTATGACCTTGCGAGCGCGGGCGAAATTCCCCACCGCCGGATCACCGGAAAGCTCCTCTTCCCCCGCGAAAAGTTGACGGCGTGGCTGGGCGGCGCGCCGGCGGAACGGCCAAGCGTCCTTGCCGGCTCCCACGACCCGCTGCTGGAGTGGGCGGTTCTGGAATCTGGCGCCCCCCTCGCCCTCCTCTTCAACGGCAGCGGGCCGGGCCTTGACACCTACGCCAAGGGTGAGGCCGCGCTCACAGGGCTCCACATCCAGGCCGAGCGCTGGAACATTGACACCGTCGCCGCCCGGGCGCCCGCCGACAGCGTGCTCCTTGCGTTTGCGGCGCGCACCCGCGGGCTCATCCTCGCGCCGCACCTTGCGGGCACCGTCACCGATCTGCGCGCCGCCTCTGCCCACCGGTTTGTGCTGCGCCAAGGCGGGACCGGCACCGCCGCCCTCCTGGAGCGGCTCAGCGCAGAGGCCGGGGTGGGCGCGCTGGACGGCACACGGGTGCGCACCGAAAGCGATGCGGCCGCCGCCATTGCCGCCGGCGAGGGGGACGTGACGCTGGGCATCGAGGCAATGGCGCGGCGCTTCCGCCTCCCCTTCGTGCCGCTGTTGACGGAGCGGTTTGACCTTCTGATCGATCGCCGCGCCCACTTCACGCCGCCGGTGCAAGCGCTCCTCGCCTTTGCCCGCACCCCCGTCTTTGCCCAAAAGGCGGCGGCGCTCGGCGGCTATGATCTTTGCGACCACGGCACCGTCCGGTGGCTGGGCGCCTGATGCACCGCGGCGCATTTGTGCTTTAAGGGGCCGCCCCGGACCCGGGGGCCGCTGCCAGGAAGAGCCACGCGTGAGCGCTGCTGAAATCGAGATCGTGCTTTTGTCGGTGCAGGTGGCGCTTGTGGCAACGCTGGCGTGCCTGCCTTTGGCAATTGCGGTGGCAGCGCTCCTGTCGCGCCCCTTTCCCGGCCGCGCGCTGGTGGACGCACTCGTCCACGCCCCGCTCATCCTGCCGCCTGTGGTGACGGGCTACGCGCTTCTCGTCCTCTTTGGCCGGCGCGGGCCCCTTGGCGCGCCGCTTGCCGAGCTTGGGATCGTCTTCGCGTTTGATTGGACGGGCGCCGTGCTCGCCGCGGGCATCATGGCGTTCCCGCTCATGGTGCGGGCGATCCGCCTGTCGATGGAGGCGGTCGATCAAAAACTGGTGGCGGCCGCCAAAACCCTCGGCGCACCGGGGCCGAGCATCTTTCTGCGCATCACGCTGCCGCTGGTGGCGCCGGGCATTTTGGCCGGCGCCATCCTGGGGTTTGCGAAGGCGCTGGGCGAATTTGGCGCCACCATCACCTTCGTCTCCAACATTCCGGGCGAAACGCAAACGCTGCCGCTTGCCATCTACACCGCGCTTCAGGTGCCGGGCGGCGAGGCGGCGGCCCTGCGGCTTGTCCTCCTGTCGGCCGCGCTGTCGGTGGCGGCGCTGCTCCTGTCCGACGTTGTCTCCCGCGCCATTGCGCGCCGGGTGGGCGGGGCATGAGCGCGCCCGTCACCGCGCGCATCCGCCACGCGTTTGCCGGCTTTTCCCTCAACGTCGCCTTCGAGGCACAGCCGGGCGTCACCGCGCTCTGGGGCCGCTCGGGCGCCGGCAAAACCAGCGTTTTGAACGCCATTGCCGGCCTTTTGACCCCGGATGCCGGCCACATCGCCATTGCGGGCGCGCCTGTGTTTGACAGTGAGACCCGGCTCAACCGCCCGCCCCGCGCGCGCGCCATCGGCATGGTGTTTCAGGACGGGCGGCTCTTCCCCCACCTCACCGTCGCCCAAAATCTTCGCTTTGCGGAGCGGTATGCCGCCCATCCGCCGGAGCGCGATCGGCTTGTGGCGCTCCTCGGCCTTGAGGCGCTGCTCCAGCGGCGGCCGGCGAGCCTCTCGGGGGGCGAGCGCCAGCGGGTGGCGATCGCCCGCGCGCTCCTGTCGGCGCCCAAAATCCTGCTGCTGGATGAGCCGCTTGCCGCCCTTGATGCGGCGCGCAAGGCCGATGTGCTCCCCTATCTTGATCGCCTGGCGCGGGAGGGGGGCGTCCCGATCCTTTATGTCTCCCACGCGCTCGACGAGGTGGCGCGCTTGGCCGACCATGTGGTGGTGCTGCGCGATGGAGAAAGCGTGGCGGAGGGGCCGTTTGCGGCGGTCTTTTCCGATGCGTCCGCCATTGGCGCGCGCGATGCCGGCGCATTTGTGGAAGGGGTGATTGACGCCCACGACCCCATCGATGCCCTCACCGCGGTGACGCTTGCCGGTGGCACCATTGTGGTGCCCCAAATTGCCGCAAACCCGGGGACGCGGGTGCGCATTCGCCTGCGCGCCACAGACATCATTTTGTCCACCACGCGGCCTGAGGCGCTGTCCACCCGCAACATTTTGCCTGTCACGCTCATGGCGGCCGTGGCGGGGGAAGGGCCGGGCATGCTCCTCACCCTGTCGTGCGGGCCGGACACCATTTTGGCCCGCATCACCCAGCGCGCCCACCGCACGCTGGGTCTTTCGCCCGGCACAAAATGCTACGCCGCGCTAAAAGCGTTTGCGGTGCGGCAGGAGGACATCATCATCAAAAGCGGCCGCGCCGATTGAGCCAGAGGATCTTGGGTCTTCTCAGACCCAAAGAAGATGCTCTCCCGCTCTACAGTCAGCTGTTGCGCACCACCACGCAGGGGGCGAGCGCCTTGGCGATCCGCTTGCACAGCTTTTGCGCGGCCGAGCGGTTGGGCGCGCCAAACTGCACGGCGTGGAGCGGACGACGGCCCCGGGCGGCAAAGCGGCGGACGACGACGTTGGGCCCCCGCGCCACAAGATCCCGCGGCAGACGCCGTTTGAGCCGGCTATATTGGCGCATCGCCACCGACCGATTGATGTGACCAGCGACCTGCGCGCCCCACACCGTCCACCCCGATGTGGCGCCGCCGGGGAGCCGCGGGCTGGTGCGCGCCGTCCCAAGCTTTGCCACCAGTTTTGGACAATCCACCTTTGCCGCGATGGTGTCGGGCCGCCGGGCGGGCGGGTAGGGCAGCGTTGCTTCAACCTCGGCGGGGGCGGGGGCGGGGGCGGCAAGGTCGCCGGTGCGATGCCAGCGCTCTGGCACGTTGATGCGCGGCAGCGGGCCTTTGCGGGCACGGGCGGCCCAATACTGCGCCGGGCGGCCGGTGATGGAATAGACATAGTCCAGCGTCTCGTAAGGGAGGCCCGCCTTGCCCTCCACAAAGGGGCGCACGCGCAAAGGGCCGCCATTGTAGCCGGCGGCAGCGAGCGCCCAGGAGCCGAACCGCGCCTCAAGGTCGGACAGGAATGAGGCGGAGGCGTAGAGCGCCTCTTCCCGGTCAAAGGGGTTTTTGAGCCCGCGCAGCCTGGCGGTGGTGGGCATGAATTGGGCAATGCCTTGGGCGCCGACGGGGCTCACCGCGTTGGGGTTGAACCGGCTTTCCTTCCAGATCAGGCGGATGAAAAAGCCGTGGGGCACCCCGTGGCGGTCTGCCGCAGCGGTGAGAAGCCCGCACAACTCCGCCGTTTCCCGCGCCTTTTTGGCCGCTTTCGTCTCCGAGTCCTGGGCCGAGGCTGGCGCAAGCAGTGCAGCACCCATCACCCATGCGAGAAGAATTTTGCAAACCCACACCCTGCGACCCATGTGGATGTCGACCCTTCGATGCGGTCCCGGGCGGGACCCGTGTCGTTGACAGCGCACTTACGCCAATTCGAACCGCTTTGGCCACCGGTCCCTTGCAGCGCCCGCCTTGGGGCGCCAAGGAATTGGTCGGCAATGGGGAAAAGATGTGACGATCCGCGTTCACGAGGCCGACCTGCCCGAACCTGTGACGGATTGCACCGTCATGGCCATCGACACCGAGGCCATGGGCCTCTCCTTACGGCGGGACCGTTTGTGCGTCGTCCAAATGTCGCGGGGGGACGGCACGGCCGACGTGGTGCGCATTGCGCGCGGGCAGACGGAAGCCCCCCACCTCACGCAAATGCTGGCCGATCCTTCGATCACAAAGCTTTTTCACTTCGGCCGGTTTGACATGGGCCTTCTGGCCCACACGTTCGGCGTCATCCCCGCGCCGGTCTACTGCACCAAAATCGCGTCAAAGCTTGCGCGCACCTACACCGACAGGCACGGCCTCAAAGAGCTGCTGCGCGAGCTTTTGGCAGAAGACATTTCAAAACAGCAACAGTCGAGCGATTGGGGCGCGGACACGCTCACCGATGCGCAAGTGGCCTACGCCGCGTCCGACGTGTTGCACCTGCACGCCATCCGCGAAAAGCTGGATGCGATGCTGGCGCGCGAGGGGCGGGCCGAGCTTTTGTCCGGCACGCTGGCGGGCCTTCCAAACCGCGTCGCGCTCGATGTGGCGGGCTGGGCCGACATGGACCTTTTTGCCCACTGATGGCGGTGGCCCTGCCCGCCCGCGCCAAAGAGCGACGCCGTGCGCTGCGTCACACGAAGCGCGTGCGGCGCCTTCGCGTCGCGCTCCCATCGGTGAGTGTTGTGATCGCGCTCGGCCTCATTGGGGCGGCCATGGTGCCCAAATTCATCCCCCTTGCTGGGCTTGGCAGCCTGTCGATCACCGCCGATGGGCTTGTCATGAATGCGCCGCGCCTTGCGGGCCACCTTGGTGAAGGGCGGCGCTATGAGGTGGTGGCCGCCCGCGCCGTCCAAAGCCTTTTGAACCCGTCCCGCCTGTCGCTGGAGGGGCTCGCCGCCCGGCTTGACCTTGGGGAAGGCCAGCGGGTGACCATCGAAGGCGCCATCGCCAAATACGACACCGACACGGAGATTTTGAACGTGTCGGAAGGCGTCACCATCGCGTCCACCGATGGCAACTCGGCGCAGCTTGCCGATGCCACTTTGAACCTCAAGGAGGGGAGCGTGGTGTCGGAGGGGGGTATTCGCATTGATTCGCCCCGGGGCGAGGTGCGCGCCGGCGCGATAACCGTGTTGGACGGCGGTGCTTTCCTGCGCTTCACCGGCGGCGTATTGATCACCATCAACCCATGAGCTTTCGGAGCCGCCCCATGCCCGCCCCCGTGGCCAGCCTCGTGTTTGGCGCCCTTGCCCTCCTCATCGCCACGACCGCGAACGCGCAAACCCTTCAGACCGGCTTTGCCGATTTTGGCACCAACCGCGGCGCCCCGATCGAGATCGAGGCGGACGAGTTGGAGGTGCAGGACAAGCAAAACGTCGCCATCTTTTCCGGCAACGTGTTGGTGAAACAGCAAGGCGCCGCGCTGCAAACCGCAAAGCTGACCGTGTTTTACGCCCAAAGCGCGCTGCCGACCGAAGGGGTGACGCCCGCCACCCCGCAAAACCAGCGGATTTCACGCCTGGAGGCGGAGGGGCGCGTCCTCATCACCGCCGACGGCCAATCGGCCACCGGCGATGTGGGCAGCGTTAATTTTGACGATCGCACGCTGGCGCTGAACGGCAACGTGACCCTCACCCAGGACGGCAATGTGGTCACGGGTGATCGGATCACCGTCAACCTCGACACGGGGGTTGCGCGGGTTCAGTCGCGGGGGCGTGTGCGCGTGCTTCTCAATCCCGGCGGCAACTGATCATTTAATCGGCGTGTAGACCGAGACGGTGCCCTTCACCTTCAGCGTGTAGGTGACGCCTTCGCTGGTCCAGGTGGCATCGCGCAGGGGCACGCCGTTTTCGACCACCAATTTCTTGTTTGGGTTGTCGTCCGGCACGTTTTGGTGGAGCACCCGCACGGTGCCGAGCCCGTTCAGCTGGCCGATGGCGACCGAGGTGTGGTGGCCATACCCCATCGTCTGCCAAGAGCCGTCAGAGCCATCCACCCGCCAAGAATAATCTTTGAATTGCAAAATATCCCCAGCGGCCACATCGGCCTTGGCGATCTTTTTGCCCCACACATAGTCCGCCGAGCCGAAATTTTTCTTATTCGGCGTTAATTCCCAAGATGTTTTTGCCCCAGCGCTTTTTAAGGCATTTTCGGCAAGGGTCCAGCACTCACCGTTGCCATCCTGCTGACCTTTTTTGCCGGACACATAACTGAGGACCTTCTCACGAAGACCTGACATTTCACTTCCCTCACAATCACTTCATCAAACGAGCCAAAGCGAAATGGGGATGGCGCGGCCCTTTGCAAGAACGGCTTACACCGCTTCCAAAAGGGTGAGCTGCGATGTAGAACACAGTTATGGCTATTTGCGCGCACACCGCTGGGACAATGCTGCCCGACAGGGCACGCCTTCGCGCGCTCCTTGCCGGCGCCGGCGCGCTCCTTACCAGCCCCTGAGCGTCGGACGTCCCAACCGGGGCGCCCGCTCAGGGGATCTTGCGAAAGAAAGCGAAAACGCGTGGTAAGGACATCATCGATGACACCCGTCAAAATTTTCGACACGACCCTGCGTGACGGCGAGCAATCGCCCGGCGCCTCCATGACCCTTGATGAAAAGCGCGCGATCGCGCTGACGCTCGACGAAATGGGCGTCGACATCATCGAGGCCGGCTTCCCCATCGCCTCAGAGGGCGATTTTGAAGCCGTCTCCGAAATTGCCAAAAAGGTTGAACGGGCAACCGTTGCAGGCCTTGCGCGCGCGATCCCGGCTGACATTGACCGCGCGGCACAGGCGGTGGCCCACGCCAAACACCCGCGCATCCACACGTTCGTGTCCACCTCGCCGATCCATCTGGAACACCAGATGAAAAAGAGCTTGGACGAGGTGCTGGAAATCATCGAGCGCACCGTCGCCCAAGCCAAAAGCCGGGTGGACGATGTGGAATGGTCGGCGATGGACGCCACCCGCACGCCGCTGGATGATTTGGCCCGCTGCGTTGCGGCCGCGATTGAGAATGGCGCCACCACCATCAACTTGCCCGACACCGTCGGCTACGCAACGCCCGGTGAATATCGCGCCATGTTTGAGGCCATGAAGGCCGTCCCGGGGGCCGACACCGTCACCTTCTCCACCCACACCCATGACGATCTTGGCCTTGCGGTCGCCAACTCCCTGGCCGGCGTCGAGGGTGGCGCGCGGCAGATTGAGTGCACCATCAACGGTCTTGGCGAGCGGGCGGGGAACGCGGCGCTGGAAGAGATCGTGATGGCGCTCAAAACGCGCTCCGACGCGATCCCTTTCACCACGGGGATCGACACGACGCAGCTGACCCGCGCCTCAAAGCTGGTGGCCGTCGCCTCCGGCTTTCAGGTGCAATACAACAAAGCCATTGTCGGCAAGAACGCGTTTGCCCACGAAAGCGGCATCCACCAGGACGGGATGCTCAAACACGCCGAAACCTATGAGATCATGCGGCCGGAGGATGTGGGCGTGCGCGCCACATCGCTCGTCATGGGCAAGCATTCGGGCCGCCACGCGTTCCGCCAAAAGCTGGAAGAGCTCGGCTTTACCCTGGGCGACAACGCGCTGCAGGAGGCGTTCCGCCGCTTCAAAGACCTCGCCGACCGCAAAAAGCACGTTTACGATGAAGATATTGAAGCGCTGCTTGAAGACCACATCACAGAAGGCTCCGAGCGGGCGCGGGTGATGTCGCTCACCGTGATTGCCGGCACGGGCGGGCCGCAAAAGGCAATCCTGGTGATGGATGTGGAGGGCAAGCACACCACCGAGGAAGCGACGGGCTCTGGCCCGGTGGATGCGGTCTTCAACGCGGTGAAAAAGATCATGCCCCACGAGGCAAAGCTCTCCCTTTATCAGGTGCACGCGGTGACCGAGGGGACGGACGCGCAGGCCGAGGTCTCGGTGCGGCTCGAGCATGAGGGCCGCATAGAATCCGGCCGCGGCGCCGACGTTGACACCCTTGTGGCAAGCGCCAAGGCCTATGTGGCCGCGGTCAACAAGCTGTCGGCCCGCCGGCGCCTCCACGCCCAGGGCGATGCCATCGCCAGCTGACCCGGATGTGGCGGCCAAGCGTGTCGCCCGCCTTTTGCTCGCCGCGCTCTTTGCGGCGGCGGGCGTCTTCCATTTTACGCACACGGCCGACTTTGCGGCGCTGATTGCGTGGCTGCCCGCGCCCGGCGCAATTGTGTGGGCAACGGGCGCGGTGGAGCTTCTCCTTGCCGCAGCGCTCCTCACGGCCCGGTGGCGCAAAGCGGCCGGCGTCGCCCTTGCGCTCTATGCGCTCGCCGTGTTGCCGGCCAACATTGCCATGGCCCTCGACCCTGCGCTCCACCGCGGCTTTCCCGAGTGGGCGCTTTGGCTGCGCGTTGTCCTTCAAGCCCCGCTCGTTGCGCTCATCCTGTGGGCCTCACGCTAAATTACAACTTTTGCGCGCAGTTCGGAACCCCCGGCAACCTGCCCACCGCACCGTGCTGAACGCTGGCTGAACAAACGGCCGGCTTACCTTCACACATGGATCAAACCCCCTTGTGTTGAACGGCAATTCCAAAAGCATCGCTGCAATTGCGTCGATCGCAAGAACCCAACCAGCCGCGGAATTTGGGGCATTTTTGGTGGGGGAGACGCCTGGGCTTGCCCCGATCTTGCCACAATTTTGCTCAACTCTGGCGCGAATTTTCCGGCAGGCCTAAGGCATCGGTGTGTGACAGTAGTGCGGGGCGTCGAACGTGAAGCCACGGATTTGGACCAGAGCCGCCCAGGGCGTCTTCTCCCGTCGGGCTATGATCATCCTCATGGTCATCGCCCTTGTGATGGCGCTCGCGCCGCTGCCGCTGATCGCCTTCACCGATGTGCCGGGCCCGTGGGCCAAGGCGCTCCCCCTCTTCAGCGTTGCGATCCTCGCCATCGTCGGGCACCGGATCGCAAAGCGCCTTGCCATGGTGGAGGAGGCGTTTGACGCCACCAACTGCCCCATCAAGGTGCTCGACGCCCACGATCGATTGTTGATCTGCAATCGCGCGTACAAAACCCTTGTGGGCATCGACCCCGAAACTCTCGTCCCCGGCACCCACTATCGTGAGATTGCCCGGGCAGGCCTTGACCCCTCGCTCACCGGCGAGGCCGAGGCCGCCGCGCTGCAAGACCGGCTCGACATCGAACAGCGCGCCGACGGCACACCCGAAGATCGAAAGTACCGCAGCGGCCAGTGGTTTCGCGTCACCAAGGTGCGCACGTCGTCAGGCACCCGGGTTGGCATTGGCGTCCCCGTCACCGACTACCACGAGATCAAAGGCAAGCTGGAGGCGGAGATTGCCCGCTTTACGACCCTTGCCGCCAACGCGCCGGTGGGCATTTGCCAGACCGACCCGCACTCCGGCGAGGTCACCTTCGTCAACGAGGCGCTGCTCGGCATGATGGGCGTCGGCTCGGCGGACGAGCTGTCGGACGCTGCGCTCACCTTTGCGATCGAGGGCGCCTCCCTCACTGGGTTCGGCGCGCTCATTGCTCATCTGGGCGCGCGGCATGGAGAGACGGAGGTCCACTGCCGGTTTGAGGCGGCCGAGCGGCATGTGCTTGTGAAAAAAGCGCGGCGGCTCACCGCGATGGACCTTTTTGCAAGCCCCGATGCGGAAGAGACCGACGACATTGCAATCTTCGTCGACATCACCGACCGCGTGGCCGCAGAGCAGAAAATCCGCCACCTCGCGCTCCACGACCCGCTGACCGGCGCGCGCAACCGAGCCGCCTTCTCACAGACCTTGCGCGAGAGTGAAGGCACGGCCGAAGAAGAAACCCCGGTCGTCCTCTGCGCCATCGACCTTGACCGGTTCAAGCCCGTCAACGACCTCTTCGGCCACGCGGCCGGCGACAGTCTACTGTGCCAGATCGTGGCCCGGCTCAACAAACTCTTGCCCGACGATGCCACCCTCTTTCGCATGGGCGGGGATGAGTTTGCCGTCCTCTACCGCGCCGCCCCGGGTGAAAATCGCGACGTGGTCCCCCGCGCCATCATCGAGGCCATCGAGACGCCTTTTGTGGTGGAAGATCAGTTCCACTCCATCAGCGCGAGCGTTGGCACAAGCCGCATCCCCCAGGACACGGACGAGGCCGCCACCCTTGCCCACTACGCCGACCTTGCCCTTTACAAGGCCAAGCGCGGCGGCGGCGGCCAAGTCCACCATTTTGACCAAAAGCTCTTGGAAACCACTGACGCCCGGCGCGTCATGGAGTTTGAGTTGCGCGAGGCGGTGGAGCGTGGCGCGTTTGAGGTGGTGTTCCAAAACCAGTACGGCACCGACCGCGGCGCCCCCGTGGGGGTGGAGGCATTTGTGCGCTGGCGGCGCCGCCGGTCGGGCCAACTGGTGCGCCCCAACGACTTTTTGGCGCTGGCGGAAGAACAGCAGCTCATCGATCGGATCGACTTTCTGGTGCTTGACCGCGCGCTGGAACAGTATGCGGAAGTGGCCAGCACCCTCCCCGGTGATCCGCCGGTCCTGTCGATCAACATTTCCGCCCGCACGCTCAGCAACCGCAACCTTGCCGACCGTTTGCGCCAACACATCCTGGGGCTCAACCTGTCGCCGGACCGCATCGCGCTTGAAGTCAGCGAGAGCTTTGCGCTGCGCAGCGGAGAGCCGGCGCTGGCGGCGCTCCGCGCCATGGCCGACCTTGGCGTGCGCCTCGTGCTTGACGATTTTGGCACCGGCTTTTCATCCGTGCGCATGATTGCCGCGCTGCCGCTCTCCGCCGTGAAGATCGACGGCTCCCTCGTGCGCGAACTCACTGGCACGTCAGCAGCGCGCACAGAACCCATGATGCGCGCCATGATTGACACCGCCCGCCACCTTGGCATGGACGCGATGGCAAGCGGCATCGAGAAGGAAGACACCTTTACGCGCCTCAAGGCGCTCGGCTGCACCATCTTCCAGGGGCACCATTTTGACACGCCGAAGGGCCGCATCACCCTGGCGCCCGCCGCGCGCAACGTGCCTCAAGAGGGGCTCACCGTGCCCCGCCACGCACCCGTGTCCCACAATGCAGAAAGACCTTCGCGATACGTCGGATAGTGGAGCCTCACCCCAAGCTCCCCTTTGATCCGCGCGTTGGAGATGCGCTTCACCTCGCCATAGAACGAGCGCGCCATGGGGCTGAGCGCCGCCGTCTCGAACGCGATTTCCTCCGGCGGCGCAACGCCCATCAGGCTGGCGGCATACGTCACCACATCCTGGGGCGGGGCGGGTTCATCATCGGCCACATTGTAATAACGCGCCTGGGGCGCAGCAACCGCGGCAAGCAAAACCCGGGCGATGTCCTCCACATGGATGCGGTTGAACACTTGGCCGGCCTTCACGATGCGCCGCGCCCGCCCCTCTGAGAGCGCCACAAGAGGATTGCGCCCCGGCCCGTAAATCCCGGCGAGGCGAAAGACCCCCACCGGCACCTGGAGGCGCTTGCCAAGGGCAAACCACTCGTCTTCGGCACCAATGCGCCACACACCGCGATCGGCCGTGGCGCGGCAGGCGGCCCGCTCATCCACCACCGCGCCCTCGTGGTCGCCATAAACGCCAACGGTGGAGAGATAGCCGATCCACGAAAGGTTGGGCGCGCGGGAAAAATCCCGCTCCAGCGCCTGGCGAAAGGGGTCGCCCGCCTCCGTGGGCGCGGCCGACACCAAAACGTGCGTCGCATCGCGCACCGCCTCCGAAAGGCTTGCGCTGCCCGACCCGTCCCACACCACCGAGCGCACGCCCCACTGGTGCAGGTCGTCCGCCTTTTCCTCCGAGCGGGTGGTGCCCACCACAGAGGCCGGCCGCGCGGCGCGCATGAACGCTTTGGCGCTAAAGCCGAACCCCAAACACACAAGGCGCATGTCGTTTGCCATCAATCCCACTCTTTGCGCACGGCAGGGTCCGTTTCCAGCGCCAGCGATTTTGCCCTTGGTGCATGCAAGGCCCCTGCCGGCAACAGTTGGCGCAGCGCCCACACGGCCACTGCGCGCACCTCGCCCGCAGCATCCGAGAGACGCGGCCAAAGCGCGCCCGCGAGCGCGGCCTCCCCGCTGTTGCCGATCGCCACCACAACGTTGCGCACAAACCGGTCCCGCCCCAGCCGCTTGACCGGGGTACCGGCAAATCGCGCCCGGAACGCGGCATCATCGAGCGCGGCAAGGTCGGCGAGCGGCGCGGTGCGCAACTGATCGTTGATCGCAAGGCGCTGATCGCGGCTCACTCTCGCAAACTTGTTCCACGGGCAGACCGCCAGGCAATCGTCACACCCAAAGATGCGGTTGCCCATGGCCGGCCGCAGCGCCCGCGGGATGTTGTGCTTGGCCTCAATTGTCAAATACGCCAGGCAGCGGCGCGCATCCAGCCGATAGGGCGCGGGGAACGCATCGGTGGGGCAAACGTCAAGGCACCGCCGGCACGTCCCGCACTGGTCTGCGTGGGGCGCATCGGGCGCCAGCGCGAGGGTGGAAAAGAGCGCACCCAGAAAGAGCCAGGAGCCATGGTCGCGGGAGACAAGGTTGGTGTGCTTGCCCTGCCAGCCAAGGCCCGCCAGCGCGGCAAGGGGCTTTTCCATCACCGGCGCCGTGTCCACAAACACTTTGAGGTCGCCGCCAAACCGCGCGACAAACCGCTGGCCGAGCGTCTTCAAGCGCCCCTTCAGCACATCATGATAGTCCCGCCGCGCGGCATACACCGAGACGACGCCGGTGCTGCGCCGGGAAAGGTCGGCCAGTGGGTCGAACCCTGGCGCATAGCTCGTGCCGACCGCCACCACAGTGTTCACCTCCGGCCACAGGGCGCGCGGGTGCCGGCGACGGGGCGCGGTCTCTTCCAGCCAGGCCATATCGCCATGGTGGGCGGCGTGAAGCGCTTCATCCAGCCGCGCCCCCGGGCCTGCGCCCACATCGCCCGCGCGCGCAAAACCAATCGCATCAAACCCCAGCGCCTTCGCATCGGCCGTTAGGAAGCGTTTGGCAGCCTCAGAAGTCGAGGTCGGCATAGTGCGGGGCGGGCGCCACCAGGCGCGCCTTGTCCGACAACAGCGGCCGGAAGGCGGGGCGGGATTTTAGCTTTTGGTACCACTGCTTCACCGCAGGGTCGGCCGCCCACGGCGCCTCGCCCAAATAGTCGATCACCGAGAGGCTGGCGGCGGCCGCAAGATCAGCAAAGGTGAACGCCTCCCCCGCCAGCCAATTGCGGCTTGAGGCGAGGGCGCCGAGATAATGAAAGTGCGCCACCGCGTTTTGCCGCGCAATGCGCATGGCCGCGCTGTCCGGCGCGCCCCCGCCGCGCTTTTGCGGGATCTCGACCTTGAGGATGCGCTCCATCACCAAGGGGCCCGCCACCTCGTCCTCAAACTTTTGGCAAAACCAGTCCACCAGGCGGCGCACTTCGGCCCGCTGGAACGGGTCGGTGGGCATCAGGCGCTGGCCAACGCGCTCCTCGCCATAACGCTCATCCACATACTCCATGATGACCGCCGCGCCGCACAGCGGGCCCTTGTCACCGTCAAAGGCGACGGGAAGGGTGAGCGCGGGGTTGGCGGCCACAAAGGCCGGTCGCTCCTCCCAAAAGGGTTCCAGCACCAGATCAGCCTCCAGCTGGTGCTCGGCAAGAAGAAGGCGCACAAACCGGCAGGGGGCGAGAAACGGGTGCTGGTGAACAATCATCGCCGTCTGGGCCTGACATCGTTGGGTAGGGTGGCGCGCGGCCGCACCCTTGCACGATCGCCGCGCCGGGCAAAAGGCCGGGTTAACCCCGCCATGGCAAACCGCTCTCAAACCACCGGGGCCGGCCATGGACACTGAAACAATTGCCTCTGCGCTGCTTTTGGGCCTCGTGGAGGGGGTGACCGAATTCATCCCGGTCTCCTCCACCGGTCACCTTCTGTTGATCGGTGAGCTGATCGGCTTTGAATCCTCCGGCAAAACGTTCGAGGTCTTGATCCAGCTCGGCGCGATCTGCGCACTCTTGGCGGTCTACACCGCGCGGCTCACCAAAATTGCCTTCGCGCTGCCCTCCGACCCAGCGGCGCGGCGCTTTGCGTTCGGCATCATCCTCGCCTTTTTGCCGGCGGCGGTGGCGGGGGTGATGCTGCACAGCTTCATCAAGACAGTGCTCTTTGAAACGCCGCAGCTCGTCTGCACAACGCTCATCCTGGGCGGCATCGCGCTGCTTTACATTGACCGGCGCAAAACCACCCCGCGCTACACCGATGCCACGGGCTATCCCGTGTGGCTCGCCCTTGCGATTGGCGCGTGCCAAACGCTCGCGCTGGTGCCAGGGGTCTCCCGCTCCGGCGCCACCATCGGCGGCGCGCTCCTTTTGGGGACGGACAAACGCTCGGCCGCCGAATTCTCGTTCTTCCTGGCGATCCCCACCATGACGGGCGCCTTCGTCTACGATCTTTACGCCAACCGCAACGTGTTGTCGGCCGACGACGCGGTCATCATCGCCATCGGCTTTGTGGCGGCGTTCATCATGGCGCTCATCGTGGTGCGGGCGCTGCTCGACTTTGTGGCCCGCCACGGGTTTGCGCCCTTTGCCTGGTGGCGCATCGTGGTGGGCGTCATCGGCCTTGCCCTCCTCCACTATCAAGGCGCGCTTTAATTCAGGCTCCCCGGCTCGGCGAACTGGCCGTGCTTGCGATAAACCCACAGGTACGTGGGCAGCACGCCTGACAGCGCCCTTGGCTCCATGTCGGCCGCGCCAAAGGTGCGCCCCTCTTCAATGGCCGCCGCGCTCACCACATTGTCGTTCTGCAAAAGCTTGATCTGATCCTCCGTGATGGGCGGACTGGGGAGGACCGACAGCATCTTCGCCTGGATTTTGGCAAGCCCAAGCGGAAGGTCGATCACGCGCCGCTTTTGCCGCGTGACGGAGAGCATCAGGTCCATCAATTCTTTGAACGACAAGATATCCGGGCCGCCAAGCTCATAGGTGGCGCCGGGCGAGAGCGCACCCTCCACCGCCTTTGCGGTGAAGTCGGCCACATCGGCCACATAGACCGGCTGAAACCGCGTGTCGCCGCCCACCACCGGCAACACCGGCGAGATCCGCGCCATACTGGCAAAGCGGTTGAAGAACTGGTCCTCCGGCCCGAACACGATGGACGGCCGCACGACCACCGCGTCCGGATTGGCGCTGCGGGCGGCCGCCTCACCGGCCGCTTTTGTGCGGGCATAAAGGCTGTCGCTCTCCGCGTTGGCCCCAATCGCCGACATCTGGACGAAGCGCGCCACATTGCTGGCGGCGGCCGCATCGGCGATGATTTTGGCGCCATCGGCCTGCACGGCGTCGAACGATTGTTTGCCCCGCTCGGCCAGGATCCCGACGAGGTTCACCACCGCATCGGCGTTTTGCACCGCCGCGCGCACACTGTCGGCGTTGGTGACGTTGGCGAAGATCGGCTTGATTTGCCCGACGCCGCCGGAGGGCTGAAGGTGGCCCACAAGGTCAGGCCGGCGCACGGCAACGCGCACCCGCCATCCTTTTTTGGCAAGCGCGCGGACAAGGTACCGGCCGATAAAGCCGGACCCGCCGAAGACGGTGACGAGTTTGGTTGCGTTGCGCTCCATGACGGATCCTTTTTCACCGCATGGCAGGGTGGTTAGGGCGCTGGGGGCTTTGGCGCAACGGGTGGTGTGCTGCGGCCCGTTGACTTCCCGGCGCCGAGGCCTTAGCCCACGGCTCGCAACGATGCCCAGGTGGCGGAACTGGTAGACGCGCACGGTTCAGGTCCGTGTGGAGCAATCCGTGGAGGTTCGAGTCCTCTCCTGGGCACCATCTCTGTTGCGCTACCGCGCTTCGCGCTGCTTGAGCGGGTTCTTTTCTGCGCTACCGCCCTCCGGGCTACTTGAGCGGGTTCTTCTCTGCACTACCGCCCTTCGGGCTACTTGAGCGCGGTTTGGTGCCACCCTTGAGGTTGCATGCGCACGATTTGATGCGGCCACAAGCTCTTGAGCAGCCGACACCCGCACTGCGCCAGCGTCACGTCCGCAGCCAATCAGCGCAGAACGTGACCTCCGTTGTGCCTGCAAGGTGTTTGACGCGCTCGAGCTCGGCGTGGAGGCGCGCGATGCGGGCCTTTCCGAGGCGAACGCCGGCCTCGGGCCAAAAGGCGCGCACGCGCAGCGTGTCTCCCACCCGCTTCACATCCATGCGGCCAAGCAAGCGGTCCCCCTCAAGGATGGGGAACACGTAGTAGCCGTATTGCCGCTTGGCCTCGGGCACGAAAATTTCGATGCGATAGTGGAAGCCGAAGAGGCGCTCCGCCCGGGCGCGATCGCGCAACGCGGGGTCAAAGGGCGACAAAAGGCGCACGCGCGTTGGGGGCGCCGGCAGCGATGAAACGCTGTCAAGGAGCGCTGCGGTGGTGACGCTGCGCCGGAAGGAACCGTCGGCCATCTCAACGTCCACCTCAAGGAGGCAGCCGCTGGCGAGCGCGGCCCGGCACCAGGCTTTGGCCTCCTCCGGCGTTGCAAGGTCGAAAAAGGCGGCAAGCTCGCCGCTGGTCGCAAAGCCGAGCCGTTGGAGCGCTGCGGTGAGCGCCCAGTCGATGATCTGCGCATCATCCACCCACGCATTCAGCCGCTCGGGCGGGATGACCCGTTCGGCAAGGTCGTAGAACTTGCGAAAGCCCTCGCGGTGGCAAATCGCAAGGCGGCCCGAGCGCCACAAAAACTCCAACGCCGCCTTGGAGGGATGCCAGTCCCACCAACCGCCCGACTGTTTTGGCCCATCCCCGCCAACGTCCAGCGACGAGGCCGGCCCATGGTCGGCAATGTGGCGCAAAACCGCGTCAATCTCGCCCGTCCAACCCGCCCGCCGTGTCTGCGTCCAACGGGCGGCAAGGCGTGCGTCGTCACGGGCAAACTTCAGCCGCCACATGGGGTAGAACGCCATCGGGATCACGGCGGCATCGTGGGTCCAATGCTCAAACGCGGTGCGGTGGTGGGAGACGAGCCGGGCGAGCGCACTCGGCCGGTAGCGCCCACGGCGGGACCACAAGATGAGATCGTGGGCGCGGGCGAGCGTCATCACGCTGTCCACCTGCACAAACCCCAATCCATCGAGGACGTCTGTGAGATCGTGCCCGGTGGCAGGGCCCGCATCCGGGCGCAACAGCCTGTGCCGGTCCAAAAACAGGCGACGGGCGTCTTGATTGCCAAGGCGCGGCGGGGTCTTCACCAAGCCCCCGTTCGGCAAAGCGGCGGGGCCGCACGGGCGTCGGCGCATGGGACGGGGCGGCGGACGACGGTGTCGCGGGTCCGGGTGGCCCGGCGTCGGCCACAGGGGCAAACCGCGGCCAGACCGGCAGCGCCAGGGCAGGTTGCGGTGCGCGCGCTCATGGCGCGAACCTATGGGCGCCGCACGCCGAACTCAATCGACAGCGGCAGGGCAACGCGACGTGTTTGCCATCGTTGCGGGCGCGGCGTTTGCGGCGCATAGCGTCACCGCAACAAAGCCCGATGAGGGGGAGAGGCCCACATGACGTCAACCCTTGCGCAGAAGGCCGAGCGGTTTGCAGCGCTCCACACGAACGGGTGTTTCGCCATGCCCAACGCGTGGGACGCGGGCTCGGCGCGGATCCTCGAAGCGGCGGGGTTTTCGGCCCTTGGCACCACAAGCGCCGGCTATGCGTGGGCGGCCGGCCAGAAGGATGGCGCACCATCGCGCGAGGCGGTCTTGGAAAACGCGCGCGCCATCGCGGCCGCGGTCGACATTCCCGTGTCGGCCGACCTCTTCAACGGGTTTGGCACCGACCCTGATGCGGTGGCGCAGACAATCCGCCTTGCCGGTGCGGCGGGGCTTGCGGGCGGCTCCATCGAAGACACGACGGGCGACCGCGCCGCGCCGCTCTATGACCGCGCGCTCGCCAAAGAGCGGATCATCGCCGCCGTGGAAGCCGCCCGGGGGCTCGGCCGCCCCTTTGTCCTTTGTGCGCGCGCGGATGGTCTCCTCGCCGGCGCCTGCGACCTTGATGAGATCTTGGCAAGGCTCTCGCTCTACGAAGAGGCCGGCGCAGACTTGCTGTACGCGCCCGCCCTCATGACCCTTGCTGACGTGGAGCGGGTGGTGCGCCACGTGGGATTGCCGGTCAATGTGCTTGCCGGCATCGGCAATGAGGGGACAATTGCCGACCTTGCCGCACGGGGCGTGCGCCGGGTGAGCGTCGGCTCCCGGCTTTACAGTGCCGTCGCCGGCCGGCTGCAGGCCGCCGCCGATGAGCTTTTCGCCCTCGGCACCTTCGGCTGGACCGACGGCGCAATGCCCAGCCGCACCCTTCACCAGCTGATGCGATGATGTGACCGAAAAACGCCTGCCCGCGGGTCCGCCGCGATCGCGCGGGGGCGCACGCCAGGCATCGCCGCCGTGACCGATCCCGCCCCAGCGCACGGGCGCGCGCGCCTCACCCTCATGCTGACCGCGCTCGTTTCGGTCTTCATCCTCAGCCACGCCTTTCGCACCGTCATGGCGATTGCGGCAGACCCCCTTGCGCGGGACCTTGGCGCGTCCCCGCAAGCGCTCGGTCTGGTGGCCGGCGCGTTTCACGTCGCCTTTGCGCTTGCCCAGCCCGCGGTGGGGGTCGCGCTCGACCGGTACGGGCCCCGGCGCACGGTCCTTGCCGCCTTCACGCTGGCGGTGATCGGCAGCGCGGTCTGTGCGCTGGCAACCCGGCTTGACGTTCTGATGGTCGGGCAGGGCTTGATCGGCGCTGGATGCGCGCCTGCCCTCCTCGCCGCCATGGTGTTTGTCTCCGCGCGATATCCGGCGAACCGGTTTGCCGCGCTCTCCGGCGTCGTCCTCGCGGTAGGCGGCGTTGGCATGTTGATCACCGGGACGCCGCTCGCCTGGCTGATGGAGACAGGATCGTGGCGCACCGGGTTTTGGGCCCTTGGGATCATGGCCGCCGGCGCCTGGCTTGCGGTCTTCCGCTGGGTCGACACGGGGCCGACCGCGCTGCGCGATGGGGCGGGCCTCTGGGTCATGGTGCGCGGCCTGGGGACCGTACTTGCGCAGCCCCACACAGCCGGCATTTGTTGCCTCGCGGCGGTGAGCTACGCGGCCTTCCTCGCCCTGCGCGGCCTCTGGATCGGTCCGCTCCTGATTGAGCGCCACGGCTTTTCCGTCATTGAGGTGGGCCACGCGGCGTTTGCCATCTCACTGGCCGTCATCATCGGGCCCTACCTTTTCGGACGGCTCGATCCGGGGCCGCAAAAGCGGCGCACCGTGATCCTCCTTTGCAGTGCGGCCTACGTGGTTCAGTTCGGGTTGCTGGCGCTGGGCGGCGGCGCGGTGTCGGATGTTACCCTCGCGATCCTGATCGGCCTCTCCGGTGGCTATATCGTTCTCCAATATGCCGATGTTCGGTCCGCCTACCCCGCGCACATGGCCGGGCGCGCGCTCAGCGTCTTCACGATGGCGCTCTTTTTGGGGGTTGCGATCATGCAGTGGCTGAGCGGTGTGGCGGCAACCGTTGGGCACGCTGCCGGCGACCCCTCGCGCGCGGCCTTGCTGTCAGTCGCTGTGATGCTCGCGGCCGGAACCCTTGCGTTCTGGCGTTTGCCTTGGCCGCCGCACCCGCCCGGGCGTTAGAGCATCCTGCGCCCATTTGGGCGCAGGCAAGATGCTCGACACATTGGATTTAGAGCCTTTTGGACCGGGTGCAACGCAAGGACGATGGGCCGGCGTCACGCGGCCTTCCCATCGCTGGCGAAAAACAAGAGGCACCCGTCCGGGCATTTTACGTGAAACTCGCGCATGCCATAGGGCTGATTGAAGGGTGGTCTGAGGCGGCCTTCGGGGAGGCTCGCAAGGTTTGGCGCCAGCGCTGTGTAGAACGCGTCAAGATTGCGCACGGTGATGTAGATGGCGATGTTGTTGGCGGTCGCCTCCAGCGCGCCGATGTCATCGGTCTGGGTGAGTTGGACGCCCACCGGGCCGCGGCGCACAATTGCAAAACCGCCATCATCTCGCATGAAATCGACCGAAAACCCCAGCACCTCCACATAAAAGCGCATGGAGCGCGCAACATCGCGCACCGGGACAATCGTGGCGCCATGCAAAACCGGCTCGTCCATCGCCGCCCCCTTTTCGCCCCCTCAAGCCTTGGCGGGCGACACTTGCGCGGGCGGCCCGGATGTTTAGCCGAGCGCCGGGCCCATCAGCGCGTTGGGCAGCCATGTGGCAAGGCCCGGCATCAAACAAAGCAAGATGATTGCAATCACCATACAGGCCACAAACGGCAACGACCCAACCAAGATGGTGCGCAGTGAAATATCCGGCGCGATCCCGTTGATGACGTAAAGGTTGAGGCCGACGGGCGGTGAGATGAGCCCAATCTCCATGTTGATGGTGAGGACAACGGCAAACCAAATCGGGTCAAACCCTGCCCCGGTGATGACCGGCAACAAGATCGGCGCCGTCATCAAGATCACAGCGACAGGCGGGAGGAAGAACCCCGCCACAATCAGGAAGACATTGATGGCCGCCATCAAAACCCAGCGGTTCACCTCAAGCTCGCTGATCCAAGCGGCGATGGATTGGGTGATGAAAAGGCTCGACAACATGTACGAAAAGACGCCCGCCGCCGCGATAATGAACAAGATCATCACGCTTTCTTTGGTGCTGTCGCGCAGGACCGCCCAGAACGCTGCGGGGCTGACGAGCTTGTAGACAATCATCGCCACCAGCAGGCACAGCAGCGCGCCCACAGCCGCCGTTTCCGATGGTGTCGCAACGCCGCCATAAAGCGCGTAAAGCACGCCCAAGATGATCGCGATGAAGGGCAGCACCCGCGGCATGATTTCAAGCCGCTGGCGCCATGTATAAGTCACCTTCATCAAGGTATTGCGGTTGCCGGAGGCCCAGGTGGCGTAGATCGACCACGCCATGAAAAGCCCCACCAGCAGCAACCCCGGGATGACGCCGGCCAAAAAGAGGCGCCCGATCGAGGTTTCGGTGGCAATTCCATAAACAATCATCGTGATCGAGGGGGGGATGAGGATGCCGAGCGTGCCGCCGGCGGCGATGGAGCCTGTGGCGATTTCATCCGGGTAGCCGCGCTTGCGCATCTCGGGGATGCCCATCTTGCCGATGGCCGCGCACGTGGCAGGGCTGGAGCCGGACATTGCGGCAAACAGCGCGCAAGCCCCAAGGTTGGAAATCACCAGCCCGCCCGGCACACGGGTCAGCCACCGCTCAAGCGCCTCATAGAGGTCCGCCCCCGCCCGGGTGGAGGCGATCGATGCGCCCATGATGATAAACATCGGGATCGACAACAGCGCAAAACTGTCAAGCTTGCCGAAGAGAACTTCCGGGATCAGCTCCAGCGAGCGCACACCGTCGAAAATCAGGAGGAAGATCGCCGATACCAGAAGGAGGCCGATCGCGACGGAGATCCCTGAAATCAGCACAAGAATGGTCACGATCCCGATGATCGCGCCAAGCATCAACGGATCCATCAGCGCGCCTCATCGCCGGTGGCGGTCGCCACAAAGTCGGCCAAAAGCTGGAGAAAGAGGAGCGCGAGGCCAACCGGCAGCGCCAGATAAGGGATCCACAGGGGCACCGCCGTCACCGTGTCAGACGTCCACCCGCGGGATTGGGCAAGGTGCCAAAACTCAAACCCATAAAAGAGGCAAAGCGCGATCACGAGAAGCGCGCAAACCTGGGTGCCGAGCGCGAGCCATCGGGCCTGTCGCGGTGGCAGCCACAGGGGCAAAAGGTCGACGTTCACGTGCCCTTTGTGCTTTTGCACGAACGCAAGGCCAAGCAACGTCGCGCCGACCATCAAGTAAACCACAACCTCGGTCTGCCAGACCGTCGACGCGTTGAGGACAAACCGCACAAAGATCATCTGGCAGGTGAGGATGACGGCGCCCAGGATCATCGCTGCCGCAATCCAGCCGGAGACCTCTGACATCCAACCGACAACGCGTTGAAAGTGCGCGCTCGCGCCCGGCCGGCCTGGCGAACCCATCGCAGCGTCTCCGTTTTGGGCAGATCTTTGCGACAACTGCGCCGGCGCAGCGTCAACGGCCGCGCCGGCGCCCGTGCATCACTCGACCGAAAGCGCCATGTCGAGGAGCGCTTGCCCGTCGGGCACGCTTTCCACAAACGCTTTGTACGATGTTTCCTTCGCCAGCGCCTGCCATGCGGCAAAGTCTTCATCGCTCATCTGCGCGATTTCAACGCCCGCTTCCTCAAAGACAGCCACAGAGGCGGCATCTTGCTTCTTCGCCTCGTCTTGATAGTAGGCTTGCGCTTTGGCGGCACCCGCCATCAGCGCATCCTGTTGCTCGGCAGAAAGCCCCTCAAAGGTGGACTTGTTCATCAACAGCGGCTGATAAAGGAACCACAGGGCAACGTCGGATGCTGGCGTGTAACAGGCCACCTGCTCAAAAATCCGGTACGACACGAACGAGGCGGACGACGTGTTCGCCGCATCCAAAACCCCGGTTTGGAGCGCGCTATAGATCTCAGACGAGGCCATCGACGCGATCGACGCGCCGGCGCCCACCAACATCTGCTCAAACGACTTTCCGGCCGCGCGGGTCTGAAGGCCTTCCACATCCTCCGGCTTGGTGATGCACTTTTCCTTGCCCACAAAGCCGCCGGCCAAATAACCGTGGACCAGGACCATCACATCATCTTCGGCCATCTTAGCCTCGAGCGCTTCCATGAAGGGCGACTGCGCCAAACGCGCCGCATGGTCATGGTTTTTCACAAGGCCCGGCATCAGGGTGAGGTTGAAGGAGGGCTGCTGACCGCCCGCATAGCTGAGCGGGAAGACCGTCATATCGAGCTGGCCGCGGCTCAGCGGGCGATACTGCTCCCGCGGCTTAAACAGCGACTTTGACGGGAAAATCTTGATCTCGAGGCCCACATCCGCCGCGGCCACCTCCGCCGCGACAATCTCGGCCACCTTGTGGCGCACATCCTTGGTGGACCATTGGTGGGAGAGGCGAAGGTCGGTCGCCTGCGCGGTGGTCGCCAAAGCGGCCGCGGCCACCGTTCCCAAAACCCCGTTGACCCATGAACGCATGGCGTTCTCCCTCACGTGTGTTTGTTTTCTTGTGATCTCCTATACGCAAGGCCGCCGGGACACTGCAACAGACTGCATGGTCACGCGCCGCGCTCAGCGGCGCAACCGCAGGACCGTTGCCCCATCGGCAACCCCGTCATAGCCGCCGGCACCGGGCCGAAGCGTCACGCAGCGCGTGCCCATCATCCGGTTTTTGAGGCAAAGCCCGTTGGCCCCTTGCCCCCACCAGTCGGTTGCGAGTGAAAAGGGGCCGGCGCGCATCGTCCCCGTCCCATCGCCTTTGAGGGTGAGCGTGCCCGACCGCCCGTTTTGCCCCGTCATGTCCCACGCCGCGCCATCGGCCACCCGCGCTGCCACATCCGCCTGTGCGCCTGCAGCCGCCACCAAAAGCCCCATCACCAAAACCAAAACGCGCATCACACCAATCCCCATCTGAGTTCGTGGCAAACCCATGGGCGCGAGATGTTTCAGCAAGTTGGCCGGATCGCGCCCATTTGTCCGCGCTCAAGCAGCCCAACGGGCGGTGGAGCAGAAAAAACCGCGCTTAAGCAGCCCAACGGGCGCTAGCGCAGAAAAAACCGCGCTTAAGCAGCCCAACGGGCGGTCGCGCAGAAAAAACCGCGCTCAAGCAGCCCGAAGGGCGGTAGCGCAGAAAAAAACCCCGCGAAGCGCGAGACAAAATCCGACACAAATCAGCGCGTGACAGGGCCCCAAAATTGGCGCTTGGTCGCAAAATGCGCGCGCCGACGAAAGCCCTCATCGTCGAGGATGACGCCGAGATCGCCGGCCTTGTCGCCGACTATCTGGAGGCCAACGGCTTTCGCGTGACCATCGCGCGCGATGGGCCGGGGCTTGACCGTGCGCTTGGCGCAAGTCTGCCTGATATCGTCCTCCTGGACCTCATGTTGCCCGGCGAAAGCGGCCTTTCCATCGCGCGGCGCCTGCGCCAGGACACGATGCTCCCCCTCATCATGCTGACCGCCGCGGGAGAGGAGGCGGACCGCGTGGTGGGCCTTGAAATCGGCGCCGACGATTATGTCGCCAAACCCTTCAGCCTGCGCGAACTTTTGGCCAGGATCCGCGCGGTCCTGCGCCGGTTCGACGCCAACGCCGGCACCGCGCACGACACGACCACCCTCACCTTCGACGGGTGGACCCTTACCCCCCACCGGCGCGAACTCACCGACCCGGCCGGCGTCAACGTCACGCTCACGGGCGCCGAGTTCAGCCTTCTCCAGGCGCTGTGCACCCACCCGCGCCGGGTCCTCACGCGCGACCAACTCCTCGACCTCACCCAAGGAACGGGCGCGGCCGCCGCCTTCGACCGCAGCATCGACACCCTCATCAGCCGCATTCGCCGCAAGATCGAGCACGACCCCCGCGCCCCGCTTTACGTCAAAACCGTGCGCCTGGGCGGCTATATGTTCACCCCCGAGGTGGAACGGCGGTGAGGCGCCGCGGGCTTCCGATCCGCGGGCAGATCATCGCCCTCATTGCCACCACGCAAATCCTCTCCACGGGCCTTGCGCTCGCCTTCGTCCAATTCGTCATTTGGGACGGCGTCTCCCCGCCCCGGGCCGTCGCGCGGGAGGTGACGGCCCCCTTCACCACCGCCATAACCGCGCTCAAAAGCCTGCCGCCCGCGGCCGAGCGCACGGCCGTCAACGCCATCCTCACACGGGATCCAAGGTTTCGCGAGGCCGCCGCTGTCACCCTCGTTCCGGAGGCGGATCTGTTGCCCCCCGGCCGGTTTTATCTTGCCGCCATCCGCGAATTCTTGGTGCTTGCCAACAACCAACCCATCGGCGTGGTCGACAATCAAACCTACAAAACCTTCCCGCTTTCCATGGCGAACTATGGCGTCACCACAACGCTGTCGGACGGGACCTTCCTCATCTTCACGCCATCGCTGTCGGCCCCGGCGCGCCTTTTCCCGATCTTTGTGTTTGTTTTGCTGCTCACGCTTCTCGCGCTCCCCATCATGGCGTTCACCATCTGGGCGTCAGGCACGCTGGTCGCGCCGTTAAAGCGCTTGTCGGAGGCGGCGGACCGCTTCTCGCGCGATCTATCGGCCGGGACAGCGCCCGAGCGCGGCCCCGCGGAGGTGCGCACCGTAGCCCGCGCCTTCAACGCCATGCGCGCGCGATTAAAATCCCTCATCGATGCCAAAAGCGCAACGCTCGCCGCCATCAGCCACGACTTGCGCACCCCGCTCACCCGCATGCGCCTGCGCCTTGAGGGGCCCACGCCCGACCGCACAGCCCTCCTCACCGACGTGCGGGCGATGGAGGTGATGGTCGCCTCCGCGCTCAGCTTCATCCGCGATGGCACGACGACGCTCGCCCGCCAGCCGGTGGATGTTTCAGCCCTTGCCCAGGCCGTGTGCGACGATCTCACCGATGTGGGCGCCGCCATCACCTTCACCGGGCCGCCGCGGGTGGCCGCCACGCTTGACCCCGCCCTCATCCGCCGCGCGCTCACCAACATCATCCAAAACGCTGTCACCTACGGGGCGCACGCCACCCTCACGCTCACCGCAACGGACGACACGGTGAGCCTTTCCGTTGCCGACAACGGCCCTGGCCTGTCTGAGGATGAACGCTTCGCGGCGCTGGAGCCCT
Organism: Pseudomonadota bacterium; assembly: GCA_039034015.1. Lineage (GTDB taxonomy): Bacteria > Pseudomonadota > Alphaproteobacteria > Rhizobiales > Amorphaceae > Acuticoccus. Next base: position 44,695 of record JBCCBM010000017.1, on the reverse strand, counting down.
TCTGGCGCGGTGATGCGGCGCGCACCCGCGGCGCCGACACAGGCTTTGGCCTCGGCCTTTCCATCACCCGCCAAATCGTGGCGCGGCACGGCGGCACCATTGCCCTTGCCGACAATCAGCCCACCGGCCTCATCGTCACTCTCACGCTGCCGCGGGCGCCGCAGAACGCTGATCCCGCGTCGCCGCCCAGCGCGTGACAGACGCATAGTCAAAGTAAATCGTGAGCGCGGCCGGCAGCACAAAGATGCTGAGGAGCGTGGATGACAACAGGCCAAACGCCACCGCCGTCACCAGGGGGACCATCACCTGCGCCTGCGGGCTCGTCTCCAGCACAATCGGCATCAGCCCCACAAACGTGGTGGTGAACGAGAGCACGATGGCGCGGAACCGGTCGCTCACCGCCGCGACGGCCGCCGAGGCCACATCACCATCGCGAATGCCGCGCTCAAAGAAGGTCACGAAGAGGATCGCGTTGTTGACGACAATGCCCGCCAGCGAGGCAAAGCCCACAAATGAAGGCATCGCAAGGTCAATCCCTAGCGCAAGATGGCCCAAGACCATCCCAATCACCGCAAAGGGGATCGACAACATCACCACCAACGGCAACGTATAACTGCGGAAGAGGAACGCGAGGATCAAATAAACCCCCACAAGCCCCAGAAGCAGCGAGGTGACGATCGACGATTGCGTCTCAGATGTTGCCTGTGACGCGCCGCCAATCGCAATGGTAACGCCCGGGTGCTCGGCCATCACCTCTGGGCCAAGCCGCTCGGTCACCAGGCGCGCCACATCGCCGGCGGTGAGCGCTTGGCGGTCGATGGACCCTTCAATCTTGGCAATCGCGGCGCCCTCTTTGCGCGTGATTTGCTCAAACGCACCCTCCACCGTGATGCGCGCCACCGCTGAGAGCGCGGTCTGCTTGCCACCCGGCATCATGACCGGAAAATCCTCCAGCGCGGTGAGCGAGCCCACAAAATCGCCCACTTCGACCCGGACCGCGCCGTCGGAAAATTCTTCGCGAAAGGTATCGGTCTCGGTGCCCGAAAAGGCGCCGCGCAGCTGGGCCGCCAGCGCCTGCGGGCTCAGCCCCGCCGCAATGCCAAGATCGTTGACGGCAAGCACAAGCGCGGTCTGCCCGCGGGTGAAATCAAGCCGCGCCTCCCGAATGCCGGGCTCGGCCAACAGCCGGCGCTGAAGCGTTGCGGCGGCCGCCTCAAGGGCGCCAAGGTCGCGCCCGCGCACCTCAACATCGAGGTCCGCCCCGCCCGGCCCCACACTCGATTGGGAAAAGCTGATCTGCGAAAGGTCGGTGATCGGCCCCGCCTCCGCGCGCCAAAGGTCCAACACATCGTCGGCCGACACGTTGCGCACCGCACTCTTCAAAAGGTCCACAGTGACGGTGAGCGTGTGCGGCCCGTTGGACGCCACATCCCCGTTGGCGGCAAAGCGGATCAGCACCCGCTCCACCAGCGGCGCGCCGCCTTCGGTGCCGGGGGAAAGCTGCGCGTTCACCCGCGCCAGCGCATCGGTCAGTTGCTCGGCCACCCGCGCGGTGCGGGGGAGCGGCGTCCCCGCCGTCAACGCCACGCGGGCCTCAATGGTGTCGGCCTCAATGGTGGGGAAGCCCACCACCTTCACATGGCCGCCCGCCACCAGCCCCACCGTTGCCACCAAGAGTGAGACCGTCAGCCCCAGCGTGAGGTATCGCCACGCCACAAAGCGCGCCACAAGGGGCAGCACCAGGCGCGTTTTCACCCATTCGGTCGCCCGGGGGGCTGCGCGCGCAGCGTCCTTTTCGGGGTCGGATGCGGTGTGCGACAGGTGGTTCGGCAAGATCAAAAACGCCTCCACCAGGCTGAGCGCCAGCGTCACCAAGAGCACGATGGGGATGACTTTCAGGATCTGCCCCATCTCGCCCGACAAAAACATCAACGGCCCAAAGACCGACGCCGTCGTGAGGAAGGAGGCGAGCACCCCCGGCATCACCTCCATCGTGCCCCGCACGGCCGCCTCCGCGGGCGGGTGGGTCTTTCGCCAACGGGCAATGTTGTCGGCAATCACAATGGAATCGTCCATGATCAAGCCCACCGCCATCAAAAGCCCAATCAGCGAGATCATGTTGATCGTCTGCCCCAACACCGACAGCACAAAGAACGCGGCGCAAAACGTGACCGGAAGCGCCGCCGCAATCCAAAACGCGGACCCCAGCGAGAAGTAAGCCACCATCACCAGGAGCACGAGAACAAGCCCAATCACTGTGTTGGACACGATGAGGCTGATGCGATCTTCAATATTCTCGGTCTCGTTGCGCGTCACCGTGATGGCAAACGGTTTTGGAAACCGCGCCGTCTCGGCCGCAATCAGCGCCTCCACCGCGCCAAAGGCTTCGATGGCGTCCGCATCCTTCGTCTTGGTGATGGAAAGAACGGCCGCCCGCCCCCCGTCGAGGAAGGATTGGAGCTCGGGCGCGGCCTCCGCCCGCACGATGGTCGCCACATCCGAAAGGCGGACGAAGCCGCCCGACGCCGTCTCGCGGATCACAAGGCGCGAGAGTTCGGCAACATCGCGCCTGGCATCCCCATAGCGCAGCGTGATCTCGCTCGCCCGCGTCGCGACTGTGCCGAGCGGCTGGCGCAGGCTGCGCGCCTCCAGCGCATCGGCCACATCCCGCGCGCTGAGGCCAAAACGGCGCAGGCTCACCGGATCAAGGAGCACGCGCACCTCCTGATCGCTAATCCCCGTCACCACCGCATCGGCCACCAGCGGCAGCGCGGTGAGCTGCGCCTCAAAATAGTCCGCGTACCGCTTCAGCGCGTCCTCGTCGGCAATCCCGGTGACGGCGAGGAGCGCGATCTGCTCTGTGCGCGCGGCAATGGAGACCGTGGGCGCCTCCGCATCATCCGGCAAATCGTTGAGGGCCGACACGTCCGACAAGATGTCGTTGTAAAACTGGCCAAGGTCGCCGCCCTCCTGGAGTTCCAGCGTTGCGGTGGCCCGGCCCTCCACCGACTGGCAGGTGAGCTCGGTGAGCCCCGTGATGTCACCGAGCGCACTGTCCAGCGATTGGCAGACCTCCTCGTCCACATCCGCGGCCGACGCGCCCGGATAAACCACCTCAACGGCAACCTTTGAGGGCACGAACTCTGGAAAACTCTCCCGCTCCATCTGCGGCAGCGCGGAAAGCCCGACGATGACGGCCGCCACCATCAAAAGGTTCGACGCGTTGGGATGGTTGACGAAATAGCCGATCATTGGGCCGCCACCGCCACACGGTCGATGATCGGCGTGAGCGGCATCCCAAGGATCGGCGGTTGCGGGCGGGAGAGGACCACGCGGTCTCCCGCCTCAAGCCCCGCCTCCACAATGATGGCGCCGTTCACGGGGGCCGACAGCGTCACCGCCCGCCGGCCGAGCGTGTCATCAGGGAGCGCGACATAGACGAACGCCGCTCCGTCGGCCGCGCGGCGCACCGCCTCCCGCGGCACGGTGATCCGCCCCGCAACGGCGCGCGTTTCAAACACCACGCGCACAAACGCACCGACTGTCAGCGGCGGCCCGCCCCGCCCGTCCACCGCCCCATAAGGGTCGTCCACCCGCACGATGACGCCGACGGTCCCGGTGGTTTCATCAATGGAGCCATCGGTGCGCAGCGGCCGGCCAGGCCAGGTCACATCTGCGCCGGAGAACCCAAGGTGGACGGTGGCGGTGAGGCCAACGCGCGCGATGAACGCATCAAACGCATCCGGATCGGTGAACGCGATGGGCGCGGCGGTCGCATCCCCCGCGCCCACCGAAAACATGGCGCGGAGCGCTGCTGGCTGCACCTCCACCGTGATGTCGGCGGCGGCCACATCGTCCAGCTCTACCAAGCTGTCGCCGGGGCGCACGTATTCACCCACCTCCAGCGTTTCCGACACCACGCGCGCATCAAACGGCACGCGAAGGACAGTGCTTTCAAGGTTGCGCTCGGCCTCCTCAAGGTCGACCGTGGAGGATGCGATGGACGCCTCCGCCGACACGCGCTGGACGGCGTAAAGCGCGAGCTCGTTCTTCAGCTCCTGCACGCGGCGGGTCTGGTTGACGAGATCGCGCTCGGACTGGTCCACCGTGATTTGCGCGTTGGTGCCGCGCTCCACCAGGCTCCGCTTGCGCTCAAGGTCGGCGGCGGCCAGCGCCTCCACCCGCTCTTCCAGGACGAGATTGGCGCGCGCCGCATCCTCCCGCGCCGCGATTTCCGCCAGTGACGCCCGCGCGCTTTCCAGCGCTGCCGCCGCGCGTGCCTTGGCAATTTCATAGTCCCGCTGGTCAATCCGCGCGTAAACGGTGCCGGCGGTGATGAACGCGCCCTCGGTGAGCGTGTCGGCAAGGGCGGTCACCCGGCCTTCCACCTCGCTCACCCCCTCGAACCGGCGCGTGGCGCGCACCCGGCCAAAGCCTTCCGCCCGGCCGGCAACGGCGGTGGGCGTCACATCCACCGCGCGCACCGCCAGGGGTTCGGGCGCGCGCTGGGTCACGGGCGGCGCCTCGTCGCGGGTGAGGACGATGAAGGCCCCGACCCCGACCGCAAGACCGGGAATGATCAAAAACCGCCGCCACAGGGCCACAAGCGCCTCCACGATCGCCGCAAACGATGCGGCCGGGCGCAGGGCGCCACACGCGTCGGCGTTAGTATGGCGCGGGCGTGTTGCTCAACTGTGTCGTTGGGTTCACCAGCAGCAAAAACCGCCGTCCACCAAGAGGTCGACCCCGGTGACGAACGAGGCCGCATCGCTCGCCAAGAAGATTGCTGGGCCCACCATCTCGTTGACGGAGGCCATGCGGCCCATGGGGGTCTGCGCCTCGAACTCTTTGGTTTGGTGGACCATTTCGGGCCGCGTGTTCATGGGCGTTGCGGTGTAGCCGGGGCTGATGGAGTTGACGCGCACGCCCCGGCCGACCCACTCCATCGCCATCGACTTTGACATATGGATGACGCCCGCCTTGGAGGCGTTGTAGTGCACCTGGTCGAGCCCCTTGTTGACGATCACGCCCGACATCGAGGCAATGTTGATGATCGACCCGCGCCCGTGCGAAAGCATCGCCCGCGCCTCCGCCTGGCACGACAAAAACACCCCCTTCATGTTGATATCCATGAGGGTTTGGTACTGGTCTTCCTCCATCTCCTCCGCGGGGTTGGCGTTGGCAATCCCCGCCGCATTCACCGCAATCGAAAGCGGTCCAAGCTCCGCCTCGGTGCGCCGGACGGCCTCCGCAAGGTCTCTCTTGTCGGTAACGTCGGCGGCAATGGCGATCGCCATTCGGCCCGTCGGCGCGATGAGAGCGAGCGTGTCGTCGAGCCCGCCGTCGGTGCGTCGGTCGAGACCGGCCACCGCCGCGCCCGCCTGGGCAAGGCCAAGGGCAATGCGCTGGCCAATCCCGCTTCCCGCCCCGGTGACGAGGGCGGTGCGATCCGAAAGATCGAAGAGTTTTGGGGCGTTCAGAGTATCTGCCGTGCTCACGCGGTTGCCAGCTCCATCACTTTGACATCGTTGGCCTCGCCCCGGTCCAAAATGCCGGACTGGCGCCCCTGCGCCATCACGAGGATGCGGTGGGAGACGCCAAGCACCTCTTCCAAATCGGACGAGACAACGATGACGCTGCGCCCCTCCGCCGCCAAATCGCGAATGATTTCATAGATCGAGGAGCGGGCGCCCACATCGATCCCCCTTGTGGGCTCGTCCATCACCACCACCTGCGGGTTGCGTGACAGCCATTTGGCAAGCACCACCTTTTGCTGGTTCCCGCCCGACATTTCGCCCGCGTTTTGCCGCCCCACCCCCTTCACGCCAAACCGCCCGATGGCGGCATCGGCAAAGGCGCGCAGCCTCTTGCCCACCACAAACCCCTTCGCCGTCACCGCCTCAGGGTTGGTGTAGCCGATGTTTTCGGTGATGGAGTGTTCCAGCACCAGCCCCTGGTCCTTGCGGTCCTCCGGCACGAGGGCAAGGCCGTTGCGCACAGCGTCCGCGGGCGTTCGGGGGGTGATGTCGCGCCCGGAAAGGCGCACACGGCCCGACTTGATGGGGTCCGCCCCGGTGATGGCGCGCACAAGCTCGGTCCGCCCCGCGCCCACAAGGCCGGCAATCCCAAAAATCTCGCCCTTCTTCACCGAGAACGACACATCGCGAAAATCACCCACGGCAGAGGTGAGCCCCTCCACCTCCAGCGTCGTCTCGGTGCCGGGCTCGGGCATTGGGGGGAACATGCGGTCCAGGCTCCGCCCCACCATGCTTTCCACAATGGTGCGCACGTCCACATCGCCCTTGTCGAACTCGCGCACCTTCTCGCCATCGCGCAGGACCACCACGCGGTCGGCAATGCGGCGAATTTCCTCCAGCCTGTGCGAGATGTAGATGATGCCAACGCCATCGGCGCGCAGCTTTTCCACCTGGTCGAACAACAGTTCGACCTCTGCGCCGCCCAGCGACGCGGTGGGCTCATCGAGGATGAGGAGCCGGGCGTTGAGCGCCAGGGCCTTTGCAATTTCAATCAGTTGCTGCTTTGCCGTCGACAGCCCTTCGACGCGGCGGGTGGCCGGCAGGTCGAGCCCCAGGCGGTGGAGCTGCTCGGCCGCATCCATCTCCATCTTTTTGCGATCGAGCCGGCCGGCGCGCATCGGATAGCGGCCCACGTACACATTTTCGGCGATCGAGAGGTGCGGCAACAGACGCAGCTCTTGATGGATGAGCGCAAGGCCGTGGTCGATGGCCTCGCGCGGGTTTTTGGGCGCATAAGGGGCGCCCTGCCAGGTCATGGTCCCGGCGGACGGGCTGTTGGAGCCCGCGATGATGCCGGAAAGGGTCGACTTTCCGGCACCATTTTCACCCAAGAGCGCCACCACCTCGCCCGCATGGATGTCGAGATCGACCCCATGGAGCACCTCCGTCGGCCCGTAGGACTTTCGGATGCCCTTCAGCGAGAGGATGGGCGCTGCCATGGCGCTTACGGGTGGTTGGCGACGAAGCGCTTTGCGTTTGCGCAGGTTGTCAGCACCGCATCCGGGATCTGGCGCTCAGGCACAGATTCGCCAGCTGCCACCGCAAGGGCGCTGTCCACCGCAAGGCGGCCCATCAGCTGGGTGGATTGCGTCGCCGTCACCCAGAACGGGCCCTGGCATTCGGCAAGATATTCAAGCGCTGCCACATCGCCGTCATAGCCGCCGATGACGACCTGGTCGGAGAGGCCCGCACCCTCGATCGCGCGCGCGGCGCCCATGGCAAGTCCGTCCGCCTGGCCAAAGATCATCGTGATGTCAGGGTTCGCCTGCATCATGTTCTGGGCGATCGAAAAGCCTTCGTCCGGCGACCATTGCTGGCTCCACTGCTGGGCGACCAGCTCCACACCGTCATGCTCGTCGATGGCGCGCTTGCAGCCGGTAAACCGGTCCACCTCGGGCGTGGTGCCCTTTTGGCCGTGGATGATGGCAATTTTGCCCTCACCGCCCTGGAGGCGAATGATGTGGTCGCAGACGGCGTAGGCCGATTCCACGCTCTCACCGGCGATGAACGTGTCGCCCGGCGCGCCCTCAGGCGTGCGGTCCACGTTGATGACGGGGATGCCTTCGGCGCGCGCAAGGCGGGTGGGGACGGCGGCGGCCGCAGCACCGGCGGGAATGTAGATGAAGGCGTCGATCCCTTGGGTCATCAGGTCTTGCACCTGGCTCACCTGGGTCGCCGTGTCGTTTTTCGCGTCAACGACAATGACTTCGATGCCCTTTTCAGCGCCGTAGTTTTCAACGCCGAGCTTGATTTGGTTGAAGAAGTCGGCCTGAAGGTTGGGCACCGCCAAGCCGATTTTCTCGACCTCAGCCATCGCCGCGCCAGACACGGCCGTCATCGCGGCGGATGCCACAAGAAGTTTGAGGGTGGTTTTCATGGGTTGGTCTCCTCCATGGATAGAAACGGCCCGTTTTGGTTGATTATCGGGCCGATGGGTGGTTCACCGCCGCTTGCGAAATGTTTCCGCAGCCACGGCAAGCACAATGACAAGGCCGATGACGACCTGTTGTAGGAATGGCGAAACCTGCAACAGGTTCAACCCGTTGCGCAAAACGCCGATGATGAGCACGCCCACAATTGTCCCGCCGATGCCGCCAGTGCCGCCCGAAAGGCTGGTCCCGCCAATGACGACGGCGGCAATGGCATCCAGCTCATAGGCAATGCCGGAGCTTGGCTGCACCGCATCAAGCCGCGCGGCCAGCATGATGCCCGCAAGCCCCGCCATCAGGCTGCAGAACGTATAGGCGAGCATGGTGTTGCGCTTGACGTTGATGCCGGCAAGCCGCGCCACTTCTGGGTTGCCGCCAATGGCGTAAAGCGTACGCCCGCCGTAGCGATAGCGCTGGTAAAGGTAGGCGAGCGCAAAGACCGCCAGCATGATCGCAACGGTCACCGTAATATAGCCGCCGTAACGGATGATGGCCGACAAGTTGAACCACAGCGGAAAGCCAATGAGCTGCGAGCCGTTGGTGATCATATTGGCAAGGCCGCGGGCGATCGACATCATCGCGAGCGTCGCAATGAACGAGGGCACGTTGAACCGCGTGATCAAGACGCCCGCGATCAGCCCGTTGACGGCGGAGGCGACCAGCGCGGCAAAGATCGCGACCGGCATCGGCATCCCGGCTTCGATGTTGACGTAGCCGAGCACCATCATGGAGAGCGCCAAGACTGAGCCCACCGAAAGGTCGATCCCGCCGATCAGGATCACAAAGGTCATCCCCACCGCCATGATGCCCAAAACGGTGATTTGATCGAGGATGTTGAGGAAGTTGCGAAGCTGGAAGAAGCTGTCGGTGGCGAACGTCAAGAAGACGCACAGCAAGATGAGGCCGATCAGCGGTCCTGTGGCGCCACGGAGGTTGAAGAGCTCGGCGAGCGATCGTTTCGGTGCGTGTTCGCTCGGGCCGGCCATCAGTCCTCCATCGCATATTTATTCAGATCTGATGGAAAATACGATATTGGCCAGAGCGCAACGGCGTCAACCGAAACCTTGCCTTGACACCCCGCCAGCACGCATTACCATTCTACCACGTATAAATATTCAGTAGAAGGCGCGGCGATGGCATCCGAGTTGGCAAAGCTCGCAAACAAAATCCGACGCCGCGACCTCAAAGCCGTGTTCGACGCAGGCGCCGGCCATGTGGGCGGTGAAATGTCCGTCATCGACATTCTCACAGTGCTTTACTTCCACACCCTCAACATCGACCCGCAAAACCCCCTCGACCCCAACCGCGACCGCCTCGTCCTCTCCAAAGGCCACACCGCCAACGCGCTCTACGTCGTCCTCGCCGAAAAAGGCTTCATCCCGCAAGAGGAGGTGGCAACCTTCCTCAAACCCCTGTCACGCCTCAACGGCCACCCCAACCGCACCAAGGTGCCGGGGGTGGAGACCAACACAGGCCCCCTCGGCCACGGCCTCCCGGTCGCCGTCGGCATGGCGAAGGCGGCAAAACTCGACAATGCCATCTGGCGCACCGTCGTCATCGCCGGTGACGGCGAAATGCAGGAGGGCTCCAACTGGGAGGCGATCATGGCCGCCGCCCAATTCGGCCTCGACAATCTCACCCTCATCATCGACCACAACGGCCTGCAACAGGGCGCCACCCTTGCCGACACCGTGAACATGGCCCCCTTCGCGCCAAAACTCGAAGCGTTCGGCTGGGTCGCCGAAGAGATTGACGGCCACGACGTGGACGCCATCGCCGCGGCCCTGTCGCCGAGCAAAACCGTCCCCGGAAAACCCCGCTGCCTCATTGCCCGCACCAACAAGGGCCACGGCATCTCGTTCATGTCCGGCAACGTTGCCTGGCACCACAAGGTGCCGAGCGCGGACCAGTACGAAACGGCAATGGCCGAACTGGAAAAGGCCGCCCCATGAACGCCCCGCTCACAAACACTGCGCTTCACGACTGCCGCGACGCGTTTGCCCAAACCCTCGGCGAATTGGCGGAGGCGGATCACAACGTGGTGGCCGTCTGCAACGATTCGGTCGGTTCTTCAAAGCTCAACGGCTTTCGTGACCGTTGGCCCGAGCGGCTCATCAATGTGGGCATTGCCGAGCAAAACATGGTGGGCGTTGGCGCAGGCCTCGCCAACGGCGGCAAAATCCCCTTCGTGTGCGCGGCGGCCTGCTTCCTCACAGGCCGCGCGCTGGAGCAAATCAAGGCCGACGTTGCCTACTCAGACGCCAACGTGAAGCTGATCGGCATCAGCGCCGGCCTGGCCTATGGCGAACTTGGCCCCACCCACCACTCCATCGAAGATTTTGCCTGGGTCCGCGCGCTCCCCAACGTCCCGGTCGTCGCGCCGGCAGACCGGATTGAGACCGCCGCCGCGATCCGCTGGGCCAAAGCGTTCGACGGCCCCTGCTTCCTGCGCCTCAGCCGCGTTGGCGTCCCCGACCTCCTGCCCGACGATCACACCTTTGAACTCGGCAAAGCAAACCGCCTCGCCGACGGCACCGATGTCACGCTCATTGCCAACGGCACCCTCACCCACCGCGCGATGACCGCCGCCGCCCTCCTTGCCGAGGAGGGCATTGCCGCCCGCGTCCTCAACATGGCGACCGTGCGCCCCATCGACCGCGCCGCCATCATCGCCGCCGCAGAAGAGACCGGCGCGATCCTGACGGCCGAAGAACACACCACCTTTGGCGGCCTTGGGAGCGCGGTCGCCGAAGTCGTGGTGGACGAGGTGCCCGTCCCCATGACGCGCCTTGGCGTGCCGGGCGTCTTCCCGCCCACGGGCTCTGCCAATTTCCTGCTCGATGAATACGGCATGGCCCCCGCCGCAATCGCAAAAAGCGCAAAAACGCTGATGGCCCGCAAACGATGAGCGACGCCGTCCTCGCCCTTGATCAAGGAACGACCAATTCCAAAGCCATCCTGATCGAGCGGGACGGAAAAATCCTGGCGAGCGGCACAGCGCCGGTCGGCATCACCCACCCCCGCCCCGGCTGGGTGGAGCAGGACGCCACCGACATCATCGCCTCCCAAATGGCCGCCATAAAAACGTGTCTCGCCAACGCGCCCGACGTTTCGATCGCCGCCATCGGCATCTCCAACCAGCGGGAATCCGTGGTTGCATGGGAGCGATCCACCGGCGCCCCCCTCGGCCCCGTCATCTCCTGGCAGTGCCGGCGCACCGCCGACGTGTGCGCCGCGCTCCAAGCCGCCGGCCACAGCGAGGCCGTGCTTGCCAAAACCGGCCTGCCGCTCGACCCTATGTTCCCGGCCACAAAGCTTGCCTGGCTCCTCAAGCATGCCGGCCGGAGCGACATTTGCCTCGGCACCATCGACGCCTGGCTGATTTTTGCCCTCACCGGCGGCGCCGTCCACGCCACCGATGGCGCAAATGCTGCGCGCACCCAGCTCCTCAACCTCAAAACCGCCGCCTGGGACGAGGACTTGGCCGACCTCTTCGGCGTCCCCCTCGCCGCCCTGCCGGAGGTCAAAAACTCCAGCGGCATCTTTGGCAAAACCGCCATCGAGGGCCTCCCCGCCGGCATCCCCATCACCGCGGCGATCGGCGATTCCCACGCCGCGCTCTTTGCCCAAGGCGCCTTTCGCCCCGGCGACGCAAAGGTCACCTTCGGCACCGGCTCCTCGGTGATGAGCACCATCGAAGCCTTCGCCCCGCCGCCAGAGGGCCTCACCACCACCATCGCCTGGATGCTGGATGGCACCGCCACCTACGCCTTCGAGGGCAACATCCTGGTGAGCGCTGCGATCTTCCCCTGGACCGCCGATCTCCTCGGCCTCCCCGACGTTGCCGCCCTCATGGACCTTGCCGCAACGGTGGAGGATGCCGGCGGCGTCTCCCTGGTGCCCGCCCATTTAGGCCTTGGCGCCCCCCACTGGAGCACCACCGCCAAGGGCGCCATCGAGGGCCTGTCCTTCGGCACAAAGCCCGCCCACATCGCACGCGCGGCCCAAGACTCCATGGCGCTCCAGGTGCACGACATTTTTGCCGCCATGGGGCAGGCGCCGGCCCGCGTCTTCGTCGACGGCGGACCAACGCGCAACGCTGCCCTCATGGCCATCGTCGCCGCCACACTCGACCACCCGATAAAAATCCGCGATGTGGCCGAAGCCTCCGCGCTCGGCGCCGGCTACCTTGCCGGCCTCGCCACAGGTTTCTTTGAAAGCCGGGAGGCGATCGCCAACCTGCTGCCGGCCGCCCAAACCGTTGCCCCCGAAAAAATGCCTGGGCGGGACGAGATGGTCGCCAATTGGAACGCCGCCATCGGCCGGCTTTTGGCAGGATGAGCGTGGCGCGGGTCAACGAACTCCGGCTGATTGCCCGCGTGGCGCAGATGTATCATCTGGAAGGCCGCCGCCAGTCCGACATTGCAAAGCACCTTCGCATGTCCCAGGCAACGGTCTCGCGCATGCTCAAAAAGGCCCACCAAGAAGAGATCGTGCGCACCACGGTGGTGGCCCCCTCCGGCACCTACACCGACCTCGAGGCCCACCTTCGCGCCCGCTACGGCCTCACCGAGGCGATCGTGGTCGATTGCTCCGAAAACCACGACGGCCCCATCATGGCCCGCATCGGCGAGGCGGCCGCTCACTTTGTGGAAGCAACGCTTCAGCAGGGCGAGATCATCGGCGTCTCATCCTGGTCCGAGACGATCTTAAAAATGGTCGAAAACATTCACCCGGGGAAAGCGGCGCGCGGAAAATACGTCGTGCAGATCCTGGGCGGCATGGGGGACCCTGGCGTCCAGACCCACGCCACGCAGCTTATCACCCGCCTTGCCAAGCTCACCGGGGCCGAGCCGCGGCTCTTGTCGGCCGCGGGGGTGGCGGCCTCGCGCGAGGCAAAGCTCGTCATGCTGGGCGATCCTTATGTGCGTGAAACTATGGACCTTTTCCCAAAAATCTCCCTCGGCATTTTGGGCATCGGCGCCATCGAACCGTCCCGCATGCTCGCCCGCAGCGGCAACGTGTTTTCCTCCACCGAGCTCTCGGATGTGACGGATGCCGGCGGCGTCGGCGAGTTCTCGCTCTGCTTCTTCGATGGCGACGGCCGGGCGGTCAAAACCCCGCTCTCTGATCGCGTCATCGGCATCACGCGGGACGAACTTGCCGCCATTGAGCGCGTGGTGGCCGTCGCCGGGGGCTCTGCCAAGGTCGCGGCCATTGAGGGCGCCCTGCGCGCCGGCATCATCGACATTTTGATCACCGACAGGTTCACCGCCCAAAACCTCACGGAGCCCGCCCATGAAACGGTTTGAGGGCAAAACCGTCCTCGTCACCGGCGGTGACCGGGGCATCGGCCTTGCCACCGCCCGCCGCTTCGGCATGGAGGGCGCCGCCGTCACCCTCGCCTCCATCGACGAGGGCGTCGAGGCCGCCGCCAAATCTCTCGCCGACGAGGGCATCACCGCCCGCGCCGCCCTCTGCGACGTCACCGACAAGGCCGCCGTTGAGGCGCTTTACGCCGCCGGCCCGGTCGACATCTCGGTCCAAAACGCCGGCATCATCACCATCGCCAAGGTCGAAGACCTCACCGAAGCTGAGTGGGACGCAACCCTCACCGTCAACACCAAGGGCGTCTTCCTGTGCTGCCAGGCGGCAATCGCCAACATGCGCGCCCACGGGCGGGGCGGCCGGCTCATCAACACCGCATCCGGCCAAGCGCGCGACGGCTTTATCTATACGCCCCATTACGCCGCCTCAAAGTTTGGCGTTGTCGGCCTCACCCAGTCGCTCGCCAAAGAGGTGGCGCTGGAGCGGATCACCGTGAACGCCATCTGCCCCGGCATCATCGAGACCGACATGTGGGCCTACAACGACAAGGTCTGGGGCCAAATGCTGGGCAACTTTGGCCCCGGCGAACTGATGGCCTCGTGGGTGGAGACCAACGTGCCCATGAAGCGCGCGGGCACAGGCGCCGATGTTGCCGGCCTCGTCGCGTTCCTTGCCAGCGAGGATGCTACCTACATCACCGGCCAGACCATCAACGTTGATGGGGGCCTCATCATGTCGTGACCCTTGCGGTGACAGGCCCCAGGGGATGCGCTACCGTCCGTCCAACTAAAAAATCCTAAGGGAGAATTCCATGTTCCGCACCATGACTGCGGCCGCCGCGCTCATCGCCTTTGGCGCCGTCCCCGCCTATGCCGCCTGCGATTGGACGCCTGAGCGCGCCGTCACCTACGTTGTGCCCTGGGGCGCCGGCGGTGGCACGGATGCCAACTCGCGCATGTTGGCCTCCATGCTGGAAAACCACTTTGGCGTGCCCTTCAACGTTGTGAACCGCACGGGCGGCAACGGCGTCACCGGCCACTCCGCCATCGCCAACGCCTCGCCCGACGGTTACACGGTCGGCGCCGCGACGGTGGAAATCAACACCATGCACCACGTGGGCCTCACCGACCTCAACCGCGAATCAATCACGCCCATCGTGCTTGTCGACATCGTGCCTGCCTCTGTCCTCGTGAAGGCGGACAGTGAGTTTGAGGATCTGGAAAGCCTCCTCACCTTTGCCAAGGAAAATCCGGGCGAGCTCACCGGCTCCGGCACCTCTCAGGGCGGCATCTGGCACCTGGCGCTCGCCGGCATGCTGAACGCGGAAGGGATTGCCCCCGACGCCATCCGCTGGATCCCCTCCAAAGGCGCCGCGCCCGCCATGCAAGAGCTGATGGCTGGCGGCGTTGACGTTGCCTCCCCGGCCCTTTCGGAAGGCAAAGCGCTCATCGAGTCCGGCGAACTGAAGGCGCTCGCCTACATGCACACCGACCGCATGTCGGCCCTGCCGGACGTCCCCACCACCGCCGAACTCACCGACAGCGGTTGGACCCTCTCGGCCTGGATCACCATGTCCGCCCCCGCTGGCCTCCCCGAAGAGATCGCCTGCTCCTACGAAAAAGCAGCGCTTGAAGCCTTTGAGAGCCAAGAGTGGGCCGACTTCAAAGCTTCGCGCGGGTCCGAAGTGGTCAAAATGGGCTCCGCCGACCTTGTGGAGTTCATGGCAACCTCCGACACCGCCCTTGGCGAAACAATTTCTGCCATCGGCCTTGCCAAATAAGGTCTTTGGGCGGTGCTTCGGCGCCGCCCTTTTTCTTTGATGCGCATTGACGATCGAATTTTGGGCCTCGTGATGGTGGCCTTCGGGGCGGCGGTCTTCCTGATGGCCCGCACGTTCCCGCTCATGGCCGGCATGCCCTATGGCCCGGGCTTCTTCCCCTCCATCGCCGCCATCGGCCTCATCGTGTGCGGCATTGTGATTGCCGTCTCGGCAATGCTCACGCGTGCGCCCGCAGCGGCCGGTCCGCCGATCGTTTGGCGCGGCTTCATCCGCCCGGGGTTGATTGCGCTGATCGTCGTCTTTTTCGGGCTCACGATGCCCATCCTCGGCTTTCACATTGCCGCCGTCATCACGGTGGGGGCGGCCGCGTTCGTCTTCGGCGCGCACCCCATTGTGGCGCCCGTGCTGGCGCTCGCCGCCGCCTTTGGCACCCATGCCGCGTTTTATTCACTCCTGCGGGTGCCGCTTCCTTGGGGCCTTTTGGAGCCCGTTGCCTGGTGAGGTTTGATGCCCGTTGAAGCCCTCGCCGCCGTCTTCACGGTCGACAATCTCACCGTCATCCTCCTTGCAACGCTTTACGGCACGTTTGTGGGCGCGATGCCCGGCCTCACCGCCACCATGGCGGTGGCGCTCCTCGTCCCGTTCACGTTCTTCATGGACCCGATCCCGGCGATCTCCGCCATTGTCGCGACAACCACCACCGCCATCTTCGCGGGCGACATTGCCGGCGCCCTCCTTCGCATGCCCGGCACCCCCGCCTCCGCCGCCTATGTGGATGATAGTTTTAAGCTTGCCCGCCAGGGCGCTGCGCGGCGCGTCCTCTTCATATCGCTGATCACGGCCTCCATCGGCGGCATTATCGGCGTTGCGATCCTGGCAATCTCTGCCCCCCAGCTCGCCCGCTTTGCCGTGGGGTTTTCCAGCTACGAGAACTTTTGGCTCGCCACCCTCGGCCTCACCTGCGCGATTTTCGCAGGCTCCGGCACAGTCGCCAAAAACTTTGCCTCCCTGTTCCTGGGCCTTTTCATCGCCTCCATCGGCATTGACGTTGCCGTCGGCCACCCCCGCTTCACCTTCGGCAACATCGAACTGCTGGACGGGGTGAGCTTCATCCCTGCCATGATCGGCCTCTTTGCGATGTCCGAAGTCCTGCGCAACGCGCGGGCCGGGAAGGCCGCCGTCAAGCTCGACCTCGTGCTCGACGGTCTGGGCGATGCGCTGAAGGGCGCGGGCCGGGCGATTGCGAAATTCAAGCGGGTGGTGGCGCAATCGTCGGTGCTTGGCACCATCATCGGCGCGCTGCCGGGGGCGGGGGCGGATGTCGCGGCCTGGATCGCCTACGCGGTCGCCAAAAAAGGCTCCAAAACGCCAAAAACCTTCGGCAACGGGTCCACCGAGGGGATTGCGGCCGGCGGCTCGGCCAACAACGCGGGCGTTGCGGGGGCGTGGACGCCTGCGCTCGTTTTCGGCATCCCGGGCGACAGCGTGACGGCAATTGCCATCGGCGTCCTCCTCATGAAAGGGCTGACGCCTGGCCCGCAAATTTTCACCAACGACCCGACGCTGGTGGGCGCGCTCTTCGGCTCGTTTTTTGTCGCCAACGTTGTGATGCTCTTTACCGGCGCACTGGCGATTGCGCTCGCAACGCTCATCCTCAAGGTGCCCCGCTCGGTGTTGATGCCGCTCATCTTGATGTCGTCGCTGGTGGGAGCGTTTGCGATCACGGGCTCCACCATCGCGATTTGGATTGTGCTCGTCCTCGGCATCATCGGCTTCATCATGGAGGAGAACGGCATCCCCATGGCCCCCGCGATCCTCGGCATCGTCTTGGGGCGCGTGTTGGAGGACAATTTCATGCTCTCCATGCTCAAGAGCCGGGGCGATTTCATGGCCTTTTTTGAGCGGCCCGTGGCGGGCGTTTTGGGAGTTCTGACGGTGACGCTGTGGGCGCTTCTTCTGGTGCGGGCACTGCGGCAGCTTCGCCGCGGCCCTGCGCGGCCAGCAGAAGCGCCGCCCCCACAATAAACAGCGACCCCACAATCGAGAGCGGCACCGGGACGACACCGAAGAGCGCCGCATCATAGAGCGCGGCGAACGCGAGCACGCTGTAAAACACAGGCATCACAAACGAGGCCTCGCCCCGCTGCATCGCATTCAAAAAGCAAAATTGCGCCGACACCATCACAACGCCCACCGCCACCAGAAGCGGCCACTCGCCCCCCATCGGCATGCGCCAGACAAACGCGGCGAGGGCACACGATAGCCCCGCCCCGATCGCATTGTTGATGAGGAGGATGCGGAAGGCAGGCTCAGTGTTGGTGAGGCGCTTGATGAGCACTGTTTCAAGCCCCATCGCAAGCGCTGCCCCAAGAGCCAAAAGCCCCGCCGGTTCAAACGCTTCGGTTCCCGGCCGCAGCACCAACAGCCCGCCGACCAGCGCAAGAAGCGTTGCGAAGATTTTGCGCGGGCCAATGCGCTCCGATAGCATGACGACGGCAAGGCCCATCGCCACCAGCGGGCTCAGAAAGCTGAGCGCCGTCGCCTCCGCCACCGGCATCGCCTGAACGGCGGCAAAGGTGAGCGTCACGCCCGTAACCCCGCAAACCACCCGCGCCACATGGAGCGGAAAGTGGCGCGTTTTGAGCGAAGGCCGCTTGGCGGGCGCCACGATCAAAACGACCAGCAGCGTTGCGAGCGCGAACACAAAGCGCCCCGCCGTCACCTGCAGCGGATGGAGGCCCGCCGGCTCCGCGCCGAGCACTTTTGCGATGATGGAAGTGGCCGCCACCAACGCACTGGCGCCCAGCATGAAGGCAACGGCCGTCGTGGTTTTGCGCACGGGCACCCTGGCAAAATGGGCCGCCGCAGATCATCTGCGGCGGCGCTCGTCGATGAAGTCGGCCGATGCGCGAAAGATCACTCCACGCGGTCGGCGGGGAGCGGCTCGTAGGCGCTTTCGTCGTACTCCGGCCGGGTTTCGAGGATGTTTTCGTCGGCGGCCGTGTTCAACACCGCCTGCTCGCCGGAGAAGTCGAACTCGTCATAGCCGAGCACCAACTCGGTCTGGTTGAGCCCCAAAAGCCCGCCAACGCCGACGATCACCACCACATCGCCGGACGCGGTTTCAACGAGCACATCCTGAACCTCACCCACAGTGTCGCCGCCGGCGTTCACGACCGTCATCCCGATGATGGCCTCGCGCGGGATCGGCGCTGGGGCGGGCTCAGGTGTGGGCGTTTCCAGGGCGGCGGCCTCATCCGTCACGTCCGCCTCTGCAGGCTCTTCCACTGTGTCCGCCTCTACGGAGGGTGTTTCGGTGGGGACGACGGCAATGTTGGGGTCAGCCTGGCGCACCTCGATGGTGGGCTCAGCCTGCTGGATCTCGACCGTGTATTCCGGCTGCGTCACCTCCACAGTCGGCTCCGGGGCGGAGACGGCAACGTCGGGCGCGATGGCCTCCACATTCACCGTGGGGTCAACGGCGCGCACCTCAACGCTCGGCTCAGGCATCTCGACGGCAATGGACGCTTCCGGCTGCTCGATCATGACGGTGGGGTCGGGCTGTTCGACAATCACGTCCGGGTCGCGCAGTTCGACGCGCACATCCGGCTCGCGGGGGCGCACAATCACCTCAGGCTCGTGCTGGGTGACGGTCACGATTGGCTCATACTGGCGAATAATGATGCGCGGCGCGGGCTGATTGACGGTCACGGTGGGGGCCGGCTCAAAGACGCGCACGGTGGCCGCCGGCTGCCGCACGATGACAACGGTCCGCCCGCCCTCGACCGGGGCTGCGGCCGCCGCGCTCGCCTCCGCGGCAGCTTCACCCACCGCATCGCCCGCATCGGTCGCGACATCCGCGGTCGCCTCTGCGCCAGCGTCGGCGGCCTCGCCCACCGCCTCGCCCGCATCGCTCGCCGTATCAACAGTCGCCTCCGCCGCATCATCGGCCGCAGTCGCTGCCTCGCCGGCATCGCTCGCCGCATCTGCGGTCGCCTCCGACGCATCGTCGGCCGCGGTCGTGGCATCATCGGCGGCGGTCACCGCCTCGCCCGCGTCGCTCGCCGCATCTGCGGTGGCCTCCGCCGCATCGTCGGCGGCGGTTGTGGCATCATCGGCAGCGGTCACCGCCTCGCCGGCATCGCTCGCCGTATCTGCGGTCGCCTCCGACGCATCGTCGGCCGCGGTCGTGGCATCATCGGCAGCGGTCACCGCCTCGCCCGCGTCGCTCGCCGCATCTGCGGTGGCCTCCGACGCATCGTCGGCGGCGGTTGTGGCATCATCGGCAGCGGTCACCGCCTCGCCCGCGTCGCTCGCCGCATCTGCGGTGGCCTCCGCCGCACCGTCGGCGGCGGTCGTGGCATCATCGGCGGCGGTCACCGCCTCGCCCGCGTCGCTCGCCGCATCTGCGGTGGCCTCCGCCGCACTGTCGGCGGCGGTCGTGGCATCATCGGCGGCGGTCACCGCCTCGCCCGCGTCGCTCGCCGCATCTGCGGTGGCCTCCGCCGCATCGTCGGCCGCGGTCACTGCCTCGCCGGCATCGCTCGCCGCATCTGCGGGGGCCTCTGCCGCATCGTCGGCCTCGGTCGTGGCATCATCAGCGGCGGTCACTGCCTCGACGACGTCGCTTGCCGCATCGGCGGCGGCGTCCGCCGCGTCATCGGCGGCCTCGGTCACCGCGTTGGCCGCGTCGCTCGCGGCGTCGGCGGTGGCCGCTGCAGCGTCGTCGGCGGTGGCCGCTGCAGCGTCGTCGGCCGCGTCCTCGATGGTGGCAACCGCGTCATCGGCCGCGTCCAGGGTGGCCGTTGCGGCATCGTCCGCCGCGTCAAGGGCCGCGTCGCCCGCCGCCTCAACCGCATCCAGCGCGCCCTCAACCGTGTCGGCAACGGTCTCACCCGGCGCGTCCGCCGGCTGGTCTTGCGCAAGCGCGGGCGTTGCCGCCAAAAGGGCAATCAGCGCGGTGCGGGTGAGAAGGGTCATCGCAAGGCTCCTCATTCAGGCTTCTTGAAAGTGTCGCATCGAGCTCGACAGCCAAGGGGTCGCCGCTCTGTAGAGCAATTCCAAGAGGGCCGTACACGGGGATCGTCGGAAAAAGTTGCGCGCCACGCCTGGCCACCCCCAAACGCTGCACTTTTTGTGAACACGGCTCACCGGGCGTTGAGCGCGGCGAGCGCCTCGGGCGTGTCCGCGTCAGCGCCCGCCGCCTCGCCAATCTCCACCTCCACCATCAGCTTTGCGTGCGCCGCGAAGAGCGGACGGCCGCCTTGATCGCCCGACAACGCGCGAAGCGCTGCAAAATGCGCCGACGACCAGGCGACCGGGTTGCCCCGCACGCCGCCATGGGTCGCGACAGCAATGGTGGCCTCCCCCTCGCCAAGGGCGCGCACCACACGGTCAATGGCGCGCCCGGTCACCAGCGGCATGTCACCAAGCAGAACCACCGCACCATCCACCGCCGGCAGCGCCTCAATCCCCGCGCGCACCGAGGTGGAGACCCCTTCGCCATAGGCCGGGTTGGTCACAAAGCGCACATCAAGGCCCGCCAGCGCATCGCGCACCGCCGCGCCCTCATGGCCGAGCACGACCACCACTTCGGAAAGATCAGCCGCCAGCGCCGCCGCGGCGACCCGGCGGACCATCGGCACACCATCGACGGGCGCGAGCAGCTTGTTTTGCGCCCCCATCCGGCGGGAGCGGCCGGCAGCAAGGATCACGCCGGCAACAGTGCGCGGGGCCGCCCCATCGGCGGCCGCCCGGGGCCGGGGCCGCACCCGCGTTTCGGCCAACAGCCCGCCAACGCCAAGACGCACAATGTCGGCCCCGCTCACCGAAAGCCCCGCCAGAAGCCGGTCGAGCACAAGGTCAAACCCGTTCAGCTTTGGCGAGCGGGCGCACCCCGGCGCCCCGATCACGGGCCGCCCATCCACCGCGCCCACCACGAGGAGATTGCCAGGGTCCACCGGCATCCCAACATGGATCACCGTGCCCCCCGCGCCAACAATCGCGGCAGGGATCACATCACCCGCATCCACCACCGCTGACGCACCAAACACCACCACAAGGTCTGCGTCTGCGGCACGGATCGCATCCGCCAGCGCACCTGGCGCATGGGGGACCCGCGCGTCGGCGGTGAGTTCTGCCCCCGTCCCCTGCAGCCGCGCCGCGAGTATTTTGAGCGTCTTGTCGATCACGCTCTCTTTGAGCGCCGGCAGCCGGGTTGAGATGGCAGCGACCCGGCGGACCGCCCAGGGCGCCACGCCAAGCGACCCCGCGCCCGCGGACGCTGCCGCCGCCACATGGGCTTCCGGCGCTGCAAACGGGATCACCTTCACCGTCCCCACCATTTCGCCCGCCTCCACCCGGCGAAAGGGGGAGAGCGTTGCAAGGGTGAGCGCAGGGTCCACCGCGTTCAGCCCATGGACCGCGCCCTCGTTGACCATCGCCAGGCCCGCGGCGGTGGCGTAAAGGTTGGAGCGGCCCGTGTCGGCGGCGGCAACGCGCACGTTTGCGCCCGCAACCGCATCGGCGATGGCGCGGGCGGCCGCGTCCTCGTGGGCATCACCCGCCCCAAGGCGCGCGACGGTCACGGCGGTGAGGCCGGCCGCCGCAAGCCGCGCCACGTCGTCGGCCGAAAGCGCCGTCCCCTTGCGGATCACCCCATCCGCCACACGCTGGGAGTGGGCAAGGATCGCCCCCTCCGCCGCATCAAGGGGGACGCTGCCAAATTTCATCGCGCGCGCCGGTGGGCGGCCACCACTTCGGCGAGCACCGCAACCGCAATTTCAGCCGGGGTCGCCGCCCCGATGTTGAGGCCGATGGGCGCGTTAATCCGGTCGGTGGCTGCGGCATCGAACCCCGCCTCAGAAAGGCGCGAAAGCCGCTTGGCGTGGGTCTTTCGGCTGCCAAGCGCGCCCACATAAAACGCGTCGGAGCGGAGCGCTGCGGTGAGCGCCGGATCGTCGATCTTTGGGTCGTGGGTGAGGGTGGCGAGGGCGGTTTCGGCGTCGAGGGCAAGGCGCGCATCGTCGGGCCATTCGGGCACAAGGTTGGTGCCGGCAAAGCGCTCGGGCGTGGCAAAGGCGGTGCGCGGGTCAACGATGGTGACGGCAAAGCCTGCCATTGTCGCCATCGGCGCCAAAAACTGGCTGACATGCACCGCGCCAATCACCACCAGGCGCGGCTGGGGGCGGTGGATCGCGACAAACGCGTCCCCCTCCCAGCCGGACTTGCCGGACGCGAACCGCGCGGCAAGCGCGTCACCAAGCGGGTCATCGGCCCCGCGGGCAACGGCCCGGCTTGCCCCTTGCGCGGTGGTGATGAGGGCAATCGCCGTCCGGGCCGCGCGCGCCTCGTTCACCGCGCGCACATCATCAAGCCTCATGGGGTAAGCGGCTCCACCAGGATGCGAATGGTCCCGCCGCAGGAGAGGCCCACCTCCCACGCCGTCTCATCCGCAACGCCGAACTCGAGAATTTTGGGTGGCGCGCCGGCGGCAATGTCCACCGCCTCGGCGACCACCGCCCCTTCCACGCAGCCGCCGGAGACGGAGCCTTCAAACGCGCCCTCCCCGTCGATCACAAGGTGGCTCCCCACCGGGCGGGGCGCGGAGCCCCAGGTTTCCACCACCGTTGCGATCGCCACCTGGCGGCCCTCCGCGGCCCAGCGCTCGGCAATTTGGAGGGGGTCTTGGTCGCTCATGGCACTACTCCAGTGAAACGGGACGGGCGGTAAGATCGTTGTCCTTGTTGCGCCAGGCACAACGACGAGGAGACGCTTGAATGGCCGATCGCGACGAAGATTTGGTCGACGTCATCGCGGCCATCAAGGAGAAGACTGAGGGCGACACCGTCACCGTTGCCGACGTGGTGCACGCCCTTGGCCGCCGCGCCTTCGGGTCGCTCTTGGTGATCACGGCGCTGTTGGCGGTGCTGCCCACCGGGGCAATCCCGGGCGCCAGCATCCTGTTTGGCGCAATCATGCTGCTCTTGTCGGTGCAACTTCTGATCGGGGCGGACAAGGTTTGGCTGCCAAAGGCGATCCTCTCCCGCGGGGTGGGGCGCGAGAGGGTGGTGGCCAGTCTCGACCGCGCAAAGTCCATCGCCGGGCGCATTGACCGTCTGATCGGACCGCGGCTCACCATCCTCGTGCGCCCGCCTTTCGTGCAATTGGTCGCCCTCGTCGGCGTGATCGTGTCGCTCTCCATGGTGCCGCTGGCGCTTGTCCCCTTTGGCGCGTTCCCGGCCGGCCTGTCACTCCTGGTGATTGGCCTTGGCCTCATGGTGCGCGATGGGCTCTTGATTGCACTAGGCATCGCGGTTGGCGCCATCGGCCTCGCCCTCACTATCGCCTTCTGGCCCTTTTGAGCGCGCCGCATCGGTGAGCCGCTTCAGCGCAACGCGGAGCGGGCCCGCCGCCTCAAGGGGCGCGTCAAACTCCGCGCGCACCACGCGCGTGCCGTCGAAAAGGTCGATCCCCCGGGGGTCAACGCCGGCGGCCCGCCAGTCCCCCGGTGCGCCGCCGGCAAGCTTTGTGGCCATCAGCGCCAGCGCGTCGGCGTGGTCCTCGTCCATGTGGTCGCAGGCGCCATCATCAATCTCAGCCAGCGCCGCGGCCGATGCCGCGGGCGAGAGAAGAAGTTTTGGGTCAAGCGCTGTGATGCGGCCAAAGCCGGCCACCAGATAGGCCGAGCTGGGGGCAAGGCGCATGAAGTGAAAGTCGGTGAAGTCGACGTACATGGCAGCGTCCGGATGCCGGCGCAAAAAGCGTGCGCGGGCGAGCCCACGGTCGGCAACCGGCGCCAGCGTCCCCTCAAGGGTGATGCGGCCGCGGGCGTTTGTGTCAGCCTCCGGCGGCGCCACGAAGAGGAGCGAGGCGCGGGGGTCGGCGCGCATGAATTTTGTGTGCAGCGCAAGATCGGAAACAAAGATCGCAGGCGACCCATCGGGCAGCGGAACACAGGCCACATGGCTCACATGGGGGGTGCCACTCGCGCCCAGCGTGCCGAGCGCTGCCTCCCGCGCCGTGTGGATGAGTGCGCGGCCCGAACGCGCCGCTTCGGCCATGGACCATTCAATTGCCGCCATACCGCCCCTTCAAAACCGTCTTTCGCGGGGAACGTGACGACAATCACAATGTTGCGCCACAATTCGCCCACAAAATAAGGACACCAGCCGCAGCCATGAGGCACACTCGTGCCTGACAGAACCGAGCATCAGTTATGGCAACCATCGCCCTGGTCGATGATGACCGCAACATCCTGACAAGTGTCTCAATCGCGCTGGAGTCGGAAGGCTTCGAGGTTGAGACCTACAACGACGGCGCATCGGGCCTTGAGGGCCTGTCGGTGAATCCGCCCGATCTTGCCGTGCTCGACATCAAAATGCCCCGCATGGACGGGCTCGAAGTGCTGCGCCGCCTGCGCCAAGCGTCAGACCTCCCGGTGATCTTCCTGACCTCGAAGGATGATGAGATCGACGAACTCTTCGGCCTCAAGATGGGCGCCGACGATTTTATCCGAAAGCCGTTCTCCCAGCGCCTTTTGGTGGAGCGGATCAAGGCCGTGCTGCGGCGCGCCCAGGCCCGGGCGGCGGGGGCCGAGCGGCCCAACGGCGCGCGCATCCTGGAGCGCGGCGATCTGATGATGGACGCCGACCGCCACGTCGTCACCTGGAAGGCGGAAGGTGTGGTTCTGACGGTGACGGAGTTTTTGATCCTCCAGTCCCTCGCCCAGCGGCCGGGTGTGGTCAAAAGTCGCAACGCGCTCATGGACGCGGCCTATGACGATCACGTCTACGTGGATGATCGGACCATCGACAGCCACATCAAGCGATTGCGCAAAAAGTTCAAACAGGTCGACGATGATTTTGACATGATCGAGACGCTCTACGGCGTCGGCTACCGCTTTAAGGACGACTGACCGCTTGACTGACGATCATGGCTAAAGCGAGCGCTTTCAAAGCCCCTTCGCCGGACGTGTTTCGCCCCGCCCGGCGCTCTTGGCTCCGCCCCTCGGCCTATGGCCTGTCGCGCCTGTCGGTGGCGATTGCGGCGGTCATCATCGCGCTCGTCCTGATTTTCACGGTGAGCGCGTTGGCGGTCGCAAACCTTCGCGCCACCGTCACCGATGCGGTCACCCAATCGCTCCTCGTGCAGGCCGATGCAGCGGTGGCCGCGCTCACCCAGCCGGCCAACGGGCCCTCCCCCCTCGCCGCGCTTGACGCGGACGCTGATGAGGACGAGGGCGCCACAAGCCAGCTCCGCCGCCGCCTTGCCATTGTGCTGGAAGGCTCGACCACCACCGCGCGCCTCTTCCGCGGCGATGGCGAGCGCGCAGGTGACACCACCGCCGACGCCACCCCCGCCCCCGCGCCGACGCGCAACGGGGTCGCCTCGTTCATCTGGTCGGCCCTCTCCCCCCTCTGGATGGGCTTTAACGGCCCGGCCGAGCCGCCGGAGGAGGCGACCCACGACGCCTTCCCCGAGGTGGTCTCCGCTCTTGCCGGCGTGAAACAGGCGATCGTGCGCCAGGGCGCCAACGGCGAGATCCTCATTTCGGTCGCGGCCCCCATCCCCGGCGACCCGGGCGCGGTGGCAGGCGCGCTTCAGCTGCGCAGCGCACCCGGCGCCGTCTCGGCTGTGGTGGCCGAGCGGGAGGTCGCGCTGGTGGGGCTCTTTTTGCTCTTTTGCCTGATTGCGATCGCATCCTCGGTGGTGCTGGCTGCAACGCTCACCCGGCCGATCCGCCGGCTCGCGGGCGCGGCGGACCGCATCCGCAAAGGCGGCGCCTCCACCCCCATGCCCGAACTCTCCGACGGAGGCGAAATTGGCGAACTCTCGCGCGTTTTGCACGATATGACGCGCGCCCTTTATGGCCGGATCGACGCCATCGAGGCCTTTGCCGGCGAGGTGGCGCACGAGCTGAAAAACCCCCTCACCTCGCTGCGCAGCGCCGTGGAGACCCTGCCGCTCGCACGCAATGAGGCCGCGCGCACAAAACTCCTCGATGTGATCCAGCACGATGTGCGCCGGATCGATCGTCTGATTTCCGACATTTCCGACGCCTCAAAGCTCGACGCCGAACTCAACCGCTACCGCTATGAGCGGCTCGACCTTCTGGACCTTTTGGAGGCCGTGGTGGCCGCCCAGGCCGAGATTGGGCGCGAGCGGGGGCAAAGCGTCGAACTCGTGATCCGCGGCAATGCGGCGCCCAACGATTTTGAGATTTTTGGCAACGACAGCCGCCTCAGCCAGGTGTTCACCAACCTCATCGACAATGCGCGCTCCTTCACGCCCGATGGGCGGCGCGTCGTCATCACCGCCCAGCGCTTTGCCGGCTTCATCGAGGCGGTGGTGGACGATGAGGGCCCCGGCATTGCCGAGGACAGTCTTGAGCGCATTTTCGAGCGGTTTTACACCGACCGCTCCGCCCAGCGCGCCTTTGGCGACAATTCTGGGCTCGGCCTTGCCATCTCGCGCCAGATCATCGAGGCGCACAACGGCGAGATCTTTGCCGAAAACCGCTACCGCACCACCCTGGGGCCGGACCGGGATGTGGCGGGCGCCCGCTTCACGGTGCGCCTGCCGGCCGATTGACCCACCACGGCACCGCCCTTTGTCTCGGCGCGCGCGGCCTCCTTTTGCGCGGCCCACCCGGCGCCGGCAAGTCGACCCTGGCGCTCGCCGCCATCGCCCATTTCGCGACGGGCACCCGGTTTGCCGCGCTGGTGGCCGATGACCGCGTGATCCTGGACGGCGCGGGTGGTCGGCTGATCGCCCGCCCGCCCACCACGCTCGCCGGCAAGGTGGAGGTGCACTTTGACGGGGTCCGCACGGTGCCGGTGCTGCCCGCTGTGCGGATCACGCTGGTGGCCGACCTTGAGGAGAGCGCGCCGCGCATGGCCGAGCGGGCCACCACAACCCTTGCTGGCGTGACGGTGCCCCAAACAACGTTGCCCGCGCGCAACGTTGCCGCGTCCCTTGCGGTTTTGGCGGCGTGGCTCGCCACAGCGTCTTGACGTCGCCGCAATCTGGGACAATTGCTCCCCGGCCACAGCGGAGGGGGGCGACCCTTGATCGGACTGGTCCTAGTCACCCATGGTCGTCTCGCCCACGAGCTTGTGGCGGCGCTCGAGCATGTTGTGGGCGCGCAGGACGCCATCGCCCCCATCTCCATCGAACCGGACGATGATGTGGAGCGTCGCCGTGGCGAAATTGTGGATGCGGTCGCCAACGTGAACGGCGGGCACGGCGTCATCATCCTCACCGACATGTTCGGCGGCACGCCGTCCAATCTTGCCATCTCGGTGATGGCGGCGGGCGAGGTGGAGGTGCTGGCGGGCGTCAACCTTCCGATGCTGGTCAAACTCTCGTCAGCCCGCGTCGGCGCCTCACTCGAAGATGCGGCCGCTGCGGGGCGGGACGCAGGCATCAAATATATTTCAATCGCAAGCCACGTCCTTGCCGGACAGTGACGGCCCCGCCGCCCGCCTCACCCTCGTCAACAGCAAAGGGCTGCACGCCCGGGCCGCCGCCCGTTTTGTGCGCACCGCCGACACGTTTAATGCCGAACTCACCGTCGAGAAAGACGGGCAGGCCGTCAACGGGCGGTCGATCATGGGGCTTTTGATGCTGGGCGCGCCGGTGGGCAGCGAAATTCTGGTGCGCGGGGATGGGCCGGATGCGGCGGCGGCCGTTGCCGCCGTCACCGCGCTGGT
Source organism: Pseudomonadota bacterium (assembly GCA_039034015.1). Classification (GTDB taxonomy): domain Bacteria; phylum Pseudomonadota; class Alphaproteobacteria; order Rhizobiales; family Amorphaceae; genus Acuticoccus. The sequence goes on along the minus strand of JBCCBM010000017.1, from coordinate 16,908 downwards.
GGCCGATGGCTTTGGCGAAAGGGACTGACAAATCACCGCAACATTGAATGCGGTGCCCGTTTGGCTTGCACATTGTCCGCAAACGCTTTCAGTTTAAATTGACGCAAGACCGGCTGGGAATCGACGAAAGGCGAAGGGTGTTCGCGCAGGAGGCTGACGACCCGTTTGCGGAGCTGTCTGCAGCGGCGTGCAATTTGCTCGCCGATAGCCTTGGCGTGCGCTATAGCGGCGTCGTTGCCATGGAGGATGGCCACGTCCGCGCCGCCTCCAGCGAGTTCATGCGCCTTCCCGAGCGGTTGCGTGCCGACACCGCCGAGCGCGTGGTGGATGCCGTCTCCCACACCGAGTTCAAGCCCGATGAGGTGTACACCACACGCCTCATCACGGTCCCCATCGATGCCGAACTCGGCGCCGACGCCAAGGCGATCTTCTTTCCCGAGACGGAGACGATCGTGTTTGCCGTCCCCGCCCCCGGCCGCTCGGTGGCGCTCGCCGCGTTCCGCCGCGCGGCCGTCTCCGCGCTCCCCATCGTGTACCGCACCGACGATCTGCGCGCCGAACGGCATCGGCTCCTCAACGAGCACGGCCTGCTCAGCCACGTGCAAGAGATCGCCAAGATCGGGGGGTGGGAGCAAACATTGGGCTCCCAGCGCCTCACCTGGTCGGATGAGCTTTATGCGATCCACGGGCTCGACCCTGGGGGCGACGTCACCGTGGAGCGGATGCTCGACCTTTATCCGAGCCCCGCGCGCGAAAAGCTGACCATGGAGATGGAGCGCACCGCGGCAGAAGGCGGCTCGTTCGAGGTGACGGCCCCCATCAAAACCCCCGCCGGCGAGCAGCGCATTGTGCGCACCGTCGGCAAAGCCTCCAACGGCCGCCGTGGCCGCAAACTCTACGGCATTGCCCAGGATGTGACGCGGGAGCTCACCGCCGAACGGCGCCTGTGGTGGGCCGCCAACCACGACCCTGTCACCTCGCTCCCCAACCGGCTGTTGTTTGAAGATCGCATTGGGGTGGCGGTCCGCAGGGCCAGGCGGGAGGAGCGCACGCTCGCCCTCATCATCATCGAAATTCACGATTTTGCCCGGCTGACCGACCACGCCGGCTACACTGTGCCCGACAAGAACATGCTGGAGGTGGCCTCCCGCCTTGCCGCCGTCACCCGCGAGAGTGACACCATTGCACGCATTTCCATCAACGAGTTCGCGCTCATCTTGGCCGACATTGACGGGCGCGATGCGTTGCAGCCAGCGCTCACGCGGGTCCAAAACGCGTTTGCCGCCATGCAGCGCGAAGAGGTCGGCGGCGACGGGGTGATCATGAGCGCCGGCGCCGCCTTCTTCCCCGAACACGCCAGCGGCCCGGAGGAGCTGACGCGTGCGGCCGAAATGGCCCTCTCGCGCGCCAAGCGGAAGCTTGACGAGCCCGTCATCGTCTTTGACCGAAAGATTGCCGATGATGCCGCCCAGCGGCGCGCGACCATCCTTGCCCAAGCGCGCGAAAGCCTCGCAAAGCGCGAGTTCCTCCCCTACTACCAGCCGCAAATCGACATGGAGACCAACGAGGTGGTGGGCGTTGAGGCGCTGGTGCGCTGGCAAACCCCCGACATGACCCTCGACGCTAAAGATTTCGCCTACGCGCTCGACGATCATGAGATTGGCTCAGAGGTCGGCCGCGTGATGCTGGACGCTGTGATCGCCGATCTTGCCAAATTGCGCGAGATCACCGACCGCCCGTTCCGCGTGTCCATCAACGCCTCCCGCACCGAGCTCTTGCGCAATGACTTTTTGGAAACATTCGTCGAGCGTGCGCGGGAAGGAAACCTTCAGCCCAACGATTTCATTATTGAGATTACCGAAGACGTCATCATCGGTGTCGACGATCGATCCCTCCACGGCAAGATCGAATATCTGGTCTCATCCGGTGTCGAGTTCTCGCTGGATGACTTTGGCACAGGCTATGCCTCGCTGATCCACATCACGAGCTTTCCAGTTAAGGAAATCAAGGTCGACAAGCAATTCATTTTCGGCATTGAGACCGACCGGCGCAAGCGCGCGATCGTCAAAGGGATTATCCAAATCGCCCAATCGATGGGCCTCAATGTCATCGCGGAAGGGGTCGAGACATCCGAACAGCGGGAAGTCTTGCGCGACATCGGTTGCCGTTATGCGCAAGGCTATCTTTACTCGTTCCCCGTGCCGTTCGCCCAGTTTGCCGCCATGCTCGACTATGAGCGGCAGGCCTAGCCACGCGCGCCATGGACGAGACCGGCCTTGATAAACGCGCCGCCAACGATGCGCCCCTCTCCCCCCTCGCGTTCCTGACGCGCACGGCCGCAGTCTTCCCCGATCGGCTGGCCGTCCTCCACGGCACCCACAGCGCCACCTGGGCGGAGGTGGACCTTGAGGTGCGCCGCCTCGCCGCCGGCCTTCGCGCCCGGGGGGTGGGGGCGGGCGATGTGGTGGCGGTCCTGTCGCCCAACACACCGGGCTTTGTGGCGGCAAATTTTGCGGTGCCCCTTTGCGGCGCGGTGATGCTCACCCTCAACACCCGCCTCGATCCACAAACGCTGCATTATTGCTTGAGCCACTCCGGCGCAAAGCTCGTGTTGTGTGACAGCGCGCTCCTCGCCCCCTTGGGCGCGGCGCTCGAGGGCCTGTCGCCCCGCCCCACAGTGGTGCGCATCGACGACCCGCTCGGCACCGCGACCGAGGGCCCGGCGGACCTTGATTACCCGGCGCTTTTGTCGGACGCCCCGCTGGCGCCGGCGCTGCCGGGCAACGATTGGGCCTCGTTTTCCCTCTCCTACACATCCGGCACCACGGGCCGGCCAAAGGGCGTTGTTTACTCCCACAAGGGGGTCGCGACGACGGCGATCTCCAACGCCGTCGACTGGGATATGCCGCACTTTCCGCGCTATTTGTGGACGCTGCCCATGTTCCACTGCAACGGCTGGTGTTTTCCCTACACCGTCGCGATGCTGGCGGGCGTGAATGTGTGCCTGCGCGGCCCCTCCGCCGACGCCATTGCGGACGCCTTTGTCACCCATGGCGTCACCCATTTTTGCGGCGCGCCCATCGTGATGCAAATGGCGATCGACGGGGCGCGCGCCAAAAACCTCATCGCCGACCCGCCGATCAAGATGATGGTGGCCGCCGCTCCGCCGCCCGCCGCGGTGATCGCCCGCGCCGACACCGTGGGGATTGATGTGACCCACGTTTATGGGCTGACGGAGGTTTATGGCCCCTGCGTGGTGAGCGCCTGGCAGCCGGAATGGGATGATGCGCCGGCGGAGGCGCGCGCGCGAAAGAAGGCGCGGCAAGGCGTTGCCTACACGCTCCAGAACGGCCTTTCCGTGCGCGACCCGGAGACGATGGCCGAAGTCCCCTCCGATGGCGAGACGATCGGCGAGATCATGCTGTCCGGCAACATTGTCATGAAAGGCTACCTCAAGGACACTGACGCCACCGAAGCGGCGTTCCGCGGCGGGTGGTTCCACACCGGCGACCTCGCCGTGCGCCACCCCGATGGCTACGTGGAGATCAAAGACCGCGCGAAAGACATCATCATTTCCGGCGGCGAAAACATCTCATCCATCGAGGTGGAGGATGCGCTTTATGCCCACCCCGCGGTGGCAGCGGCGGGGGTTGTTGCAATGCCGGACGAGAAATGGGGCGAGCGCCCGTGCGCCTTCGTGGAACTGTCTGAGGGCGAGATGGCCGACGAAGCGGCGCTCCTCGCCCACTGTCGGACGCGGCTTGCGGGCTACAAAATGCCCGCAAGGATTGTGTTTGAGCCGCTGCCCAAAACGTCGACCGGCAAAGTGCAAAAGTTTGCGCTGCGGGCCCGGGCGCGGGATCTTTCCGGTTAAGCGGCCGCCCGCTCCCGTGCGTCATCCTCCGAAAAGCGCATGCCGAGGGCCTGGAGATAAAGGTCGAGCACGGCCTCCTGCTCCATCCGCTCGTTGGCCTCTTGTTTGCGCAGCCGCACCACTTGGCGCAGGATTTTGACGTCGTAGCCGTTGGCTTTGGCCTCCGCGTAGACGTCTTTCACGTCGTCGGCGATTGCCTTTTTCTCCTCTTCCAGCCGCTCGATCCGTTCCACGAATGCGCGCAACTGGTCGCCCGCCACACCACCGTTGACCATGGTGACCTCCAACAATCTCAAGACCCGTTGAGCTTGCCGATCGAGTCGGCCCACGCAAGGCGGCGGGGGCCGATCATCCCCGTTACCCCCTCAGTGATGGTGGCGATGGTGAAGGGCGCGTTGACGGCTTTGGGCGAATGCGGCGCGCGTGCCAGCGCCCATGCATTTGTGCGCCGGCAGGGTTGCGTTGGGCGGCTGGTTCAAGGCGACCGGCTCCGTTATCCCCAGTTTGCAGGCGCCTGGCGGGCGGTTGTGCCGCGCAACACTTTCAACCGTTGCAAATGAGTGACAGGTTGAGCAACCGCTCAATTGGCTGGTCGCCGTGGGCGTTTGCGCTCTTGGCGCAACACTTTACGCGCGCAACCTTTATTTAAGCCCAGCGTGAACAAGTAGACGTTTCGTTGCAATTTGTTTCAATTTGCGTCGACTAGCTTCGAAACTATTTTCCTAGATCGAATTCTTTTTGTGATGTTCGGGGATCTTCTTTCTGTGGGTTGCCGGTGTTTGGTGGTGTGGACAGCGCAGCTTCGGTCAAGCTTGCCGTGCCATAACTTGGTAACATTATGTTGCGGGTGTGATTCGAAAGCGTTAACCACAGGCCTTATCGTGACCTGTGTAGCGTGCTGTTTGGTTAGCGGTGCAATTGACAAGGGGCTTCCCACCCAGCATGACAGGCTGGGTCTGCGCCGCGAAAGCGTTGATGTCGAACGAAAAAAAGGACGGCTCGCTCGAGATGGTATCCTCAGTTCGCGCAGGGACTCTAGCGGTTCTCACTTTCGCCGTTGCGGTGCTCGGAATGTTTTCCACCGCCACGGACGCCCACGCAGAGCTTCGCCTGTGCAACCGAACGCCCGTCCAGGTGGGCATTGCCATCGGCTACAAGGCCAATGCGCAGTGGGTTTCGGAAGGGTGGTGGAACCTTGATGCGGAAAGCTGCACCGTCGTGGTCGACGGGCCGCTCCCATCCCGCTACTACTACCTCTACGCGCTGGACTATGAGGAGGGGGGCGCCTGGGGCGGAACCGCCTTCATGTGCACCAACGACAAAGAGTTCACCATCGAAGGCACGCAAGATTGCGTCGCCCGTGGGTATGAGCGGCGCGGCTTTGTGGAAGTGGATACGGGCGACAAACTTTCATGGACCGTGCAACTGACCGAACGGCCGAAAGCGGGGATCGGCGGGCGATAGGCCTGCGCAACCGCAGGGTTCGCATCCTCGCAACCCTCGGCCCCGCCTCCTCCGACGAAGCCACCATCGAAGCCCTGTGGGGCGCCGGGGCTGACGTCTTCCGCATCAACATGAGCCATGCCGATCACGGCCTGATGCGCGACCTTGTCGCCCGCATCCGCCGGATCGAAACCCGCGTCGGCCGCCCCATCACCATCCTCGCCGACCTCCAGGGGCCAAAGCTGCGCGTCGGCCAATTCGCGGAGGGCCGCGTGACGCTGGAAAGCGGCGCCACCTTCGTGCTCGACGCTGACAAAACACCCGGCGACACCACCCGCGTCCACCTCCCCCATCCTGAAATTTTACGCGCGCTCAAACCCGGCCACCGCCTCCTGCTCGACGATGGAAAGCTCTCGCTGCGCACGGTGGACGCCTCCGAGACCCGCGCCGTCACCGAGGTGATCCAGGCCGGCCCGCTCTCCAACCGCAAGGGCGTGTCCTGCCCTGATACGCTCCTCCCCGTCGGCGCGCTCACCCCCAAAGACCGCGCCGATCTTGACGCTGTGCTGGAGGCCGACGTCGACTGGATCGCCCTCTCGTTCATCCAGCGTCCGGAAGACCTTGCCGAGGTGCGCAAGGTCGCCCGCGGCCGCGCCGGCCTCCTGTCCAAAATCGAAAAACCCCAGGCCATCGACCGGCTCGACGAGATCATTGACCTCTCCGACGCGCTCATGGTTGCCCGTGGCGACCTTGGCGTGGAATTGCCGCTCGAACAGGTGCCAGGCCTTCAAAAGCGCATCACCCGCGCCGCGCGCCGCGCCGGCAAGCCGGTCGTCGTCGCGACACAAATGCTGGAAAGCATGATCGCCTCCCCCGTCCCGACCCGGGCCGAAGTGTCGGACGTGGCGACCGCCGTCTTCGAGGGCGCGGACGCTGTGATGCTGTCGGCCGAGTCTGCCGCCGGCGACTTCCCCATCGAGGCCGTCGCCACCATGGACCGCGTCGCCCGCGAGGTGGAGCGCGATGCCAACTACCGCAGCATCCTCCTCGCCCAACGCTTCCCGCCCGAGGAAACCGGGGCCGATGCCCTTGCCGCCGCCGCCCGCCAAATTGCCGAAACGCTGAACGTTGGCGCCACCGTTTGCTACACCACAACCGGCGGCACAGCGCTTAGGGTGGCGCGTGAGCGGTCGTTTGCGCCCGTCCTCGCCCTCTCGCCCAACCTCAAGATTGCGCGGCGGCTGGGCCTTGCCTGGGGCCTCCACAACGTGCCCTGCCGCGAGGTGGAGGATGTGGAAGAGCTGATCGCGCTTGCCGGCGCCACCATCGTCGACAGCGGCATCGGCCGCACCGGGGACCGCCTTATCGTGATTGCGGGCCTCCCGCTCCACACGCCAGGGGTCACCAATTTCCTCCAACTCGCCTTCGCCCGCTCCTCAGACGAGCGCTGACCGCGTCATCACGGCCGCCCTGCACGTCTTTGAGGAGGGGAGCACCACGCCGCTCCTCGTGCGCACGGGCGATGGCGCCCTTTGGGTGGCAAAGCTCCACGGCGCAGGCCCTGGGCCCGTGGGCCTCCTCACCGAACTCATCGCAACCCGCCTTGCGGCCGCGCTCGGCCTCCCCGTCCCCGAGGCGACGGTGTTGTGGCTGCCGCACAACTTCCCCTGGCAGGTGGGGACGGACGAGTGCGACGCGATGGTCCAGCGCTCGGCCGGGTGGAATCTTGGCTTTCGCCACATTGCCGCCCGCCCCGCCACCGCCGCGGATCTTCCAAGCCTTGGCGAACCCTTCCTCACCCGCCTGTCCACCGTCGACGCCATCCTCCACAACGTCGACCGCACGGCCCAAAATCCCAACATCCTGATTGCGGACGATGGCACCCCCACCGCCATCGACCATGGCAGCACGCTTTATCTGAGCCGCGCCCTGCGCGGCGCAAACGCACCCTCGACCCTGCCCAAGAACCATTTCCTCCACGGGCGGATCCCAACAATCCCCCCGCTGCCCGACGTTGCCCCTCTCACCCACGACGCGCCCGAGGCGTGGCTCACTGCCGCCGGCACCACCCGCGCGGCGCTTTGCGAGGCGCTCACTCGCGCGTTTTTGGCCGGCGCAGGGGAAACCGGGGGCTAGGCGAGCCCCGCTTCAAATCGTGGCACAGACCCCGTATATAAAGAGAGGTTGGTTGGGGCGATTCGCGCCCTGCCGTCCGCACTCCAGCGTCACGGACACCCGATGCAAGTCACCCCTCCCTCGCCCGCTCAAAATGAGCCGCAGGATGACTATGGTGCAGGCTCCATCAAGGTTCTAAAGGGCCTTGATGCGGTGCGAAAGCGCCCTGGCATGTACATCGGCGACACCGATGACGGGTCCGGCCTCCACCACATGGTGTACGAGGTGGTCGACAACGCCATCGACGAGGCGCTTGCCGGCCATGCCGACCGTGTGACCGTCACTCTCAACGCCGACGGCGCCGTCACCGTCACCGACAATGGCCGCGGCATCCCCACCGACATTCACCCCGAGGAGGGCGTGTCGGCGGCCGAAGTCATCATGACCCAGCTCCACGCCGGCGGAAAATTCGACCAAAACTCCTACAAGGTGTCCGGCGGGCTCCACGGCGTGGGCGTCTCGGTGGTGAACGCGCTGTCGAAGGAGCTTGACCTTTCGATCCGCCGGGGCGGCCGGCTTCACACCATGCGCTTTGAGCACGGGGTCGCCAAAGCGCCGCTCGCGGATGTGGGCGATGCAGCGGGCCGCTCGGGCACAGAAGTCCGGTTTCTCCCCTCAGAGGGGACGTTCTCGAACATTGAGTTTGACTTTGCGACGCTCGAAAAACGCCTGCGTGAGCTGGCGTTTTTGAATTCCGGCGTCTCCATCACCCTGCGGGACGATCGCGGTGTGGAGGCGCGCGAAGAGACCATGGTCTATGATGGGGGCCTTGCCGCCTTCGTCACGTATCTCGACCGCGCAAAGACCGCGCTCATTCCCGCCCCCATCACCTTTTCCGACGAGCGGGACGGGGTGACGGTGGAGGCCGCGCTTTGGTGGAACGACAGCTACCACGAGAACGTCCTTTGCTTCACCAACAACATCCCCCAGCGCGATGGGGGCACGCACCTGGCCGGCTTCCGCGCCGGCCTCACCCGCCAAATCACCGGCTATGCTGACCACGCCGGCACCTCAAAGAAAGAGAAGGTCTCGCTCACCGGTGAGGACTGCCGCGAGGGCCTTTCGTGCGTCTTGTCGGTGAAGGTCCCGGATCCAAAATTTTCCAGCCAAACCAAGGACAAGCTCGTCTCGTCAGAAGTCCGGCCGGTGGTCGAAAGCCTGGTGAACGCAGGCCTTGCGACGTGGCTCGAAGAACACCCGGCGGAGGCCAAAAGCATTGTCGCCAAGGTGGTGGAGGCGGCCTCCGCGCGGGAGGCGGCGCGCAAAGCGCGAGAACTCACCCGCCGCAAGGGCGCGCTCGACATTGCCTCCCTCCCCGGCAAACTCGCCGATTGCCAGGAGCGGGACCCCGCCAAGTCCGAGCTTTTTCTGGTCGAGGGCGATTCGGCCGGCGGCTCCGCCAAACAGGGCCGCCACCGGGGCAACCAGGCCGTCCTCCCCCTGCGGGGCAAAATCCTCAATGTGGAACGGGCGCGGTTTGACCGCATGCTGTCGTCCAACGAGATCGGGACGCTCATCACCGCGCTCGGCACAGGGATCGGCAAGGACGAGTTCGACGCCAACAAGCTGCGCTACCACAAGATCATCATTATGACGGACGCGGACGTGGACGGCGCGCACATCAGAACGCTTCTCCTCACGTTCTTCTTCCGCCAAATGCCAGAACTCATTGAGCGCGGGCACCTCTTCATCGCCCAGCCGCCACTCTACAAGGTGCGCCGGGGCGGCTCCGAACAATACCTCCACGACGACGAGGCGCTGGAGGACTTTCTCACCAGCGCCGGGCTCGACGATGCCGCCCTCACCCTTTCCGGCGGAGAGGTGTTGGTGGGGGCCGACCTTGCCGCCGTCACCGCCCGCGCGCGCAGCCTCACCGGCATCCTGACCGGCCTCCACTCCCGCTACGACCGCGCGGTGGTGGAGCAAGCCGCCATCGAGGGCGCCCTCACCCCCGAGCGCATCGCCGATGCCGACGCCGCCAGCGCCCTTGCCACCCGCATTGCCGAGCGGCTCGACGCCATCTCAGACGATTTTGAGAAAGGTTGGATCGGCACCGCCACCGAGGATGGCGGCCTTGCGTTTGAGCGCACCGTCCGCGGCGTGAAGGAGTTCCACGAGATCGACCAGGCGCTCCTATCCTCCACCGATGCCAAGCGCCTGGCCGCCCACGCGGAGCATCTGGCCGAGACCTATGGCGGCGCCGCCACCCTCACCCGCAAGGACAAGACGGCAGCGATCCACGGCCCCCGCGCGCTGGCGAGCAACGTGTTTGCGGCCGGCCGAAAGGGCCTCACCGTCCAGCGCTACAAGGGCCTTGGGGAGATGAACGCCGATCAGCTGTGGGAGACGACGCTCGACCCCAACGCGCGCACGCTCCTGCAGGTGCGCATTTCGGAGGCGGACGATGCGGACAGCGTCTTCACAAGGCTGATGGGGGATGCGGTGGACCCGCGGCGCGAGTTCATCCAGGACAATGCCCTGGTGGCCGACCTCGACGTCTAACGCACCTCGACGTCTAAAATTCAGGGCCCGGCGGCCGGCTGACGATCACCGCACAATCGCCAGCCGTTCCCAACCCGCCCCTACGGCGCACCCTGGTAACTGGCCCGGGGCTCCAGGCTTTCAACCACCCAGAATGGTTATTCAATCACAAAAGCGCGTCGGAGCGCCTGGGCCGCGAATAACTCAGTGCTTGTCGGCGGTGGCGAAGGCGGTGCGCTGGGCGTCGGTCGCCTTGGTCTGGTAGCGATCCTTCCACTCGCCGTAGGGCATCCCGTAGACAATCTCGCGCGCGTCTTCTTTGTCCATCGGCGTGCCCTTTTCGGCCGCCGCCTCCGCGTACCAGCGCGACAGGCAGTTCCGGCAAAAGCCGGCAAGGTTCATCATGTCGATGTTTTGAACGTCGGTCCGCTCGCGAAGGTGGTTCACCAGGCGGCGAAAGGCGGCCGCTTCCAGCTCAATGCGCTCAGCGTCGGTCATCAGCACTCTCCCATTTTACCGAGAGATATAGGCGCCCTCACTCCGTAATCAGCGCGTCCGGCGTCTTCCATGAAAGGTGCTGCCCGCCATCCAGCGCCAGCATCTGGCCGGTGATGCTCGCCTGGCCATACAAAAAGCGGATGGCGGCGCCAAAATCGGCCGGTGCGGGCGATCGTTTGAGGGGCACGGCATCCACCAGCGCCTCAAAATCGGCTGCGGTCTGTGTGGTCGCCTGGAGGACGGGGCCGGGCGCCAGCGCATTCACTCGCACATCGGGCGCATAGGCCTGGGCGAGCGTTTGTGTGAGCCACCACAGCGCCGCCTTTGACGCCGAGTAGCTGACATAGGTGGGCGTCGGCTTCCACACCCGCTGGTCGATAAGGTTGATCACCATACGGTCCGCCGCGCTCGACAGGCGGTAGAGCGCGGCGGCCAGTTGCAAGGGGGCTTCCGCATTCACCGCCATGTGGCGGCGGAAACGGGCGCTGTCCGGTTCGGCCGCGCCATCGCTCTCAAACAGCGACGCGTTGTTCACCACCAGCGAGAGCGGCCCCAGCGCCTCTTGCGCGGCCGGCACGAGGGCGGCCACCGCGTGCGCATCGCCAAGGTCACCCGTGACGACGGCCGCGCGCGCGGCCGGGCGCAAGGACGACGCCAAAAGCTCAGCCTCATCGGTGGAGCGGTTGGCGTGGAGCGCCACATCGAACCCATTCGCGGCAAGGTCGGTCGCGATGGCGCGCCCGATGCGGTGGGCCGCGCCCGTGACCAGCGCGATCGGCCGCGTCATGCCGATGCGATCGCCGCCAGCTTGTCGAGCAAGAGTTGCCGGCGGTCGTAAAGTCGTTTGTAGCGCAGCTCGTGCTCGGAAAAGTCGGCGATGCGCGCGTGAAGGCGGCTTGCCAGCTCCGCCCGATCCGGCTGCGCGGCAAGGACGGCAAACGGGTCCATAAAGACGCGGATCGTGAACAAGATGTCGCCCGACTGGGGCAGTTTGCGCAGCGTTTGACGCTCCACGCGGATGAAATCGGTGGCGTCCGGCGCGTCCCACGGCCGGGGGCCCTGTTTGGGCTTTGAATCGCGAAGGCCGCCCCCCAGCTGCACCGCCCAGTTGAGCCGCCACACCAGCTGCTCGGGCCGCAGACTGTCAAAGATGCGGTGCACCCGCCCGCCCATTTTGTCCCAATGGGGCACATGCTCGTGGATGGCATCCATGGGCCGGGCAAATTTTTCGTCCAGCGACCAGGCGGACGGGAAACAAAGCGCCGCCGCCACAAGGTGCCACGCCTCATTGCGGCGGCGCATGATCACAAGATCGTCCTGCACGCATAGCGCGGCCGCCATCAACGGCGGCACCCCGTGTGGCGGCTCTGCAGGGACGCCCCGCGCGGCAAGGTGCTCGCCCACCATCGCCGCCACCTCAGCCTGGGCGGCCTCGGTGCCGGGTTCGGCGCGAAAGCCCTCCGGGTCGGTCGCAAAGATCTCGCGCTTTTCGGCAATTTCCGCGTCGCGGTTTTCGTCCACATGGAGCCACTCTGATGGGTCCAGCGGCGCCATCGCGATTGTGAACGAGCGATGGCGCCCCGCGTAGGGCGAAAATGTGGGCCGGGTGCCGTGGTCAGGCGTTGCCGCGCTCGAGCTCATCAATAAACCCTTCGATCACCGAGAGCCCGGTTTGCCAAAATTCTGGATCCCGCGCATCAAGGCCGAACGGGGCAAGAAGCGCGCTGTGGTGCTTTGTGCCACCGGCCGACAACAGCGCCATGTATTTGTCCTCAAACCCCTCCGGCGCGGTCTTGTAAACGCCGTAGAGCGAGTTCACCAGGCAGTCGCCGAACGCGTAGGCGTAGACATAAAACGGCGCGTTGATGAAGTGCGGGATGTAGGCCCAGAAGGTCTCATAGCCCTCGCCAAGGCGAATGGCGGGGCCAAGGCTCTCGGTCTGCACCTCGGTCCACATTTCGCCAAGGCGCGCGGCGGTGAGTTCGCCCTCCCGCCGCTCGGTGTGGACCTTTCGCTCAAAGGTGTAGAACGCGATTTGGCGCACCACGGTGTTGATCATGTCCTCCACCTTGGAGGCGAGCATGATGTGGCGCGTCTTTGCGTCTGGCGCGGCGTCCAGAAGCTTTGTGAAGGTGAGCATCTCGCCGAACACGGACGCGGTTTCCGCCAGCGTCAGCGGGGTGCGCGCCATCAGTGCGCCGTTGGGCGCGGCGAGGATCTGGTGGACGCCATGGCCAAGTTCGTGCGCCAAGGTCATCACGTCCCGCGTGCGGCCTTGGTAGTTGAGGAGCACGTAAGGGTGGGCCGAGGGCACCGTTGGGTGCGAAAAGGCGCCGGGTGCCTTGCCGGGGCGCACGGGCGCATCAATCCACGCATTGTCGAAAAAGCGTTGGGCAAGGCCCGCGAGCTCGGGCGAAAACTCGCCATAGGCCGTCAGCACCATGTCGCGCGCATCGGGCCAGGGGATGGTGCGATCGTCCGCCGAGGGGAGCGGGGCGTTGCGGTCCCACGTGTCGAGCTGATCTTTGCCGAACCACTTTGCTTTCAGCGCATAGTATCGGTGGGAAAGGCGCGGGTACGCCTCGCGCACGGCCGACACCAGCGCATCGACCACCTCGCCCTCCACACGGTTGGCCAAGTGGCGGGAGGCCGCCACATCGCCAAACTGGCGCCATCGGTCTGAGACTTCCTTATCTTTGGCAAGCGTGTTGGTGATCAGCGCAAAGGTCTGTTCCCGGCTCTTCAGCGCAACGCCGATCCCGTCCGAGGCGCGCTTTCGCTTCTGCGGGTCGGGGTCGAGAAGGTTGTTGAGCGCCTCCTCCAGGGTGACCGGCGCCTCGCCGCCAAGATCGACGCGCAGCCCCGCAATGGTCTCATCAAAGAGCCGCGTCCAGCCGACGCGGGACGAGGCGGACTTGTCGAGGAAGAGCCGCTCCAGATCGTCCGACAGCTGGTGCGGCCGCTCTTTGCGCAGATCCTCCAGGAAGGGGCGATAGTGGGCAGCCTCCGGCGATTGGAGGGCCGTTTCCATCAGCGCATCGTCAATCCGGTTGAGTTCGAGGGGGAAGAACAGGAGATGCGCGGACAGCTGCGTCAGCGTGTCGGAGGTGTCGCCATAGGTTTTGGCGTGCACGGGGTCGGTGGTGTCGGTGGCGTATAAAAGCCCCGCGTAGGAGCCGACGCGGCCAATGCGGTCTTCCAGCGCTTCGTAGGCTTTGAGCGCTTCGGCCAGCGGCGCGCCGCCTTCGGAAAGGCGGGTGGCCAGCGTCCCTTTCCACTGCGCCTCAAAGGCTTTGGCGTCCGCGGCGAGGGTTTTGAGGTCGGCGGCAAGGGCCGGATCGTCGGGGCCATTGTAAAAGTCGGAAAGGTCCCAGGTGGGCAGATCGCCAAGGCGGGTCGCGGCGCGAACGCGGTCAGGCGTGTCGTGTGGCAAAATTGCGTGCGTTGCCATCAAAACTCTCTTGGCTGTGTCGTTCGGGTGGCTGCGCCCCTCGGGTCGATCCAGCCACGCGTGATATGGCCGGCCGGTGGAATGCGCATCTCCCTCAGATGCGCCAGCGCGCAGGGTTTCGCAATGCTGAAGAGTGTTTTGTCGGCCGTCCTTGTTGCCGCGGTTGCGGTGCCGGCCGCGGCCGAAATTCCTGTGCCCCGCTTTGCCCCGCGCGATCTGGTGGTGTTTGCCAGCCTCTCGCCGACCCCCACCCTCACGACGTCTGAGGCAATCCGCGCGGAGGCGGTCGCCCTCGTCCCCCTCGCCGTCTCCAATTTTTATCGCGATCGCGATTTTAAGCCCGCCTGGCCGGCCGAACGGGCCAAAGCCCTTCGCGACCGTCTCGCCGCTGCCACCCTCGATGGGCTGAACCCGGCCGACTATTTCGTCCCCCACGGGATGGGGAAGGCGAGCGAGGATGTCGCCCTCACCGAGGCGGCCCTCGCCTTTGCCAACCACGCCTACTCCGGCCGGCTCGACCCAAAATCCGTGTCACCGATCATGACGATGGTGCCGCCCAAGCTCGACGAGGCGCGGTTTTTGCGTCGCCTGGCCCGCACGCCAAACATTGGCAAAACGCTCGACAAATTGAGCCCGCAGCACGCCGGCTTCACCCGCCTTCGCGCAGCGCTGGCCAAAACGCTGAAAGCGCGGCCGGACCCGCGCGTCCTCATCGGCAAAGGCCCCAACCTGAAGCGGGGGCAAAAAAGCCCGCGGGTGGCCGCGCTCCGCAGCCGGCTGAACGCCACCGTTTTGCGCGGCAACGATCCGACGCAGTATGACGCGGGGCTTCTGGCCGCCGTCAAAGCGTTCCAAAAGTCAAAGGGGCTCGCGGCGGACGGCATTGTCGGCCCGCGCACCGTGCGCGCGCTGGATGGTGTGGTGGCGCCCGATGATCGCACAGCGCTGATTTCCAACATGGAGCGGTGGCGCTGGCTCCCCCGCGGGCTCGGCGGGCACCACGTCTTCGTCAACATCCCCGAATATCGGGTGCGGGTCATCTCGGGCGGGACCGAGACCTACAACGGCCGCGTGATTGTGGGCTCCCCGCGCAACCCAACGCCGATCTTCTCCGACGAGATCGAGCATGTGGTGGTGAACCCCTATTGGAACGTCCCCTTCTCGATCGCCAAAAACGAGATGCTGGGCGGCATTCAGAGCAACCCGTCCGGCTATTTTGCGCGCCGCAATTATGAAGCCGTGGTGGGCGGGCGTGTTGTAAACCCGGCCTCCCTCGACTGGCATGCGGGCATGCTGCACCGGGTGCGCATTCGCCAGCGGCCGGGCCGCAGCAACGCGCTGGGCGCGGTCAAGTTTCTCTTTCCCAACAAACACGCGGTTTACCTGCACGATACGCCGTCAAAAGGCCTCTTCCGGCGGGATCGGCGGGCGCTCAGCCACGGCTGCGTGCGGGTGCAAAACCCGTTCGACTTTGCCAGCGCCCTTTTGAAGAACGAGCCAAAAATGTCCGGCTCCAGCATCCGGCGCATGGTCGGCGGCAGCCAGCGGTGGCTGAACACGGCCGATCACATCCCCGTTCACCTCACCTACTTCACGCGGACCGTGGACGCAGACGGGCAAATGAAGCGCTTTGGTGACATTTATGGGTATGACGCACGGACCCAGCGGCGATTGAAGCTCTGATCATTTTGGTGTGCTTTTTACGCAACACTGTCAGAGCACCGCAGTGAGGCCCTTGGAGGCGGGTGGGGCAATCGGTTAAGGCTCGGGCAAGAGTTCCAGCGTAAGTCGCCGGGAGGTGTCCGATGGAGGGCGCTGGCGATGCGTCCGACAGGGGGCGAACCGATTGTGAGAACAGGCGTTTGCCTCTTCCTCGCCGCATGTTTGATGGCCGCCAGCGCAACGGCCGCTGACGCCCGCTCCCGCACGCTCGACCTTTATTTCACGCACACCAAAGAGCGCATCAAGGTCGTCTACAAACGCAACGGCCGCTACGTGAAATCGGGCCTGCGCGACCTCAACCGCTTCCTGCGCGATTGGCGGCGCAACGAATCAACCCGCATGGACCCCGAACTCTTCGACCTCCTCTGGGAAGTCCAACAGGAGTTCGGCGGCAAAACCATCCACGTTGTCTCCGCCTACCGCTCACCGGCCACCAACTCCATGCTGCGCCGGCGCTCCCGCGGGGTGGCGCGCAACTCCCAGCACATGGCGGGCAAAGCGATCGACTTTTTCATCCCCGGCGCGCGCATCTCAAAGGTACGCCAGGAGGGGATGAAGCGCCAGGTGGGCGGCGTTGGCTACTACCCCCGCTCCGGCAGCCCGTTTGTGCACTTTGACACGGGGCGCGTGCGCTCCTGGCCGCGGATGCCACGCGGCCAGCTGGCAAAGCTCTTCCCCGACGGCAAGACGATGCACCTCCCCTCCAGCGGAAAGCCCCTCAAGGGCTATGCGGCCGCCCAAAAGGCGGAGCGGGCGGGAAAGCTTGCTTCCCTCGGCCGCTCGACAGGGTCGGGCCTTGGCCTTGGCCGCCTTTTCCGCGGCAACGATCCGGATGAGCCGGCCCGGGTGCGCACCGCATCGCTCGGTCCCTCGCCGACCCGGCCCGCGCCGCGCAGCACGCCCCGGCCGCAGCAGATCACCCGCGCGCCAGCAGCGCCCGCAACGGCCGCCTCCTCCGCCTCCACGGGCGAGGATGAGGGCGGCCTTTTCCGCCAGCTGCCCAGCGTGTCGTTGGGGGGGCTGATCGGCCGGTTCCGCGGCGAGCGTGAGGCGGAGACCCCAGAGGTCACCCCCGTCGCGCCGCCCGAAACGCCGCTCACGGCCGTTGCGCCACCGGCGGCGCCCGCGGAGGCTGAGGTCGCCGCGGCTCCCCTCGGCCACCTCGATATAAGGTAGCTCACGGACGGAAACGGCCGCGTCCGCAGGCTGGCCGCGTCCGCAGTCGGGCCGCCTATCCAGGTGGGTAGAGAGTTCAGGGTACAGG